>NZ_JANIFC010000012.1:0-245259 GCF_024518615.1 Mesorhizobium sp. SEMIA396
TGACGGTTGTAGCCGGAGGGGCAGCGGGCGACTTCGCCAAGCCTCGGGCCGGATGGCCATCCGGCCCGAGGCTCAATCGCTTCCATCGCACATAATCATCTCGTGCAGATACAAGGGGCGGCGCCGGACTCTCGGATATATTGCGTGCACAACGGCGTACGATTGAGTACGTGCGGCCAGTCGCCGCCGTCTGCGCTGCCCCTCATCCGCCCTTCGGGCACCTTCTCCCCGTAAACGGGGAGAAGGAAAAACCCTGCTACTGCGCCGCGAATTCCGCCGGGTCGAAGTCATATTGCTTCGAGCAGAATTCGCAGGCGACGTGGATGCCACCATCCTCGGTGCTGTCCTTGATCTCCTGCGCGGAAAAACCCTCGAGGATGCCGCGGATCTTGTCCTTGGAGCACGAGCACTGGTCGGCGACCGGGACGCCGCCGAAGACGCGCACGCCATGCTCGTGGAACAGCCTGTAAAGCAGCCGCTCGGCACCGATTGTCGGGTCGATCAGTTCGGTCGGCTCGATCGTGCCGAGCAGCGCCAGCAACTCCTGCCAGGAATTGTCGACCGGGTCGTGGATCTCCTCGCGCGGATCGCCATCGCCACCCGGCAGATCCGGCACGCGCATGCGCTCGGGCGACTGCGGCAGGAACTGCGCCAGGATACCACCGGCGCGCCACTGCTCGCGGGCACCGCCAGGACCGGGCGTCAAAAGCTTGGCCACCGACAGCCTGAGATCGGTCGGGATCTGTTCCGACTGGCGAAAATAGGTGCGTGCCGCATCTTCCAGCGTCTCGCCGTCGAGCTGGACGATACCCTGATAGCGCTGCGTGTGAGCACCCTGGTCGATGGTCAGCGCCAGCACGCCGCTGCCGAGCAGGGTCTGCTGCGAGGTTTCGCCGGCCGCGACCAGCGCTTCCAGCCGGTCGGCGTCAAAACGCGCATAGGCGCGCAATGCCGAGGGCGTGGAAAAATCCGCGACCAGCATGTCGACAGGCCCGTCGGTGCGGGTCTGCAGGATGAACTTGCCCTCGAACTTCAGCGAGGTGCCGAGCAGCACGGTCAGCACACAGGCCTCCGCCAGCAGGCGGGCGACCGGCTCGGGATAATCGTGGCGGCTGAGGATGGCGTCGAGCATCGGCCCGAGTTGGACGGTGCGGCCCCGCACATCGAGCGGGCCGACCTCGAACGGCACGACATGATCGTCGCCGGCATAGCCAAATTCGCCGAGTTTGGGGTGATGTTCAGTCACTTGATAGGTTTCCAACATGACAAAGCTCCAGGGCGCGGCCATGCCGCCCTCCGGGGCGCATGCGTCGAAACGCGCTTGATTTGCGTGATGCGGCGCAAATAGGCATCACACCCCCGCAGATCAAGCTCCCGGGGATCAAGCGCCGAGACACTTCAAGCGCCGAGACACCAGGCAAGCACGGCCTTCTGGGCATGGAGCCGGTTCTCGGCCTCGTCGAAGACCACCGAATGCGGCCCGTCGATGACCTCGTCCGTCACTTCCTCGCCACGATGCGCCGGCAGGCAATGCATGAACAGCGCGTCCGGCTTGGCCTTGGCCATCAGCTTGGCGTTGACCTGATAGGGCGAGAACACGTTGTGGCCGCGGGCGCGATGCTCCTGACCCATCGAGACCCAACAATCCGTGACGATGCAGTCGGCCTGATCGACGGCTTCCTCGGGCGAGCGGGTGAAGTGCAGCTTGCCGCCATGTGCCCGCGACCAGTCGATATGCTTCTGCGCCGGTTCGCTGCCCTCAGGCACGGCGACGTTGAGGTTGAAGCGGAACCGGGCCGAGGCCTCAAGCAAGGAATGCAGCACATTGTTGCCGTCGCCGGTCCAGGCGATGGTCTTGCCGGCGACCGGACCGCGATGTTCCTCGAAGGTCATGATATCGGCCATCAGCTGGCAGGGATGGGTGTCGTCGGTCAATCCGTTGATCACCGGCACGGTGGCGTTCTCGGTCAATTCCAGCAGGCGCTCATGCGAGGTGGTGCGGATCATGATCGCATCGACATAGCGCGACAGCACCTTGGCCGTGTCGGCAATGGTCTCGGAGCGGCCGAGTTGCATCTCGGTGCCGGTCAGCATGATGGTCTCGCCGCCGAGCTGCCGCATGCCGACGTCGAAGGAGACGCGCGTGCGCGTCGACGGCTTGTCGAAGATCATTGCCAGCACCTTGCCTTCAAGCGGTTTGGTGCGCTCGCCGGCCTTGAGGCGCGCCTTTCGCACCACCGCATCGTCCAGCATCAAGCGCAGATCGCCTTCGGAAACGGTGGAAAGATCGGTGAAATGGCGAACTGACATCAGCAATGGTTCCGGGATTACTTCGCCGCGGCGGAAGCGATCGCCTCCGCCAGGCCCTTGGCGCCGGCGCGGATGCGGTTGAGCGCCTCATGGATCTCGGCGTCGGTGACGGTGAGCGGCGGCAACAGGCGAATGACGTTGTCGCCGGCCGGAACCGCCAGCAGGTTCTGGTCGCGCAAGGCCATGTTCACCTTGGTGTTGGGCATGGCGCATTTGAGGCCGAGCATCAGCCCGGCACCCCTGATGTCCTCGATGATTTCGGGAAACTCGTCGGCGACCGACGCCAGCCCCTGCTTCATCAGCAGCGCCTTGCGTTGGACATCTTCGAGGAAGCCGTCTTCCAGCACGACATCGAGCACGGCGTTGCCGACCGCCATGGCCAGCGGGTTGCCGCCGAACGTGGTGCCATGCACGCCAGCGGTCATGCCCACGGCCGCTTCATCCGTGGCGAGGCAGGCGCCCATCGGGAAACCGCCGCCAATACCCTTGGCGATCGCCATGATGTCTGGCGTAACCCCTGACCATTCATGCGCGAACAGCTTGCCGGTACGGCCGATGCCGCACTGGACCTCGTCGAAGATCAACAGCAGGCCGTGCTGTTCGCACAATTGCCTGAGCCGCTTCAGCGATTGCGTCGGCACCGGGCGGATACCGCCCTCGCCCTGCACCGGCTCGATCAGGATGGCGGCCGTCTCCGGCGTGATCGCCTTTTCGGCGGCGTCGATGTCGTCGAAACCGACCTGATCGAAACCTTCGACCTTGGGGCCGAAGCCCTCGAGATATTTGTACTGGCCGCCGGCCGCGATGGTCGCCAGCGTGCGGCCATGGAAGGCGCCTTCGAAGGTGATGACGCGGAAGCGCTCGGGGTGTCCGTTGACGAACTGGTAGCGGCGCGCCGTCTTGATCGCGCATTCCAGCGCCTCGGCGCCGGAATTGGTGAAGAACACCTTGTCGGCGAAGGTGGCGTCGGCCAGCCGCTCGCCAAGCCGGTTCTGCCCGGGGATCTCGTATAGGTTGGAGACATGCCACAGCTTGGCGGCCTGCTCGGTGAGTGCGGCGACCAGATGCGGATGACTGTGGCCCAGCGAATTGACGGCGATGCCGCCGGCAAAGTCGAGATATCGCTCGCCCTTGTCGGTAATCAGCCATGTGCCTTCCCCGTGGTCGAAGGCCAAGGGTGCGCGAGCAAAGGTCTCGTAAAGCGCCGAACCGCTCATTATATGCGTCTCCGGTACCGGAAAATCAAAAAAGCCGCCAAAGCGGCGGCCTGTGCGGCTTATCCTGTTTTTCGGCCATGAAGTCAACGAAAACGTCGCGTAGTGGCGCGCGGCAAGCCTCCCGACGGGACGCCGGCTCATCAGCGACCGGGCAAGTTGGGGAAAACCGAAAAAACCGATTCGTGTTGCACTTGGGACTCTTGTCACCGAGTCAGCGCATAGAGTAGTTGTAGTCGAGAAATAACTAGATTTCGTGCGGCGGACCTAATCACCAGATATATGTGGTGTCTGCCCCGGCAAATGTTGCCGGGTCGGGAGAAGGATTCCGATTGCCGCACGCTTAGAGGAGCGCGGTCTCATGAACTGGACTGACGAGCGGGTAGAACTCTTGAGAAAACTGTGGTCGGAGGGTCTGAGCGCAAGCCAGATTGCTGCGCAGCTTGGAGGGGTCAGCCGCAACGCGGTCATCGGGAAGGTGCATCGGCTGAAACTGTCGGGCCGCGGACGCTCGACCGCCACACCGGCACGCCAGAAGAAGGCAGCGCAAGGATCGACCGTCCAGAAATCGGTATCACGCGCTGCAACCACGGCACGCCATGTCACGACATCGATCGGCGCGACCGCCTTGCAGACGCAGTTCGACGCCGAACCCGTGGCACGCCATTACATCCGTCCGGTTGAGAATGTCGTGCTGCCGATCTCGCGGCATCTGCAGCTGGTCGAACTGACCGAGCGCACCTGCAAATGGCCGAACGGTGACCCGCTTTCAGAGGACTTCCATTTCTGCGGCAACGAAGCCGCCGAAACCGGACCCTACTGCAAATACCACGCCCGCGTGGCGTTCCAGCCGGCATCGGAGCGGCGGCGGAGTCGCTGAGCGAATAGCGAATAGCGAATAGCGAATAGCGAATAGCGAATAGCGAATAGCGAATAGCGAATAGCGAATAGCGAATAGCGAATAGAAACGGCTTGCCTTCCGTCACAGGAAGCAAGCCGTTTTTGTGTTCGCTATTCGCTACTCCCTATTCGCTATTCGCTCTCTTTCACAGCCAACCGTTCTTCCTGAACCGCCAGTAGAGGAACGTGCAGATCACCGCGATCGCGGTCAGCACCACCGGGTAGCCGTACTCCATCTTCAGTTCCGGCATACTGTCGAAGTTCATGCCGTAGATGCCTGCGAGCGCCGTCGGCACCGCCAGGATGGCGGCCCATGAGGCGAGTTTCTTGGTGTTCGCCGTTTCCTGACTCTGGCCGACTAGGAGGCTGGCCTCGAAAGCGAACGCCAGCACTTCGCGCAGGCTGTCGATCTTCTCCTGGACGGTGCGGATGTGGTCGGTCACGTCGCGGAACAGCGGGTGCATGGCGGTATGTATCTGCGGCAGCTCGGCGCTGGTCAGCCGTCGGCAGACTTCGACCAGCGGAAGCGCGGCATTGCGCAGGCGCAGGAGATCGCGGCGCAGCATATAGAGCCGTTCGATGTCGGGAGCGGTCATCGGCTTCAGCAGAACCTTGTCCTCGATCGCCTCGACTTCGTCCTCGATCTGCTCGAGCACCGGCATGTAATTGTCGACGATGAAATCGAGAATGGCATAGAGGACGAAATCCTCACCCTTGGCCAGCGAGTGCGGGCAGCTTTCCCAGTGCTGACGAACGGCGGCATAGGACGTCGAGGGACCGTGCCTGACGCTGACGATGTAGCCTGAGCCGACGAACAAATGGGTCTCGCCGAAAGTGACCCGACCGTCGATCAACTGCGCCGTGCGGGCGACGATGAACAAGGCGTCGCCATATTGCTCGATCTTCGGCCGCTGGTGCGGGTGCTCGGCATCCTCGATCGCCAACTCATGCAGGTGAAACTGCGCCTGGACGCGCAGCAACAGGTTACGGTCGGGCTCCAAAAGGCCGATCCAGACGACATGACCGGATTTCTTTGCCCATTCGCCGGCTTCCTCGATGGGAATGTCGGCGATGCGGCGCCCCGCCGTGTAGACGCCGCAAGCGATAATGCCGGATATCGGCCCAGGCGCCGGGGTCAGGTTCCGAGCATTTTCCATCACGACCTCCCGGAGCAAATCCACGGGCGAGGATAGAGGCAAAGCCCAGAAAGCTTAGCGTAAATCGGGTGACGGTTCGAGAGGCGCGTTCACTTCACCGGCTGCGTCTCGGAAAGACTGATTTTGTCGGTCTTGTCACCCTTGGGCCGCTCAGCCGGCAACTGATCGCCGGTGACGATGTAATAGATGGTCTCAGCGATGTTGGTGGCGTGATCACCGATACGCTCGATGTTCTTGGCGCAAAACAGCAGATGCGTACAGGGCGTGATGTTGCGCGGATCTTCCATCATGTAGGTCAGCAATTCGCGAAACAGCGATGTGTACATGGCGTCGATCTGGTCGTCACGATCGCGCACGAAGCCGATTTTCTCCACCGAGCGAGACGCGTAGACGTCGAGCACTTCCTTGAGCTGGGTCAACGCCAGGTTGGACAGGGCCTCGAGGCCGCGGAACAGGCTGGTCGGCTGGCGTCCGTCGGTGACGGCGACCACCCGCTTGGCAACGTTCTTGGCGAGATCGCCAACCCGTTCGAGGTCGGCGGAGATGCGAATGGTCCCGACGATCTCGCGCAAATCCGCCGCCATCGGCTGACGCTTGGCAATGATGATGATGGCCTTGTCGTCGATTTCGCGCTGGCCCTCGTCCAGTACGGTATCGTCGCGGATGACCTTCTGGGCAAGGCCTGGGTCGGCATTGACGAGAGCGGTGACCGCCTGTTCGACCATGCGCTCGGCATGACCTCCCATCGCGGCGATGCGCTTCGACAGATATTTCAACTCCTCGTCATAAGCGCTGACGATGTGCACGGACTGCATGGCAAAATGCCTTCCCACGGGGTGTTTTGATTTTGAGTCGTTTCCTCGAATCCCCGCTGATACGCTAGCCGGATGACAGAAAAAAGAAACAGTCCCTTTGAATTAGGGCGATATCAGTGAGTCGGCAAATGAACCGAGAATGCCGCGCCGTTGCCGACTTCGGACTTGATCGAAAGCCGGGCGTTGTGGCGCGTCAGTATATGCTTGACGATCGACAGGCCGAGGCCGGTACCCTTCTGGGTCCGGCTGGTCTCGACGTCGACGCGGTAGAAGCGCTCGGTAATGCGCGGAATGTGCTCCTCGGGAATGCCAGGGCCAAAGTCCCTGATCGTCACGTCGATGCCCGGCTCTGATCCGGCATCGCTATGGGCTATGGATACAACCACCCGCCCACCCGACTGCCCGTATTTGCAGGCGTTTTCCAGGAGGTTCTCGAAAACCTGGAAAAGCTCATCGCGATCGCCAGGCACATGAAGCGGCCCATCGGCGTAGTGCCGCTCGATGGCGACGGCGTTTTCGCTGGCCAGCGGTCCGAGCGAGTCGATAACGCTGTCGACTGTCTGCCGCAGATCCACCTCGGTTCCCGGCTTCAGATAGGGTTTCATCTCGAGCCGCGACAGCGACAACAAATCGTCGATCAGACGCGCCATGCGACCGGTCTGGCTCTGCATGATCTGCAGAAACTGGTCGCGCGCCGCCGCGTCGTTGCGGGCTGGCCCGCGCAGCGTTTCGATAAAGCCGGCGATTGAGGCGAGCGGCGTGCGCAGTTCATGGCTGGCATTGGCAATGAAATCGGCGCGCATGCGGTCGATCCGGCGTGCTTCGCTCTGGTCCTTGAACACCAGCACATAGAGATCGGTGGCGTGACCGACCGAGGACACACTCACCCGGTAGGCCCGTTCGACCGGCAGTTTCTCCATGTAGTCGACGACATCGGAGGCGATATCACCAGATAGTACTCCATCCAGCAGGGTTTGCATCTCCGGCGCCCGGAATTTCAACGACAGCGACATGCCTGGCGCGATGCCGCCGAAGGCGGCGAAGGCGGCGGCGTTGGCATGGACGATGGTGGCGGTCCGGTCGAAGATGATCAGCGGATCGGCGACGGCGGCGGCCAGATATTCACCCGAGAGCCGCTGCAGGCCGATGGCCTCGATGGCAGCGCCGCTGCCGGTGGATTGGCGCGCGCCGGCGGTCGGCAGTATTGCCGCTGCAAGCAGCAACAGCAGCGCCGCGGGGACGACATAGGCTGAAATCCCGGCCAAGGCATAAACAGCGAGAACCGCAACGACGCCGGCCGCAAGCAGCCAGCGGCTATTCCACAGCCGTGCGGCCATGGTTTGCGTCATGCCTCTCTGCTCTGTGTCCAGGTCAGCCATTCGCTCGTGGACCTGCCCCCATGTCTTCGCACCCGGTCGCACGGTGGCGGAAAACTTCCACTAGACCGCTTGCCGCATGACCCGAAAATCGGGATCGATTTTCGGAAAGGATCATGCGCAAATTAAAAGTGCTACAGCGTCCTTTGCGCATCCAAACGGACGCGCGGCGCTATAGTGGCTCCCCATAGCATGAGTCCGGAAGCTGGAAAGGGTTCGTCTCGATGAAAAAAGCCAAAGAAAGTCCCGCCGCGCCAACTGCGGGGCCGCTGAAGATCAGGATCGGCGGCAAGGAGAGGGAGTTCGACATCGAAAATCCCGTGCTTCCCGACTGGGTCGAGGACAACAAGCTGACCGCTGGCGGCTATCCCTACGACAAGAAGATGAAAAGCGACGAGTATGACGAGATGCTCGAGAAGCTGCAGATCGAGCTGGTCAAGGCGCAGGCCTGGCTGCAGTCGACCGGCAAACGGGTGATGGCGCTGTTCGAAGGTCGCGATGCTGCAGGCAAGGGCGGCACGATCTTCGTGGTGCGCCAGTACCTCAATCCGCGCACGGCACGCAACGTGGCGCTGACCAAGCCGACCCCGACCGAGCTTGGGCAATGGTACTACCAGCGCTATGTCGACCACTTCCCGACTTCAGGCGAATTCGTCACCTTCGACCGTTCCTGGTACAACCGCGCCGGTGTCGAGCCGGTGATGGGTTTCTGCACCCCGCAGCAGCACGAGCAGTTTCTTGAGGAGACGCCGCATTTCGAGCGGATGATCTCCAACGAGGGCATCCACTTCTTCAAATTCTGGCTGAACATCGGCCGGGAAACGCAGCTCGAGCGCTTCCATGACCGTCGCTACAGCCCGCTGAAGAGCTGGAAATTTTCGCCCATCGACGTTGCAGGCATCACCAAGTGGGACGACTACACCAAGGTGCGCGACACCATGTTCGAGCGCACCCACAAGGAATTCGCGCCGTGGATCATCGTACGGGCCAATGACAAGCGGCGCGCGCGGCTGGCGATCATGCGGCGCATCCTGTCGTCTCTGCCCTATGAGGGGCGCGATCTCGAAATCATCGGCAAGGAAGACAAGAAGATCATCGGCGAAGGGCCGTCATTCCTCGGCAAGCAGGATTGACGCTTCCGCGCCGCGCGGCCTTGGCCGCGCGGCGCGTTCCTTGAGGCTTTCGCTCAGGCCGCGAGCCGGGCGATGCGTTGCAATCGCCGCAGCGTGGTGTCGTCCTGCAGCGCCTGCTGGAAAAGCGAAATCTCCTGATCGATGCGGTCGCAGAGGGCCTCGGTGTTCCCTTTCAGCAGGCCGCGCGTCTGCAGCAGGGCTGCGACCGGCTTCTTGACAAGCTGTCTCGCCCGGCCGAGCGCCGCTTCCTCGACGGTGCCGCCCGGCACGATCTCGGCGACGAGGCCGAGCGCCCTGGCGTCCTCGGCGCGAAGCGTGTCGCCGAGGCAGAAGAAGCGGAAGGCACCGGCATAGCCGAGCTTCTGCGGCGCCAGGATGCTGGTCGCCGCGTCCGGCACCAGGCCGAAATCGACGAACGGCACCCTGAACGTGCTCTCATCGGACGCGATCACCATGTCGCAATGGAACAGGATGGTGCAGCCGACACCGACGGCATCGCCGTCAACGCAGGCAAGGATGGGCTTGGGAAACGTCGCCAGCGTGCGGAACAGGTCGGTGACGGCGGCAATCAGTTTCTGGTGCTTGGTGGCGTCGAGGAATTCGGAGAAGTCGCCGCCCAGACAGAAACAGCCTGCCAGGCCGCGCAGCACGACGACGCGAACCTCCTCATTGTCGGCGGCTTCATGGAAGGTCCTTGCCAGGCTTTCATAGGCTCTCCTGTCCAGCACCGGCCGGCCGTCACTCGACGACACGGTGACGACCAGCGTGTGGTTGCGAAGTTCAGGTTGCGGGTGTGTGCTCATGGCTGTCTCCGATCTCATGACGCACGCCTTTGCCCGAGCATGTCGGGATATCCCCTGGCCAGCACGGGAGCAAAATGATTGCGGCGCGACCGCACCACATCGAGTGTGTGTTCGTTGAAGGTCAGCAAGGTGGCGACGACCTGCTGGTTGCCATAGGTGCGCTGATAGCCCAGCGGGGTCGCCAGGAAATGCAGCTGCAAGGCGCGCAGCACCCACATCGGCTCGAACTCGATGATCACCTTGTCGACGCCGCGCTTCAGCCCCCACTCGACGAAACCGGCAATCAGTTCGGTGCCGACGGTCGAAACGCCGCGACGGCCGTCACGAAAACCGGGAGCCACCGCGTAGCGGGTCAATTCCCAGATGTTTGGACCCGATGGCGGCGTTCCTTCGGAAAGATCGGTCAAGACCTCGGTCAGCAGATGTGGGCGCGTCGTCGGCAACATCCTCTGATAACCCGCCACTTCACCGCCTCTGATGACGATCTGATGGACCGCCTCGTCGTGATCGAACTGGTCGAGTTCGAGCCCGTCGGGCCGCCTGAGGTCATCCCACCCCATCTCTTCGACGAATATCTTGTAGCGCAAACGATGGACGGCCTCCCAAAGGTCGGGACGTTCCATCAATTCCTGGGTTGTAAGGGAAAAAAGCATTCCGCCGTCTCCTGCGTTCAGAGGAAGATACGGCCGTGCTTTGATGAGAAAATTGCGTGATCGCGTAGGCAAAAATTCCAGGTCGGCACGGCCGACCTAACTAATGTAGCCGCGCCGTATCGCTTCCGCGACGGCCTGCACCCTGTTGACGGCACCTAGTTTGCTTTTGGCGTTAAGAAGATGTTTCTCCGACGTGTGTTCGGAAATGCCGAGGATTTGCGAAATCTCCCATTCGGACTTGCCGACGGCGGCCCATTGCAGGCATTCGCGCTCGCGCGGCGTCAGCACGATATGATCGATGGTGTTGCTCGCCATGGTGTGGAGTTGCATGGCGCGGCCAACCGCATAGGTCGAGACCAGCGACACCTGGCCAAATTCGGCGGCGGACAATTCCACAGCCTCGCCGCCGAGCGACACCATGACGATCTGGCCGTCAAGCGTGATCAACGGAAAGGCCAATCCATCACGCAGTTTGAAGGCGCCGGCATCGCCCATCACCTCGCCGCTGCTCTTGTCTATGCGGATGCCCTGCGACGCCTCGTGCCACTGGAAGGGCGCCTGCAACTGTTTCATATGGCTGACGACCGGGTCATGATCGACATAGTTGCGCGCGACATAGCGCTCCAGCCATTCGCCCGGCCAATCGCAGAGAAGCACATGCTGCTTTTGCTGGCCGGCCGGCGTGCCTGGCTGCGGTACGGTTCCCGCCATCAGCGCGGTGAGGCCGAAATCCGATGTTATGCCCAGCAGCCTTTCACAGACCGCCGCCGCCGTTGCGGCGTGCTGCAGTTGGTCTATGTATTCCAGCGTGCGATCGAACTGACCCATCGCAACATCAACCCCATGTTGCCTCGTGCATTGCGGCCAATGATGCGTGCCTGATTTACACTTCGCCACCGACCACGGATTGCAAATCGCATACTTATTTTGTGGCTTCCCTCACCGAGGCGGCCGAAGCTGATTTGCAAACCGGCTAAATCATATCCTGAAATCGGCGGGTTGAAATCAAAAACCATTGTGCCTGTACCATTTTCGTACCAAAACCGGTGCGAGCACGACTGTGGCGGAGTTTTATCTTGGCGTTCCGGTGGAGGTCCTTCGCCCTTGCGATGCTGATCGGCTTGCTGTCGTTCGCCGACGGCGCGCGCGCCGCGGCGCCTCAGGTTCCGGTGCTGTGGGATGCCAAGGAGCGGCTGCCCAAGCCAGACCTTTCGACGCTGCCCCGGCTGAGGTTCCTGACCACCACGGACTTCCCGCCCTTCAACTTCCTTGACGGCGCGGGAAAGCTGTCCGGCTTCCATATCGATCTGGCACGCGCCATCTGCGCCGAGCTTGGCATTGTCGAAAAATGCCAGATCCAGGCCCTGCCCTGGGCCGAGCTGGAAGGCGCACTGCGGAAAGGCGAAGGCGAGGCGATCATCGCCGGCATCGCCGCAACACCGGAATCGCGCGCGACCTACGCCTTCTCACGCTCCTATCTGCAGTTTCCAGCGCGCTTCATCATGCCGAAAGGCAAGGCGCTGACCGAGCCCATCTTTGACAAATTGCACGGCAAGCGTGTCGGCGTAATATCAGGCTCGGCGCATGAACGCATGCTGCGCGACTATTTCAACACGGTTCAGGTCGTCCCTTTCGACAGGCCGGAGGACCTCTATGCCGATCTCAAGGCCGGCAAGGTCGACGCCGCCTTCGGCGACGGCATGCGCCTGGCCTTCTGGCTGGGCGGCTCGGACGCGGCGGGCTGCTGCCGCTTTGCCGGCGGGCCCTATCTGGCGCCTGAATATCTGGGCTCGGGCATGGCCATTGCCACCAAAGCGGACAATCCGGCGCTGGCCGCCGCGATCGATTACGCGCTGCAGGAGATTTCGATGAAAGGCACGTTCGCCGAATTTTATCTGCGCTATTTCCCGGTCAGCTTTTTCTGATCCGGTTCCGGTCGGCTTTGCCGGCCTGACCTGAACCTCAACAGCGCCCGGCCAAGAACTCAGGTCAGCGTGCGCAGCCGCGCCTTGGCCGCGCGGCCGATGGCAGCAACCGTCAGCGTGTCGAGATCGAGCTGACGCCGGATCAGCTGCAGCACCCGCACCTCTTCCATGCGCATTTCGAGGTCGACGGCGGCAACCTCGAAGGCGGCGGCATAGGCGGTGTCGCGCAGCCGCTCAGGCAAGACCTCGGCGACTTCAGCCAGCACACCCTCCAGCCCGTCCTTTTCGTGCAGGCGCTTCTGGCAGTCCTGGGCAACGCCGACCAGCCTGTCGCGGTTGAAGTCCTCGAACACCGGCCAGGAGCGGACGACCTCGCCGATCCGCGCCAGTTCGACATCGGTCATGTCGCGGTCCGAGGCCGAGGTGATGACCATCAGATAGATCAGGGCTTCATGAGGTGTCGGCAATTTTTTCTCCTTGAACCGGGCCTCGAAGTTAGGAACGCCCGTTCTGCACCGCAAGGAAAAAGCGCCGCACGCGTTGACGCTCCGGCGCTGCACGCCTAGAGACCGGTTGAAAACCTTGCCGCGGCCCGCCTTCGGGCCGGCAAATGATTTGGAAACTGTGACATGGCGGGATCAAACATCATCGATCTCAACCCCGAACTGTTGGCGGCCGCGACCGAAAGCAAGGCGTGGCCCTTCGAAGAGGCCAAAAAGATCATCGAGCGCTACAAAGGCGCCGACTTCCCGCAAACAATCCTGTTCGAGACCGGCTACGGGCCGTCCGGCCTGCCGCATATCGGCACGTTCGGCGAAGTGGCGCGGACGTCGATGGTGCGCCATGCTTTCCGCGTCCTGACGCAGGATAAGGTCGCGACCAAGCTGCTGTGCTTTTCCGACGATATGGACGGCATGCGCAAGATACCCGACAGCGTGCCGGACCGCGCCGCACTCGAGCCTCATCTGCACAAGCCGCTGTCGTCGGTCCCCAACCCCTTCGGCGGCGACTATGCGAGCTTCGCCGACCACAACAACGCGATGCTTTGCCGCTTCCTCGACACGTTCGGCTTCGACTACGAGTTCGCCAGCGCGACGCAATACTACAAGTCCGGCCGTTTCGATGCGATGCTCAAGCGCGCCGCCGAACGCTATGAGCAGATCATGGCGGTGATGCTGCCGACGCTCGGACCCGAGCGGCAGGCGACCTACAGCCCGTTCCTGCCGATCTCGCCGAAGAGCGGCCGGGTGCTTTACGTGCCGATGAAGCATGTCGACGCCGAGGCCGGCACCATCACCTTCGACGACGAGGGCACCGAGACCACGCTTTCGATCACCGGCGGCCGCGTGAAGCTGCAGTGGAAGCCGGATTTCGGCATGCGCTGGGCAGCGCTTGGCGTCGATTTCGAAATGTTCGGCAAGGACCACCAGACCAATGCGGTGGTCTATGACCGTATCTGCAACATTCTGGGCGGACGGGCGCCGGAGCATTTCGTCTACGAACTGTTCCTCGACGAGAACGGCCAGAAGATCTCGAAGTCGAAGGGCAACGGGCTGACCATCGACGATTGGCTGACCTATGCGCCGACCGAAAGCCTCGGGCTCTACATGTACCAGCGGCCGCGGCAGGCCAAGAAGCTGTATTTCGACGTCATCCCGCGGGCCGTGGACGAATACTATACGTTCCTTGCCGCTTATCCCCGGCAGGACTGGAAGGAACGGCTGGGCAATCCGGTCTGGCATATGCATGATGGCAACCCGCCCGCGATCGACATGCCGGTGCCGTTCTCGCTGCTGCTCAATCTGGTCAGCGCCTCCAACGCGCAGAACAAGGATGTGCTGTGGGGGTTCATTTCACGTCATACGCAAGGCGTGACGCCAACGACGCATCCCGAGCTCGACCGGCTGGTCGGCCATGCGATCCGCTATTTCGACGATTTCGTGAAGCCGACGAAAACCTTCCGGCCCGCCGACGAGGTCGAGCGCGAGGCGCTGGCAGCCCTCGACGAAGCGCTTGGGGCGCTGCCGGCGGACGCCAATGGCGAAGCGATCCAGAACGCCTCGCTCAACGTCGCGCGCAGGATCGAGCGCTACCAGGATCATTCCAAGCAGAGCCCGGAAGGCGGCCCCGGCGTATCGGGCGCCTTCTTCCAGATGATCTATCAGGTGCTGATCGGCCAGGAGCGCGGCCCGCGCTTCGGCTCGTTCGCAGCGCTCTACGGCGTGGCCGAGACACGTGCGCTCATTGAGCGGGCGCTGGCTGGTCAGCTGGCTTGAGCACGCCGTCGACCTCTTCCAGGATCGAACCCGGCGCCTGAGGGGCCGGGCGTGGCGCGGCCGGCATCGCCGGCATGCCGGACAGATCGGGCGCCGATCCGAAAATGCCCTTCTTCGCCGTGCGCGCCTTGTCGCCGGCTTCGACATAGGGTCCGCCCTTGGCGGCGCGCGCCCAGCCGTTGTCGACCAGCCATTGGCCGATATCCTGATTGCCGATCCGGCATTCGGCGGCGATCAGGTCGCGGCCGCCCTGCGGCGGCACCGTGCAGACCACCGCGCGGCCGCGCAGGAAGGCGCGGAACGCCGTCCGCGCCCGGACACCGCACGGCCAGGGCTTGCCGTCCTCGCTGCAGGTCTCATCCTGCCTGACGATATCGATGCCGGAAACCGCGACCGAGTAACCCTTCGCCTCGATCAGGCCGGCGGCCGGCGCAACCGGCTGGAACAGCTTGGTGCCGTTCCAATCGTCGGGCATTTTCGGCTTGGGCGGCACAGCCAGCGCGAGTTTGCTCAACGGCTCGCGCGGCTCGACCCGTTCAAGCCCCTCGGCGGGCAGTTCCGGTGGCGCGACAATTTGGGGATCGATCGCCCTCGAATGCAGCGCCGGCTTTGGCGGCTGCGGGGCTGCTATGGCCGATGTGGCCGGCTCCTGCGGCACCGTCCCGGCAGCCTGCTGCGCCATCGTATCGGCGCCCGGATCAAGCTGGTCCACCGTGATGACGCTTTCACTCCCTTTCAACGTGCGACCGCCGGCGACGACCATGGCCGCCATCACCGGGACCATCAGAACCGCCAGGGCATGACGAAGGAGCCGCACCAGCTTGACCTACTGGCTAGCCCAGACAATCCGCGCCACCCATTCGACATCGCGCATGGGAATATCGCGGTCGGGATGATCGGGATTGAGCGAGACCAGCGCAATCGACTTGACGGTCTGGCGCTCGAGCACCTTGGCCATCACCTCGCCTGATGTGGTCTTGACGACGACGCGATCGCCCTTGCGGGTGACGGCGCCCGGTTCGACGATGAGGACGTCGCCATTGCGGTAGAGCGGCAGCATGGAATCGCCTTGCACCTGCAGCGCGTAGGAGCTCTCGGTCGATTGCGCCGGCAGTTCGATCAGATCCCAACCCTGCCCGACTGGAAAGCCGGCATCGTCGAAGAAGCCGCCGGCGCCGGCTTGGGCAAAGCCGAGCAACGGCACGGAGCTTCTGCGGGCGACCGAAGCGGCATGGCTGGTCGAAGCACCATTGCTGATCCCAGGCCGGCCTTCGATCAGACCGGTGAATTCGTCGAGTGAGGCGCCCGTCGCCTCGATGATCTTGGCCAGCGATTCGGTCGAGGGCCAGCGTGGTCGGCCATCCGACGACAAACGCTTCGACTTGTTGAAGGCAGTGGAATCGAGCCCCGCACGCTTGGCCAAACCCGAGGCCGAAAGCGAATAACGCTTGGCAAGAGCATCGATGGCAGCCCAGACTCGGTCGTGCGAGAGCATGCTCGCTCTCCTTCGGTGCAGGAAAAAATACCTTTCCCTTCTAGTCTTGGAATGTCGTTTTGTCCACCGGTCGTGAGTGGTTGCAAACGTTTCCGTCGATCGCGGAAAGTCCGACTACCGGGATCGACCGACACCCTTGGCCAAGCTGCGCAGACCCTGGTGCGATGTCATGAAAATCCGCTCCGTTTGCGTCGGTGGCCGCGGGTTCACGGCACGACCAAGTGCCGCAACGACCTCGCCAATCTCAAGAAAGTTGCGAGCCTTGCGATCGTAGACGCCGGCTGTCGTCAGGATCAACGCGGCCGTCTCGCCATTGTCGAGGACGAAGCGGTGCTTGCCTACAACCTGGGTGCCTTCCCAGGTCTCGATCGAGGACACCACTTCGAAGCGGCGCCACAGCCTGATCTCGCGTGCATAGACCGCTTGCAGTCCGCCCATCATCGGCGCCCAGCCATTCTTCCTTGCCAGCGTGATGAGGCCTGCACGAACAAACAGGTCGATGCGGCCGAGATCGGCCAGCATCATGTAGCGCGCATTGTTGAGATGGATGTTGAAATCGATGTCGGTCGGCAGGCAGCGGAAAGCCAGCCGGCCTTCGCCGCCCATCACATAGGGGCCACGGCTGCGTGCCGTGGCCATCATGCGCACCATGCGCGCCCAGACATACATTACAGCGCCCCATGTCCTCTTGGACGCGCAAAGGTCGCTGCAAGACGCTTGATTTTGCCCATGCGTCAGGCTGCCTGCTTCACGTCGCCTTTCGCATAGGGATCGAAGCGCTGGTAGAAGGTCTCGCCTTTCTCGGCCATGTCGAGCAGCAGCTTGGGTGCCTTGAACTCGGCGCCGTATTTCTTCTGCAGGTTCTTGGCGATCTTCACGAACGCCTTGGCGCCGATGCCGTCGATGTAGGACAGCGCACCGCCGGTGTAGGGCGCGAAGCCGAAAGCGAGGATCGAGCCGACATCGGCCTCGCGCGGGTCGGTGACGATGCCTTCTTCCATCACCCGCGCCGCTTCCAGCGCGATGGTGACCAGCAGCCGCTGCTGCAGTTCCTCATAATCGACCTTCTCGGGTGCAAGCTGCGGATAGAGCTCCCTAAGGCCCGGCCATAACTTCTTCTTGGCGGGCTTTGCCGGGTAATCGTAAAAACCCTTGCCGTTCTTGCGGCCGAAGCGGCCGTGATCGTCGACCATGGCGTTGATCAGCGCCATCTGCTTGGGATCGACCGCCTTGTCGCCCAGATCCCTGATGGTCTGCTTCATGATCTTCTGGGCAAGGTCGATGGCCGTCTCGTCGGTCAGCGCCAGGGGGCCGACCGGCATGCCGGCCGCCTTCGCTGCATTCTCGATCATCGGCGCGGGAACGCCCTCGATCAGCATCTTGTAGGCTTCCGACATGTAGCGCAGCACGCAGCGATTGACGTAGAAGCCGCGCGTGTCGTTGACGACGATCGGCGTCTTCTTGATGGCGCGAACGAAGTCGATGGCGGTGGCCAGCGCCTTGTCTCCGGTCTTCTTGCCCAAAATGATCTCGACCAGCATCATCTTGTCGACCGGCGAGAAGAAATGGATGCCGATAAAGTTTTTCGGCCGCGCCGAATTCTTCGCCAGGCCGGTGATCGGGATGGTGGAGGTGTTCGACGCGAAGATCGCCGATGGCTTCAGCACGGCCTCGGCCTGTTCGGTGGCGCTCTTCTTCACGCTCGAATCCTCGAAAACGGCCTCGACCACCAGATCGCAGCCGGCAAGGTCGGCATAGTCCGCCGTCGGCGTGATCAGCGACAGCAGTTTGTCCTTGTCCTCCGGCTTGGCGCGGCCCTTCTTGACCTGATCCGAGATCAGGCCGTCGGAATGCGCCTTGCCCTTGGCAGCCGACTCCAGATCACGGTCGAGCAGCACCACCGGGATGCCGGCCTTGGCGGTGACATAGGCGATGCCCGCGCCCATGAAGCCGGCGCCGAGAATGCCGATCTTCTTGAATTTGGTTTCGGGCACGCCGGCCGGGCGGCGGGCGCCCTTGTTCAGTTCCTGCAGCGACACGAACAACGAGCGGATCATCGCCGCCGCCTCCCTCGTCTGCATGATCTCGGTGAAATAGCGCTGCTCGATGCGCAAACCGGTGTCGAACGGCACCAGCAGGCCTTCATAGACGCATTTGAGGATCGCGGCGGCGGCCGGATAGTTGCCGTAAGTCTCACGACGCAGGATGGCGATGGCCGGCGGCCACAGATTGAAGCCGGCGGGCGAATAGATCTGGCCGCCGGGCAGCTTGAAACCTTTCTCGTCCCATGGCGCCACCGGCTTCAGGCCATTCCTGATCATCGCCTTGGCGGTCTCGACGAGCCTGGCCGGCTCGGCGATCTCATGGATCAGGCCCATAGACTTGGCCTTCTGCGGCGACAGTGTCTGGCCCGAGGTCAGCATCTGCAGCGCCTGCTGCTGATCGGTCAGCCGCGGCACGCGCTGGGTGCCGCCGGCGCCCGGGAAGATGCCGATCTTCACCTCGGGAAGTGCCATCTTCACCTTGTCGCTATCGGCGGCGACACGGCCGTGGCAGGCGAGCGACAATTCGAAGGCGCCGCCCATGCAGGTGCCGTTGATCGCCGACACCCACGGCTTTCCGCAAGTTTCCAGCTTGCGGAACAGGCCGGTCATCATGCCGGCATTGTCGAACAGCGCCTTGGTCGCCCTTTCGGCGTCCTTGCCCTTTTCCGCGGCGAAGGTCGTCAGCATCTTCTGCAACAGGGTAATGTCGGCACCGCCGGAGAAGGTGTCCTTGCCGGAGGTGATCACGGCGCCCTTGATGGCGGCGTCACCAGCCACCTTGTCGACAATGGCGTTCAATTCTCGCATCGCCTCTTCGGTGAAAACGTTCATCGAGCGGCCAGGCATGTCCCAGGTGACCAGCGCAATGCCGTCGGCGTCGATGTCGAGGGTGAAATTGGTGTAGCTCATCGTTTCTCTCCCCGTCAGACGCGTTCGATGATGGTTGCGGTTCCCATGCCGGCGCCGATGCACAGCGTCACCAGAGCCGTGTTGAGATCGCGGCGCTCGAGTTCGTCCAGCACCGTGCCGAAGATCATCGCGCCGGTGGCGCCGAGCGGATGACCCATGGCGATAGCGCCGCCATTGACGTTGATCCTGTCGTGATCGATGTCGAACGCCTGCATGTAGCGCAGCACCACCGAAGCGAAGGCTTCGTTGAGCTCGAACAGGTCGATGTCCGAGAGCTTCATCTTGGCGCGCTTCAACAGCTTCTCGGTGACGTCGACCGGGCCGGTCAGCATCAGCACCGGCTCGGAGCCGATGTTGGCGAAGGTACGAATGCGCGCGCGCGGCTTCAGCCCCATCGCCTTGCCGGCTTTCTTCGAACCGAGCAGCACGGCGGCGGCGCCGTCGACGATGCCGGACGAATTGCCGGCATGATGGACGTGATTGACCTCTTCCACCTCGGGATGCTTCTGCACGGCGACGGCATCGAAGCCGCCCATTTCGCCTGGCATGACGAAGGACGGGTTGAGCGAGGCCAGCGACTGCATGTCGGTCGACGGGCGCATATGTTCGTCATGGTCGAGGATGGTCAGGCCGTTCTGGTCCTTGATCGGGACGACGGAATTCTTGAAGCGGCCATCGGCCCAGGATTTGGCGGCGCGCTTCTGGCTCTCGACCGCATAGGCGTCGACGTCGTCTCTGCTGAAGCCGTATTTGGTGGCGATCAGGTCGGCCGAGATGCCTTGCGGCACGAACCAGCCGGGCAGGCCGACCGAAGGATCCATGAACCAGGCGCCGCCCGAGGCGCCCATGCCGACACGCGACATCGATTCGACGCCGCCGGCAATGACGATCTCATCGGCGCCCTGGGCGATCTTGGCGGCGCCGAAATTGATGGCGTCGAGCCCGGAAGCGCAGAAGCGTGAGATCTGCATGCCGGGCGCCTTGGTGTCGTAGCCGGCCTCGAAGGCGGCGGCGCGCGGAATGACCGAACCGGCTTCGCCGACCGGATCGACGCAGCCGAAGATGATGTCATCGACAGTGCCGGTGTCGAGCCCATTGCGATCGCGCAGCGCCTCAAGCGTCTTGGCGGCAAGCCGCACCGCCGGCACCTCGTGCAGCGATCCGTCCTTCTTGCCCTTGCCGCGCGGTGTGCGCACGGCGTCATAGACATAAGCTTCAGCCATTTGCTTGCTCCTTAGGTTTGCCTGATGTCGCTCTCAGAGAGAGCGGCCGATCAGCAATTTCATGATCTCGTTGGTGCCGCCGTAGATGCGCTGGACGCGGGCGTCGCGGAACATGCGGGCGATCGGGTATTCATTCATGTAGCCATAGCCGCCATGCAGTTGAAGGCATTCGTCGACGACTTTTCCCTGCAGGTCGCTGAGCCAGTACTTGGCCATCGACGCGGTCACAGGATCGAGGCCGCCGGCGATGTGGCGGGTGACGCAATCATTGTAGAAGACGCGGCCGACGGTGGCCTCGGTCTTGAGTTCGGCCAGCTTGAACTGGGTGTTCTGGAAATCGATGATCGCCTTGCCGAACGCCTTGCGTTCCTTGACATAATCAATGGTCAGCGCCAGCGCCCGCTCGATCATGGCAATGGCGCCGGTGCCGATCTGCAGCCGCTCCTGCGGCAATTGCTGCATCAGCTGGACGAAGCCCTGCCCTTCCTCATGGCCGAGCAGGTTGGAGGTCGGCACGCGCATGTCGTTGAAGAACAGCTCCGACGTGTCGTTGGCCTTGAGCCCGATCTTGTCGAGGTTACGGCCGCGCTGAAAACCTTCGACCTCGTCGGTCTCGACGACGATCAGCGAGGTGCCCTTGGCACCCTTCTCCGGATCGGTCTTGGTGACGACGATGATGAAGTTCGCAAGCTGGCCGTTGGTGATGAAGGTCTTGGAGCCGTTGATCTTGTACTGATTGCCATCCTTCTGCGCCCGCGTCTTGACGCCCTGCAGGTCGGAGCCGGCGCCCGGCTCGGTCATGGCGATGGCGCCGATCAGCTCGCCGGTCGCCAGTTTCGGCAGCCATTTCTTCTTCTGCTCCTCGGAGCCATAGTGGAGGATGTAAGGGGCGACGATCGAATTGTGCAGGCCGATGCCGAAACCGTCGACGCCGACATGGCCGATGGCCTCGATGATGGCGCTCTCATGCGCGAAGGTGCCGCCGGAGCCGCCATATTCCTCCGGCATAGAGGCGCAGAGCAGGCCGGCGGAACCTGCCTTCAGCCAGCTCTCACGATCGACCATCTCGTTCTTCTCGAACTCGTCGTAGCGCGGCGCGATCTCCTCCGACATGAAGCGATGCGCCATGTCGTAGAGCATGCCGACCTCGTCCGCCGCCCAAGCGGGCTTCGGAAGGCCAAGGATTTCAGCTGGGTTGGTCATGCTGGTATGATACTCCTCCCGACATGCATCATCGAAACTGAGGCCGGCGCACTGCCGCAGCGACCCCTCCCGACCCTTCGGGCCACCCTCCCCTCAAGGGGGAGGAGGACGCCGATCATCTTTAGAACGCTTCCGCCGGCAGTGCCATCAATGTGTCGGCGCCGCTCGAAATGCGGGCGAGATGCGCCGACGTCTCCGGCATGATCCGCTCCATGAAGAAGCGCCCCGTCACGACCTTGTTGTCGTAAAAAGATTGCGCGCCATTGGCGTCCGTCTTGCCAAGTGCCACCTTGGCCATCTGCGCCCACATATAGCCCAGAGCGACCAAGCCGAAGAGATGCATGTAGTCGGTCGAGGCGGCACCGGCATTGTCGGGCTTGGCCATGCCGTTCTGCACCAGCCACATGGTGGCGGCCTGCAAATCGTTGAGACCTTTCTTCAGCGCCTTGGTGAATGGCGCCATCTTCTCGTCGGAGCGGTTCTCCTCGCAGAACTCACCGACCTCCTTGAAGAAGGCCTGCACGGCGCGGCCGCCATTCAGGCCGAGTTTACGGCCGACGAGGTCGAGCGCCTGGATGCCGTTGGCGCCTTCATAGATCATGGCGATGCGGGCATCGCGCACGAACTGGCTCATGCCGTGCTCTTCGATATAACCGTGACCGCCGAACACCTGCTGCGCCATGACGGCGTGGTCGAAGCCCTTGTCCGTGAGCACGCCCTTGACCACCGGTGTCATCAGGCCGGTGTAATCGTCGGCGGCCTGGCGGTCCTTGTCGTCGCCGGAGCGGTGGGCAATGTCGGACTTGATCGCCGTCCACAGCGCCAGCGCGCGGCCGGCCTCGTTGAAGGCCTTCATGGTCATCAGGCTGCGGCGGATATCGGGATGGACGATGATCGGGTCGGCCTTCTTGTCCGGCGCCTTCGGCCCCGACAATGAGCGGCCCTGCAAACGGTCCTTGGCGTAGCCGACAGCGTTCTGATAGGCGATCTCCGACAGCGACAGCCCCTGCAGGCCCACACCAAGGCGCGCCTCGTTCATCATCGTGAACATCGCCTTCAGGCCGCCATTGGCCTCGCCGAGCAGCGTGCCCTCAGCCTCGTCATAGTTCATGACGCAGGTCGAATTGCCATGGATGCCCATCTTCTCCTCGATCGAGCCGCAGGAGACGGTGTTCCTGGTGCCCGGATTGCCCGATGCGTCGAGCTTGAGCTTCGGCACGATGAACAGAGAGATGCCCTTGACGCCTTCCGGCGCACCCTCGATGCGGGCCAGTACCAGATGGACGATGTTGTCCGACATGTCGTGTTCGCCGGCCGAGATGAAGATCTTCTGGCCTGAAATTTTATAGGTGCCATCGCCGTTCGGCACCGCCTTGGTCCGCAACAGGCCCAGATCCGTGCCGCAATGCGGCTCGGTCAGGTTCATGGTGCCGGTCCAGGCACCCTCGATCATCCTCGGCAACCATGTTGACTTCTGCTCGTCGGTGCCGTGGGTGATGATCGCGGCGATCGCGCCTTGCGTCAGGCCCGGATACATCATCAAGGACATATTGGCCGAGACCATATATTCGGCGACGGCGGTATGCACGGCATAGGGCAGGCCCTGGCCGCCGAACTCGACTGGTGCGGCCAACCCCATCCAGCCGCCTTCGCGATACTGGTCGAACGCCTCCTTGAAGCCTTTCGGCGTGGTCACCGAGCCATCGTCGTGACGCACACAGCCTTCCATGTCGCCGACACGGTTCAGCGGATGCATGACGTTTTCGGCGAGCTTGGCGCCTTCGGCCAGGATCGCCTCGAGCACATCGGGCGTGGCGTCGGCAAATCCGGGAAGGTTCGAATAACGCTGATAACCCAGAACCTCGTTGAGCACGAACAGCGTATCCTGGACCGGAGCCCTGTATGTCGGCATGCTTTTTCTCCACCCTGCAAACCCGGTCCGAATGCCCCGAAGACAAGCCAGGGGCGGCATGCGGACCCATATTGGGAGCGGGATAGCAAAAATTGACGTTTGCGTAAACGTCAATTTTTTCGATGCGACAAGATTCCCCGCCCACTGGAGCAATGAGCGTAGCGGCGCGACGATGCGCAAGCCAGCGCCGAAAGGCCATGAGAGTGGGCCAGGACAACGAAAAGCCGCGTGGCAGGCCACGCGGCTCGACAGAACTCAGACAATCAGCAGACGACTTGGTCTGCCGCAAATCCGAACGGATTTGTTTTAGCTGGCGGCGCTCGCCTGCGGCGCCGAACGCTCGCTCAGCATCTGGCGCACCGCCGACATCGAGCCGCTCAGCTCGTTGATGGCGTCGTCGATCAGCGCCCTTTGCTTCTGCAGGCGGGCAAGCTGCTTTTCCGACTTGTCCAGCGCGAGCTTGAGCTGCTTGGTGTTTGAACCGGTCGGATCGTAGAGATCCATCATCTGCTTGACGTCACGCAGCGAGAACCCGACCTTGCGGCCAAGCAGGATCAGCTTGAGGCGGGCCTTGTCGCGGCGCGTGTAGAGACGGGTCGACCCGTCACGCTGCGGGTTGAGCAGGCCTTTGTCTTCGTAGAAACGCAGCGTGCGCAGCGTCACTCCATATTTTTTCGCCATCTCGCCGATGCGGACGAGGTCCTCGCCGGTTTCGGCAGATATATTGGTATTGGCCGCGGTCTCGCCGGCCGAGATAAGCTTCATGGTCACTGGCTTTCCCCGTCTGGTGGCGTCGCGGTCTCGGACCATGCGTCGCCTGACTGGAAGCGGGGGCCTGCTTCCAGTCGTGGTTTCAACAAACAAATCGCAAACATGCGCTCAATGCGCCTTTTACGTTTACGTCAATTCTATACCGATTGCCGCATGATGACGCAAGGGCGTTCTGCGCGCCGCCCTTTATGCCGCACCGTCAGGCCGGCAGCCGGCATCCTTTCAATTTCTTAAGTTTGGTTAACGCGTTGTTTACCACGTTGGGGGAAATGTGGGCGCGTCGGCTACCCGTGTTTATCCTGTATCGAATTTTTCACGGTTTTTCGGAGCGCGGGCGAGAGCCCGGGAAGCTCGTCTTCCGCCGCGGCATCGCCGCCGGTCGCCTTCGTTCCGATAGGGACCTGGGGGAACTGGCCGCGAGCCAGCCATTCTGAAAGACGGACGCACCGATGAACAGCAAGCGGTCCTATCTCGACACACTCAATGCCGGCAGGCAGCGCAGGCCGCAGACCACGCTCGAGCAGTTGAACCAGTCGCTGGAGACACTGGAGCAGCGGCTGGAGCGGACGCGCGAGGATCCGGTGGCACGTCCCGAACTCCGCCAACCCGATCCACGCCAATATGGTGCCGATGCGCGCTATCCCGCGGCCCGGCCCGCTGGCCAGCAGCGCTGGTACGAGGACCCGCAGCCCGCGTCGCGACCGAAGAGCCCGATTCAGGGAGCCGCCGCTTTCGAGCAGAACTATCAGGCCATTGCCCGCGACATTGATCGCGTGCGCGGCCAGGAGGACGGCGTTGCCATGGTCGGCAAGATCGCCGGCGAATTGCGCGGCATGCGCGAGGAATTGCGCCACCAGATGACCGCAGGCCTGCAGCGGGAATTCGAAGCGCTGCGCAAGGACATCGAGCGGGCTTTCCAGTCAGGGGCAAGGCCCGGTGCTTCGGCCAAGGGCAGTGCTGAACTCGGCCTTGAGTTCGAGCGGCTTTCGGGCGCCATCCAGACACTGGCCGAGAAGAGCGACGACAGAAGCGTCAACATGCTGCGGCTCGAACTCGAACAGGTCAAAGCCGCACTCGAAACGCTGGCACGCGAAGAGAGCGTGCAGAAGGTCGACCGCCGCTGGGACGATTTCGATCGCCGGTGGACGGCGTTCGAAGACCGCGTCGACGCCGACCAGCGCAAGCGCTCGGACGACCCGGGCCTGTCTGCTCTGACCGCCCGGCTGGAGCAGATCAGCAATGCCGTCAACAATTTGCCGGAATCGTTGTCGCTGCGCTCGTTGGAGGAGAAGGTGCGCACGCTTGCCGGTGCCGTCGACCATTTGGCCAGCCAGCAGGACAATCGCGGCAGCGACACGCTTGGCATGATCGACGAGCGGCTGGACGAGATTTCCCGCGCCATCGTCGCATCCACGGTCGCCGCGCAAGCCAATTCATTCGACCACGAGGCTTTCGAGCGCATCGAGAGGCGGATCGACTCACTTGCCAGCCAGATCGAGGAAGTGGCGCAGGATCGTCCAGGCAACGCGGTCATGGACCGGTTAAGCACGCTGTCGGGCCGGGTTGACGAACTCGCCGGCCGCGCCAATCTGCCGGAGCAGGCGATGGAGCGCCTGGCCAAGCAGATTGCACTCATCGCTGACAAGATCGACCAGGCACCAGCCATGCCTGACGCCGACTACATCTTCCATGGGCTGGAGCAGCGCTTCGACGTGCTGTCGAGCATGATGGAACGCCGCCAGGGTGACGCCATCGAACAGGGCAACATGCTGTTCCGCGATCTCGAACGCAGGCTGGATGAGGTTGCCGACAGGCTGGACCAGCGCATGCCGCAGATCGACAGCGCCGGCATCATGGACGCCATCGATGCCCGCTTTACGGCGCTCGCCAAGCGTATGGAAACGCGTGTACCCGATCCCGCGGGCGAAGCCGCAATCCGCGGCCTGGAGAGCCGGCTCGAAGACATTTCAAGCCGGCTGGATGCGTCGGCCGCGCAGGTGGCCGGCATCGATCCGGCGCTGATCCGCAGCCTGGAAGCACAGGTTGCCGGCCTGTCCGCCCATCTTTCCAGGCCCAGCACCCCGCTGCCGGAATTCGAGGACATCAGCCCGCGTCTCAACGAAATTGAAAAGTCGCTCGCAGGAACCCGCGATTCCATCCTTGGCGCAGCGCGCGAAGCCGCCGAGAACGCGGTGCAATCACTTGCCGGTTCGAGCGCCAATACGACCGCTGTTTCCGGCCTCGCCCAGGATTTGAAGACGCTTGAAACGCTGACGCGGCGCTCCGACGAGCGCAATTCGAGAACGTTCGAGGCCATCCACGACACGTTGCTCAAGATCGTCGACCGGCTGGGTTCGCTCGAACCCGGCGAGCCGGTCGAGGCGATGAGCGAATTGCTGGATGCGGCACCGGTCGAGCCGAGCAACTGGCGCGGCGTGCGGCGACCCAAGATGGCCGTGGACGCGCCATCGATGGATATCGATCAGCCCCTGCCATTGACTGGGGACTTGGCCGATCTCGATGGCCGTGCCGCCGCCATCCTGCGCAACGAGCCGGGTGCTCGTAGCGATCTGGGCGGCCTGGGTATGGGAACGCGCACGCCGGCCGAAGCCGCAGCGGCTGCGGCCATGGCTGCTCTCGGCTCCGACACAATTGTCGAGAAGAACGAACAGGCGGGCGGCCGTAGGTCGATGTTCGGCGGACTGGCCCGCGCCTTTAAGGGCAAGAAGGAGGCGGACATCCCGCCACTGGCCGGCTCTGCGCCGACTGCCCCGATCCCGAGCGTCGATCTCGACGAACCGCTCGATCCGAAAATGGCCAACCGGCCGCTGGAGCCCGGTTCCGGCGCACCTGACCTCAACGCCATCATGAAGCGCGTGCGCGACGAGCGCGGCCAGCCTGCCAAGCCCAGCGACACCGACGCCGCGAAGTCGGATTTCATCGCCGCTGCCCGGCGCGCGGCCCAGGCCGCGGCCGCCGAGGCCGATGCGCTGAAGCGCCAGTCGACGGTGACCGGACCGGTGAAGGCACTGCGGATCGGCGACCTGCTCAAGGCACGGCGCAAACCGATCCTGATGGGGACAACCGCGATCCTGCTGGCACTGGGCGCCCTGCAACTGGGCAAGGCCTTCTTCGCCGATCCGGCCCAGGTGGCGAGCAACGATGTTGCGCCGATCGTCGCCTCGCAGCCGGTGCAGACCGCCTCGCTCGATGCCGCCGGCCAACCTAAGATGGACGCGCAGCCCGCGGCAGTGGAAAGTGCGCCTGACCACACCGTCAGGCAGGCCGAGCCGTCCGCACCGGCAACCAAGGACGACATGGCCGCGCAAAGCATGATTGCCACGCCGCCAGGCGCCGAGCCGCCGATGGATGCCGCGCCGACCGCAGAGCCGGTTCCCGCGCCCGTCGCCTCGATTACATCGGCCGATGCGAACCCGGCGATGTCCGGGACGACAGCCTCGGCTGCGCCGGCCTCGACCGTTCCGGTCGCCGCGGAAGCCGCCGACACCGACGCGCAGCCTATGGCGACTGAGCCGACCGCCGCTAAGGACACCACGGGCGCGGTTCCGCCAGCGGACGCTTCGCCGGCGACGACGGCAAAGTTCGACATTCCCGCTGACGCCGGCCCTGCCGCCTTGCGTGATGCCGCCGCCAGCGGCGACGCCAAGGCGCTGTTCGAGATCGGCTCGCGCTATGCCGAGTCGCGCGGCGTCAAGGAAGACATGGCGGCAGCGGCCAAATGGTACGAGAAATCGGCGGAACTCGGCTTCGCGCCGGCCGAATACCGCATCGGAAACTTCTACGAAAAGGGCATCGGCGTCGCGCGCGACATCAAGAAGGCGAAGACCTGGTACCAGCTTTCCGCAGCACAGGGCAACGCCAGCGGCATGCACAATCTGGCCGTCTTGTTCGCCATGGCGGCAGACGGCGTGACCGACAATGAATCGGCCGCGCACTGGTTCCAGGCGGCCGCCGACGTCGGCGTCAAGGACAGCCAGTTCAATCTCGGCATCCTCGCCGCCAAGGGCGTCGGCATGAAGCAGAACCTCGAGGAATCCTACAAATGGTTCGCGCTCGTCGCCAAGACCGGCGACAAGGATGCCGCTGCCAAGCGTGACGAGATCGCCAATGCGCTGCGGCCAGAGCAGCTCGAACGCGCCCGCGCCGCGACCGAACTGTGGAAGGCCAAGCCGCTGGATGCGGCGGCCAATTCGGCCGACATTCCCGAATCCTGGCAGGACGGCGCGCCGCAGACGACAGCCAGCATCGACATGAAGAAGGCCGTCCAGAACATCCAGCGCATTCTCAACAAGAACGGCTACGACGCCGGCGGCGCCGACGGCAAGATGGGCCAGAAGACGAAGACCGCGATCATGGCTTTCCAGACCGACAACAAGATGCCGGCGACCGGCGAAGTCGATGAAAAACTGGTCAAGGCGCTGCTGGCGCGCAAATAACGGCAGAGGCGTCGTTTCCACGACGCCCTTGCCACACATTCGCCTGTTAACTGATTGAGATGTTTTTTGTTTCGGCGGCGTAGCGCGGTTTGACTTCGCAGCACCTCCGGGGCAAGAACGAATTGGCTTGTCGGGTCAAGATGCCCGCAACGGTTGCATTCGCCGACAGGCAGAACTGATCGAGACTGACGGGTGGGCATCTATCTCCCGATCGCGGAAATTTCCGTCAATATCTTCGTCCTGCTGGCCATGGGCGCGGCGGTGGGTTTCCTGTCGGGCATGTTCGGCGTCGGCGGCGGCTTCCTCATCACGCCGCTGCTGATCTTCTACAACATCCCCCCGGCGATCGCGGTCGCCACGGGCGCCAACCAGGTCATCGCCTCCTCCGTCTCCGGCGTCCTTTCGCACATGAAGCGAGGGACGCTCGACTTCAAGCTCGGCGGGGTATTGCTGGCCGGCGGCATTGTCGGTTCCACCGGCGGCATCTTCGTCTTCGCCTTCCTGCGCCGCCTCGGCCAGCTCGACCTGTTCATCTCGCTGCTCTACGTCGTGCTGCTCGGCACCGTCGGCGGACTGATGCTGGTCGAAAGCGTCAATGCGCTGCGCGCCACGCGCAGCGGTGCGGCGCCGGTGCTGAAGAAATCCGGTCAGCACAACTGGATCCACCGCTTGCCGCTGAAGATGCGCTTCAGGGCCTCAAAACTGTTCGTCAGCGTCATCCCCGTCCTTGGACTTGGCGCCGGCATCGGCTTCCTGTCGTCGATCATGGGCGTCGGCGGCGGCTTCATCATGGTGCCGGCACTGATCTATCTGCTGAAAGTGCCGACCAACGTCGTCATCGGCACCTCGCTGTTCCAGATCATCTTCACCTCCGCCTATACGACGCTGGTCCACGCCACCACCAACCAGACGGTCGACGTCGTGCTGGCCTTCCTGCTGATGGCGGGCGGCGTCGCCGGTGCGCAGTACGGCGCCAAGGCAGGCCAGCGGCTGCGCGGCGAGCAACTCAGGGCCTTGCTGGCGCTGCTGGTGCTGGCGGTGGCGATACGATTGGCGATCGATCTTTTCGTCACCCCGCCCAACCTCTATTCGCTGTCTGCCGCGGGCCTCAACTGATGAAGGCTCGCAACACATTCGCAACCGCCATTCTCCTGACGCTGCTTGCGGCCGCCGTGCCGGCGAAGGCACAGGTTCCGCTGACCGAAGGCATCCAGATCGGTCTCTCCACCGATAATGTCTCGATCACCGCCGGCTTTTCCGGGGCCGACCTGACCATTTTCGGTTCGCTGGAAAACCCGGATCCACTTGTCGCGCGCCAAGGCCGCTACGACGTCATCGTCGTGCTCGAAGGTCCGCCCAAACCGGTGGTGGTGCGCCGCAAGGACAGGGTGCTAGGCGTCTGGGTCAATCTGGATTCCGAGACCTTCGAGAACGTGCCGGTCTCCTATTCGGTGGCGACGACGCGGCCGCTGCAGGACATCACCGAACCCAACAGCTACAAGCAGCTGTCGCTCGGCGCCTCCAACCTCTACATGCAGCCCGCCGATGCCGGCGACAGCCCGGCGACGATCGAGGAATTCACGGCCGCACTGCGGGAGCGCAAGTCGGCGACCGGCCTCTACAGCGAGAATGTCGGCGGCGTGCAATTCCTGTCGCAGAACCTGTTCCGCGCCACAGTGAGGCTGGCGCCAAATGTGCCAGTTGGAACCCATAAAGCCCGCGCGTTCCTGTTCAAGAGCGGCCTGTTCATCAAGGAAAGCTCGGCCCAGCTCGAAATCCGCAAATCCGGTTTTGAACAGTCGATCTTCCGTATCGCCCACAATTATTCGTTCCTCTATGGCGTCTTCGCGATATCGCTGGCCATGCTGACCGGCTGGCTTGGAAGGCTGATCTTCCGGCGGGATTAATGCATGTCGCCCAAAGGTGGCCCCGCTTTTGGGCGAGCGACATGCATCGAATCAAGACCTGAAGTGCGTCGCGTGAATCCACTCAAACGCGACGCACTTCAGAACTTTTCCCGAAAAGTGGTTTCCCTTTACCGGGGCATGCGGTAGACCGCGCTCCCCAGCCAAATGGCAGACACAAACAATTCGGTTCGGCAGCGCAGCCCGTCCCCGGGCAGCGCGCGATTTCTCGGCGCCTGTCGGCTCGCCGACGACAAATACAGGAACTTGTCATGCGACCAGCCTTCGGCGGCATCGACTTCGGCACTTCGAACTCCACCGTTGGCGTGGTCCGCAACGGGCAGCCGCGCCTCGTCGCCCTGGAGGACGGCCAGGTGACACTGCCCAGTGCCGTGTTCTTCAACTTCGAGGACAACCGCACCTGCTTTGGCCGTCACGCCATCGCCAACTACACCGACAGCATCGAAGGCCGGCTGATGCGTTCGCTGAAGAGCGTGCTCGGCAGTTCGCTGGCCCATGAAAAGACCCGCATCAAATCGCGGTCGATCGGCTTCATGGACATCGTCGGCATGTTCCTCGGACATCTCAAGATGAGGCTGGAAGCAGATGCCGGCGATACGGTCGAGACCGTCGTTCTTGGCCGGCCGGTGCAATTCGTCGACGACGATGCCGAGGCCGACGCGAAGGCGCAAAGCGAACTCGAGAACGCCGCCCGTGGCCAGGGCTTCAAGCACATCGCTTTCCAGTTCGAGCCGATCGCGGCGGCGCTCGACTACGAACAAAAGGTGACATGCGAGGAACTGGCGCTGATCATCGATATGGGCGGCGGCACGTCGGACTTCTCGATCGTGCGCGTCTCGCCGCAGCGCTCCCGGTCGCTCGACCGCAAGGACGACATCCTGGCCAGCCGGGGCGTCCATATCGGCGGTACGGATTTCGACCGGCTGCTGAGCATCGCCCATGTCATGCCGCAACTCGGCTATTTGACGCCGACCAAGGACGGCAAGCGCAATCTGCCGGCAAGCTACTTCATCGACCTCGCGACATGGCAGCGCATCAACCTGGTCTACACCGCCAAGGCGATGACGCATCTGCGCCAGATCCGCTACGAGGCCGAGCGCGCCGACCTGGTCGACCGTTTCATCCACATCGTCGAACACCGCTATGGACACGCGCTGGCCGCACTTGTCGAAAAAGCCAAGATAGAGCTGACCGACAGGTCATCCGCGGAGGTCGTGGTGAAGCTGCCGGGTGCGGAGTTCGCGGCCGAAATCACGCGCAACGGGCTGGATGCCACGATCGCCAGGGACATCGAGCGGGTCACGGCGACGGTAGCGCAGACCATCCGGGACGCTGAGGTGAAGCCATCCGACATCACCGCGGTGTTCCTGACCGGCGGATCGACCGCGATCCCGCTGGCAAGGCGAGAAATCCTGTCGCTGGTGCCGCAGGCATCCGTCATCGAAGGCGACATGTTCGGCTCGGTCGGACTTGGCCTGGCGCTGGATGCGCAGCGAAAGTTCGGTTGACCGGGTCCATTGATATTCAGGTGATGCCGGCCTGCAAATGGCTGATACCTGCGCTTCCGGTGCTCACGTACTTTAAGTACGCTCCGCTCCGGTTCTCGGCATCAGCCATTTTCGACTCGGCCTGACCTGAATCTCAGCGAACCCTCGCCGTTGATCCGACGTACCCAGATGCGCCTTGAGCGCAATCTGGGCCAGGCTTGCCTGGCGATCGCGATGGGTGATCATGGCGAAGTCGCGTTTCGGCAGTTGGAGCGGCACCGACCTCAGACTGCCTTCGGCCACGGCGCGTGCCACGACAAGTTCGGAAATGATGGTGGCGCCGGCCCCCGCCTCGACGGCCTGGCGAATAGCTTCATTGCTCGGCAGCACCAGGAATATCTGGAGGTCGGCGAGCGAAATCCCTTCGTGGCGCGCCAGATCCTCCAGCACCTCGCGCGTGCCGGAACCGCCCTCACGGATGATCCAGCGCAGGCCCTTGATGTCAGGGCGGCCGGGCGCGACTTCGGGGATCTCCGGATGCGCGCTGGCAACCACCAGGATCAGCCTGTCGACGTCGACCTTGGTGCGGCGCAATATGTCGGACTCGGTGCGCCCCTCCACCAGGCCGAGATCCGCCGCGCCATCGAGGACATTGGCCTCGACCTGCCTGGTGTTGCCGATGGAGACGCTCAGCCTGACGGCCGGATAGGCTTCGTGGAAGGAAGCCAGCCGGCGCGGCAGCCAGTAGCTGGCGATAGTCTGGCTGGCGGCGATCGAGAGGCTGCCGGTGACGGTCTGCGAGACATGCTCCAGCACATTGCGCGCGGCGGCGGCCCGCTCGAGCACGGCCTTGGCCTCGGGCAGGAACCGGTGGCCGGTCTGGGCAAGCTCGATGTTGCGGCCGACGCGGTTGAACAGATGGACGCCGTGCTGTTCTTCAAGCGCCCGGATGGCGGCCGATGCGGCCGACTGCGAAATGCCCAGCAATTCCGCCGCCTTGGTCATATGGCCGCGCTCGGCGACGGCGACGAAAATGCGCAACTGGTCCAGGGTCATGCCTGTATTAAGAACCAATATCGATCGAATTTACAAGAACAACTGATTAGACGGATCGGTAGCTTTATTCTAAGTTTCCTCGTGAAGTTAGAAAAAATTCGCCGAGAGATCGCAGAGAGCAGAATGATCGGGCGGTTCAGATCCCTGCTTGCGCATTGGACCCGCGGCATAAGACGGCGGCTGGCCGGCGATCGCTACCACCCGGAAGAGCATTACATGCGCGGCCCCGGACCGAAGACGCGGGCCAAATCCATGGGCCGTACAGGCGCCACCGGATCATGATGCAGGGACCGCCGCGCGGCGCGAATTCGGCACCATCGCAACGCCCGCTTGCCGACACGCGGGCGCCTGACGAAGGCGACGGCGTCGACACCTCGCCTGATGTTTCCGACAGCATCGCCAAGACGACCTGCTACATGTGCGCCTGCCGCTGCGGCATCGACGTGCACATCAAGGATGGCAAGGTCCGCTACATCAACGGCAACAAGGACCATCCGGTCAATCGCGGCGTGATCTGCGGCAAGGGCAGCTCCGGCATCATGCAGCACTACGGTCCGGCAAGGCTGAAGAAGCCCTTGCTGCGCAGCGGGCCGCGCGGCTCCGGCGAGTTCCGCGAGATCGAGTGGGAAGAGGCGTTTTCGATCGCGACGGAACGGCTCTCGGCCATCCGCCGGACCGACCCCAGGAAGCTGGCCTTCTTCACCGGCCGCGATCAATCCCAATCCTTGACCGGCTGGTGGGCGAGCCAGTTCGGCACGCCGAACTTTGCCGCCCATGGCGGCTTCTGTTCGGTCAACATGGCGGCCGGTGGTCTCTATACGATCGGCGGTTCGTTCTGGGAGTTCGGTGAGCCCGACTGGGACAACACCCGGTATTTCATGCTGTTCGGGGTCGCCGAGGATCACGATTCCAACCCGATCAAGATCGGCCTCGGCAAACTCAAGGCGCGCGGCGCCAAGGTCGTCTCGATCAACCCGTGCCGCACCGGCTACAATGCCATTGCAGACGACTGGATCGGCATTCGGCCCGGCACCGATGGGCTGTTCGTGTTCGCGCTCATCCACGAATTGCTCAAGGCGGGCCGCGTCGATCTCGATTATCTGCTGCGCTACACCAATGCCCATGTTCTCGTCGTGCAGGAGCCGGGTGCCGCCGATGACGGGCTGTTCGTGCGCGACGCCGACGGAAATCCGCTGGCGTGGGACAGGGTTGCGAAGACGCCTGTCGGCGCCACCGATGCCAGTGCGAAGCCGGCACTGACGGGCAGCTTCACGATCGGCGGGCGCCGCTGCGTCCCGGTGTTCCAGCTCATCGCCGACCGCTACCTCGATGCAAGCTATGCGCCGGACGCGGTCGCCGAGCGCTGCGGCATTGCCGCCGATACGATCCGCAGGATCGCCGCCGAACTTGCGCATGTCGCCTTCGAACAGACGATCGAGTTGCCGATCGCGTGGACCGATTGGGCCGGGCGCCGGCACGAGACGATCAAGGGGCGGCCTGTCTCGATGCACGCCATGCGCGGCATCTCGGCCCATTCGAACGGCTTCCACACCTGCCGCGCCATCCATCTCCTCCAGGTGTTGCTGGGCACTGTGGATGTCCCTGGCGGCTTCCGTTTCAAGCCGCCCTACCCCCGCTCCGCGCCGCCAGGACCGAAGCCGGCCGGCAAGACCGTCAAGCCGATGACGCCGCTTGACGGCATGCCACTCGGTTTCGTCTGTGGGCCGGACGATTTGCTGGTCGATGAGGCCGGCACGCCGCTTCGCCTCGACAAGGCCTATTCCTGGGACGCACCGCTGGCGGCACACGGCCTGATGCACACCGTCATCCGCAATGCCTGGGACGGCGACCCGTACCCGATCGATACACTGATGATGTACATGTCGAACATGGCGTGGAATTCCTCGATGAACACCGTCGAGACCATCGCCATGCTGACCGACAGCGACGAAGCGGGCAACTACAAGATCCCCTTCATCATCTATTCCGATGCCTATTATTCCGAGACCGTGCCGTTCGCCGACCTCGTGCTGCCCGACACCACCTATCTTGAGCGGCATGACTGCATCAGCCTGCTCGACCGGCCGATCAGCCATGCCGACGGACCGGGCGACGCCATCCGCCATCCCGTCGTCGAACCTGACCGCGACGTCCGGCCGTTCCAATCGGTGCTGATCGAACTCGGCGCGCGGCTCGGCCTGCCCGGTTTCGTCAACGACGATGGCTCGGCCAGATATGCCGACTACGCCGACTACATCGTCAACCATGAGCGCACATCAGGCATCGGCCCGCTCGCCGGCTGGCGCGGCAAGGACGGGACGTCGACTGGCAGGGGCGAGGCCAACCCGGACCAGATGCAGCGCTACATCGACAATGGCGGCTTCTGGCACCACGATTTCGCCGACGACCAGCGCTATTACAAGATGGCCAACCGCTCCTATCTCGATTTCGCGGAGCAGATGGGCTTCATCCCCAAGGCGGAACCGATCGTCTTCCAGCTCTATTCCGAGCCGCTGCAGCGTTTTCGCCTGGCCGCACGTGGGCACGGTCACGTCTTGCCGCCAGAGGCCGATCGCCAACGCATCGAGACCTACATGGACCCGCTTCCGTTCTGGTACATGCCCTTCGAGGAAGCGGTCGTCGACCTCGAAAAATTTCCCCTGCATGCGCTGACGCAGCGGCCGATGCACATGTACCATTCCTGGGGATCGCAGAATGCGTGGCTGCGGCAGATCACCAGCCAGAACCGGCTGTTCGTGCATCACCGTACGGCAGCTGGCCTCGGCCTTGTCGACGACGACTGGGTGTGGATCGAAAGCATCAACGGCAGGGTGAAGGGGCAGATCAAGCTGATCGACGGGGTCAACGAAAGCACGGTCTGGACCTGGAACGCCATCGGCAAAAGGCGCGGCAGCTGGGGGCTGAAGGACGACGCGGCCGAGAGCAACCGCGGCTTCCTGCTCAACCATATCATCGGCGACCAGACCTCGGCTGACGCTCAGGGCAAACGCTATTCGAACTCCGATCCTGTGACCGGCCAGGCGGCATGGTTCGATTTACGCGTGCGCATCGTCAAATGCGCGGCCGAAGAAGCCGGCTTCACCGAGCCGCAATTCGAACGTTTCCAGCAGCCACCGCATTTCGAACCCTCGCCCGACAGGCTGACTTTCGGCGCCGAATTCCGCCGGGCAAGAGAGACGACTGAATGACCTGTCTGCCAAGCCAAAGCGACAAGAAACTCGGCCTCGTCATCGACCTCGATACGTGCGTCGGCTGCCAGGCCTGTGTCACCGCCTGCAAGGAATGGAACACCGGCGGCCACATGGCGCCGCTGACCGACATCGACCCCTATGGCGGCCATGTCGACGGCGTTTGGTTCAACCGCGTGCACGCTTACGAGCACACGACCGAGATGGGCGGGCGCACCGTCAACTTCCCGCGCTCCTGCCTGCATTGCGAGACACCGGCCTGCGTTACCGTCTGCCCGACCGGCGCGTCCTACAAGCGGGCCTCGGACGGCATCGTGCTGATCGACGAGGACAAGTGCATCGGCTGCAAATTGTGCAGCTGGGCCTGTCCCTATGGCGCACGCGAATTCGACACCGATGTCGGGGTGATGAAGAAGTGCACGCTGTGCGTCGACCGCATCTACAATGACAATCTGGCCGAAGAGGACCGCGTACCGGCCTGCGTCGCCGCTTGCCCGACCAGCGCCCGCCATTTCGGCGACCTCGGCGATCCCCTGTCGGCTGTGTCGCAACTGGTGGCGGAGCGCGGCGGTGTCGACCTGATGCCCGAGCTCGGCTATCGCCCGACCAACAAATATTTGCCGCCGCGCGCCCACACCGCGCGCGCCGCATCGGTGGCCGCGCCGGCATTGGAACCGGTGCGGGCCGAAGGCGGTTTCCTCGGCTGGGTCGACCGCATGCTTTCGAACTGACCCATGCATCCAGCCTTCTCCGTCGTCTTCTTCACCACCGCCACCGGCGCCGGCTACGGCCTGCTGGCGCTGCTGGGCATGTTCGGAGGCTTCCAGATCATCCCGCCTGATTTCTGGCTGGGCCTTGTCGGCATGGGCCTGGCACTCGGTCTCATCGTGGCCGGGTTGTTGTCTTCAACGGGTCACCTCGGCCGTCCCGAACGCGCCTGGCGGGCGTTCTCGCAATGGCGCAGTTCATGGCTGTCGCGCGAAGGCGTCGCCTCGGTCATCACCTTCATTCCGGCGGGGCTGTTCGGCATCGGCTGGGTGTTTCTCGGCCGCATCGATGGCTGGGTCGGCATCGCCGGATTTCTGGCTGCCATCGGCGCGGTCGTCACCGTCTGCACCACCGGCATGATCTATGCGTCGCTGAAGCCGATCGCCCAGTGGCACAGCCGCTTCACCCTGCCCGGCTACCTCATCTTTTCGGCGATGACCGGCAGCGTGCTGCTGAACGCGCTGCTGCAGGGCTTTGCGCTTGGTTCGAAGGTACAGCTGGCGGCTTGCCTGCTGCTGACCTTGTTCGGCTGGGGCTGGAAAGTGGCGACCTGGCGCTACAACGACCGATTGGAGATCGCGACCACCGCCAACACCGCAACCGGGTTGGCCGGCGGTACAGTGCGGTCGCTGGAATGGCCGCATACCGAGGAGAATTACCTGCTCAAGGAGATGGGGTTCCGCATCGCACGCAAGCATGGCGCGCGGCTGCGCCAGATCACGCAGGTTCTGGCCTTCGCGTTGCCCTTGGGGCTGCTCGCCATTGTGTTCGCCCTGCCAGGGCCGCTGGCAGCGTTGCTGTCGATACTTGCTGCTGCAATCCAGTTCGCTGGCATGCTGGTCGAGCGCTGGCTGTTCTTCGCCGAGGCGAAGCACACGGTTACGCTCTACTATGGCAGGTAAGGCTGTTTAGCCCGGCCGCAGCATCGAGCCGGAAATGGCAAAGATGCGTTGGGCGCCCAGCATATAAGCCATCAGCGTGTCCAGCCGGAACAGCCCGGCATAGGCGTGGTCGAGGACGTTGAGCGAACCGGTATAGGCGCCGAAGGCCGGCATGATCATGCGGCCGCCGTCGCCGGCAAAGCAGCGCCGCCTCACCGAGCGTCCCTGCTGGACTATGCGGGCGCAGGGATGCAGATGGCCCGCTATTTCGCCTTCGACACGCTGCTTCGACGGCTCATGCCGGAACAGCAGCGAGCCTATAGCAAGTTCACGCACCGTTTCGCCGGGCAGATCGGCTGGCGCTTCCGGGTCATGGTTGCCGGCGACCCAGAACCAGTCTCGGCCTGCCATCAGCGCTTCCAGCCGCTCGCGGAAGCTTGCATGCATACGCTGGGCGCCGCCGCCATCGTGAAAGCTGTCGCCCAGGCTGATGACGATCGACGGCTGGTAATCTGATATCACGGCCTGAAGCCGCAACAAGGTCGCGCCGGTGTCGTAGGGCGGGATCAGCGTGCCGCGGCGTGCCAGCGACGAACCCTTTTCCAGATGCAGATCGGACACGGCCAGAAGCCGCAGATCCGGAAAATAAAGCACGCCGCGTGGGTCGCAGACGGCGCGCTCGCCTGATATGCCGACAAGGTCGGCCTCGGCAATCAGCGATGTGCGCGCCAGCGAAAAATTCATTCCTCAGCCATTTCCGGCCCCATGGCCTCCTCGACCAAAGTCGCCGCATCCATCAAAAGCGTTTCATCGGCTTCGCCATGGACCGGCATCTTGCCGATCTCGAGCATGATCGGCACGGCGAGCGGCGATATCTGTTCGAGTGCCTTATGCACGATTCGACCCTGGATGCGCGAGAGCATGTCGGCAAGTCTACTGACATCGAGCAGGCCGGTGGCCGCATCGGCACGTGTCGCCTGAAGCAGGATGTGGTCCGGTTCATGGCTGCGCAGCACGTCATAGATCAGGTCGGTCGAGACCGTGACCTGGCGACCACTCTTTTCCTGGCCCGGATGGCGTTTCTCGATCAACCCCGAAATCAGCGCGCAATTGCGGAAGGTGCGTTTGAGAAGCCAGCTGTCGGCCAGCCAGGCTTCGAGGTCATCGCCCAGCATATCCTGGTCGAAAAGGGCGCCAAGCGAAGGCTTCCTTGCTTTGAACATCGCGCCCATGTCGCCCAATGACCATATCGCCAGCGCATAGTCGGTGGCGACAAAGCCGAGCGGCCTGGCTCCCGCCCTGTCGAGACGGCGGGTGAGCAGCATGCCGAGCGTCTGGTGCGCCAGCCTGCCCTCGAACGGATAAGCCACCAGGTAATGGCGGTTGCCTCGTGGAAAGGTCTCGATCAGCAGGTCATCGCGTTTGGGCAGCACCGATTTGTCGGCCTGGAATCGCAGCCAGTCGGCGACCTGCTCGGGCAGCTTCTTCCATCGCTGCGGGTCGTCCAGCATGATGCGGACCTGTTCGGCGAGATAGGTCGAAAGCGGGAACTTGCCGCCGCCATAGTAAGGCACCTTGGCATCGCTGCCGGGCGCGTTCGACACGAAGCATTCATTCTCGCGGATGCCTTCGAAGCGCAGCACCTTGCCGGCGAACATGAAGGTGTCGCCATGCGTCAACGTTTCGAGGAAGGCCTCCTCGATCTTGCCGAGAACCCGGCCGCCGCGCGAAGCCGCGCCTTTGCCGCCGGCCTTGATATAGCGCACATTCAGCGCCGGCACCTCGATGATGGTGCCGACATTCAACCTGTATTGTTGGGCGACGCGCGGATTGGACACCCGCCAGAACCCATCCTTGTTCAGGCGTATGCGGGCGTAGCGCTCGTAATTCTTGAGCGCGTAGCCGCCGGTGGCGACGAAATCGATGACGCGGTCGAATGTCGTCCGGTCGAGGCTGACATAGGGCGCAGCCGTTCGCACTTCCTCGAACAGGTCATCGGCACGGAATGGCGCGCCGCAGGCGCAGCCGAGCACATGCTGGGCCAGCACATCGAGCCCGCCATCGATCAAGGGAGGCGTGTCCTGCGCGCCGAGATAGTTGGCGTCGAGGGCGGCCCGGCATTCCAGCACCTCGAAGCGATTGGCGGGAATGAGGATCGCCTTGGACGGCTCGTCCATGCGGTGGTTGGCGCGGCCGATGCGCTGCGCCAGCCGGCTCGCCCCCTTCGGCGCACCGACATGCACAACCAGATCGACATCGCCCCAGTCGATGCCGAGGTCGAGCGTCGAGGTGGCGACGATGGCGCGCAGTGCGTTTTCCCCCATCGCCTTTTCGACGCGCCGGCGCTGGGCGACGTCGAGCGAACCGTGATGCAGCGCGATCGGCAAAGTGTCCTCGTTGACCCGCCACAATTCCTGGAACAGCAACTCCGCCTGGCTGCGCGTGTTGACGAACAGCAGGGTCGTCTTGTGGCGCTTGATCTCGCGATAGATTTCCGGCGTGGCGTAGCGCGCCGAATGTCCCGCCCAAGGCACGCGCTCTTCGGAATCGAGGATAGAAATCTCCGGTTTCGCACCCCCGGTGACGACGATCAGTTCGGCCATGCTATGGCCGGTCGAACCCTTGGGCGGATTCTGGCTGACCAGCCAGCGCCGCAACTCGTCCGGTTCGGCCACCGTCGCTGACAGGCCGATCGTCTGCAAGCCGGGGACAAAGCTGCGCAGCCGCGCCAGGCCGAGCGCCAGCAGATGCCCGCGTTTCGACGTCACCAGCGAGTGCAACTCGTCGAGCACGACGTAGCGCAGATCCTCGAAGAAGCGTCTTGCATCGCCTGCCGCAATCAGCAGCGCCAGTTGCTCGGGCGTGGTCAGCAGGATGTCGGGCGGCACCAGCTTCTGGCGCTGACGCTTGTGGGCGGGGGTGTCGCCGGTGCGCGTCTCGATGGTGACGGGCAGGCCGATTTCCTCCACCGGCTTGCCGAGATTGCGCTCGATATCGACGGCCAGCGCCTTCAGCGGCGAGATGTAGAGCGTGTGGATACCGCGACGCGCCTGGCCCGGCTTTCTCTTGGGCCGGTTGGCCAGTTCAGTGAGCGAAGGCAGGAACCCGGCCAGCGTCTTGCCGGCACCGGTCGGCGCAATCAGCAGGACTGATTGCCCGGCCTGGGCTTTCGCCAGAAGTCCAATCTGATGGGCGCGCGGCGACCAGCCTTTCTCGCCGAACCATCTGAGGAATGGTTCGGGCAGGGCCACGGCGGCATTCTGTTCGGCAAGGCGCGGCTGCTCTGTCACCCGCCAGAGGTAGCGCGACGGCGCGCGAACGCCAAGGAAAATCGGAACAAAAGGTGATCGAGGTGAGCTTTCCTCGCCCCGTTTACGGGGAGAGGATGCCGGCAGGCAGGTGAGGGGCAGCGCGAACCTTCAAATGCTGGCACTGCCTCTCATCCGCCCTTCGGGCACCTTCTCCCCGTGAACGGGGCGAAGGAAGAAAGGCTACGGCCTCCTGAACCCGGTCGGACCGCCGTAAAGATATCCGATGCGGGCGACGGCGTCCTTCAGCCCTTCGCGCGACACCAGCATGGTGTGGCCGTTGGCGTGGATCATCGTGTCGGCGTCGGTCATGACGGCGACATGGCCCTTCCAGAACACCAGATCGCCGCGTCGCAACCCGGAGAAATCAGGTCCCGGTTCGAGCGGCTCGCCAAGTGTCGCCGCCTGCATGTCGGAATCGCGCAGCACGTCTTTGCCGGCCATGCGCATCGCCAATTGCACAAGGCCCGAACAGTCGATGCCGAAACCGGAAGTGCCGCCCCAGAGATAGGGCGTGCCGAGAAACGCCTCGGCAACCGCGACATAGTCGGAGGCAGCTTCACTCAGCGGCCGCAGGTGGCTTGCGATCAACGCCTCGCCGGAAGGCAGGACCGCATAGTGCGTACCGCGCGTCTCGGCGGCCTCCGTCACCGTCACCGTCGATCCCATCGACAATTGTCCGGCGATCGGAAAGCGCAGATCCGGCCCGGGGTAGAGGAAGGTGCGCGGCACGCAGACGATGTGCGTCGGCGCATGGTCCCGTTTGCCCAGCATCGTGTCGGCGACGTAGCCGACATAGCCGTCGCGTTCGGCCTGGACCCAGGCCCAGCCCTCAGCGACATCGAAGACCAGGACATCGTCGCCGAACAGCGCTTGCGTGTTGACGCCGGCGTCCGGCCGCGGCGCCTTGCGCATATCGGCCACTGACGCGGTGACCCGCGCCGGCCGGCCGGCGACGAAGCGCTCGGCGGTGACCTCGCCCTTCAGCCTTGCATCGGCGAGATCGGAGCGAAAAGCGTGAAGGCGGGCATCCCTGGCAGTCAAATCGAACACTCTGTTGAAAGGTAATGCGCTCACATCGGCAGTTCGAGCGCCTTGGCGATGATACCATCGCCGAAGCGCTCGACAAAGAGCGCGCCCTCGACCGTGCGCCTGATCAGCACATTGCGCTTGTCGAGTTCATCGCGGTGACGCGAAACGAGTTTCAAAGCGCCCATCGTGTCGAGCGCGCGGGTGATCACCGGCTTGGTGACATTGAGGCGCGCGGCGAGCCCGCGCACGGTGTGCGGTGGCGGGTCGAGATAGATGGTGAACAGGATCGCCGTCTGGCGCATGGTCAGATCGGGCGCGTCGTCGCGCACCTGTGACAGCATCACTTGCTGCCACAGTCGCAAGGCCTGGCTCGGGCGCATAGCAATCGACATCGCGCCAGCATGACGGCAAATTGTTTCGGTTCCGTTTCAGTCGAGGCAATTTTGCCGGCTCCGCCTGCAACCGTCAGCCGTAGCGTTTCGCGATGATCCGCTCTAGGGCGCGGATGCCTTGTGCCTCGCCGCCGGCGGGGCCATGCGGACGATCGGCCGGGTTCCAGGCGAAGATGTCGAAATGCGCCCAGCCCTCGGTCTTTTCGACGAAGCGTTTCAGGAACAGCGCCGCCGTGATCGAGCCGGCGAAACCGTCTGATGTGACATTGTTGATGTCGGCGATTTTCGACGACAGTTTTGCATCGTAGGGCCGCCACAGCGGCATGCGCCACAGAGGGTCCTCGGCCGCGACGGAAGCCGCCGCAAGATCGGATGCCAGCGCTTCGTCACTTGTGTAGAACGGCGGCAGATCGGGGCCGAGCGCGACGCGGGCAGCCCCGGTCAGCGTCGCCATGTCGACCAGAAGCTGCGGCTCCTCCTCGTCGGCCAGCGCCAGCGCATCGGCCAGCACCAGCCGCCCCTCGGCATCCGTATTGCCGATCTCGACAGTGATGCCCTTGCGGCTCGCAAGCACATCTCCGGGCCGGAAGGCGTTGCCGGCAATCGAATTCTCAACCGCGGGAATGAGCACGCGCAGCCGCACATTCAGCCCGGCAGCCATGATCATCGAGGCGAGGCCAAGGACATTGGCAGCACCGCCCATGTCCTTTTTCATCAGCAGCATGCCGGACGATGGCTTGATGTCGAGACCGCCCGTGTCGAAGCAGACGCCCTTGCCGACCAGGGTCACCTTCGGCGCCCCTTGCTGCCCCCATCGCATATCGATCAGGCGCGGCGCGCCGGCCGACGCACGGCCGACAGCATGGATCATCGGGAAATTCCGGTCGAGGAGATCGTCACCCTTGACCACCGAGACTTCGGCCTTGTGCCTGGCGGCCAGGGTCCGCACCGCCTGCTCCAAATCTTCTGGACCCATATCGCTGGTCGGCGTGTTGACCAGATCGCGTGTCAGGAAGACGCCATCGGCGATGCGGCCTACGCGCCCGCCATCGACGCCTGCCGGCAGGCCGAAGCGCAGCGCCTTGCCTGGCTTCTTGCCGTAACGGGTGAAGACATAGCCGCCGAGCAGCAGCGCGGTCGCCGCGAGGTCCGGCTCGGCCGGCGCCGAGGCGAAATGCCAGTCGCCTTCCGGCAAGGCTTTCGACAGCGCGCCAAAGGCGAGCGCGCCTTCGCCATCGCCGATACCAAACAAGGCGCCGCCGAGCGCCCCGTTTTCGCCGGGCACGACCAGCGTCCTGCCTGCCTCGCCGGAAAAGCCGTTGGCCCTGGCCCAGGCGACAGCGGCCGGCGCAAGGCCGGCCGCGTCCAGACCGTCCCTGGCGATCAGATGGACCGGCAGCGCGCCCGGCAATGTCTTCCCGACGAGTTCGACAGGCATGCGATGTTCTCCGTGTGAGTCGCCGTTCTTAACCGTCCGTTAGGGTTAACAGAATATTTCTGCGGGAGGGAAGACGGCCACGCAATGGCCGCGCACGAATGGAGGCTTAGGTGGCCATGCCGACCAACCGCAGGATCAATGCCAGGGGAAAACGGCTCATCACCACGGCCCTTGTGCTGGCGCTGGCGGCCGGCGTCGCCGGCTGCGGAACCGACAAGCTCTCCACCGGCTCTATCGCACGCACCAGCGGCAAACCGCTTGAAAGCATGTCGGCCGGCGAACTGCACAATGCCACCGGTGCACTTGGCCAATCCTACGCGAAGAACCCCAACGACAAGCGGATGGCGACGAACTATGCGGCGGCGTTGCAGATGGATGGCGACGCCGACCAGTCGCTGGCTGTGATGCGCAAACTCGCCATCGCTTTGCCCAAGGATCGTGACGTGCTTGCCTCCTATGGCAAGGCGCTGGCCGCCAATGGCCAGTTCGAGGCGGCGCTCGACGCCGTGCGCCGCGCTCAAACACCGGAATATCCCGACTGGAAGCTGGTGTCGGCCGAAGCGGCCATCCTCGACCAGACCGGCCAGAAGGACGATGCGCGCCAGCTTTACCGCAAGGCGCTCGACCTTAAGCCGAACGAGCCTTCCGTGCTCTCCAATCTTGGCATGTCGTATGTGCTGGAAGGTGACCTGCGCACCGCCGAAACCTATATGCGCTCGGCCGCGCAGCAGCCGAATGCGGACAGCCGCGTCCGCCAGAACCTGGCACTGGTCGTCGGCCTGCAAGGCCGGTTCGACGAGGCCGAGAAGATCGCCTCGCAGGAGCTCTCGCCCGAACAGGCGCAGGCAAACGTCGCCTATCTCAGGCAGATGCTGGCCCAGCAGAATGCCTGGAGCCAGCTCAAGGACCAGGACAAGCCGAAATCCGCGACCAACTGAGACCACAATCCCGATGCCCAACGAAGAAGCCGCGCTGCATGCGCGGCTTCTTCGTTTGAGGGAATGCAGGAATTTGCCTTGCCGCTACTGGGCGTTTGTTGCCGGCGCCGGATGATCGCCGAAGATACCGCGCTGGCTGACCTGAATGCCGGCGGGACCCAGGATGATGGCGAAGAGCACCGGCAGGAAAAACAGGATCATCGGCACTGTGAGCTTTGGCGGCAGGGCGGCGGCCTTCTTCTCGGCAGCATTCATGCGCATGTCGCGGCTTTCGGCGGCAAGCACGCGCAGTGCATGCGCCACCGGCGTGCCGTAACGCTCGGCCTGGACGAGCGCCTGCGACACCGACTTGACCGAATCCAGGCCGGTGCGGCTTGCCAGGTTCTCGTAGGCCTGCTTGCGCTCCGGCAGGTAGGAAAGCTCGGCGTTGGTGAGGATGAACTCTTCCGCCAGCGCCACCGATTGCGCACCGATCTCGTCGGCGACCTTGCGCAGTGCCGCTTCCACCGACATGCCCGATTCGACGCAGATAAGCATCAGATCGAGCCCATCCGGCCATGCCATCTGGATCGACTGCTTGCGCTTGGTGGCGCGGTTGTTGACGTAGATGACTGGCGCGTAGAAGCCGCCGTAAGCAACGAGGACGCAGACGAACAGCCTGATGACCAATGGCTTGTCGGGCAGTCCTCCGAGCGCGAAGATGTAGATTGCGGCCAGCGCGAAACCGACGAAAGGAAGTACGAGACGGAAGAAAAGAAACCGCGTCAGCGGATTCTGTCCACGAAAGCCGGCCACCTTGAGTTTCTGCAAGGTGCCTTCATCGGCGAGCGCGCGTCTCAGATCCAGCCGGTCGACAATGTTGCGCATGCCGACCGACTGTTCCTCGCGCAAGCCCTTGCGACGGCGGTCGGCCTCGACCGCAAGCCGGGCGCGCTGTTGCGCACGCAGTTCGTCGCGTTCCAGCGCAACGGATTTCATGCGTGACTTGAGCTGGTTTCCGCCAAACGCCGGCAGCAAGGTGAAGACGGTCGCAAACACCGCTATCGCGACCAGCATCGCGATCAGGAAGCTCGGATCCGTCAGGGTCTTGATGACTTGCTCGGTCATGCCAGCATCCTAGACTTCGAAGTTCATCATCTTGCGCATCACCAGGATGCCGATCAACATCCAGACCGCAGAGCAACCAAGGATCAGGTTTCCGACGCTGGTGTTGAAGAGCGGCATCAGGTAGGCCGGGCTCGACAGGTAGACGAGAAAGGCGACGATGAAGGGCAGCGCACCGATGATCGCGGCGGACGCCTTCGCTTCCATCGACAGCGCCGCGACCTTGGCTTTCATCTTCTTGCGATCGCGAAGCACGCGCGAAAGATTGCCCAGCGCCTCGGAGAGATTGCCGCCGGCCTGCGACTGTATCTGGATAACGATGCCGAAGAAGCTTGCCTCGGTGCAAGGCATGGTTTCAGGCATGCGCAAGGTCGCGTCGGGGATAGAGAGGCCCATCTGCTGTGAATCGACGATACGGCGAAACTCGGTCTTCACGGGTTCGGGCGATTCGTTGGCGATCAGGCGCACGGCGTCGTTCAGCGGCAGGCCGGATTTGACCGCGCGCACGATGATGTCGAGCGCGTTTGGAAATTCGTTGAGAAATGCCTTGACCCGGCGGGCGCGACGAAACGTGACGAACCAGCGCGGCAGGCCCAGCCCCCCGGCCAACAGCACGCCCGGCAAGGCGATCAGCGGGGCTCCGGCCACAAAGGCGACAATCATCAAAACGATGCCGCATACGGCGGAGTATATATAGAAACGCTCGATGGTGGTCTTGAGGCCGGCCTGACGAAGCTGGGCTTTCAGCGGCGGTTTCTTGACGCGGCTGTCCTTGGTTTTCTGCTTGGCGTCGAGTTCGTTAAGAGAATCCTGAACCGATTTGCGCCGCTTGACGGCTTCCGCCACGCGGTCGCGCGAGGCTTTGACGACGGAGCGATCCGTCTCGGCGGTCCTGATCGTTTCGAGCCGCTTGCCAACCTGTTTCTCGTTGCTGATGCGGGTGAACAGAAATGCATAAGCGACGGCGCCGGCGCTGAAGCCGGCGAGCACGACAAACGCCAGTACTGTGCCGTCAATTCCAAACATTGGCCCGAACCCTTACACCCCAGCATGCGTCAGTCAGCGCGTTTCTCCATCGCCTCGAGCGCAATGGCGAGACGCTGCTCCTCGCCGTAATAGCGTGCGCGCTCCCAGAAATGCGGACGGCCGATGCCGGTCGATACGTGCTCACCCAACAGCCGGCCGTTGGCGTCCTCGCCCTTGATGTTGTAAAGGACGATATCCTGCGTGATGATGACGTCGCCTTCCATCCCGATCACCTCGGTGATGTGGGTGATGCGGCGCGATCCGTCGCGCAGGCGCGCCGCCTGGATGATCACGTCGATGGAACCGACGACGATTTCGCGCACTGTCTTCTGCGGCAGCGAATAGCCGCCCATGGCAATCATGGATTCGATACGGTTGAGGCATTCGCGCGGGCTGTTCGAGTGGATCGTGCCCATCGAGCCGTCATGGCCGGTGTTCATCGCCTGCAGAAGATCGAACACCTCGGGTCCGCGCACTTCGCCGACGATGATGCGCTCTGGCCGCATGCGCAGACAGTTCTTGACCAAGTCGCGCATCGTCACCTCACCCTCGCCCTCCAGATTGGGCGGGCGGGTTTCGAGGCGCACCACATGCGGCTGCTGCAATTGCAGCTCGGCCGAGTCTTCGCAGGTGATGACGCGCTCCTCGCGGTCGATATAGTTGGTCAGGCAATTGAGCAGCGTCGTCTTGCCCGAACCGGTGCCGCCCGAGATCACGATGTTGCAGCGAACACGACTGATGATCTTGAGAACTTCGGCGCCCTGCGGCGAGATGGCGCCGAACTTGACCAGCTGATCGAGCGTCAGCTTGTCCTTCTTGAATTTGCGGATGGTGAGCGTGGCGCCATCGATGGAGAGTGGCGGCGCGATGACGTTGACGCGGGAGCCGTCGGGAAGGCGCGCGTCGCAGATCGGGCTGGATTCGTCGACGCGGCGGCCAACCTGGCTGACGATACGCTGGCAGATGTTGAGGAGCTGCTGATTGTCACGAAAGCGGATACCGGTCTGTTCGACCTTGCCGTTGACTTCGATGTAGACGTTCCTGGAGCCGTTGACCATGATGTCGGCGATGTCGTCGCGGGCGAGCAGCGGCTCGAGCGGCCCATAGCCGAGCACGTCGTTGCAGATGTCCTCGAGCAGCTCTTCCTGCTCGGCGATCGTCATTGCGAAGTTCTTGATCGCGATGATGTCGTTGACGATGTCGCGGATTTCCTCGCGCGCGCTTTCAGGGTCAAGCTTGGAAAGCTGCGACAGATCGATGGTGTCGATGAGCGCGGAGAAGACCTGGCTCTTGGTATCGTAATAAGTTTCGCTCTTTTCGCGCTGTGCCCGCTTCGGCTCAGGCGCCAATGGCGGTGCCTCGACCGCACGGCGCGCCGGCGGCGCGACAGGCGCGCTTGGCGCCGCCGTGGGCCGGGTCAGAACCGCTGTGTCCATGGAACTTGCAGCCGGCGGCGCAACAGGCGCCGGTGCTGGCTGGCGAAATTCCGGCGTGAACCGGTTGCCGTCGTCGCTGCCTCTTTTACCAAACATGATCGACTACCGATTCCACTGCTGAAGCGTCACTTCTTGTTGCGCGAGAGCTTGCCGAGCAGGCTGCCGAGCCCGGCCTTCTTCTTGATCTTGATTTCGCTGCGCCCGGTCAGCACATGCGCCATTTCGTTGATCATCGCGACGACCGGGTTCTTGGCATCCATTTCGCCAAGCATGCGTCCGTTGTTGGCGGCATTGCCGAACAGCAACGGATCAAACGCAATGACCGACATCGGCGACAGGCCGAGCGGCTCGGCGAAATCGGACGGCGAAATCTCCGGGCGCTTCGGCACGCCGGCCTGGTTGATGATCAGCTTGGGCGGCGGATCATTGGGACGAAGCCGCTTGAGCATATCGACGAGATTCTTGGTGTTGCGCAGATTGGCGAGTTCCGGTGTCGCGGTGATGACGATCTCGTCGGCCTTGACCAGGGTGTTCTTGGTCCAGCCCGTCCAGGCATGCGGGACGTCGAGCACCAGAAGCGGCACGCTGCGCTGGGCGGTGTCGATAAGCTGCGCGAAGGCCTCGGGATCGAAATCATAGACCCGTTCGAGCGTCGAAGGCGCTGCCAGCAGCGACAGATGCTCGGCGCACTGGGTCAGCAGCCGGTCGAGATAGACTTCATCGATGCGTTCGGGTGAAAACACCGCCTCGGCGATGCCTTGCGCCGGATCCTGGTCGAAATTGATGTTGGCGGTGCCGAAAGCCAGATCGAGATCGGCGACGACCACTTCGGATTTGAACAGGGAGGACATCGCCCAAGCCACATTGTGGGCGATCGTCGAGGAGCCGACACCGCCCTTGGCGCCGACGAAGGCGATCGAGCGGCCGAGCGGCTCGGCTTCCGGATCGATGAAAATCGACGACACCACGCTGACGATGTCGGCCATCGAGACCGGAGCGATCACATATTCGGAAATGCCGTTGCGGATGAGCTCGCGGTAGAGGCCGACATCATTGTAGTGGCCGATCACCACCACCTTCGACGTCGGATCGCAATATTCCGAGAGCTGGGCGAGTTGCTCCAGCAATTGCTTGGGCTCGCTGCGCGATTCCAGCAGGATCAGGTTGGGCGTCGGCGCCGATTGGTAGAATTCGATGGCAGTGGGGACGCCGCCCATATGGACCTTGAGATGCGCCTTCGTCATGCGGCGGTCCTCGCCGGCGCGCTCGACCGGGTTGGCAACACCCTCGGTCTCGCAGAATGCCTGGATCGAGATGCGCGGGATCGGCCGCAACGCCTGCATCGCGGCGATGTCCTGCTGCGAGGTATCGCTGCCGTCTACAGGAGTGTCATAGGCCAGATTGTTCATGTTCGTGTACTCCGAACTGCGATCGTTAGTAGCTAACTTCGCCTTCTGCTTCCCAATCAAAGAAGGGTTGATTTCGGTACCCATCGATGACTTTCCCACGCTGCTCGGCGTCGATAGGTGCCTGCTTGCGCGGTCCGAGCAGGTCGGCCGGATTGGCCATCTGGGCGGCGAGGTTGTTCTGATACGAGCAGCCGAAATCGGCGTAGTGCTTGTTTTCCGAGGTCTCCACCAGATCTTCGGGCCAACGCCCGCATTTGTCGGTCTGAGCTTTCACCGAGATATAGGCGACGCGAATCGGGGCCGAGGCTTCGGCGGAAGCGGACTGATAAGAGGTCATGACAATCCGGTTGCGCTTGATGCCGCTGGCAACCACCAGCCTGACAAAATCGCGGCTGGCAGCGGCCGCCGCGATCTCGTTGGCCGAGCCGACAGGGATAGCGATCGTCACCGCCGGAGCGGCGCTCCTGTCGTAGCCGTCGAGAAAGCCCGAAAGCGTGTCACGCTGAGAGCCCGTCATACCACGGTCACCGGCGCCCACCGGCAGGTCTATCTTCTGGTTCTTCTCCGCGATCACGATCGGATGGTTGGTGCGATAATCGTCCGGGATGGCGCCGACCGTGATGCTGTCGCGCTGGGCGCAGCCGGTGAGCAGCGCCGCCACCGCAACCGCCAGGACAGGAACGAACCGCCGGCAGACCTGCGAGCGGCCAAAGCGCATCGGTGCGGCGATGGTGCTTGCCTTCAATGCTGACTGAGACATGTCCGCTTCCCCGCTCACTTGTAGATGAAGCCGACGACGCCGTGGTAGCGGCCGTTGGGCTTGTCGGTCTGCATGGTGCCGTAGACGCGATTGACTCGGCCAAGGAACATGGCAGCGCCATCGCTGGCGGCGTTGAAATTGTCGTCCGGCTTGGCAAGGTCGTTGCGCGCCACCGGCTTCACCAGATAGGGCGTGATGATGATGACGAGTTCGGTCTCGTTGCGCACGAAATCTCTGCTGCGGAAGAGCGCGCCGAGCACCGGGATCTTTGTCAGCCCGGGCAACCCGTTGACGGCTTGCCTGACATCGTCGCGAACCAGGCCGGCGATCATCATGGAGCCGCCCGAGGGGAGTTCAACGGTCGTATCGGCAAGACGTTTGCGCAGCGACAGTGCATTCATGCCGGGGCTCGTCACGCCTGAGGAGAGCGATACGGACCCCTCGGTTGTCGGCTCGGAAACCGACGTCCTAACTTTCAGGCTTATGCGACCGGGAGACAACACCACCGGCTGGAATTCCAGGCCGATGCCGTACTCGATCTTTTCGATGGTGTAGGTCTTCAGGCCGGTCTGGTTGTCCTGCGATACGTTTGCTGAGACACCTGAAACCATATTGTATTCACCGCCGACCTTGAAGGTCGCCTTCTCCCCGGATACGGCGGTCAAGGTCGGCTCGGCCAGGGTTTTCATGACCCCGGACTGCTCCATGGCGTTGACATAGGCCTGCAGCGCCGACGAGCCGATCTGAAAGCCTGAATTCGACAGCTGCTTGCCGAGACCGGTGAAATTGTCGCTGAGCGCACCGTAGCTGATGCCGTTGCTGCCGCCGCTGCCGACCATGTTGACGCCGAGCTGCTTCATCACGGAGCGGCTGACTTCGGCGACCGTGACCTTCAGCGTGACCTGGTCGTCGCCAATGATCTGCAGCAGGTTGACGATCTTGCTGGTGCGGCGCTCCTGGTCCGGGTTGTCGATGTCGACACCGCTCTGGGCCGAACCGCCGGCTGCGGTCTGCGAATATTGTCCTGTCGTCGCTTCACCACCCGAAACGAAGATCGTCGCCAGGTCGACCGCGCGTTTTGCGTCCAGCGGCGTGTCGACCGTTCCAGTCAGGACGACGTTGTCATTCAGAAGTTCCACCTTGATGGCCGACGTCGGCAGGAAGCGTCTGATATAATCCTCAAGACCGGCAACGTCGCGTTCGACCGCCAGGTCCAGGCTGACGATCTGCTCGCCATTCGGGCCGAAGACAAAGATGTTCGTCTCGCCGACCGACTTGCCGAACAGATAGATGCGCCTTGCAGTGCGGGTCACCGCGTCGGCAACCGCCGGGTTGGCCACGAGAATGTCGTAGGCATCGCTCGGCAGGTCGATGACCACCGACTTGTTGAGGCCGAGTTTGACGCGCTGGGTGGCCGTCGATGCCGTGACCTGCGCGTTCTTTGCCTCGACAACGCTGCCTTGCACATTCGTTCCGACGAGCAGCAGGCCGAATGCCGCGGCTACGATTGCCGGCAGTTTGCCACCTAGCCTCATTTCCTTGCCCCCACTTCGGAAACTTCGCCCGACTTGATCAGCCTCACCGTTCCTCTGCGGCCATTGCCGGAAACGAGATAGTCCGCCTCACCCAGATTTTTTTCCTGCGTGTCCGCGACCGCCCGCAACGCCAGGGTCAGGCGATCCGCCATCTGCTGGGCGACGGTGATGATCTCCGCCTGCTTGGGCGTCAGTTCCAGCGTGGCGGTCTGGCCTACCCTGGTCTTCTTGCCTTCCTCGTCCTCCTGAATGGTCTGGTCGATGGCCAGGACACGGATGTTCTTGAGGATGGTCTCGGTGTTGAAGCCGGCGGCGCCGCCGGCGGCATCGGCCCTGCGGGTCATGATGACGTCGACGAAATCGTTGGGAAGAATGAAGCCCCCGGCCGACGTATCGGCCGAGATGGCCGTGGCGACCGCCCGCATGCCGGAAGGCAGGATCGACGACATGAAGCTCTGGCCCTCGCCGATCAGCTTGGACCGCCGCAGCGGTTCTCCGGCATACATCGCCACACGGGCAACGGAACTCTTCAGCTTGTCCAGTGCCTCGGGCTCGGCGGTGCGGGTGATGAAATTCGCGTTGACGCCGTCGGCGGGCCAGGATTGCCAGGCGATGTTGTTTTGGATCGGGTTGCCCATCGGAACGTCGCCTGAAAGCACAAGCACATCCTGGAGTGCCACCGCCGGGGCCTGGGGACCGGAATCGACGACGACCTGGGGCGGCGGTGCCACCATGTTCTTCGCGACATAGCCAGCGCCACCCGCCGCGGCCACCGCCACGCTCAGAATTATCAATCGCGATGCTGGCATTTGTCCGAACCCTTGCCCTGGCAAACCACGTAGCCAAGCCGGACTTTGCAGCGGCAATCGTCAAAACAAGGTTAATGTAATGCTTACGATCGTGATTAATTTAAGGTTTACATAAATTAGCCGGAATGTGGTCTGAACGGCCAAAATGGCCGGGCCGGCCCTGTTGAGAACGGGGTTTCGGCAATGCTGACAGACAATAAAAATAAGATAGTGCTCAAGTCGCCAGCCTGGCAAGCGCCCATACCATCAAAGGCGAATCCGGATAGGTCAGCAACCCGCCAAGGCCGAGGGCGACGCCATAGGGGACTCCTTTTGCCTCGTCGGCGAAATGGCGCAGAAACGGATTTTGGCCGGTAACGGCCGCAAGCAGCGACTTCCGGTAGAGGATGATCGCGAGCGTCAGCAGGCCGCCGATGATTGTCGAGGCGACCAGATACTCCACGAGATTGATATTGAGGCCCATCCACATTGCGGTGGCGGCCAGAAGCTTGGCGTCGCCGCCGCCCATGCCGCCCATTGCAAACAGGCCGAACGTCACGGCCAGGACCAGGGCGCCGGCGGCGAAATGTCCGCCATAGGCCGCCCAGTCCATGCCTGTCAGGGGCGCGACCAGCGCGAAGACGACGACGAGCAGCACCGGCACGCGGTTGGCGATCGTCATCGACAGCATGTCGGAGATCGCGGCAAACAGCATGCAGAATGGAAAAACGACGAAGATCAGGGCTTCAAGCATCGGCGCCACGCCTATTGTCCGATTTCATGGGGCTCAATCTAAGCATGTTCGATTAACGATTGATGAGGCTAGGAACGAAAGACGACCTATATCGCCAGCGGCATAGAAAAAGGGCCGCCACGCGGCGGCCCTTTTCCAGAACGCAATCTAAATGCTCGGCGATAAGCCGATCAGCTGCCGCTCGGCGTGCCGTTCAGGGTGCTGCCGATGTTGGTGAACTTGGCGTTCAGCGCATTGCCGAGCGTGCCGGCGCCAGTGATGATGGCGAGCGCGATGAGAACGGCGATCAGACCATATTCGATCGCGGTCGCGCCGGATTCGTCCTTCACAAAACGTGCGATGAGATTAGACATTCGAGAGCTCCTACTCCACGTGTTACAGCACTTCCGTCAACTTCTGTGATGGTTGATCGGATGCTGCCAATCTAGGGAGAAGCTCTTTCGATCGGCTTAAGAAACAGCCTTACCGATTCCTTTCCCGGTTCGAACATATTGCGTGGTTAACCTCGGGCTAATGTATCGCTGAGCCTTCCAGACCGGATTTGGTAGGCTTGCGACCCGACCGGACCGCGCGTCGCGGGCGCCCTTGGCGGCCATTGCACGATTGGCAACATCGCATGCTTAACCGTTGGTTCACCAATCTCGTTCATGTTCCGTTGATCAGTCCGCCTGCGTGGAGCGCCTCAATGGCCCAGCCGAGATCGTCAATCCTGATTGCCGCGCTTCTTGCCGTCTCGAGCTTCGTCGCGCCCGCCATGGCCGGCGCCGGCATCGAGGTCACGATGAACCAGGCCAAGATCGTCAAACTTTCGCGTCCCGCAGACACCATCGTGGTCGGCAACCCGGCAATCGCAGACGCTTCGGTGCAGGACGCTTCGACGATCGTGCTCACCGGCAAAGGCTTCGGCGTCACCAATCTGGTCGTGCTCGATACCGACGGCAGTCCCATCGTCGACGAGCAGGTTACCGTCGTGCGGCAGGCCGCTTCGTCGGTGCGCATCTATCGGCGTGCCGAAATCCAGACGATGTCCTGCACGCCCTATTGCGAAAGCTCCTACAAGAGCGAAGCGGAGAAGTCTTCCGAAGCGGAGATGAGCGTCAGCCGATAGGTGGCGTTGCCGACTGCCGTTCCGGTTATTGTCTGGTTAAGAGGCCTGCGCCGACTTTAACGATCATCCAAACCGGACCTCAATCGGTTTGCGCTAATGCTCCTTCCGAGACCACATAGAGATCGGCAGGATCGAACATGAGCAAGGAATTCGGTCGCGCAGGCGACCACAGAGTGAGACGCCCAAGGTTTTTCGCCCGCTTCCTTCGTGACCGGCGCGGCGCCACGGCAATCGAATTCGCGATCCTTTCAGTCCCCTTCGCGCTGCTTGTCTTTGCCATTCTGGAAAGCTGCATCTCGTTTGCCGGCCAGGAGGTGATGGCCAACGTCACCGACGATGTAGCGCGCAAACTGCGCACCGGCCAGTTGAGGGCGGCTGACGTTGCCGGAACCAATTTGCGGGACATGATCTGCACGAAACTGCAGATCATCGTCTCCCAGGATTGTCCCAATCAACTGCTGGTGGATCTTCGCCAATATACATCGTTCGCCGATGCGGCCACGGCAGGCTTCAAGATCCAGAACGGCGATGTCGTACTGACGAAAGGCACCGCAACCCAATCGTTCTCAGTGACAGCGGGTGCGGCGGAGTCGAGGAACATGCTTCGGGTCTTCTACAAGTGGCCGATCATGACCGACCTCATGGCGCAGTCGATGGGCGGCAACAAGACCCTGCATTTCGCATCGGTGACCTGGCAGAACGAGCCGTTCGACAACTGAGCGGAATGCACGAGCGGTATAAGAAAAGGGCAATGGGCATGATGCGTGCGGGGGCACATCTTATGATTACGGGAGTTTGGCGGAAAGCAAGTCGATTCTGGTCCGATCGCCGTGGCATCGCGGCGGTTGAATTCGCGTTGATCATGCCAATTCTGCTGATCATGTACTTCCTCACAATGGAAGCGTCGCAAGCCATCGAGACCAGCAAGAAGGTCAGTCGTATCGGCAGCATGGTGGCCGATCTCGTTACCCAGCAGACAAGCGTCCTCAAAGCGGATGTCGACGCCATCATGCAGATCGGCAGCGTCACCCTTCAGCCCTACAACCGCTCGCCCCCTAGCATCACCATCACGGCGATACAGGTTACGTCCGATGCGACGAAGGCACAGGTGGTTTGGTCACGCAAATTGGTCGCCAGTGTCGCCAGCGCCGGCGCCGCCGCGACCACCGAGACAACGGTCCCAGCGTCGCTCAAGGTCGCCAACACTTTTCTCATCCGCGTCGAAAGCAACCTCGGCTATACGCCGGTCATCGCGTGGAGCGCGAGCAGTCAACAGAAGCTTGGACTGACCTCGGCTTTCAGCAACATAACCATGGGCGAAACCTATTATCTGCGCCCCCGCAGAAGCGTGACGATCCCTTGCAGCGACTGTTGAACAGAACCAGCCAGGCCCTGCGCAGGGCCGCTCCAGCTATTGCTGCGGCTCACGGTCCGAAACGAAGCGCACGATAGCAGCGGCCATCTCGTAATCTTTTGGCGACACGCGAGCGAAGCCGCCGGAATGTCTCGATTCCAGGAGATCGTAGATATCGGGCGTCGTCGACTTGAGGTTGGTGAGGAACACGGCAAGCCTGCGCTTGGCTTCCGGGTCGAGATCGCTGCGGACCGCATGGGGGCCGTATCTCAACAGGCCCGACGTCCATACGATCCGAAGCGCCGTCACCGAGAGCCCTGCCGCCTCCAGCCTGGCCTGCGTGCCCGACGGTTCTCGCGGGCCGTCGGCAGCGGCCCTCACCCAGCCGAACAGGCCATCGGCCTTGCCGTCGACCAGCATCGTCTCGGCCGCCGCGGCCGAATCGGTGCGGGCCAAAAACTGTGCATCTTCCGCGATCTTGCGGCCCTCCGCCGCCAACGCCGCCAATGGCAGGAGAGAACCGCCGACGCTGTCCGAAGGCGCCATGGCGATACGATGGCGGTCCATCGCCGCCAGGGCAGGCAGCTTGCCGTCTCGCGTCAGCAGAACGGAGCGGATGCCGATCGCGCCGTCTGAATCGACCGGAGCGACAAGCGGCTCGATACATAAGCAGCGCTGCGAAGCCGTCGCATAGGCGGTGGCCGAATAGATCGCATATTCGATGCGGGCATCGGCCTGCGCCTCGATCAGCGCGGCATAGTTGCGGGCAACGACAAACTCGACCTTCATGCCCAAGGCCTTGGTGTAGGCGTCGGTCAACAGTGCCAGCCCCGGAACGGCATTGCCGGCGCCTGGCTCGGCAACGATGCCGATACGAAACGTGCCGATATCATCGCGCCAGTCGGCATGCGCCGGGTTGGACCAGAGCCCGACGAGCGTCAGCATGAGAGCGGCATAAGTCTTCAGCGCAACCCTCATGACAGGAACCACAGTCTGTTGTCCTCGATCCATGCCCATCCCAGTGCACTGGACTATCACGCCAAGCCGTTGCCGTTTGGTTTCCGAATTGCCAATGAAGTCGCGGAACCCTATGTCTGGTCGGTCAAACTGGCAACAACTCGATGGCGCGCGCTTTCCTCTTCGTTCTGGATTCCTTCGGCATCGGCGGCGCGGCCGACGCCGACCGCTACGGTGACGCCGGCGCCAACACATTCGCGCACATCGCAGAGGCCTGTGCGGAGGGCCGTGCGGATCGCGAAGGGCTTCGCAGTGGACCGCTGTTTGTCCCTCACATGGCGTCGCTCGGGCTTGGCAAGGCCGCCGAAACCGCGACGGGACTGGGGTTTGCCAACAGCGGGGCGGATCTGCTCCCAACTGCCTTTCACGGCGCCGCACAGGAGGTTTCGAGCGGCAAGGATACACCATCCGGTCATTGGGAAATCGCCGGCCTGCCGGTGCGCCTCGACTGGGGCTATTTCCCGGATACGGTTCCGGCCTTTCCGGCCGAACTGACCGAGGCTATCATTCGCGAAGGCAAGGTGCCGGGCATTCTCGGCAATTGCCATGCGCCGGGCACCGAGATCATCGAGCGCTTCGGCGAGGAGCACATCCGGACCGGCAAGCCGATCTGCTACACGTCGGTCGACTCGGTCCTGCAAATCGCCGCGCATGAAGTCCATTTCGGCCTCGACCGGCTTTATGAATTCTGCCAGGTGGTGCGCAGGCTGGTTGACCCTCTGAGGATCGGACGGGTGATCGCGCGGCCATTCGTCGGCGAAACCACCGCCACTTTCGAGCGGACATACAACCGTCATGACTACGCCGTGCCCCCGCCGGAACCGACCCTGCTCGACCGGCTGACGGCGCGTGGCAGCCGTGTCATCGCCGTCGGCAAGATCGGCGACATCTTCGCCCATCGCGGAATTTCGCAAGTGCGCAAGGCGGCAGGCAACATGGCGATGTTCGACGAGGCTCTGGGTGCGATGGATAATGCCGGCGACGGTGACCTCGTCTTCGCCAATTTCGTCGACTTCGACACCGAATTCGGTCACCGCCGCGATGTCGCGGGCTATGCTGCCGCGCTCGAGGCCTTCGACCTGCGGCTGCCGGAGGCATTTGCGAGGCTGCGGCAGGGCGATCTTCTCATCCTGACGGCCGACCACGGCAACGACCCGACCTGGGGCGGGACCGATCACACGCGCGAGCGCATTCCGGTGATCGGCACTGGACCGGGTCTCAAGGGCGGCGACATCGGACTGAGAACGACATTCGCCGACATTGGCGAGACCGTGGCCGAGCATCTCGGGCTGGCGCCCGGACGCTACGGCACGTCTTTCTATACGGCGATCGGCGGTCATGCCTGAATTGCCGGAGGTCGAAACCGTCCGGCGCGGGCTGCAGCCGGTTCTGGAAGGCGCTACCATCGCCCGCGTCGAGGCGCGCCGACCGGATCTGCGCTTTCCATTTCCCGAGAAATTCGCGCAGCGGCTGACCGGCAAGACGATCACGGCACTCGGCCGCCGGGCCAAGTATCTGACGATGGACCTGGAAGGCGGCCCCATGCTGATCTGCCATCTCGGCATGTCGGGCTCATTCCGCATAGAGACGGCCGATGGCAGCGACATGCCCGGCATCTTCCGGCACGACCGCTCGAAGAGCTCCAATCACGACCACGTCGTCTTCCATGTCGTGTCTCCGGCCGGTGCCCGGTCCCGCGTGATCTTCAATGATCCGCGCCGCTTCGGCTTCATGCTGTTTGCGGAAGGGCTGCCGGACGTTCATCCGATGCTGGCTGGACTTGGCGTCGAGCCAACCGGCAACACATTGGACGGTGCGCTGCTTGCCTCATTGATGAAGGGGCGGCGATCACCGCTGAAGGCAGCGCTTCTCGACCAGAGGCTGATCGCCGGGCTCGGCAACATCTATGTGTCGGAGGCGTTGTGGCGTGCCGGCCTGTCGCCGCTGCGCGAGGCGGGCACGATCGCCAGGCCCGGAAAGAAAGCCCAGGCCCAAAGCGAACACCTCGCGCAAGCCATTCGTTCGGTGATATCGGATGCGATCGCAGCCGGCGGCTCCTCACTGCGGGACTATATGCAGACCGATGGGGCGCTGGGCTATTTCCAGCACGCCTTCGCCGTCTACGACCGCGAAGGCAAGGCCTGCTCCAAGCCCGGCTGCGGCGGCCACATCGAACGTGTCGTGCAGAGCGGCCGATCGACCTTTTATTGCCGGACATGTCAGCGATGAGTCAGAGTAATTCCAGGAAAAGTGGGAACGGTTTCCCGTTCGGAATTGCGTCAAGACAGAGAGATGGAGCGGTTCTGCGTTTCCGTGAAACGATGAACCGCTCTAGACGAGCGTGAGCAAGGAGAAGCAGCCATGGCCTATGAGACGATCATCACCGAGACGCACGGCAAGGTCGGGCTGATCACGCTGAACAGGCCGCAGGCGCTCAACGCGCTGAATTCGCAGATTCTGACCGAGGTGGTGGCGGCCGTGAACGGGTTCAGCGCCGATCCCGGTGTCGGCGCCATGGTCATCACCGGTTCCGAAAAGGCTTTCGCCGCCGGCGCCGATATCAAGGAGATGCAGTCCATCTCCTACGCGGACGCCTACGCCCAAGACTTCTTCGTCGGCTGGGAGGAACTGACGCGGGCGCGAAAGCCTATTATCGCGGCAGTGGCGGGCTATGCACTCGGCGGCGGCTGCGAGCTGGCGATGATGTGCGATTTCATTATCGCCGCCGACACGGCCAAATTCGGCCAGCCCGAGATCACCCTCGGCGTCATTCCAGGCATGGGCGGGTCACAAAGGCTGACCCGCTTCGTCGGCAAGTCGAAAGCGATGGACATGTGCCTGACCGGGCGGATGATGGATGCCGCCGAGGCCGAGCGTTCTGGCCTGGTGTCGCGGGTGGTGCCTGCCGGCGAGCTTGTCGAGGAGGCGCTGAAGGCCGCGGCCAAGATTGCCGCTTTCTCGCTACCATCCGTGATGATGGCGAAGGAGGCTGTCAACCGCGCCTTCGAGACGACGCTTGCCGAGGGATTGCGGTTCGAGCGCCGGCTGTTTCACTCGCTGTTTGCACTGGACGATCAGAAGGAAGGCATGGCGGCCTTTGCCGAGAAGCGGAAGCCGAATTTCACCAACCGCTGACGCCAATCCCTTGGCTGCGAAGAAGATGGCTGCTGGCCGCCAAAAAGAAGGCCGGGCAGCGTTGACGCGCCGGAAAAGCTGAACTATAAGCCGCACCAACCGAGGCGGCCCCGTGGCTGCCCGTTTGTTTTTTGCGCCCTGCGGCATCCCGCATGCGCCGACCAGATCAGAAGAGAGGCATCATGGCCAATACATCCTCGGCCAAAAAGGCAACGCGCAAGATCGTCCGCCGCGCAGCGATCAACAAGAACCGCCGCTCGCGCGTCCGCACCTATATCCGCCAGGTCGAAGAGGCCCTTGCCTCCGGTGACAAGGCTGCCGCACAGGCTGCCTTCAAGATCGCGGAGCCGGAATTGATGCGTGCCGCGACCAAGGGCGTGATCCACAAGAACACGGCGTCCCGCAAGGTGTCGCGACTGGCTCAGCGGGTCAAGGTACTGTCGGCCTGACATTACTTGCCTAGACTGACGTTCTTCGAACCCGGCCGTTTGTGCCGGGTTTTTTCGTTTGCCGGCAAGCACTTAAAAAGAATGTCCGGAAACGGCGTCTTATGCGGCATTTCACAATTAGGAATAGTTTGCCGGCATATGCATGCCTGCTGGTGATCGGCATGCTTGAAACGGCCGACCTAAAGATTCTTAACTGTCAGAAATACCTTATATCTTTCAGTGACTTACAGATGGTGATCCACAGCTTGTCCACACCGGACCGGCCCGATCGGGGAGAAGTCGCTGTCAAGCGAATTATTTCAGAATATTTCTGTCAGCGCCCGGTTTTTCATATTCGCCGGAAAAGGGTTTGAATCACAATGGCTTTGTTAAAATGTGCCGTCGCGGCACGCCACTCGAACCCGCCTCCACTAACCAGATTCCTTAAAAATCCGTTAGACGTGGCCTTGCCCTATCCACAGCGATTTCGGTAGTGTCGATCTATCGAAAGGGACGGGCTCTGGCTCTTAACCCAAGCCTGAATCGGCCAGCTTAAATTGGCGGGATTTGCAACGCGGATCAAGTCCGCGGACGGTTTTGGTTTGTCTTTTTCGATACGGTAGGGGACTGGCGTAACTAGACATGGCAGGTAGACGGCGCGCCGGCGCTCTTTTCGCCGGGCGGTGTTGTATTGCCCTGACATACCCAACGCGGACTGGCTTCCATGGGCCGGCACCGGTTCCCGCGGATAATGGGCGACGTTCATCTGCCGGCGGCGGCAGCGGACATCGTAGCAAAGACTTAGGTCGCCGGAACCGGATGCAGGAGGCGCATCCCCGGTGGAAAACAGGTACGGAAGGACAAGGAAAAGATCATGCAGAGCGGCATTGAAAGGGAACTTACGGGCGACCTCCCATTTCCTGGAACTTTGATCGGAGCAAACGACATGGCGGTGTCCAGCGACGCGGAACAGAAATTCGACCGGGTCAAGACCCAGTTGAAGGCGCGCCTGGGAACCGAAGTCTATTCGAGCTGGTTTGGCCGCATGAAGGTCGCCGAGGCTTCCAAGGGCATCGTCCGCATCTCCGTGCCTACCGCCTTCCTGCGTTCATGGATCAACGGCCACTATCTCGACCTCATTTCAGAGCTGTGGAAGCAGGAGGATGCCGATCTCCTCAAGATCGACATCGTCGTGCGCACGGCAACCCGTCAGGGACGCAGCCAGGCCGAGCCAGAGGTGACGCCAGCACGCAGCAAGATGACACGGCAGACGCAGACGGCACTTGCCGCCGGCACAGTCAGCCCCAGCCGGGTGGAGCGCGCACCGGCTCCGCGTCCGGGCACACCGATCGAGAGCGAATTTCGCCACAACGTGCTGGGGTCGCCGCTCGATCCGCGCTACACGTTCGGGTCCTTCATCGAGGGACCGTCGAACCGGGTGGCCTTCGCCGCCGCCAAGGCGGTAGCGGAATCGCAATCGAGCGCAGTGCGCTTCAATCCGCTTTTCCTTCACGCAACCGTCGGGCTCGGCAAGACACATTTGCTGCAGGCCATCGCTGCGGAATCGCTGAAGCAGAACCCCAAGTCGCGCGTCGTCTATCTCACGGCCGAGTATTTCATGTGGCGCTTTGCCACCGCGATCCGCGACAACAACGCGCTGACGCTCAAGGAACAGCTGCGCGACATCGACCTGCTCATCATCGACGACATGCAGTTTCTGCAGGGCAAGTCGATCCAGCATGAATTCTGCCACCTCATCAACATGCTGCTCGACAGCGCCAAGCAGGTCGTCGTCGCCGCCGACCGGCCGCCGTCGGAACTGGAATCGCTCGAACCGCGGGTCCGTTCGCGCCTCAATGGCGGTGTCGCGCTTGAAATGTCGGCGCCCGATTTCGCCATGCGCCTCGGCATGCTCAAATTGCGCCTTGCCACGGCCAGGAGCGACGACGCATCGCTCGACATTTCGGAGGAGATCCTCAATCACGTCGCCCGCACCGTGACCGGCAGCGGACGCGAGCTGGAAGGCGCCTTCAATCAGCTTTTGTTCCGTCAATCCTTCGAGCCGCAGATCACCATCGACCGGATCGACGAAATTCTCGGCCACATCTATCGCACCGGCGAGCCGAAGCGTGTCCGTATCGAGGACATCCAGCGCATCGTGGCGCGTCACTACAATGTGTCGAAGACCGAATTGCTGTCCAACCGGCGCACGCGCACCATCGTCAAGCCGCGGCAGGTCGCCATGTACCTGTCGAAGGTGATGACGCCGCGCTCACTACCCGAGATCGGACGGCGTTTCGGCGGCCGCGATCACACCACGGTGCTGCATGCCGTGCGCAAGATCGAGGACCTTTCCGGCAACGACAACACGCTGGCGCAGGAACTTGAGCTTCTGAGGCGGTTGATCAACGACCAGGCCTGATCCTCCGGGGATGGCTGAGCCGGAACAATACCGGAATTCAATGGCTTGCCAGTGCGGCGCTGGGCCTGGATCGGGCTCGTGGCGCCGCCTGGAAGCGATCTGGATTTCGGTTTTACGACACTGGCTCGCGGACTTCGGGCGCGTTATCCCCAGAAAGCCCGCGTAGCCGGCCTGAACCGGTGGCGCGGGCTTGCGTTTGCTGGTTTTTTCCTGTCAGTTTACGCAGATTCTGAGCCTGTTCAGACCTTTCGCGGGACGCCGCTCACTGGTGACCCGTCATTCATTCAAGCGAGCCTGTTTCGTCATGCGTGTTATCCTGGAACGGTCCAATCTCCTGAAGTCGCTCAACCACGTCCATCGCGTGGTCGAGCGGCGAAACACCATACCGATCCTGTCCAACGTGCTGCTCAGCGCCGAAGGCGCCAGCCTTGAAATGAAGGCGACCGATCTCGACCTCGAGGTGACCGAAGCGACACCCGCCAAGGTGGAGCGCGGCGGGGCGACGACAGTCCCGGCACATCTGCTCTACGACATCGTGCGCAAGCTTGCCGATGGCGCCGAGGTGATGCTGAAGACGGACGAGGACGGCAACGCCATGTCAGTGACGTCTGGCCGCTCGAGCTTCCGCCTTCAGTGCCTGCCGCAATCCGACTTCCCGGAGCTCTCGGCCGGATCGTTCTCGCATATCTTCCGTCTCGACTCGGTTGCCCTGAAAGGCCTGATCGAGAAGACCCAATTCGCCATCTCCACCGAGGAGACGCGTTATTACCTGAACGGCATCTATCTGCACACGCATGAGGTCGGCGGCAAGTTGAAGCTGCGCTCGGTAGCGACCGACGGCCACCGCCTGGCGCGCGCCGAGATCGATGCGCCAGCGGGTTCCGAAGGCATGCCGGGCATCATCATTCCGCGCAAGACGGTGAGCGAGCTGCAGAAGCTCGTCGACGATCCGGATGTCGCGGTCACCACCGAACTGTCGGACACCAAGATCCGCTTCACGATCGGCAGCGTGGTTTTGACCTCGAAGCTGATCGACGGCACCTTCCCCGACTATCAGCGGGTCATTCCGACCGGCAACGACAAGAAGCTGATCATCGACCGCCAGAGTTTTGCCGCCGCTGTCGATCGCGTCTCGACCATCTCTTCCGAACGCGGCCGCGCGGTGAAGCTGTCGATCAGCGAGGGTCAGGTGACACTTGCGGTCAACAATCCCGATTCAGGCAGCGCCACCGAAGAGCTGTCCGCCGACTATTCATCCGATCCGATCGAGATCGGCTTCAACGCCAAGTACCTGCTCGACGTTGCCGCGCAACTGACCGGCACGGAAGCCAAGTTCATGCTGGCCGACGCCGGCTCGCCGACGCTGATCCACGACATGGCCGACGAGACCGCACTCTATGTGCTGATGCCGATGCGGGTGTAGCGGCACGGTGTCAGCACTTCGGTCCTGTTGTGGACCGGCAAGCGCGATATTTACGGCAACTTCTAGAGCAATTCCAGGAAAAGTGTGAAGCGGTTTTCCCGGGAAAAGCGCATAGCGCTTTCCCTTGGGAATTGCGTTAAAACAAAGAGATAGATTGGTTTTGCGTTTCCGTGAAACGATGGAACGCTCTATAGGCGGATAGCGGTTGCCGGCACAGAACCACATAAGTAAGCTTACACTTACCAATTTCCGAAACTACGCGGCGCTGACGATCGATCTGGCGCCAGGTGCCGTGGTTTTTTCCGGCGACAACGGCGCCGGCAAAACCAATCTCCTCGAAGCAATCTCCCTTTTGACACCGGGGCGTGGTTTGCGCCGCGCCCCTTACGTGGATGTCGCACGCGAGGGCGGCGACGGCGGCTTTGCATTGCATGCCCGGCTCGACGGACCTGACGGCCAGGTCGAGATCGGAACAGGCATTTCCGGCGGCGACACCGCCGGCGAAGGCGGCAGGCGGGTGCGCATCAACGGAGCGTCGGCGCGCTCGGCCGAGGACATGCTGGAATGGCTGCGCGTGGTGTGGCTGACGCCAGCCATGGACGCGTTGTTCACCGGACCGGCCGCGGATCGCCGGCGATTTCTCGATCGGCTCGTGCTGGCGATCGATCCCGGGCACGGGCAACGTGCGATCGACTACGAGAAGGCTATGCGCGGTCGTAACCGGCTGCTTACCGAAAACTCCCGGGACGACCGCTGGTTCGACGCTATCGAGACGCAGATGGCCGAAACCGGTGTGGCGATAGCCGCGGCGCGGGCCGAAATGGTGCGGCTGCTCGCCACCATGATCGACAGGCTGCCCGACACGGGACCATTTCCGCGGGCCGATATCGGCCTTTCGGGCGATCTGGAAGCCGAAATCGCCGCCGCGCCGGCGGTCGATGTCGAGGAGCGCTTCCGTCGGACGCTTGCCGGGGGCCGTGAGCGCGATCGCGCCGCCGGGCGCACCCTCGACGGCCCGCACCGTTCGGATCTGGTGGTTCGACACCGCCCCAAGGCGATGCCGGCCGAACTCTGCTCGACCGGCGAGCAGAAGGCACTGCTGGTCGGCATCGTGCTGTCGCACGCAAGGCTGACCGGCGAAATGTCGGGCATGACGCCGATCCTGTTGCTCGACGAGATCGCCGCGCATCTCGACAGCCGGCGGCGCGCGGCGCTGTTCTCCATCCTGGAGGAACTGAACTGCCAGGCGTTCATGACAGGAACCGATGCTGCGCTGTTTTCCAGTCTCCAGGGGCGCGCGCAATTCCTGACTGTCGACCATGGGACAGTTGGGCCAACGATCTAGACCATTGTGCCTCGTGTTCCTGGGCGACATCAACAGGTGCGTTGGCCCCTGACAAGGTTTTTCAGTCCCTGTATGATCAGGCAATGACCACTGCCGCCCTGACCGCAGACGAGATCGAACGCTATGCCCGCCACATCGTGCTGCCGGAGATCGGCGGCGCCGGCCAGCAAAGGCTGAAACAGGCCCGGGTGCTGGTCATCGGCGCTGGCGGACTGGGCGCGCCGGTGCTTGAATATCTTGCCGCCGCCGGCGTCGGCACACTCGGCGTGATCGATGACGACACCGTTTCGCTGTCCAACCTGCAGCGCCAGGTCATTCACGGTACCGACACTGTCGGCCTGCTGAAGACCGATAGCGCCAAGGCGGCAATCGCTCGCATCAATCCCAACACCACAGTCGAACCGCATACGTTCCGGCTGACCACGGACAATGCGCCCGCCCTCGTCGCCCGCTATGACATCGTCGTCGACGGTTCCGACAATTTCGAAACGCGCTATGCCGTGGCCGATGCCTGCGCGAGCGAAGGCAAGCCGCTGGTGCATGCCGCCGTCGGACGCTTCGATGGTTCGGTAACGGTGCTGAAGCCATTCGAAGACGGCAGGGACGGCAAGCCCAACCCAAGCTATCGCGATCTGTTTCCCGAGGCGCCGCCGCCGGGCCTGGTGCCGTCCTGTGCCGAAGCCGGCGTGCTTGGCGCGCTGACCGGCGTCGTCGGTACGCTGCAGGCGATGGAGGCGATCAAGCTGATCACCGGCATTGGCGAGCCGCTGGTCGGCCGGCTGCTGCTCTATGATGCGCTGGCGGCGCGCTTCGACACCATCCGCTACAAGAGAAGCTGAATTCTTGGACCGGAACGAAGCTGTCTCCATCACGCGGATCCCGACCGATTTCGACCGTTGGGACGATGTGCTCGCATTGATCATGCGCGCTTTCGCTTCGATGGACGGCGTTGTCGACCCGCCCTCCTCGGCCCACCATCTGACCGCCGACACCCTGAGCGACAAGGCGCGGCTGGAGACCGGCTTCGTGGCGGTGCAGGGCGACAGGATCGTCGGCTGCGTCTTTGCCCTTGAGAGGGCGGCGGACCTTTATGTCGGCAAGTTCGCGGTCGCGCCGGACCGCCAGGGACAAGGCATTGGCCGGCGGCTGATGCAGGCAGTCGAAGACCTTGCCCGTAGCCGCGGCAAGGCCGCCGTCGCGCTTCAGACGCGGATCGAGCTGACCGGGAATCATGAAGCCTTTGCTCGCCTCGGCTTTCGCGAAACTGAACGGACGGCGCATGAGGGCTATGCCAGGCCGACCTCGATCACCATGCGCAAAGCTATCTCGTAAGGTTTATCTTACGGTTTGTGGGCCGCGACAGCGTCAGGTCCTGAGCGGCAGCACCCGATCCGGCGGGCGGTGGCCGTCGACGAAGGCACGGATATTGATGATGACCTTCTCGCCCATATCGATGCGGCCCTCGAGCGTCGCCGAGCCCATATGCGGCAAAAGCACGACCTTGTTCTTGGCGGCGAGCTTCAGCAGCTTGCTGTTCAAAGCCGGCTCATGCTCGTAGACGTCGAGGCCGGCCCCGGCGATCTTGCCGTCCTGAATCAGCTTGACCAGCGCTTCCTCGTCGATGATGTCGCCGCGCGCGGTGTTGACGACATATGCGGTGGGCTGCAGCAGCGCCAGCCGCCGCGCTGAAAGCAGATGGAAGGTTGCCGGCGTCGAGGGACAGTTGACCGAGATGATATCCATGCGGGCCAGCATCTGGTCGAGGCTTTCCCAATACGTCGCCTCCAGCCCGTCCTCCACGGCCGGCAGCACGCGGTGGCGGTTGTGGTAGTGGATCGACAGGCCGAAGGCCTTGGCCCGTCTGGCGACGGCGGTGCCGATTCGCCCCATGCCGACAATGCCGAGCCGCTTGCCCCAGATGCGCCGGCCCAGCATCCAGGTCGGAGACCAGCCGGCCCATTTCTTGTCACCGGTGAGCACATTGGCGCCTTCCGCCAGCCGCCGCGGCACCGCCAGCATCAGCGCCATGGTCATGTCGGCGGTGTCCTCGGTCAGGACATTCGGCGTGTTGGTGACGGTGATGCCCCTCTTGGCCGCGGCCGCGACATCGATCTTGTCGACGCCATTGCCGAAGTTGGCGATCAGCTTGAGGTTGTCGCCGGCCTGGGCGATCAGTGCGGCGTCGATCTGGTCGGTTACCGTCGGCACCAGCACGTCGGCCTCCTTGACTGCCGCGACCAGTTCCGGCTGCGTCATCGGCCGGTCCTCGACATTCAGCCTTGCGTCGAACAACTCGCGCATGCGGGTCTCGACCGGGTCGGGCAGCTTTCGCGTGATGACGACGAGAGGCTTCTTTTTGCCTGCCATTGTTTCCCTCCCGAGTACTTGCCGCAATTCCGAACGCAAAACCGCATCACACTTTTGCTGGAATTGCTTCTAACCCGATCTCGTTGAGACCTCTTTAACCAAGACCGGCGAAACTGAAAGCCGGTCGCGGTGCCGATTACTCCCTGTAACAAGCGGTGCCGCCGAAGACAAAGAAAAAGGGGCGCCGAGGCCGATGGGCAAGCGCCGAAAGGAATGAAAGTGTCTGGTTTCGCGTCGCTTCGCCTGACCCTCAGCGCAGCATTTCTCGGCGCTCTGCTTTATTCTCCGCTTGCCGTGGCGCAGAGTGCCGCTGCACCTGCCCAGGGCGTCGTCACGCTTGGTCCGAGTGGCCTGCCGCTGCCGCGCTTCGTCAGCCTGAAATCCGGCCGCGTCAACTCGCGCGTCGGTCCCGGGGCCAACTACTCGGTCGACTGGATGTATATGAAGGCCGGCCTGCCGATGGAGATCATCCAGGAATTCGACACATGGCGCCGCGTGCGCGATGCCGATGGTTCGGAAGGCTGGATCAACCAGTCGCTGCTGTCCGGCCGGCGCACGGCAATCGTTGCTCCGTGGCAGCGCGGCAAGGGTGCCCAGATCAACCTTCTCAACAGCCCCAACAAGGACGCAAGGGTGGTCGCGATGGTCGAGCCGGGCGTCATGGGCACGATCAAATCCTGCGACGGCCAGTGGTGCGAAATGACATTCGATGGCCACACAGGCTGGCTTGCCCAGTCGATCGTCTGGGGCGCCTATCCCGGCGAACGGGTCAAGGACTGATTCTTGACCCAGAATCTTAACCCCGATCCTTCACGGCCCGGTTTGGGTGTGTTGAAATTCAGGTCAGCCTAGCGCCCGATACGGCCGAGATGGGTGTCCTGAAAGCCGGTTGGCAGCTTCAGGCCATAGGCCAGCGCACGGTCGATGGCGATGTGCGCGATCCAGATCAGCGCAACCGCCATCGCGGCCGCATTGCCCCACATGTGCCCGCCGAGCAACAACAGCACGGGCACGGTAAGGGGGCCTCGCCGGTCATTCGCGGCGTTTGGGGCGCAGCCTCACCACGATATCGACATTGGCGATCTCCATCCCTTCCGGCGGCTCCGGCAGGTTGGCGACCGTCACCGGACCACTGTCGATGTCGAATATGCGGTTTTCGCCTTCGATGTAGAAATGGTGGTGGTCGGAGGTGTTGGTGTCGAAATAGGTTTTCGCGCCCTCCACGGCGAGGATGCGCAAAAGTCCCGCCTGGGTAAACTGGTGAAGGGCATTGTAGACGGTGGCCAGCGACACCGGCACGCCGGCGGCAACCGCCTCCTCGTGCAGTTCCTCGGCCGACAGATGCCGGTCGCCCTTGGCGAAAAGCAGATCGGCCAGCGCAATGCGCTGACGCGTCGGCCTCAGGCCAGCTTCACGGACCCGCTTGTCCACAGCGACATTTTCCTTCCGGCCGTCCAGGTCCATCTTCTCGTCGAACCCCACAGTTCCGCCCCAAGACACGCCCAGAATGGCAAAAAAATGAACGTCTGCCGAAACCGGACCTCTCAGGACATATATTCTGTCGTCCGAATGCGATCAATAGCGCGCATTGACCCAGGCAGACGAGCAGGCTAAGCGCAAACGCCGGTTTCCGGCCTGAAACAGATTGTGTTAGGAAACCAACGACAAGGGCACCCGATAGCCCGGAACGATATGGGGATGAGATTGATGGCGGGTAAATCCAGCTACGAGTACGACGAATTGCTGGCCTGCGCCCGCGGCGAACTGTTCGGACCGGGCAACGCCCAGCTTCCCTATCCGCCGATGCTGATGTTCGACCGCATCACCGAGATCAGCGAGACGGGCGGCGCCTTCGAGAAGGGTTTCATCCGCGCGGAGTTCGACATCAAGCCGGACCTGTGGTTCTTTGCCTGCCATTTCATCGGCAATCCGATCATGCCGGGGTGCCTCGGCCTCGACGCCATGTGGCAATTGACGGGCTTCTATCTTGGCTGGCTGGGCGAACCCGGCAAGGGGATGGCGCTGTCGACCGGTGAAGTGAAATTCAAGGGCATGGTCACGCCCTCGGTGAAGAAGGTCGAATATGGCATCGACTTCAAGCGCGTGATGCGGGGCCGGCTGGTGCTCGGCATCGCCGATGGCTGGCTGAAGGCGGATGGCGAACCCATATACGCGGCAACGGATTTGAAAGTCGGTCTGTCCAAGCAGTCGGCGGTTGGCTGACCGGCATCCCTGGCCAGCCCTCTGGCCAGCACCCCTGGAAGGAGTTGCGAATGAGACGTGTCGTAGTCACAGGCATCGGCATTGTGTCGTCGATCGGCAACAATGCCAACGAGGTGCAGACCTCTCTGCATGACGCCAGATCCGGCATCAGCTTCTCCGATTCCTTCGCCGAACACGGCTTCCGCTGCCAGGTCTGGGGAGCGCCGACGCTCGATCCATCGGCCATGATCGACCGCCGTGCGATGCGCTTCCTGAGCCAGGGGGCTGCCTGGAACCATGTCGCCATGGATCAGGCGATCGCGGATGCGGGCCTCGGCGAGAGCGACATCACCAATGAGCGCACCGGCATCGTCATGGGATCGGGCGGACCATCCACCCGCACCATCGTCGAAGCTGCCGAAACGACGCTGAAGAACGGCAGTCCCAAGCGCATCGGTCCGTTCGCGGTGCCGAAGGCAATGTCGTCGACCGCATCGGCGACGCTTGCCACCTGGTTCAAGATCCACGGCGTCAACTACTCGATCTCGTCGGCCTGTTCGACCTCGGCGCATTGCATCGGCAATGGCTATGAATTGATCCAGTGGGGCAAGCAGGACATCATCTTTGCCGGCGGCCACGAGGATCTCGACTGGACGATGTCGGACCTGTTCGACGCCATGGGCGCCATGTCGTCGAAATTCAACGACAACGCATCGACCGCTTCCCGCGCCTATGACGCCAATCGCGACGGCTTCGTCATCGCCGGCGGCGCCGGGGTGCTGGTGCTGGAAGAGCTTGAGCATGCCAAAGCGCGCGGCGCGAAAATCTATGCCGAGATCGTTGGCTATGGCGCGACGTCGGATGGTCACGACATGGTTGCCCCTTCAGGCGAGGGCGCAGTCCGCTGCATGCGCCAGGCGCTGGCCACGGTTTCCACACCGGTCGACTACATCAACACCCATGGTACCTCGACGCCGGTGGGAGATTCCAAGGAAATGGGAGCGATCCGCGAGGTGTTCGGCCCAGAGATGCCGTATATCACCTCGACGAAGTCGCTGACCGGCCATTCGCTGGGCGCGGCCGGCGTGCAGGAATCCATCTATTCGATCCTGATGATGCAGGGCGGCTTCATCGGCGAAAGCGCCCATATCGAGACCCTCGACCCCGAATTCGAGGGCATGCCGATCGTGCGAAAGCGCATCGACGACGCCAGGATCGACACTGTCTTGTCCAATTCGTTCGGCTTCGGCGGCACCAACGCCACGCTCGTTTTCCAGCGCTATTCCGCATAAGGATTTGCCGGCCATGGACGGATTGATGAAGGGCAAGCGCGGGCTTGTCATGGGTGTCGCCAACGATCATTCGATCGCCTGGGGCATCGCCCGGAAATTATCCGAACATGGCGCGGAACTCGCCTTCACCTATCAGGGTGATGCCTTCGGACGCCGGGTCAGGCCGCTGGCCGACAAGCTCGGCGCCTCGCTGGTCGTGCCGTGCGACGTCGAGGACAGCGCCTCTGTCGCGGCCACGTTCGAGACTCTGGGCAAGGAATGGGGCGGGCTGGATTTCGTCGTCCACGCCATTGGCTTTTCCGACAAGAACGAGCTGAAAGGCCTCTACGCCGACACCAGCCGGGACAATTTCGTCCGCACCATGGTGATCTCCTGCTACTCCTTCACTGAGGTCGCCCGCCATGCGGCCACCTTGATGAAGGACGGCGGATCGATGATCACGCTGACCTATGCGGGGTCGGTCCGCGTCATGCCGAACTACAATGTCATGGGCGTCGCCAAGGCAGGGCTGGAGGCGAGTGTCCGGTATCTTGCGAACGACTACGGTCCGCGCGCCATCAGGGTGAACGCCATTTCGGCTGGACCGGTGCGCACGCTCGCCGGCGCCGGCATTTCCGATGCGCGCCACATGTTCTCCTACCAGCAGCGAAACTCGCCGCTGCGCCGCACGGTGACCATCGACGAGGTCGGTGGCTCGGCACTTTATCTGTTGTCGGATCTGTCTTCCGGGGTTACCGGCGAAATCCACTATGTCGATTCCGGCTATCACATCGTTTCCATGCCGACGCTCGACGAATTGAAGCAGACCGACGGCGCACGAGACTAACGCCTGCCGCCCAAAGATGCGCGGCGGTTTTAAAATGGCGACATTTGAAGACACGAAGCTTAGGCGCGCCAGTTGAATCCGTTTCAGCGCCAGGCGCGTTGATCCGCTCAAGAAATACTTTCGGTCCAATAAAATTGGATTCATTCGCGGAAACTCATTTTAAGGAGATATCCGCTAGAAAGCCCCGTACTCAGGGGAACTTTCAATGCTCGCCGTCAGCCACCCGAAGCGAACACCGGTGTTCCGACTGCTCACCATAGCGAGTTCGGGTCTCGGCAGTTTCGTCCTCGGGCTCTGGGGCCTGAAGCTCGGTCTCGGCGATGGTTTTGCCGGCATCTCCGCGGACATGATGGTCTCGGTGATGGCCGCTCTTTGCGCACTGGCGGCGTCGGTCGCCGCGATGTCCTTCTTCGCCGGCGTCGATGAATCAGCGGATTTCGTCTTCACGGAAACCCATTTCGACAAGCTGACCGGCCTGGTGGCACGCCCGGCGATGGTCGGCAAGATTGCCGAGGCGGCATGCGCGACCAGCCGGACCGGCGAGCCGATGTTCCTCATCGATATCGACATCGACCGCTTCAAGCAGATCAATGACGCCATCGGCTACAGCCAGGGCGACGAGTTGATCCGCGCCTTCACCAAGCGCTTGAAGACGTGCGTGCCACCGCGCGCGCTGATCGGACGCATCGGCGCCGGTGAATTCGCGATCCTGCTGCCCGACAATCAAGTCTCGGGGTCCTTGGAAAGCACCATAGAGAGGCTCATCGACGAGATGATGGAGCCCTATGATCTCGGTACGCACCTGCAATCGGTCAGCCTGTCGGTCGGCATCGTGGCGATGCCAAAGGACGGCGTCGATCCGGTCCTCATCCTGCGCCGCTCTAATCTGGCGCTGCAGAACGCGCGCGCCAGCGGCGTCGGCAACTGGTCGGTCTTCCATGCCGAAATGGGCAGGGTCGCCGACCATCGCCAATGGATCGAATCCGAACTGCACATAGCCTTCGAACGTGGTGACTTCGACCTTCATTACCAGCCGCAGCTCGATCTCCCGACCGGCCGCATCGTCGGGTATGAAGCGCTTATCCGCTGGCGGCATCCGGAACGCGGCATGATCCCGCCTATGGAGTTCATTCCGATCGCCGAGGAAACCGGCATGATCGGCCCGATCGGCGAATGGGTGCTGCGCAAAGCCTGCAGCGACGCCCGGCATCTGCCCGACGATTGCTTCGTCGCCGTCAACATCTCGCCCGTCCAGTTCATGACCAAGGACTTCGTCGGCATCGTGCACGACGCCATGACGAGCACCGGCATCAAGCCGTCGCGGCTGGAGCTGGAAGTGACCGAGACGGCGATGATGCAGGACCGCGACCGCGCCGCCGCCATCCTGAAGGAGCTTGCGGATATGGGCATCTCGGTCGCCGTCGACGATTTCGGTACCGGCTATTCCAATTTGAGCTATTTGATCGATTTCTCATTCGGCAAGCTGAAGATCGACCGGTCCTTCGTCAGCCGCCTCGACACCGACTCCAGCTCCGGCGCGGTCGTCTCGACGATCGTCGGGCTTTCGCGCGCGCTCGGCGTCAGCATCATTGCCGAAGGCGTCGAGACCGAAAGCCAGGCGACGCTGCTCAGGGCAGCCGGCTGCGAGGTGGTGCAAGGCTACCTGTACGGCAGGCCGGCCCCCCTCAAGATCAGGGTCGGCGACGTGCATGTCACCGATGAGGTCCGACGCGTCGCCAATCTGCATTGAACGCGGTGCATTGTATCAACGACGAGCGACAAGCACCTTGAACATGCCGTCGCGGGCGAGTTCGGCATGGCTCGAAAAAGCGGCCGCCAGGATCGGCTCATAGGGAAGCTGGCGGTTGGCGACCATGAACAGCCGACCACCTGGTTTCAAGGCCTTGGCCGCCGCGCGGATCATGCCGGCGCCGATCTCCGGCTCGGCCGCCCGGCTGCGGTGAAAGGGCGGGTTCATGGCGATCGCGTCGTAGCGCTTCTCGACCGGTTCCTTCAGCAGATCGATCCAGAAGAAATTCCTGGCGATCGACTGGCCGACCCCTGCCAGATGGAGCTTTGCGGCTTCGAGCGAGGCGAAATCGGCCTCATAGAGGTCGAGCGCTGAAATGCCCGGTGAGCGGACGGCGATCTCGGCAGCCAGATACCCCCAGCCGGCGCAGAAATCGGCAATGTTGCCACGCAGATCATTGGGCAGGTTCTCGACCAGCAATTTCGAGCCGGTATCGATCCGGTCGAAGGAAAACATGCCGGGCGCGGTGCGGAACCGGTTTTCAACCAGCAGAGCGGGATTGGCGGCGCGCAGTTCCTCCGCGGCGGCGAGGTCGGCGGGACGGCGTAACCAGAAGGCGATGCCGTGATATTTCGGCAGATGGCCCTCGAGGGGGACAAGTTCGCCGACCCGCTTGCGCAGGCTGGCAATGCCATCGTCCTTGCCGCCGCCAACGACGACCAAGCCGCCCGGCGCCACACGCTCAAGCGCCTCCGCGAGGCGCACTTCGTTCAGACCCCGATGCCGGCCGGCAAGCACAAGTGCCATATCGAAGCCATCGCCTTCCACTTGCGCGGTGACGGCGCAGCCAGACGCCTGCAGCGCGCTAAAATGCGGCCGGAAGCCCTGCACGAGGTGAAGCGTCGCCTCGAAGCCTTCAGGCAGGCGAAAACCCGGCTCAGCGCCGAGAAACAGCACGCGCTCGCCCTTTCCCGGCAAAGCAACAGCCTCGGCCTCGAAGGGATGGAAAAGCGTCTTCAACGGCTCGGCGGACATCGTTCGATCTCGACTTGTCTGGGCTATTTGAAAGTGAAAACCGGGGCTGAAATGAAAACGGGCGCGACATAAGCCGCGCCCGCTTCAATTCATGAACTCAAGACGTTCAGGCGGCGTTTTCTTCGCCTTCGCTCTTCTTGTCGCGGGCGAGTTCCTTGCCGGTGGCCTGGTCAACGACCTTCATCGACAGGCGGACCTTGCCGCGCTCGTCGAAGCCCATCAGCTTGACCCAGACCTTGTCGCCTTCCTTGACCACGTCCGAGGTCTTGGCGACCCGGTCGTTGGCAAGCTGCGAGATGTGGACGAGGCCGTCACGCGGACCGAAGAAGTTGACGAAAGCGCCGAAATCCGCGGTCTTGACGACCGTACCTTCGTAGATCTCGCCGACTTCCGGCTCGGCGACGATGGTGTGGATCCACTTCTTCGCCGCCTCGATCTCCTTGGCGTTGGACGAAGCGATCTTGACCGTGCCGTCGTCCTCGATGTTGATCTTGGCGCCGGTCTTTTCGACGATCTCGCGGATCACCTTGCCGCCCGAGCCGATCACGTCACGGATCTTGTCGGTCGGGATGTGCATCACTTCGATGCGCGGTGCGAACTCACCGAGTTCCGAACGCGCGCCGGTCAGAGCATGCGCCATCTCGCCGAGGATGTGCTGGCGGCCATCCTTGGCCTGGTCCAGCGCGATCTTCATGATCTCCTCGGTGATGCCTTCGATCTTGATATCCATCTGCAACGAGGTGATGCCGTTGGCGGTGCCGGCGACCTTGAAGTCCATATCGCCGAGGTGATCCTCATCACCAAGGATGTCGGACAGAACGGCGAAACGCTCGCCCTCCTTGATCAGGCCCATGGCAATACCGGCGACGGGCTTGGCCAGCGGCACGCCGGCATCCATCAGCGCCAGAGAGGTGCCGCAGACGGTGGCCATCGACGACGAACCGTTGGACTCGGTGATCTCCGAGACGACGCGCAGCGTGTAGGGGAACTGGTCGGCACTCGGCAGCATCGGGCGAATGGCGCGCCAGGCAAGCTTGCCGTGGCCGATTTCGCGGCGACCCGGCGAACCCATGCGGCCGGTCTCGCCGACCGAGTAGGGAGGGAAGTTGTAGTGAAGGAGGAACTTCTCCTTGTACATGCCGGTCAGGGAATCGACATACTGCTCGTCCTCGCCGGTGCCGAGCGTTGCAACGACCAGCGCCTGGGTCTCGCCGCGGGTGAACAGCGCCGAACCGTGGGTGCGTGGCAGGACGCCGACTTCAGAGACGATCTTGCGGACTGTCTTCAGGTCACGGCCATCGATGCGCGAGCCGGTGTCGAGAATGTTCCAGCGCACGACCTTGGCCTGGAGTTCCTTGAAAACCGAACCGATCTGCTCGGAGGTGTACTTGGCATCTTCGCCTTCGACCGGGGCGAACGCTGCCTTGACCTTCGCCTTGACGGCGTCGACGGCGGCGTAGCGCTTCTGCTTGTCGACGTTCTTGTAGGCATTGCTGAGTTCGTCGCCGACGATCTTCAGCATCTCGGCTTCAAGCGCGGAATAGTCCGGCGCGGTGAAGTCGCGCGGCTCCTTGGCGGCGACTTCGGCCAGCTTGATGATGGCGTCGATGACCGGCTGGAAACCCTTGTGGCCGAACATGACGGCGCCGAGCATCAGCTCTTCGCCCAATTCCTTGGCCTCGGACTCAACCATCAGCACGGCGTCGGTGGTGCCGGCGACGATCAGGTCGAGCTTCGATTCCTGCATCTCGTCGACATGCGGGTTGAGCACGTATTCGCCGTTGATATAGCCAACGCGGGCGCCGCCGATCGGGCCCATGAAGGGCACGCCCGAGAGCGTCAGGGCAGCCGAGGTGGCCACGATCGACAGGATGTCGGGATCGTTCTCGAGGTCATGTTGGACGACGGTGACGACGATCTGCGTGTCGTTCTTGTAGCCGGAGGCGAAGAGCGGGCGGATCGGGCGGTCGATGAGGCGGGAAACCAGCGTTTCCTTCTCGCTCGGACGGCCTTCACGCTTGAAATAGCCACCCGGGATCTTGCCGGCGGCGTAAGTCTTTTCCTGGTAGTTGACGGTCAGCGGGAAGAAATCGAGGCCGGGCTTCGGCTCCTTCATCGAAACAACGGTGGCGAGAACCTTGGTCTCGCCGTAGGTGGCGAGCACCGCGCCGTCAGCCTGGCGTGCGATCTTGCCGGTTTCGAGGATGAGCGGACGGCCGCCCCATTCGATTTCCACTTTGTGGTGATTGAACATGTCTTGTCCTTAATATGAGGAAAGGGCCGCGCCGTTTCACGGTGCGCGGATGCCCTTTCCCTGGCTTCCTTTCTCGGGCAGCCACGGGCAAGACAACGGGAAGCTCGGGTAATTTCGGCGCGGCGAGCGCGCGCGAGCGTCCTGCAATCCTGCCCCATGACCGTCCATGGGCGGTTTCGAGTGCCCTCTGCACGATCGAAACCGGGTCTGGCCAGTCGATACGACTGGCAGAATGCGCGACCGGCGGGCTCTCCTTCGAAAGCCCGCCGGTCAATTCGTCAACGACGCAGACCGAGCTTCTCGATCAGCGTCTGGTAGCGCGCGTCGTCCTTGCGCTTGAGATAATCAAGCAGGCTGCGGCGCTGGGAGACGAGAGCAAGCAGACCACGGCGGGAATGGTTATCCTTCTTGTGGTCCTTGAAATGGTCGGTCAGGTTCTTGATGCGCTCGGAAAGGATGGCCACCTGGACTTCCGGAGACCCGGTATCGCCCTTGGCGGTTGCGAATTCACCCATCAATTCCTGTTTGCGCTCGGCAGTAATCGACATCGTGTTTTTCCTTATCTGTTTGAGGAAACGGGTCGCCCTCAGCCGGGATGTCGTCCAGCAGGGGCCGGTGCAAGCAAAGCGTCACAGCGCTATGCTGCGGCGCATATAGTGCAATTCCCCGGAAAACACCAGCCCAATTCACCAGCCGGCTTTTCAGGCCCAAAATGGCAGGTTTATCCTTGTCAAAGCCATTTCTTCCATTTGAAGAAGGCGATCAGCCCGAACGCGACAAGCGCCATGAACAGCAGCGACAAGGGATAGCCATAATAGGCCTTCAGTTCCGGCATGTTCCAGGGCGAAGACTCCGGGTCGAAATTCATGCCCCAGATGCCGACCAGGAAGGTGAGCGGCATGAAGATGACCGATACGATGGTGAGATAGCTGATGACGTCGTTGGTGCGCGCCTGGCTCAGCGACAGGTGCATTTCGATCAGGCCGGTCAGCATGTCGCGCTGGGTTTCGACCAGTTCGATCAGCCGCAGCGCATGGTCGAGCGTGTCGTTGAGGAAGATCTTGGTCTCGGCCTTCACATAGGGCACATCGTTGCGGATCAGCGTCGCCAGCGCATCGCGCATTGGCCAAAGCACGCCTTTCAGCACGTTGGCGTCGCGCCGCAATTCATGCAGTTGCCGCATCTGATGCTTGTGCGGCGAATGCAGCATCTCGTCCTCGATGCTGTCGACCGTGTCGCCGGCGGCCTCGATCGGCGGAAAATAGCTGTCGACGATGGCATCGATCAGCGCATAGGCGAGGTAATCGGCGCCGCGGGCGCGCAGCCGGTTGGGCGCCGAACTTTCGATGCGCTTGCGCACCGGATCGAACGGATCGCCTTCCCGCTCCTGGAAGGTAACGACGAAGTTGCTGCCGAAGAAGACGGCGATCTGCTCATAGCGATGCGAGGTGACGTCGTCGATCATCCTGACGACGACGAAGGCATGGTCCTCGAAGAAGTCGACCTTCGGCCGCTGGCCGGTGTTGACGACGTCCTCCAGCGCCAGCGGATGCAGGCTGAAAATGCGGCCGATCTCCTCGATCAGCGGGATGTTGGCGAGGCCGGTGCAGTCGAGCCAGAGGACCGGCCATTTGTCGCAATGGGTGTTGAGGTCGTCGATGCTGGCATTTTCGATGGTCTTGAATTTTTCGGGCGAGATCAGCGTCAGCCTGAGTTCGCTGCGACGCGCCGAGGGGTCGGCGATCAGCGTGCCAGGCGACGCACCGACCGGCGGCCGGCGCGTTTTCACCGGCGCCCGTTTGTTCACCGCTTCGGCCTTTGCCATGTGCCCCTCGAACGTAGAGTCGAACTGAAGTTAGACGAGAGCCGTCACCCGGCAAAGACCCGCTTGGGCTTGAACATGCCTTGCTCGATGGCACCGATGGCGACCAGCTTGCCGCGCGCCGTGGCGCAGGCTTCCTCGGCTTCCACCGGTGCATCGCGGCCGCGGATGATGACTGGGTTGCCAAGGCGGATCTTGGTCGCCGCATCGTCGCTGATGGCGATCTGCGGCAGGCAATCGAGGGCAGCCGATGTGTCGACCAGGAGCGCATCGATGGCATCGAAGTCGATTGGCACTTCCACCTTGTCGGCAGCCTCTGCCGTGTCGGCGGCTACCGTAGCGTCGGCGATATCAGTCGCGTCCGCGTTTCCCTCCACCACGCCGAAACGGGCAGCTTCCAACTCGGCGATGGTAACGAAGTCCTCCGAGGTGAACGGTTCGACCTCGACCCGGCGCAATTCGCTGATATGGCCGAAACAGCCCATGTCGCGGCCCATGTCGCGGGCCAGCGAACGCACATAGGTGCCCTTGCCGCACTCGACCTCGAAAACAGTATGGTCGGCGCCATGCTCGACAACGTCCAGACGGCCGATCTCGATCTCTCGCGCGGGTATGTCGACCGTCGCACCGTCGCGGGCCAGATCATAGGCGCGCTCGCCGGCGATCTTGATGGCCGAGAATTGCGGCGGCGTCTGCATGATGACGCCGGTGTATTTCGGCAGCAGGGCGAGCACCTCGGCTTCCGACGGACGCAGATCGGACTCCTTCGACACCGGACCTTCGAGGTCATCGGTGGAGCGCTCCTGCCCCCATGCGACGGTGAAGCGATAGATCTTGGCGCCGTCCTGCACGTAGGGAACGGTCTTGGTGGCCTCGCCAAGCGCGATCGGCAGCATGCCGGACGCCAGCGGATCGAGCGTGCCGGCATGGCCGGCTTTTTCCGCCTGGAACAGCCATTTGATCTTGGAGACGGCTTCGGTCGAGCCCATGCCGACCGGCTTGTCCAGGATCAGCCAGCCCGAGATCGGCCGGCCCTTCTTCTTGCCGCGGCGCGCCACTATTCGGTGTCCTTGTTGTCGTCTTTGTCCTGGTCCGCGTTTTGCTGGTCCTCAGGACCCAGATCGCGCGCCACTTCCGGCGATTTCAAGAGGTCGTTGATCCTGGCGAAATTGTCGAAGGAGGTGTCGAGCTTGAAGCGAAACTCCGGCATGAATTTCATCTGCCGCAGCGCGCCGGAGACACGGCCACGGATGAATTTCGCATGCTTGTTCAGCGCCTCGACCACCGCATCGGTATCCTTGGCGCCGAGTGGCGAAACGAAAGCGGTAGCGACCTTCAAATCGGGCGACATGCGCACTTCCGAGACCGACACCACGGTGTTCTCGATCAGCGGATCGATGATCTCGCCGCGCTGCAGGGTTTCGGACAGCGCATGGCGCACCTGTTCGGCGACGCGCAGCATGCGCTGGGATGGGCTGGATGTGGTTGGACGGGGCATTTTTCTCTATCCTGAAGCGTGAGGCGCGGGATGGGACCGTGCCGCATGTCTCATATGGGTCGTTCTCAATAGACCTCGGGCGGCGGCCTTTCGGCCACCGCCCGGTATGGACAAGTCACTCGAACTCAGAGTGTCCGGGTCACCATCTCGACGCGGAAGCACTCGATGACGTCGCCGACGCGCATGTCTTCGTAATTCTGGAAGGCCATGCCGCACTCCTGGCCGCCGGGGACTTCCGAAACTTCGTCCTTGAAGCGCTTCAGGGTCTTCAGCGTCCCTTCGTGGATGACGACGTTGTCACGGATCAGGCGCACACCCGCGCCACGCTCGACCTTGCCTTCGGTGACACGGCAGCCGGCGATCTTGCCGACCTTGGTGATGTCGAAGATCTCGAGGATCTGCGCGTTGCCGATGAAGGTCTCGCGACGCTCCGGCGACAGCAGGCCCGACAGAGCCGCCTTCACGTCATCCACGAGGTTGTAGATGATCGAGTAGTAGCGGATCTCGATGCCAGCCGCCGCTGCGGCGGCACGCGCCTGGACGTTGGCGCGGACGTTGAAGCCGATGATCGCGGCACCCGAAGTCTCCGCCAGCGACACGTCGCTTTCGGTGATGGCGCCGGCGCCGGCATGGACGATGCGCGCACGCACTTCGTCGGTGCCGAGTTTGTCGAGTGCGGCGTTGATCGCCTCGATCGAGCCCTGCACGTCGCCCTTGATGACCAGCGGGAATTCCTTCAGCCCGCTTGTCTGCAATTGCGACATCATCTGCTCAAGCGAACCGCGCTGGCCGGCATGCTTGGCAACCGCCTTCTCGCGCGCCAGCCGCTGGCGGTATTCGGTGATCTCGCGGGCACGGGCCTCGTTGTTGACCACGGCGAAGCGATCGCCGGCCTGCGGTGTGCCCTGCAAGCCAAGCACTTCCACCGGCATCGCCGGCGGCGCTTCCTTGATCTGCACGCCACGATCGTTGACCAGCGCACGCACCCGGCCCCATTCGTTGCCGGCAACAAGGATGTCGCCCGGCATCAGCGTGCCGGTCTGCACCAGCACGGTCGCGACGGGGCCACGGCCCTTGTCGAGCTGGGCTTCGATGACGACACCCTCGGCGGTACGATCCGGATTGGCCTTCAGGTCGAGAATTTCGGCCTGCAGCAGGATCGCCTCGAGCAGCTTGTCGAGATTGGTGCCCTTGGTCGCCGACACTTCGACGTCCAGAACTTCACCGCCCATGGATTCGACGAAAACCTCGTGGCGCAGCAGTTCGGAGCGCACTTTCTGCGGATCGGCATCATGCTTGTCGATCTTGTTGATCGCCACGATGATCGGAACGCCGGCCGCCTTGGCATGGCTGATCGATTCGATCGTCTGCGGCATGACGCTGTCGTCGGCGGCAACCACCAGGATGGCAATGTCGGTCGCCTGGGCGCCACGAGCACGCATCGCCGTGAAGGCGGCGTGGCCGGGCGTGTCGATGAAGGTGATCTTGTGACCGTTCTTCTCGACCTGGTAGGCGCCGATATGCTGGGTGATGCCGCCGGCTTCGCCGGAGACGACATTGGCGTTGCGGATCGCGTCGAGCAGCGAGGTCTTGCCATGATCGACGTGACCCATGATCGTCACGACCGGCGGACGCGAAACCAGGTCCTCGGCATTGTCGGCGATGTTGAACAGGCCTTCCTCGATGTCGGACTCGGCGACGCGGCGGACCGTGTGGCCGAATTCGGTAGCAACCAGCTCGGCCGTGTCGGCATCGATGACGTCGCCCGGCTTCAGGATCTGGCCCTGCTTCATGAAGAACTTGACCAGGTCGACCGCGCGCTCGGACATGCGTTGCGCCAGTTCCTGGATCGTAATGGTCTCTGGCAGGATCACTTCGCGCATGACTTTCTCGCGCGGCTCATTGTGCATCGCGCGCTTGAATTTTTCCTGGCGGCGACGCATCGACGACAGCGAACGGGCTCGCGCGTCTTCGTCGGACAATGCTGAATTCAGCGTCAGCTTGCCGCGGCGGCGGTCTTCCTCGGCCTTGGTCGGCTTGGCCGGACGCGCCACTTCGGGCGTGACCGGACGGCGCACCGGTGCGCCGGCGCCAACCCGCTTCGGCTTGGCCACTTCCTCGTCATCGACTGTTGCCAGTTCGGCAGCCAATGGCGCGCGGCGACGCGCCTCTTCCTCAGCCCGACGGCGGGATTCGGCCTCGGTCTGCAACCGCGCCTCTTCCTCGGCCTGGCGGCGTGCGGATTCATCGCGTTCGCGCTTGCGGCGCTCTTCGTCCTCGGCGCGACGCTTGGCATCCTCGGCGGCGCGCTGGCGGTCCTCGACCTCGCGAACCTTCGAGCCCTCGAGCGCCCTGCGGCGTGCTTCCATTTCACTGCGCGACAGTTCGTTCAGCACCATGCCGCTGCGCTCGACCGGGGCCGGTGGCGGCGGGGGTGGCGGCGCCTTCGGTGCTTCCGGCACGACGGGTGCGGCCACGACCGCCGGCTTCGGTGTGAAGACGGGGGCGGCAACAGGCTCCGGCTTGTCGCCGGGCATCGAGAACTTGCGCTTCTTGGTTTCGACGACGACCTGCTTGGTGCGGCCGTGCGAGAAGTTCTGGCGCACAGTGCCCTGCTCCATACCGGGGCGCTTCAGCGTCAAGGTCTTCTTCGGCGTCACACTCAGCGTATTGTCGTCACCCGATTTCGTATCGCTCATTCCATATCCTCTGCGGCATCATCTTCGTCAGCAACAGCCGCAAGCATTGCCAGATCGTCCGGGGAACCGCCCCGATACCGGTCGAGCGCAACCATGCGCTTCTGGACCGCCCTGCCCGCGTCTCCCGCGAGAACGGCAGCATGTATCACATTTGTACCCCCCAATGCCAAGCTCAACTCGACCTCGGAGAAAAGTTTGTAGGCAAGGATGGCGGGCCCGCCGAGATGGACTGTCGCCCGTCGCGCCTGGCTGATCTTGCGCACGCCGTCATCGGACGCCTCGGTCGCGTGGAGCACGAAAAGCGCCAATCCGCCGCGAACAGCACTTTCGACCTTGGTAGCACCAAGCGAAATTGCGCCTGCCTTACGGGCAAGACCAAGCATGCCCAGAGCGTGCCTGGAAAGCAGCCCGTCGATCATGCCGCCAAGATCGGGCGGCACGACCACCTGTGCCTTGAAGGCGCGGGCAAAGAGGTTCTTCGCCGCAGCCTTGTCGATATGTAGGCGGTCGGCGCTCACCCAGCAACCGCGGCCGGGCAGATTTCTCTTGATGTCGGGAACGACGGCCGAATCCGGGCCGACGACGAACCGGATCAGATCATCCGGTTCGGCTTGTTTGCGCGTAACGATGCAGGTGCGATCGTTCATCTCGTCCAGGGGCGGGTTCGGTGCGATGCGGTTTCACCTCACGCACCAACGGCTTCGTCAGCCGAGACTTCTTCGGCTGCAAGCTCGTCTTCGGTGATCCAGCCGGCCTTGAGGCGGGCGGCCAGAACCATCTGTTCGGCGTCCGCGCGGGTCACGCCATGATTGGCCAGCACGCCCGGATAGACCTTTGTCTCGCCGTCCTTGCGTTCCTTCCAGCCGGTCAGGTCGTCGGCGGCATAGCCGGCGAAATCCTCGATCGTCTTCACGCCGTCCTCGCCAAGCGTCACCATCATGGCGGTGGTGACGCCGGGGATTTCGCGCAACTCGTCCGAAACACCGAGCGCCTTGCGCTTGTCATCGTGCTCGGCCTCGATCTTCTCCAGATATTCGCGGGCGCGGGTCTGGATTTCCGAAGCGGTGTCCTCGTCGAAACCGTCGATCGAGGCGATCTCGCCGGAATCGACATACGCGACTTCCTCGACGCTGGTGAAGCCTTCGGAGGCCAGCACCTGGCCGACCATCTCGTCGACGTCGAGGGCTTCCATGAACAGCGACGAACGCTCGACGAATTCCTTCTGGCGACGCTCGGATTCTTCGGCCTCGGTGAGGATGTCGATATCCCAACCGGTCAGCTGCGAAGCCAGACGCACGTTCTGGCCGCGGCGGCCGATGGCCAGCGACAGCTGGTCGTCGGGAACCACGACTTCGATGCGCTCGGCATCCTCGTCGAGCACGACCTTGGCGACTTCCGCCGGCTGCAGCGCGTTGACGATGAAGGACGCCGCAGAAGGCGACCACGGAATGATGTCGATCTTCTCGCCCTGCAATTCGCCGACGACGGCCTGGACGCGGCTGCCGCGCATGCCGACGCAGGCGCCGACCGGATCGATCGAGCTGTCGCGCGAAATAACGGCGATTTTGGCGCGCGAACCCGGGTCGCGGGCGACCGATTTGATCTCGATGATGCCGTCATAGATTTCCGGCACTTCCATGGTGAACAGCTTGGCCATGAACTGCGGATGGGTACGCGACAGGAAGATCTGCGGGCCGCGCTGCTCGCGGCGCACATCGTAGACATAGGCGCGGACGCGGTCGCCATATTTGTAGTTTTCACGCGGGATCAGCTCATCGCGACGGATGATCGCTTCGCCGCGGCCGAGATCGACGATGACGTTGCCGTATTCGACGCGCTTGACGGTACCGTTGACGATCTCGCCGATGCGGTCCTTGTACTCGTCATACTGGCGGTCGCGTTCGGCCTCGCGGACCTTCTGCACGATGACCTGCTTGGCCGACTGGGCAGCGATGCGGCCGAAATCCATGGGCGGCAGCTGTTCGGCGATGAAGTCGCCGAGCTGGGCGTCGGGATTGCGCTCGCGAGCCGAGGAAATGGCGATCTGCGTGGCGTAGTCATCGACCTTCTCGACCACTTCCATCAGCCGCTGCAGCTTCATCTCACCGGTGTTCGGGTTGATGTCGGCGCGGATGTTGGTCTCCTGACCGTAACGCGAGCGCGCCGCCTTCTGGATCGCATCGGCCATGGCGGCGATGACGATCGACTTGTCGATCGACTTTTCACGCGCGACCGCGTCGGCGATCTGCAGCAATTCAAGTCTGTTGGCGCTTACAACCATCGTTTTTCTCCGGAGCTTGTTTGCCGGGCCTTTGCGCCCGGCAGCTCAATCATAGTTCCTGTTCGTGGTCTTCCGTGGCGTCCGCTTCCGCACCCGACTCGTCATCGTCCGGTTCGCCGCGGCGCTTCTTGGCTTCCTTGCGCGCCCTGTTGTCCTTCGACAGGGCATCGCGGATGAGATCGTCGGTCAGGATCAGGCGCACGTCGGCAATCGCATCGTAGGGGACACGCACCGTCGGCTCCTCGCCATAGGCTGCCTTGTCGCGCTCGATCAGCACATCGTCTTCGCCGGCTTCGGCGATCTTGCCCTTGAAGCGCTTGCGGTCGGCGACGACCATCGATGTTTCCATCTTCACCAGATGACCCGTCCAGGTCGTGAAATCCGATTTACGGACCAGTGGCCGGTCGATGCCGGGCGACGAGACTTCGAGGTGATAGGCCTTTTCGATCGGATCATCGACGTCGAGCGCCGGCGACACAGCGCGGCTGACCTCTTCGCAATCTTCGACGGTCATGGTGCCGTCCTCGCGTTCGGCCATGATCTGCAGCGTCAGCCCGTTCTGGCCCGACAGATGCACCCGCACGAGGCGGAAGCCGATGCCGCGCAGAACCGGCTGGACGATCAGCGCGATGCGCGCATCGATGCCGCTTTCGCGGATGATGCGATCGTCGCCCTCGCTTGCCGTTGCAGTCATTGAAGCCCTGTCGTTCTCTACCAAGTTATCGGCAGGTAATAAAAAAGAGCGGGACCGGGTGGACCCACTCTTCGTCATACCGACCAAGAATTTGAGGCTGATATAGACGATGACGGCCTGTGTTTCAAGCCCGCTGTGCTGGTCGGGCAACGCCGCCATCGAGGCGGCCCGCGCCAGCGTTGCATGGGGCGCATGGCGCCTATGCGGCGACACCCATGGGATCGGCGCTGAAACGCGCCTATTTATGTTGCGCTGCACAAATGTGGCCGTGCGCCATACGTGCGCGAAAGGACATGATCATGAGCAATCGCAAGATATTTTCTGCAATAGGCGACTTCTTCACCGTATTCGGCAGCGCCGTGGCCGCTTCACGGGCCGTGGAAGCCGGTCGCAGGCCGCGCGCCGACGACCTGCGCAATCTCGGCGTCGAGCCTGCCGCCTTCGATCGCATCGGCCGCCGCTTCTAGCTTTGACGCAATTCCGGACGGAAAACCGTTTCACACTTTTCCTGGAATTTCTCTATGACCGCGAGCTTATTTCCGAATGAAGGTCAGATAGGCCGGCCGCCGGCCCTCACGAATGGCCTTGGCCTCGTAACGGGTGCCCGGCCAACCTTCATAGGAAAGGTGCCAGTCCGCCGCCTCGCAAGCCTGCCATGCGAACGCGCCATGCGCGCGGCAATGCAGCAGGGTCCAGTTGACATAGGTGTCGATGTCGGACGCGAAGCGGAATTTTGAACCAGGCTTCAGCACATGCGCGAACCGCTCGAGATTGACCGGGCTGACGAAGCGCCGCTTCCAGTGTTTCTTCTTCGGCCAAGGGTCGGGATAGAGCAGATCGATGCCGTCGAGCGAGGCTTGCGGCAGCCAGTCGAGCAGCCTTGTGGCGTCGTCGTCATAGACCCGCAGATTGGCGAGTGGTTTCTCGCGCACCGCCATCATCATCTTGGCCATGCCGTTGACGAAGGGCTCGACGCCGATAAAGCCGATCGAAGGCGCCTCGATCGCACGATGCAGGAGATGCTCGCCACCGCCGAAGCCAATCTCAAGGCGAACCGCGCTGACATCCGTCTCAAACAGACTGCTGAGATCGGTCGGCGGTTCAGCCGTCAGATCGAGCCGATATGTGCCAAAGCCGCTTTCCAATGCGGCCGCCTGCTGCGGACGCATGGTTTTGCCGCGCCGGCGACCGAAAAAGGCTTCGGTCGCGCGGCTTGGTCTGCCCTTCGGATCCATGGTGGGACTTTGCGGCGCCGCTGTCAGGCGGCGACCGCGTCCTTGAGCGCCTTGGCGAGATCGGTCTTTTCCCAGGAGAAAGACCCATCACGGCCGGCCTTGCGGCCGAAATGGCCGTAGGACGACGTCTTGGCGTAGATCGGTTTGTTGAGATCGAGGTGACGGCGGATACCCGACGGCGACAGATCCATCACCGTGCGCAGCGCGTCCTCGAGCTTTGCCTCGTCGACCTTGCCGGTACCGTGCAAGTCGACATAGACCGACAGCGGCTGAGCAACGCCGATGGCGTAGGAAAGCTGGATGGTGCAGCGGTCGGCGAGTTTCGCCGCCACGACGTTCTTGGCCAGGTAGCGCGCCGCATAGGCCGCCGAACGATCCACCTTGGTGGTGTCCTTGCCGGAGAAGGCACCGCCGCCATGGGGTGCGGCACCGCCATAGGTGTCGACGATGATCTTGCGGCCGGTCAGCCCGGCGTCGCCGTCCGGCCCGCCGATGACGAACTTGCCGGTCGGATTGATGTACCACATGCAGTTGTCGGCGATCTTCAGCTCGCCCAGCGCCTCCCGGATATAGGGTTCGACGACCTTGCGGACCTTCTTCGAATCCCAGCTCGCATCGAGATGCTGCGTGGACAGCACGATCTGCGTCGCCTCGGCGGCCTTGCCGTCGACATAGCGAACGGTGACCTGGCTCTTGGCATCCGGTCCGAGCCTGCCGGCTTCACCGCTGCCCTCGTGGCGGGCGGCCGCCAGCAATTCGAGTATCTTGTGGCTGTAGTAGATCGGCGCCGGCATCAGATCCGGCGTCTCGCGGCAGGCGTAGCCGAACATGATGCCCTGGTCGCCGGCACCCTCTTCGCCCTGACGGTCGGAGGCATTGTCGACGCCCTGGCCGATGTCAGGCGACTGGCCGTGCAGCAGAACCTCGATCTTCGCGGTTTTCCAGTGAAAGCCGGCCTGCTCGTAGCCGATTTCGCGGATCGCCTTGCGGGCGACCGACTTGAACTTGGCCGGATTGACGACCGAATGCCCAGCGGCATCCTTGAGAATATTGCCCGCCTTGTCCCTCTTGAGCAGCGTGTCGGGAACACGCACTTCGCCGGCGATGACGACACGGTTGGTGGTGGCCAGCGTCTCGCAGGCGACACGGACTTTCCACGGGTCCATGCCGGTCTTCTTGGCTTCGCGATACACCAGATCGACGATCTCGTCGGAAATCCGGTCACAGACTTTGTCGGGATGGCCCTCGGCAACGGATTCCGAGGTAAAGAAGTAGTTCTGCCGCGTCACGGGTGTCCCCTCTTGAAAAACGATCGGCAGGCTGCCGATTTTGGCGCGCCACGTGTTAGCGGGGCGAAGCGCCGCTCGTCAAGCGGTGCTTCGGCTCTGGCATGAATGTCGATGCAGTTATCTTGTGCCACCGGCGGCAAGACGCCGCCGGTGCTGGCGTGATTGAGGATCAGTCGGGATCGTCGGCGGAGAGGGACTTGACCAGGTCTATAATCCTGCGGCGCACCTTGGCATCAGCGATCTTGACAAAGGCCCGGTTGAGCTGAAGGCCTTCAGGGCTGCCGCAGAATTCGACAGCGAAAGCCATCGACGCGTCCTCGGCAAATCCACGGCCCGCCACGGGCTCCTGGCCGGGCGCATCCTCGAAAAAGAAGGCGACCGGCACGCCGAGTATGGACGCTATCGCCTGCAATCGGCTGGCGCCGACGCGGTTGGTGCCTTTTTCATATTTCTGAATCTGTTGAAATGTGATGCCGAGGTTTTCTCCCAGCTTTTCCTGGCTCATTCCCAGCATGTTGCGGCGAAGCCGGATGCGACTGCCAACATGGATGTCGATCGGATTCGGTTTCTTCTTGTTGTCTTCTGTCATTTTTTCCTCGCCGAATTTTTTCGGCTTTCTCTATTTTTTCTTGCCCAAACAAAGCCGGAGGCAACTGCCCCAACAGAACGATCCACCGGCTTCGAGAAATTTTCAGGCACTTACAGTATGAGTTTCTAATGTGTTGGCTGTCAATTCACCCGTAGCCTTTGCCTTACGTTCAACAGCGCTGCCCCAACGGCAAACAGCAACATGATCAGCATTCCGTTAATGCGCCGTTGGCCGGGAGATATGAGCGCCTGTCCGGAAATCGGTATGTGGGCATCGATGGCGCCGCGTGCGTCGATCGCAAGCGCATCGACGATGCGCCCGCGCGGATCGACGACGGCCGAGATGCCGTTGTTGGCAGCACGTACCAATGGCAATCCATTTTCCACCGCGCGGATCTGGGCCTGCCTGAAATGCTGATACGGACCCGGCGTGTCGCCGAACCACGCATCGTTGGTAACGTTCACAATAAGCTGCGCTGACGCAGCGTCAACTGCCACAAGATCGGGAAAGATCACCTCATAACAGATAAATGGCAGCGCACGGATGCCATCGGGCAGCGTGATGGCGTGCCGCTCATTGCCGGCCGCGAAACTCATCGGCCCGGCAACCAGTTGCTCGATGCCGAAACGCTGGAGCAGATCGGCGAAAGGCAGGTATTCGCCGAACGGCACCAGGTGAACCTTGTCGACTGCGTCGGAGATTTCACCCTTGTCGTCGATCGCCACCACGGAGTTGTAGTAACGGCTGTCGGCATTCGCGGCCGAACCGCCTTCCTCGCGAACGACGCCGGCAATCAGCATCTGGCCGGATCCGAGCATGTCTCCCAGCGCCGTCAATGCGTCCGGACGCTCGGTGAAGAGGAAAGGCACCGAGGTTTCGGGCCACAGGATCAGCTGCGGCTTTTGATGGCCTGGGTCCGGCGCCTTGGCCGAGAGCCCCATCAGGACCGCGAAGATGCGGTCGCGCACCGAGGCATCCCATTTTTCCGACAGGTCCACGGCCGGCTGAACGATGCGGACATCCAGGCTGCGTGAAGCTGGCGGTTCGGGAGCGCCAAGCCTGACATAGCCGAAGCCGACATGGGCGGCGGCGAGCATGACAAACAGTGCCGCGCCGAGGCGCAGGTGCCGACGTGCCGCCAGCAGTGCCGGCAGTGCGAAGACGAACACGGCGAGCGCGTTCATGCCGATCATGCCCGTCACCGAGACGCTCTGCATCAGCAGCGGCACGGGCATGGCCGCGTAGCCGACGGCATTCCAGGGAAAACCGGTGAACAGGAAATCGCGCAGCCATTCCGCCAACCCGAAGCCGAAGGCAAGGGCGGCGATGCGGCCAATGTCGTTGCTCCACAGCAGCCGGGCTACGATTGCAGCAAAGCCGTAGAAAAAGGCGAGCATGAAAGGAATGCCGACCACCGCGAAGGGGAGCGCCCAGGCAAAACTGTCGGCCTCGACCAGCAGCGCCGAGCCGATCCACCAGAGGCCGGCGAGGAAATAGCCGAAACCGAACCACCAACCGACGGCAAAAGCCGGCCGCAGACGCCGGAACAGGCTGCCGGAAGCTTCGCCGGTGGCGCCGTCGAGCAGCCAGACCAGCAGCGGAAACGAGACGAAACAGGCGGCGAAGAAATCGTAAGGCGCCTGCCCAAGCACGGCAAAAGCGCCCGCGAGAAACGCCACGAGCGCACGCCGCCAACCCCAAAGCAGAATTATCCGGCCGGTGAGGCGCTCCATGCATACTTCCGAGTCGCGAATCAGGACACAAGATTTAACAGGCTGCGCTCCGCGCTCCAAACGGGCGGATGGCTGGCTGAGATGCACAGCTCCGGCCCTGCCCTACCGGTGCCAACCCTCGATTTGAACGCCGCCCAGCCGCTCGGCCTCCTCGCGCGGAACCGAACGGATGGTCTGCGTGAAGGTCCAGACATGGCCCTCGGGGTCGCGGGCACGATACTGGCGCTCGCCGTAGAACTGATCCGCCGGCTCCTGGATTATCTCAGCGTCGGTCGCCCGCGCCTGCTCGCAATGCGCATCCAGGCCGCCCTTCAGCCTGACATAGATCGACTGCGTGTTCCTGCCCGAGACCGAAGCCGGGCTGGCAACATAATCGCTCCATTCGGAATCGACGATGATGTAGCTGTCGCCGAATCGCATCTCTGCATGGACGAGTTTTCTCTCGGCATCGCTGACTACCATGCTGCGCTCGAAGCCAAATGCTGCTTCAAGCCAGTCCAGCTGCTGCTTCAAGCCAGTCCAGCGCGGCACGAGGGTCCTTGTAGAAGACACCGGACCCCAGACTTGGATGCTTGAACGGGTCGTCGACAGTCATCGGGCGAGCGTGAGGCTCACGCCTGTTCGGTGCGCGCGGTGGCGCGCCGGCGGCGCTCACCCTTCTGGCTCTGCACGATGCGCACGCGCTTGACGCGGCGCGGATCAGCATCGAGGACGTGGAATTCGAAGCCGGGTATGGCCTGCACCACCTCGCCGCGGGCCGGAACACGGCCAAGCGTGTTGAAAATCATGCCGCCGATCGTGTCGACATATTCGCCATGTTCACCGGCGGCGAAATCCCCGCCGATCATCTTGGCCACGTCGTCGATCTCGGCCTTGCCGTCGACGATGAACACGCCGTCGCCGCTCTGGGTGATCATCGGCTCGTCGTCGTCATGCTCGTCCTCGATGTCGCCGACCACCATCTCGACGATGTCTTCCAGCGAGGCGAGGCCGTCGGTGCCGCCATATTCGTCGATGACCAGCGCCATCTGGGTGCGCGTCGTCTGCATGCGGCCCATCAGGTCGGAGGCAAGCATCGACGGCGGCACGAACAGCACCGGGCGGATCAGATTGAGGTCGCCAATGGTGCGTGCGAGGTCGACCTGGGCAAGATCGAGAACCGTGGCAGCGGGGGTTTTCCTGGTCGTGCGGCCCTTCTTGACGCGCGCGATCTTGGTGATGTGGGCCAGCACGTCACGGATATGGACCATGCCGCGCGGATCATCGAGCGTCTCGGAATAGACCGGCATGCGGGAATGGCCGGATTGTTCGAAAGTGCCCAGGAGATCGCCGAGCGTCGTCGTGATTTCGACCCCCTGAATGTCGGCGCGCGGTACCATGACGTCCTCGACGCGCACTTCGCGCAGCCGCAGGATGTTGTTGAGCATGGCGCGTTCGCCGGGCGAGAAGGCGCCGGCATCGCTCGTCGTCTCGGCAAGCGCGCCGGCAATTTCCTCACGCAGGCTGGTTCCGTTGCGTTGCCGAAACAAGCCCAGAACGCGGTCGAACAGGGAGGGACCGGCAGGCAACGTCTCGCTGGCAGCGCTGCCAGCAGCAGAGGTACTGCTAGCGCCAGAGGTACTGTTAGCACCAGAGGTACTGTTAGCACCAGAGGTAACGGTACTCGGACTTGATCCCTCTTCCGACGTATCGGAAGCCTTGGTCGCACTGCCGGCGTCGGGGCGGGCGGCAGTTTCTGGTTTGTCGTTCATCGTCGTCCGGTCAATTGATCAGATGTAGTTACGCGTAGGGGTCGGGAATGGCAAGCCTTGCAAGCGCCGTGCGTTCGACGGCTTCCATCGCCTCGGCTTCAGTGTCGGTCTCGTGATCGTAACCCAGCAAATGCAGCAGGCCGTGGATGACGAGATGGGTGATATGGTTCTCGACAGGCTTGTCTTCCAGTGCCGCTTCACGCGCGACCGTCTCGGCGGCGAGCACGATGTCGCCCAGCATCGGCGGCAACGGTCCGCCTTGCACAAACGGAAAAGCCGGGAAAGACAAGACATTGGTCGGCTTGTCCTTGCCGCGCCAGCCGGCGTTGAGAACCCGGACATGGGCGTCGTCGGTAAAAACGAGGCTGAGTTCGGAACGGCCCGCCACGCCGGTTTCGGCAAAAGCCGCCTTGACGGCGCGATCGACCAGCCGCGTCAGGCTTGCCTCGTCGGGCCAGTTGCCCGCCTCAACCGATATGTCGATGTCGACGGGAACATTCCCGTCGCCGGATGTTATGTCCTCAGGCATGAAGCCGCATCGTCAACATCAATTCTCGGCGCCGAGGCCGCGCGCCAGCTTGGCGTCCCGGTCGTAGGCCCTGACGATTTCCGCCACCAGCGGATGGCGGACCACATCGCCGTCGTTGAAGCGCACGGTGACCGCGCCCGCCACGCCGTCCAGCACCCGCAAGGCTTCGACCAGTCCCGATTTGGTGTTCGAGGGAAGGTCGATCTGGGTCGGATCGCCGGTGACGATCATGCGCGAATTTTCGCCCAGACGCGTCAGGAACATCTTCATCTGCATCGGCGTGGTGTTCTGCGCCTCGTCGAGGATGACGGCGGCATGCGCCAGCGTGCGGCCGCGCATGAAGGCGAGCGGCGCGATCTCGATCACTTCGGCGGCAATGGCGCGCTCGACTTTGTCGGCGGGCATCATGTCGTAGAGCGCGTCATAGAGCGGCCGCAGATAGGGATCGACCTTCTCCTTCATGTCGCCGGGCAGGAAGCCCAGCCGTTCGCCGGCCTCGACCGCAGGCCGAGAGAGAATGATGCGCTCGACCATGCCGCGCTCGAGCAGCATCGCCGCATGGGCCACCGCCAGATAGGTCTTGCCGGTGCCGGCCGGGCCGATGCCGAACACCAGTTCCGACCGTTCCAGCGCCCGCATATAGGCGTCCTGGTTGAGTGAACGGGCATAGATCGTCTTCTTGCGGGTGGCGATCTGGGCGGCGGAAACCTTGCCCTTGCGCTCCAGCGTCGGCAGGGTCAGCTGATCGTCGGCGGCGATCGCCATGCGCACGGCGCCGTCGACGTCGGACTGGCCGATATCGACGCCTTTCTGGAGAATGCCGTAGAGGTTGTCCAGGGCGCGGCGCGCCTGCTCGGCGGCCGACGCCGAACCCTTGATGGTCAGCTGGTTGCCGCGTGAGCGGATGTCGACGCCAAGCTTCTGCTCCAGCCTGGCGAGGTTTTCGTCGAACTGACCATAAAGGGCGCTGGCAAGCTTGTTGTTGTCGAAAGTCAGAACGATGTGCGCCATGTCAGAAGCCCCAGATGCCGGTACCGGGGGCAGGTTCTTCAGCTCTGCTGCGCTCAACCGTCTCTCCTCATCTGCCGAGACCCTCAGGCCAATTCGGCGAACAGGCTGTTGTAGCCCGTCTTCGTGATTCGCACCTGGATAATGTCACCGATTTCGCCGGCCTTTTCATCAACAATAACCGGCTGCAGCCAAGGCGAGCGGCCAACCTTCTGGCCGGCCTGACGGCCGGGCTTCTCGATCAGCGTGTCGATGGTGGTTCCGACGAGGCTCAAACCAAAATCCTGCTGCTGCTTCACAAGCAGAGCCTGTAGTCTCTGCAAGCGCTCGTCCTTGACCATTTCCGGCACATGGTCGGCCATTTCGGCGCCCGGCGTGCCCGGACGCGGCGAATATTTGAACGAAAAGGCCGAGGCGTAATTGACCTGGCGCACCAGCTCCATGGTCGCCTCGAAATCCGCCTCGGTCTCGCCGGGAAAGCCGACGATGAAGTCGCCGGAGAGCGCGATGTCAGGCCGCGCGGTACGGATGCGGTCGAGCAGCGCCAGATAATCCCTGGCCGTGTGCCGGCGATTCATCGCCTTGAGGATGCGGTCGGAGCCGGATTGCACCGGCAGATGCAGATAGGGCATCAACGCCGGCAGATCGCGATGGGCCGCTATCAGTTCGTCATCCATGTCGCGCGGGTGGCTGGTGGTGTAGCGCAACCGCGCCAGCCCGGGGATTTCGGCCAGCCTGAACAGCAGGCGGCCAAGGCCCCACTCCTGACCGCTCCCGCCCTGGCCATGCCAGGCATTGACGTTCTGGCCGAGCAGCGTCACTTCGCGCACGCCGGCTTCGGCCAGGCGCTCAGCCTCCGCGACAATCTGCGCCACCGGCCGGGAGACTTCGGAGCCCCTTGTGTAGGGCACAACGCAGAAGGTGCAGAACTTGTCGCAGCCTTCCTGCACGGTGAGGAAGGCGGTGACGCCGCGCTTGATGACCTCGGCGCGCCTGGGCTGCGGCAGGTGCTCGAACTTGTCTTCGATGGCGTAGTCGGTCTCGACGATCTTTTCGCCGCCGCGCACCCGCGCCAGCACGTCCGGGAGCCGGTGATAGGTCTGCGGACCGATGACCAGGTCGACGGCCGACGAACGGCGGATGATCTCGGCGCCTTCAGCCTGCGCCACGCAGCCGGCGACGCCGACCAGCATCTCACGGCCGGCCAGGGCACGCTCGGCTTTCATGGCGCGGATACGGCCGAGCTCGGAATAGACCTTTTCGGCCGCCTTCTCCCTGATATGACAGGTGTTCAGCAGCACCAGGTCGGCCTCGCCAATGGCATCGGTCGCGGAATAGCCGTCGGCAGCCAGCGCATCGGCCATACGCTGTGAATCATAGACATTCATCTGGCAGCCATAGGTCTTGATGAAGACTTTTCTCGCTGCCGCGGGAAGCACCGCCGGCTGTCCAGCCGTAGTGCCGATGTCGTCGCTTTCTATCGTGTTCAAGTCCATAAGGCGGCTTCTAACGCCTTTCCGTGACAAAAAACAGACGATTCTCGGCCCGCGCCAGCAAGAGCGTGCCGGAGCTACCGGCTCGGCCGCGGGTCGGCAAGCGCCGCCTGCATCATCTCACGCACCTGGCTTTCCATCAGTTTCGACGTCTCCTTGCGGTTCGAACCCTTGGAGAAGGCGATTGCCTCGCCGAAATGCACCTCGACGTCGAGCGCGCCCTCAGCGAGCAGAACCTTGAGATGCGGCATCAAATCCTCATCGCCGATCCAGGCGGCAAGCGGGCGATGCCGGCGGCCGAGCGGCACGCCGTGCAGACGCGTATAGGCGATCGCCACCGGCTGGATGAACACCTGTTCCGCCGCGCCTTCGGAAATCGCCATCGAGGCGGCGCCGAACAGCGTGCTCTTGAACGGCAGGACCATATTGCCGTCGCCGGTCGAGCCCTCGGCAAACAGCACCATCGCATCGCCCTTGGCCATGCGGCTGGCAATCTCGCTTGCCTGGTCGCCCGACGAACGCTTGCGCTCGCGCTCGATGAACACGGTGCGCTGCAGCTTCGACAGCATGCCGATCAGCGGCCAGCCTTCCATATCCGCCCTGGCGATGAACTTTACGTCGGCAAAAGAGCCGAGCACCATGATGTCGGTCCAGGAGATGTGATTGGACGCCACCAGCAGCGGGCGCTTGTCGGACAGCGCTCCCTTGACATGGATGCGCATGCCGAGCGCCCTGACGATCAGCCTGTGCCAGACCTTGAGGATGAAGGTTTCCGGCCACCAGCCGGTCTTCATCGACAGTATCTGTAGCGGCACGAGGACCAGCGAACCGGCGACAACGAGGCCCAGCGCCAGGAAAATCCTGATTTTCTTGATCATCGCCCCATCCCGGCCGTCTCGCTAGCGAAGATCGCGGCGCATGACAAGCGCGCCGGTCGGTCCGTGTTCGGCCGATCTGTAGTAATTCGGCCGCTTGCCGACCTCGCGGAAGCCCAGCCGACGATAAAGCGCGATCGCCGCGACATTGGTCTCGTCGACCTCGAGGAACAGCGCTTCGGCGCGCTGCGCGTGCAGTTCGCGCAACACCGCGTCCATCAATTGCCAGCCCAGCCCCTGGCGACGATGCGATCGCGCCACCGCGACGGTCAGGATCTCGCCCTCGCCTGCCGCAAGCCTCGCCAGCACGAAGCCGGCGGGCGGCTTGGAGCCCTGTCCGGTTTCGCGCGCGGCATAGCCGAACACGGTGTCCTGTTCGAGCAGGGCGGCGAATTCGCCATCGGTCCAGGGGCGGACAAAGTCCTCGCGATGCAGCAGCGAGACCGCCGGACTGTCGGCGATCCTCAGCGGCTCGAGCGCGTAGTCCCGGCGGCGTGGTTGGAGAAAAGGTATGCGCATTTATCTTTCTTGCCTTGATAGAATAAAGCCAGCCTGCGGCTTGGCGTCGGCGCCGCGTATATAGAGTGGTTTCGGCCGTTCGCCCGCGCCCTTGGCGGCAGCCAGGCGGGCGTAGGTGACAATGTCGGCGGTGGCTGTCCGAGGGCCGACATCAAATTCGCGCCCGGCCGATGCGCTGATGAGCGCTGCCGCGGTGCCGGCAAGCACCGGAGACGTTTCCTTCGCCATAGCCACCACGTCAGCCAGCGTGGCCGCGGCCGGACCGTAAGTCAAGACTAACCTTTCGTCGTAAAAGGCCGCGTGGATCTCTTCACGGCCGGCATCGAGCGCCGCCAGCACGGCGCGACCGGGAAATGCCGCTGCTGCTTCGACGGCCAGCGCCTCCAGTGTCGTCACCCCTATTGCCGGTATCTTCAGCGCCAGCGCCAGGCCACGCGCGGTCGAGACGCCGACGCGCAGACCGGTGAAAGAACCGGGGCCGACAGAGACGGCGATGGCGCCAAGACCTGCATAGTCGGTTGCGCTTGCCTCCAGCGCTTCGGCGATGACCGCCATCAGTTGCTCGGCATGGCCCTTGCCGAGATCGAGCACCTGACGGCCAAGCTCCTGCTTCGCCGTCGCGTCATAGACGCAAGCGGCGCAGAGATTGGCGGCACAGTCGATGGCAAGCAATTTCATGAGGCAACCGGTTCGAAAAACAATTCCCTGTGCCCGCCACGGCCCGCCACCGCAAGGGGATAGTGCATAATTCGTTAAGCGGCTTCGCTTGTAGCCTATGCGGCCTGTTCGATACGCAGCATGTGGTTGTCCCAGACATAGTCCGGTTCGGAGCGTGTCGCACCGCTGCCCTCGACGATCTCGCCGGCGCCGGTGGTGGCCATGAAGCCGGTTCCATCGGGCGCCACGCCGCAGACCTCGACCAATGCGCTGTTCGCAACGACCCGGCCGCTGGCCGCATCGATCACGACGAGCGAGTTGCCTTCCGGCGAGGAAACGGCGACGGTTCCGGCAGCCCAATTGGCGGCTACCGAGCCTATGTAGTTGCGGAAGCCGGACAAAACGTCCTGCGGCATGTCCAGCAACTGCAGCTCCTTGCCGCGCGCGGCGCGACCGACCAGCAACGGTCGATCGGTGCCCGGCCCCCTGTACTGGCAGCCGAACCAGACGCTTCCGGACCGATCGGTGTCCATGTGGCGGATCGACAGCTGATGCAGTGCGGCCGGCAATTCGTGCTTCTCGATAAGATCGCCGGTGACGCGGTCTATCAGCACATAGGACGGCTTCATGGTTGCAATGTTGAGCTCGGCGCGGCCGTAATCCGGATGGGTCTCGATGCCGCCATTGGCAACCGCGATCGTCCTGCCATCGCCCAGGAGCAGAAGCTCGTGCGGACCCATGCCATAGGTCGGGAATTCGCCGACACGGCTGAATTTGGCCCGCGCATCGTAGACGCCGACGACGCCGGCGGCGTTGTCGAAGTCGTTTTCGGTGGCATAGAGCAGCGCACCGTCGGCCGAGAACACGCCATGGCCGAAGAAATGCCGGCCGGCGATGCTGGCGATGGTCAGCGGCGCGTCACGGCCCGAGTGATCGAAAACCACGGCGAAGGTGCCGGGCTGACGCGCGAAGACCACCGAGCGTTTCGATATGGGATCGAAGGTGACATCGTGGCCGCGATCGGGCAGGTCGATCGCATGCAGGACCTTGCCGGCCTCGGACAGGACGGCAGCGCCAAAGCTGCCGTCGCGTTTGACGAAAGCCGTGGCGAAGACGGCGTCGGCCACAAGCGTGGTTGCCCAGGCCGAGGGCGTCATCGTCGCCATGAAGCCAACGCCTGCAGCTCTCAGGAAATCGCGGCGATCTATCAGAGGGGTTTTCAAGGATCAATCTCTCTTCTTGAGCATGATCTTTTCCGAAAACCGGCTTCCACTTTTCGGGATCATGCTCAGTCCCCATCCAGCGAGGAGAAGCCTGCGGTCAGTCCGAATTCGGCGGTCAACCTGGTGCCAATCAAGGCCGAGAGGCTGGAGGTGATCAGCGCGAAATGATCGAGCTTGTCACGCAGCGCCGGATCGGCAAGCGCCTTGTCGATTGGACCGCTGACCGCCTTGGCGGTGGCGACACCGTTGACCAGCTGGATGTGGATCGATTCGGCCATCCAGCGCGCATCGGTCTGCAGGGCATCGCCCAGCTTCGAGGCCTGGAACAGCGTATCGATGCCGGAGAGATTGCCGGCCAGTGACGCGGTGGTGTTTTGCGAGCGCCAGTAGATTGCCTGTTTCGGCTTGTCCGCATCCGGCTTGCCGCCGAAAAACCCTTTCAGGCGCACGTCGCGCACCATTTCGAGCTCATTGATGAAGACGCCGACCAGTTCCGTCACCGCTTCGTTGCCGTCGCGGTAAAGTGGGTTCTGCGGCCCCGGATTGGCCCAAAGCGCTGCAAAGCCGTCCGGCTTGTTCCAGGCGGCGCTGACCTCACCGGCCATGGCTTCGATGTTGCCGGCAACCGCCGCGCCATATGCGCAGCGGTAGGGATCATCCTTGCCGGCAAGTGCATCGGCGCCGTCGCCGTAAAGAACGAATTCGAGCGCGCCCAGCCCCTGCATGGCAACGCTCTTGCCGGCCAGTTGTGCCGGATCGGTCGCGGTCGGATCCTTGTCGGACAGCGCCGCCTGTACCTGTTTCAGGCCGATGCTCTTGCGATCCGGCCAGAACAGCATGCGCTCCAGCCGGTTGTTCTCCTTGATCGGTCCGAAGCCGATGATTTCGGCTGACGACCAGGCATAGACGGTGGCGGAGAATTCGGCGCGTGCGGCATCGAGTTCTCCTTGCGAGGGCGTGACGCACAGCTCGCGCATGGATCCGGTCAAGGCTTCCGCATGCTCGTGCAGGCCGGCATAGGCCGGGCGGACGAAGCCATCGATCGCGCGCTGGATGATATCGGAGGCTTTGACCGCCGCCGACGCAGGGACAACGCCCAGCAGGGCCAGCGGAAGAACGAGAAACAATGCAGAACGCTTGAACATCACAGTGACTCCAGGAATTTGAGCAGCGCGTCACGCTCAGTCGCACTGGCGGCGGCAAAGCGGTCGCGCGCTTTCTGCGCCTCGCCGCCATGCCACAGAATCGCCTCGGTCAGGCTGCGCGCGCGCCCGTCATGCAGGAAGAAGGAATTGCCGTTGACCGTCCCGGTCAGGCCGATGCCCCACAGTGGCGGCGTGCGCCATTCATTGCCCGTTGCATCTCCCACGGCTTGGCCATCGGCCAGATCAGGCCCCATGTCGTGCAGCAGGAAGTCGGAATAAGGCCAGATCAACTGGAAGGCCTGCGCCTTGTTGGGCGTATCGCGGCGCGTGACGAATTTCGGCGTGTGGCAGGCAATGCAGCCGATCTCGTAGAATGTTTTTTTGCCCGCGAGCACGTCGGGCCGGTCGAGGTCGCGGCGCGACGGCACGGCCAGGTTCTGCGAATAGAAGGTGACGAGATCCATCACCGGCGGCGGCGCTTCGACCGGGCCAAGACGCTGCTGCACGCCGTTCGGCATGTCGAGGCATTTTGCCTCCGCAGCAGTGCAATCGCCCCAATGCTTCGGCTCTTCGGGCGTCGAGATGCCGATGTCGCCGGCAAAAGCGTCCGCCGCCTGCTGGCGGATCGACGCGGTCTGTGCCTTCCAGCCGAAACGGCCAAGCGTCAGTTTTCCGTTCAGGCTATCGCGCACGATGTTCGGCCTGCCGGAAATGCCGTCGCGGTCCCTGTCGTCCGGATCGGCGTGGGCGAGAATATCAGCCGGCGCGATCTGTTCGATCAGGCCCAAGCCGATCATCGGCGGGGTCAGGCGCGGCGACAGCGTGGTGCGTGGGTCAAGCGGCCCGTAGCCAAGGCCGTCAACCGAATAGCTCGGCTTGCGCAAGGAGATCACAGTGCGGTCCGTCAGCTCTACCTTACGTTCTTGGTAGTCGATATGCATCCTGCCTTCACCGGGCAGGCCGGGTACGGCGAGCTCCTGCAATTGCCTGCCGTAGACCGGGTCGGGGAAGTTGAGCACCTCGTGGTCGGCAAGCGCCGCCTTCTCTTCCGCGCTGCTGGCGTCACGGGCCAGCCGCAGGAACATCGACGTGGTGCCGACGTCGCCTTGCGGCGGGCGGCCGCGGCCATCCTTCAGATGGCAGTTCTGGCAGGCACGTTCGTTGAACAGCGGGCCGAGCCCGTCCGACGCCTGCGTCGAGGATGGCGACGAGACCCAGTTCTTGCGGAAAAGGGCATTGCCGAGCTTGAAGTCGCCCTCTTCCTCGAAGGTGATGTTGGCCGAGGATTGCGAGAAGGAATCGCGGCTGACGTCCTTCCGGGACGTGCCGGCGCCACCTTGCATCAGTTCGAACTGCTCTGGCCTGGAAAAATCCGCGGTCGGCCTCGTGACGGCGATGACGCGCGCCTGGTCCTTCGCATTGAGGTCGGTGCGCGTGGTGGCGAGCCCGGCAGGCTGAAGATCACCGGCCATCGCCGAGGAGGCAAGCGCCAACACGAGCACGACATAGCGCCGACGCGCCAATCCGGCCGGCGTCTTGCGAAGGAGCGGCGAGCCATTGGCCCGCCGCGAGCGGCGCATGAATTCTAGCAGGCGCCGCATTCCCGCATGCCCTTACTCCGCCTCGTCCGCCGATGCGGCGTTGAGCTGGCCGTATTTTTCCTCGCCGATCGAGGCAAGCAGGTCGAGCTGCGTCTCGAGAAAGTCGATGTGACCCTCCTCGTCGGCGAGCAATTCCTCGAACAGCTTCATCGTCACGTAGTCGCCGGCGTCGTTGCAGATTTCGCGCGAGCGCTTGTAGGCGGTACGTGCGTCATATTCGCCGGCAAGATCGGATTCGAGCACTTCCTTGACGTTCTGCCCGATGCGCAACGGCGCCACGGACTGCAGGTTCGGATGGCCTTCGAGGAAGATGATACGGGCGACGAGCTTGTCGGCATGGTGCATCTCCTCGATCGATTCCGCCCGCTCCTTCTTTGCCAGCTTGGCGTATCCCCAGTCCTCAAGCAGACGGAAATGCACCCAGTACTGATTGACGGCCCCAAGCTCCAGAAAAAGAGCCTCGTTAAGCCGCTCGATGATCTGCGGATCGCCTTTCATGAATTCTGCTCCCGTATTGGACGCGCAGGCCTCTGACGCGATCCAGGTGTGAAACGACATCCACGCCGCTCGCCTCCGAGCGGGCGTGGTAATTTTCGGTGACCCGAATGATCGTTTCCACCACATTTGGGAAGCAGCCGCAACAGCGACCGCGCTTTTGCATGGCATGATAGATCTTCGCCGGCACGATCAGCTGCCAGGGATCCTGGTCCAGCAGCCCGACGATCGTCTGCTCGATCTCCTTCTCGGTGATGATATTGCAATGACAAATCAGCATTGGCTTGCTCGGCTGGCTGACGGCGTCTCCCGCGCCGTGTGGCTTGATTTTCTAGCGGAGGCCGTTCCAGAGCCGGTCCGGCTCCGGATCAGTCTCCTGTCTTTCGGCCCTTACTTGAACACCTTGTCCGGCGCGTCGAGGCTGTCGGACCCTTCGAAGGCGATGGTGCTGAGCTTCAGGGAGCCGACGGCGCGCTCAATCGACTTGGTCTGATCGATCAGCGCATCGATCGCCGCCTGCACGGTGGCGTTGCCCTCAACGTTGCCCTCGGCGATCTGCTGGTCATAGGCCTCGCCGGCCAGTGCACGCGCCTTGATCGCCTCCATCTTGGCGACGGTGACATCGAGCTTGTCAGACAGTTCCTTGTCGATCGCCGGATCGGCCGCCTTCACCATATCGGCCACCGAGGGACCCGAAACGACGGTGCCGTCGAGACGCGTGTAGCTCGCATGATAGGCCGCGCGAATGCCGATGGCGTCGTAGAGATGCGAATTGTAGGTGTTGTCGGAGAAGCAATCGTGCTCCTCTTCCGGATCATGCAGCAGCAGGCCGAGCTTCATGCGCTCGCCGGCCAGTTCGCCGTAGGACAGCGAGCCCATGCCGGTGAAGATGGTCGAGATCGCCGTGTTCGGCTCGCCATCGACGAGAGCCTTGCGGGCGGCGCCGTCTTCCTTCCAGTTGCCGACCATCTCCTGAATATCCGAAACCAGAAGGTCGCTGGCCGATTTCAGATACTCGGCGCGGCGATCGCAATTGCCGCCGGTGCAGTTCTTGAGGTCGTAGTCGGTATAGGGGCGCTCGCCGGCACCCGGGCCGGTGCCATGCAGGTCCTGGCCCCAGAGCAGGAATTCGATGGCGTGGTAGCCGGTGGCGACATTGGCCTCGATGCCGCCGGCTCCCTGCAGCGTGCCGGAGAGGAACTCCGGCGAAAGCTTCGATGCATCGACCTTCTTGCCGTTGATCTCGATCTCCTTGTTGGCGATCACATTGGCCGTGTAGAGCGCGTTCGCGTCCGATTCGGTGCCGTAGCTCTTGGCAACGTAGTCGATCAAGCCTTCATCCAGCGGCCAGGAGTTCACCTTGCCTTCCCAGTCGTCGACGATCTTGTTGCCGAAGCGGTAGACCTCGGTCTGCTGGTAGGGAACGCGCGATGCCTTCCAGGCGTCACGGGCAGCGTTGAGGGGTTCCACCGATGGCGCGGCGAGCAGCGCGTCGACCGCCTTGTCGAGCGCCTGCGCGGTGGTCAACGAATCCTCGTATTTGGCGAGTGCGATGTCGGAATAGGTCTTGATGACCGCCTTTGCATCGGTTTCCGCCTTTGCCGGCAACACGAATACCGCCGCCGTCAGCAGGGCAGTGGCGCCGATCGCCGCAAGCCTGCTGCCATATCGTGCTGTCATAATCACTCTCCAGTTTCTCGGAAATTCTGTAAACGGCGCGCGCAGCAACCGGCGCCAGGCCATCTGTGGGCCATTGGGCGCAAGAGATGCCGCGCCATCGCGCGGTTCGCGGAAGAAAGACACCAAAATGCCTCCAATCGAAAGGGTTCAAGGCCCAGACATTAAAGGGATGCGCTGACGCGCGAGCCTCCATAAAGCTGCGACATCGTCGGATGTCAATGACAATCCGCAAGAAAAGTCAATTGAAACAACAGTTTAGAATTATTCTAAACTACGACTCTCAACTTTATGCATTTTCCTGCACCGGTCTTGCCGCTGAACTGTGCGATTGACAGCCGCCATCCCGGATGCGACCCGCAAAAGCTCGCTTGCAGCGGTGCCAGACAATTGCCATCTGGCGAAACATCCTAGGGTAGAATCAGGATTGGATGCGATGAAGAACGGTGTGGTCATTGTCGGCGCGGGTCATGCGGGCGTGCAAGCGGCCGCCAGTCTGCGCGAAGACGGCTATGACGGGCCGGTGATCCTCGTTGGGGATGAGGACGAACTTCCCTATCACAAGCCGCCGCTGTCGAAGACTTTCATCAAGGATGCCGAGGCCAAGCCGCAACCCTTGCGCGGCGAGGCCTTTTACACCGGCAGCGCCATCGATTACCGGCCCGGCGTCAGGATCGATCGGATCGATGCCGGACGCCGCAGTTTGGATATTGCCGGCGGTGGTGCGCTGGCCTTTGACCACCTGATCCTGGCGACAGGCTCGCGCCCGCGCACGCTGCCGCTGCCCGGTGCCGACCTGTCCGGTGTGCTGTCGCTGCGCTCGCTGGCCGATGCGCGGCTGATCCGCGACCTCAGCACGCAAAGCGACGAAGTCGTCATCCTCGGCGGCGGTTTCATCGGGTTGGAGATCGCAGCCACGTTGAGGGCCGCCGGTCGCACGGTGACAGTGGTCGAGGCGGTGGACCGGCTGCTCGGCCGCGCCGTGGCGCCGATCGTGGCGAGCCACGTCCGGCAACGGCTGGAGGCGACAGGCGTGCGCATCCTCACCGGCACCTCCATCGCCAGGCTCGATGGCGAAAACGGTCATGTCACGGCCGCCATCACCTCATCAGGCGAAAGGCTGCCGGCGCGCATGCTCATCGTCGGCGTTGGTGCCGTGCCGAATTTAGAACTGGCGCAGGCGGCCGGCCTCAGCATCGCCAACGGCATTCGCGTCGATCATCAGATGCGCACGTCGATGCCGGAGATTCTCGCCATTGGCGATGCTGCCTCCTACCGGCACTGGTTCACCGGCGGCGACGTGCGGCTGGAATCGGTGCAGAATGCCACCGACCAGGCGCGGCTTGCCGCGCGCACGATATCGGGCCATGCCGACGCCTATTCGGCGGTGCCATGGTTCTGGTCCGACATCGGCGACATCAAATTGCAGATGGTCGGCCTGACCGCCGGCGGCGACAGCCATGTCGTGCTGGGCGACCTGCCCGACAACAAGTTCTCGATCTACCACTATGCCGGCGACCGGCTGCTCGGTATCGAATCGGTCAACCGTCCCGGCGACCACATGCTTGGCCGCAAGATGCTCGGCGCCGGCTTCTCGCCGACGCCGCAGCTGGTTGCTGAGGGACCTGACGGTCTGAAGGCGGCGCTGGCCGCATTCCAGCAGGATGAGCCTGCAAGGGCTGCGGGCTAGCCCCCCGCTTACCCTCCCCCTTGTGGGGAGGGTCGCTGCGAAGCAGCGGGGTGGGGGTGGGCGCCAAGCCCCCACCCGGACCTTCGGCCCGACCTCCCCACAAGGGGGAGGTAGAAGTTCAGGCGGCGCAGACTTCGCGGATCGAGCTTTCCAGGATGTCGAGTGCTTCGTTCATGACCTCGTCCTGGATGGTGATCGGCGCCAGGAAGCGGATGACGTTGCCGTAGACACCGCAGGTCAGCAGGATCAGGCCCTTGTCGAGCGCCTTCAACCGGATCGCATTGGCGATCTCGGCCGACGGCAGGCCCTTCTTGACGTCGTTGAACTCGACCGCATTCATGAAGCCGAGGCCTCTGATGTCGACGATCTCGGGCACGTCGTCACGGATCGACTGCAGCCGCTGCTTCAGCCTTGCGCCCAGCGTGTTGGCGCGGTCGCACAGGTTTTCGTCCTCGATCACGTCGAGCACGGCGTGCGCGGCGGCAACACCGATCGGGCTGCCGCCATAGGTGCCGCCGAGCCCGCCGGGGCCGGGCGCATCCATGATTTCGGCGCGGCCGGTGACCGCGGCCAAGGGAAAACCGCCGGCCAGGCTCTTGGCCATGGTGGTGATGTCGGCGGCCACCTCATGGTGATCCATCGCAAACATCTTGCCGGTGCGGGCAAAGCCGGTCTGCACTTCGTCGGCGATCAGCAGCATGCCGTGCTGGTCGCAAAGCTTGCGCAGCGCAACCAGGAAATCACGCGGCGCGTCGTAGAAACCGCCTTCGCCCTGAACCGGCTCGATGATGATGGCTGCGACGCGGGCCGGATCGACATCGGCCTTGAACAGCCGGTCGAGCGCGGCCAGCGAGTCGGCGACCGAGACACCGTGCAGCGGCACCGGGAACGGCGCATGATAGACGTCGCCCGGCATGGCGCCGAAGCCGACCTTGTAGGGCACGACCTTGCCGGTAAGCGCCATGCCCATGAAGGTGCGGCCATGGAAGCCGCCGGCGAAGGCGATGACCGCCTGACGGCCGGTGGCATTGCGGGCGATCTTGATGGCGTTCTCTACCGCCTCGGCCCCGGTGGTGACGAAGATCGTCTTCTTCTCGAACTTGCCAGGCAGCATGCCGTTCAGCCGTTCGGCCAGGCGCACATAGCTCTCATAGGGCACCACCTGGTGGCAGGTGTGGGTGAAGCGGTCGAGCTGTGCCTTGACCGCCTCGATCACCCTGGGATGGCGATGCCCGGTGTTGACCACGGCGATGCCCGACGAGAAATCGATATAGCGACGTCCCTCGACATCCCAGATTTCCGAATTTTCAGCCCGGTCGGCATAGATCTGCGTGGTCATGCCGACGCCGCGGGAAATCGATTGGTTCTTGCGTTCGGAAATGGCTGAATTCTTCATCGTATCCTCACCGGGCCGGCGCCCGTCCTGTTTGATGCCGTTGAGACGTCTTCTGACCTTATTTCACGTTTTCCTCAAGTCGGCACCACCGGCAGGCGATTGGGCCTGCGACAGGTGGATCCCGGCGCTTAACCAGTTGCCCGATACACGTACGACACCGGTTTCCTTTTCCCGGGGATCGACTATCCTCCAGATATCCGCGAGGTCTCGCGATCCGCGCTAGCCGCCCACGGGGCTGGGGGAGTCCATGAGCAGGAACGCGACATCGTCCGTCTCGCGGCCGTCGGTCAAAACCCCCTGCCTGTTTTCTTGTCCGATCGCCTCGGTGCTTTTCGCTTGCACGGCGGCTCTTCTGCTAACCGGCTGCCAGAAGCAGGAGGCGGCGGACAAGAAATTGCCGGTCATGGTGCGCACCGAAACGGTGGCGATGGCCGACTATGCGCCAAGGACCTCACTGACCGGGGTGATCGCGGCGCGTACGCTGAACAATCTGTCGTTCCGGGTCGGCGGTCGCGTCGCCGAACGGTTTGTCGATGTCGGCCAGCATGTCGATCAAGGCACGGTGCTCGCCCGGATCGATCCGCAGGAGCAGGAATCCGATTTGCGCTCGGCGCAGGCCGATCTCGACGCGGCGCAGGCGCAATTGACCCAGTCCGCCGCCGCCTTCGAACGGCAGAAGACGCTGCTCGCCCAGGGTTTTACCACCAGGCGCGATTATGACGCCGCGGACCAGGCCCTGAAGGTGGCACAAGGCAGCGTCGAAGCCGCGCAGAGCGCTTTCTCCAACGCCCAGCAAAACCTGTCCTTCACCGAGCTCAAGGCCGGTGCCGCCGGCGTGATCACCGCCCGCCAAGTCGAAACCGGCCAAGTGGTGCAAGCCGCGCAAACCGTCTTCACCGTCGCCGAGGACGGTGACCGCGACGCCGTGTTCAACGTGCAGGAGACGCTGATCGCCAAGGCACCGGCATCGCCTGCGGTGACGATCACGCTGTTGTCCGATCCGCAGGTCAGGGCGACGGGCAAGGTCCGCGAAATCTCGCCTGCGGTCGACCCGGCTTCGGGCTCGATCCGGGTCAAAATCGCCATTCCCGACACGCCCGCCGGCATGCCGCTTGGGGCAGCCGTCATCGGCACGGTAAGCGCCAAGCCGGCGAAGGCGATCCTGCTGCCTTGGCAGGCGCTGACGTCCAGCGGCGGCAAGCCGGCGGTCTGGATCGTCGATCCCTCGACCAAGGCAGTGACGATGGCGCCAGTCGAAGTGCTGGCGTTCAATTCGGGCACGGTCGTGATCGCCAAGGGGCTGGACGCGGGCCAGAGCGTCGTCACCGCTGGAGGACAGCTGCTCAGCCCTGGACAGACGATCGAGATATCGGGAGCGGGCCAATGAGCCGGACGCCACGCATCCTGCTCGGCGTGCTCATGCTCGGCGCGCTGGCATCCTGCTCCAAGTCGGAGGAAAAGCCGCCCGAGATCGTCCGACCGGTGCTGTCGATGGTGATCGAGCCGCGCACCACGCAAATCTTCGGTTTTGCCGGATCCGTCGAACCGCAGGTCAGCGCCGACCTGGCCTTCCGCCTGCTTGGCCGGGTCGTCTCGCGCGACGTCCAGGTCGGCGACATCGTCAGCAAGGGCACGACGATAGCGGCACTGGATCCGACCGCACTGGAGTTGGGCCTCCAGGCGGCCAAGGCGGAACTGTCCAATGCCGAGGCGCAGCTCGCCAACGCCGCCGCCAGCGAGGAACGGCAGCGCCAGTTGCTCGCCTCGGCCAACGCCACGCAAGCTGTCTTCGATGCCGCGCAGCAGGCGCGCAAAGCCGCGGAGGCAGGTGTCGAGCGGGCCAAGGCTTCGCTTGCCAAATCGCAGGAACAGCTCGGCTATGCCAGGCTGTTCTCTGATTTCGACGGTGTCGTCACCGCGGTCGGCGCCGAAGTTGGCCAGACGGTCTCGCCCGGCCAGACCGTCGTCACCGTGGCGCGTTCGGACCTGCGCGAGGCGGTGGTCGACATTCCCGATCAATTGACCGGTGATCTTGAGGCCGGCACGCCCTTCCAGGTGATCCTGCAGTCGCTGCCTACGATCCAGACCGGGGCCAAGCTGCGCGAGATCGCACCGCAATCCGAGGGCTCGACCCGCACGCGGCGCGTCAAGCTGACGCTCACGGATCCGCCACAGGCCTTCCGGCTCGGCTCGACGGTGACGGCGACCCGCGTGACCAAGGTGGCACCGACGATCGAATTGCCCATGTCGGCGCTGTTCGAAAAGAACGGTTCCGCGAAAGTATGGATCGTCGACCCGCAGACATCCAGCGTGAACGCACACGACATAAAGGTCGCGTCGAAGAATGGCGGCACCTTCACGGTGGCCGAGGGGCTGGAGGCCGGCATGCGTGTTGTCACGGCGGGCGTCCACAGCCTGAGCGAAGGCCAGAAGGTGACAGTGCCCGAGGGAGGGGCCTCATGAAAGGCTTCAATCTCTCCGACTGGGCGCTCAACCACCGCTCCATGGTCTGGTATTTCATGCTTGTCTTCGTCGTGGCTGGCGTGTTCTCCTACCTCAATCTCGGCCGTGAAGAAGACCCCAATTTCACCATCAAGACGATGATCATCCAGGCCAACTGGCCGGGCGCCTCGGTCAGGGAAACCGTGCAGCAGGTGACCGACCGTATCGAGAAGAAACTCGAGGAACTCGACAGCCTCGACTACACCAAGTCCGTCACCACGGCCGGCCAGACCGTCATCTTCGTCAACCTGAAGGACACCACCAAAGCACGCGATGTCGTGCCGAACTGGATTCAGGTGCGCAACATGGTCAACGACATCGCGGCGCAGTTTCCGCAGGGGGTGCAGGGACCCTTCTTCAACGACAGCTTCGGCGACGTCTATGGCAACATCTACGCCTTCACATCGGACGGGCTGACGCCGCGCCAGTTGCGCGACTATGTCGAGGACGCCAGAACAAAAATCCTGACCGTGCCCAACGCCGGCAAGGTCGACCTCGTCGGCGCCCAGGACGAGGCGATCTATCTCGAATTCTCGACCCGCCAGATCGCCGCCCTCGGCCTCAACCAGCAAGCGATCGTGGCGAGCCTGCAGGCGCAGAACGCGATCACGCCGTCCGGCGTCATCCAGTCCGGGCCGGAGCGCATCAGCGTGCGGGTCGGCGGGCAGTTCACCTCCGAGGACAGCCTGCGCGCCATCAATCTGCGGGTCGATGACCGTTTCTTCCGCCTCAGCGACGTGGCGACGATCACGCGCGGCTATGTCGATCCGCCTACGGCGCTATTCCGCTTCAACGGCCAGGACGCCATCGGGCTCGCCATCGGCATGAAACCCAACGCCAACCTGCTCGAGTTCGGCGAGGCGCTGCACAAGGAGATGGACAAGGTGCTGGCCGACCTGCCGGTCGGTGTCGGCGTGCATCTGGTGGCCGACCAGCCGGTCATCGTCGAGGAGGCCGTCTCGGGCTTTACGCGCGCGCTGTTCGAGGCGGTCGCCATCGTGCTCGCCGTGTCGTTCATCAGCCTCGGCATGCGCGCCGGCTTCGTCGTGGCGCTGTCGATCCCGCTGGTGCTGGCCATCACCTTCACGGTCATGGCCTATCTCGGCATTTCGCTGCAGCGTATTTCCCTGGGGGCGCTGATCATCTCGCTCGGGCTTCTGGTCGACGACGCGATGATCGCGGTCGAGATGATGGTGGCGCGGCTGGAGGTCGGCGACAATCTGCGCAAGGCGGCGACCTATGTCTACACATCGACCGCCTTTCCGATGCTGACCGGTACGCTGGTGACGGTCGCCGGCTTCATCCCGATCGGCCTCAACAACAGCGCCGCCGGCGAATATACCTTCACCCTGTTCGTGGTCATCGCCGTTTCGCTGCTGGTGTCATGGGTCGTGGCGGTGCTGTTTGCGCCACTGCTCGGCGTCACCATCCTGCCGGCGACGATGAAAACCAAGCATCACGACCAGCCTGGCCGCTTCACCTCGCTTTTCCGGCGCGTGCTTGTCGGCTCGGTGCGCCATCACTGGCTGACCATCATCGTCACAGTGCTTTTGTTTGCCGGCTCGATCGCCGGCTTCGGGCTGGTGCAGCAGCAGTTCTTTCCGCCATCGGACCGGCCGGAGCTGATCGTCGACTGGAACCTGCCGCAGAATGCCTCGATCGCCGATACGCGCGACCAGATGGAGCGGTTCGAGCAGCGGGCGCTGGTCGGCAATCCCGACATCGACCATTTTTCGTCCTATATCGGCCAGGGCGCGGTGCGTTTCGTGCTCGCCTATGACGTGCAGCCGGCCAACCCCTATTTCGGCCAGACCGTCATCGTCACCAAAAGCATCGCGGCCCGCAACCGGGTCAAGCCGGCGCTTGAAAAACTGCTGCGCGAGGAGTTCGTCGGCACCGACGCCTTCGTCAAGCCGCTCGAACTCGGACCGCCGGTCGGCCGCCCGGTGCAATATCGCGTCGGCGGTCCCGACATCCAGACGGTGCGCGAACTGGCGCAGCAATTCGCCGGTGTCATCTCCGCCAATCCAAAGCTAGCAGCGCCGACCTTCGACTGGAACGAGCCGCAGCGTGTGCTGAGGGTCGACGTGCTGCAGGACAAGGCACGCCAGCTCGGTATCACCTCCTCCGACATCGCCAGCGCGCTGAACAGTACGGTCGGCGGCGCCACCATCACGCAGGTGCGCGACGCCACCTATCTGATCAATGTCGTGGCGCGCTCGCGTGGGTCCGAACGCGGCTCGATCGAAACCTTGCAGAACATGCAGCTGCCGACCAGTACCGGCGAGGCGATCCCGCTCGCGGCCGTCGCCAACTTCCGCTACGATCTGGAGCAGCCAACGGTGTGGCGACGCGACCGCATCCCGACCATCACCGTGCGCGCCGGACTGGTCGGCGACGTGCTGCCGGCCACCGTCGTCAACGAGTTGAAGCCGTCGGTCGATGCCTTCACCGCCAAGCTGCCGCCGGGTTATTCGATCGCCACCGCCGGCTCGGTCGAGGAGAGTGCCAAAAGCCAGGGACCAATCGCCGCCGTCGTGCCGTTGATGCTGTTCGTCATGGCGACGATCCTGATGGTGCAGTTGCAGAGTTTCCAGCGCCTGTTCCTGGTGGTGGCCGTGGCGCCGCTCGGCCTGATCGGCGTGGTGGCGGCCCTGGTGCCGAGCGGAGCACCGCTCGGCTTCGTCGCCATCCTCGGCGTGCTGGCGCTGATCGGCATCCTGATCCGCAACTCGGTCATCCTGATCGTGCAGATCGAGGATCTCGTCCGGGACGGCAAGGACCGCTGGGCCGCTGTCATCGAAGCGACGGAACACAGGATGCGCCCGATCGCGCTGACGGCGGCCGCCGCCAGCCTGGCGCTGATCCCGATCGCACGTGAAGTGTTCTGGGGCCCGATGGCCTATGCCATGATGGGCGGCATCATTGCCGGCACGGCGATTACGTTGCTGTTCCTGCCGGCGCTTTATGTGACGTGGTTCAGGATCAAGGAGCCTGAAGCCCAGGAAGAGCCACCTGTGGAGAGCGGCGAACCGGTGCAAGCTCAGACTTAAGGCTTTGCCGGGTCATTCGTTGTCGTTAGAGGGTACGGGACGTGACTTTGCACGCCGCCATGGCGATGATTTCGAGGCGCGCCAAGCATGCCAACCTTTAGGCAAATCGGCCAACTCCAGGATAGTTTGATCCCACCTCACCACCTCTTGCAGGCCGACGAGCATTATGTCGCCGTCATCCACAGGTCCGGGTTCGCTGTTGTGGAATTGCCAAGTGCCACCTTCGTCGTTGTAGCTGTCGTCGTCGTCATCTTCATGCACAACGTATGCGATCCAGTCGCCACGTTTAAATATGCTCTTGTCCGAATACACTGCGAGATTGGGCGGATCCGCAAACTTCCATTCCTCCATAGGAATTCCCCGAGATGGTTGTTCGACGCAAAACGAGAAAACGAATTCAGGCGGTTCTCACAAACCCATCGCTGGCCCGCAACAGATTGCGCGTATAATCCTTGGTTACGCGGCGTTCGACAAGGTCTGCCGCCGCCAGATTCTCCACCGCCTCGCCGCTTTGCATCACCATCAGCCGCTCGCACATATGGGTGATGATGGCGAGGTCGTGGCTGACCATCAGGAAGGTCAGCTTGCGCCGCCTGCGTACCTCTTCCAACAGGTTGAGCACTTCCGCCTGCACCGAGGCATCGAGCGCCGAGGTCGGCTCGTCGAGCAGCAAGATCGACGGTTCGAGAATCAGCGCACGGGCGATCGCCACGCGCTGGCGCTGGCCGCCGGAGAGCTGGTGCGAATAGCGGAACCGAAAACCGTTGCCGAGGCCGACCTCGTCGAGCGCCCGCTGGATGCGCTTTTCGCCGTCGGCAAAGCCATGGATGGCAAGCGGTTCCTGCAGCAGCCGGTCGACGGTCTGGCGCGGGTGCAGCGAGCCGTACGGATCCTGGAAGACCATCTGGACTTCGCGGTAGAAGGCCTTGTCGCGGCGTGTCCCAAGCGTCTTGCCGTTGACGACGATGCTGCCCGATGCGACCGGCGCAAGGCCGGCGATGGCCCGCAGCAGCGTCGATTTGCCGGAGCCGGATTCACCGACCAGGCCGAAGGATTCGCCCGGCTGCACGTCGAGGCTGACACCCTTCAGCGCGCGAAAACGGTCGAAGATCACTTCCAGCCTGTCGACGGCAATCGCGGAAGTCATGCCGCCCACTCCGGCTTGCGGTCGAGCACCGGCAGCGGGTGGCGGTCGGCGCCGATCTTGGGCATGCAATTGAGCAAGCCGCGCGTGTAGGGATGCTGGGCATGGCCGAGTTCGGACGCCTTGAGCTGCTCGACCACCTTGCCGGCATACATGACGATGACGCGGTCGCAGAAGGATGAGACCAGGCGCAGATCGTGCGAGATGAAGATCAGCCCCATGCCGCGTTCGCTGACCAGCTTGTCGAGGATGCCTAGCACATCGAGCTGCACGGTTACGTCGAGCGCCGAAGTCGGTTCGTCGGCGATCATCATTTCCGGTCCTGCGATCAGCATCATGGCGATCATGGCGCGCTGGCCCATGCCGCCCGAAACTTCATGCGGATGCAGGTTGAAGACGCGAGAGGGATCACGGATCTGCACCGCCTCCAGCATGGCCAATGCGCGGTCGCGCGCCTCGGCCTTGCCGACCTTTTCATGGGTGCGCAGCGTCTCGACGATCTGGCGGCCGATGCTCATGACAGGGTCGAGCGAATATTTCGGGTCCTGCAGGATCATGGCGATGCGCTTGCCGCGCAGCTTCCGGCGTTCGCGTGGCGAGACGCTGAGCAGGTCGATGCCGTCGAAGGCGAGCTTGTTGGCCGATATCCGCGCCTGCGGCGGCGTCAGCCCCATAATGGCGCGGCCGGTCTGCGATTTGCCGGAGCCGGATTCGCCGACGATGCCGAGCCGTTCGCGACCGAGCGAAAAGGAGACGCCGCGCACCGCCTCGATCAGCCCGGTGCGGGTCGGGAAAGTGACGCGCAGGTCGTCGACGTCGAGAAGCGTCTTCGTTTCCCTGCTCATTGGTCACCACTGCGAGGGTCGAGCGCGTCGCGCAGGCCGTCGCCGAGCAGATTGAAGCCGAGGCTGACAATGAGGATGGCGAAGCCCGGCGCACCAGCCACCCACCATTGGTCGAGCACGAAGCGGCGACCGGACGCGATCATCGTGCCCCATTCGGGCAGCGGCGGCTGCGCGCCGAGGCCGAGGAAACCGAGCCCGGCGGCGGTCAGGATGATGCCGGCCATGTCGAGCGTCACCCTGACGATCAGGGACGAAATGCAAAGCGGCATGATATGGCGCAGCACGATGCGGAAGGGCGAGGCGCCCATCAGCTGCACCGCCTTGATGTAATCGGAATTGCGCACCGTCAGCGTCTCGGCGCGCGCGATACGGGCGTAGGGCGGCCATGAGGTGATGGCGATGGCCAGCACCGCATTCTCAATGCCGGGGCCCAGTGCTGCGACAAAGGCCAGCGCCAGGATCAGCTTGGGAAAGGCGAGGAAGATGTCGGTGATGCGCATCAGGATGGCATCGGTCCAGCCGCCGGCATAGCCGGCCACCGTGCCGACCAAGAGGCCGATCGGTGCCGCGATGATGGCCACCAGGATGACCACATAGAGCGTCCAGCGCGAGCCGTAGAGGATGCGCGACAGGATATCGCGGCCGAGATCGTCGGTGCCGAACCAATGCTCGGCGCTCGGCGCCAGCAGGCGCGCGTTCTTCAGGTCGCCGAACGTCGGAGAATAGGGCGCCAGCACGCCGGCAAGGGCGGCGACGGCCAGCAAGGCAATGATGATGAGCAGGCCGAGAAAGGCCAGCCGGTTGGCGGAAAAGCGCCGCCACGCCACATAGGCGCGGCCGAGCCTTGCCTGCATGCGCGAGGCCGGCCGCTCGCTGAGCAGCCAGTCGCGACGACTCTGGATGGTGTCGGCGCTCATTGAACCTTCGTCCTCGGATCGAGCACCCGATACAGCAGGTCGGAGAGCAGATTGATGGCGATGAACACCGAGCCAATGACGATGGTGCCGCCGAGCACCGCATTCATGTCGGCGTTCTGCAGCGAATTGGTGATGTAAAGGCCGATGCCCGGCCACGAGAACACGGTTTCGGTGAGCACCGAGCCTTCGAGCAGCCCGGCATAGGAGAGCGCGATCACCGTCACCATCGGCACCGCCGCATTGCGCAGCGCGTGGCCCCAGATGATGCGGGTTTCCGACAGGCCCTTGGCGCGCGCCGCGACGATGTATTCCTGGGACAGTTCGTTGAGCATGAACGAGCGCGTCATGCGGCTGATATAGGCGAGCGAGAAGTAGCCGAGCAGCGATGCCGGCAGGATGATGTGGCGGAAGGCGTCGTAAAACACGTCCCACTGCCCCTGCATCGCGGAGTCGAGGAGATAGAAGCCGGTGATCGGCGTAAAAGTGTACTCGTAGACGACGTCGAGCCGCGCCGGGAAGGCAACCCATTGCAGCTTGGCATAGAACAGCACCAGCGCCAGCAGGCCGAGCCAGAAGATCGGCACGGAATAGCCGATCAGGCCGATGATGCGCACGATCTGGTCGATGAGACTGCCGCGCTTGACCGCCGCCAGCACGCCGAGCGGCACGCCGAACAGCGCCCCGATCAGCGTTCCCAGCGTCGCCAGTTCGGTGGTGGCCGGCAGCGCCCGGCGAATGTCGGTCATGACCGGATTGGTGGTCAGCACGGAGACGCCGAAATTACCGTTCAGGGCATTTTTCACATAGATGTAGAACTGCTCGATCAACGGCAGATCGAGGCCCATCTCGCGGCGCGTGCGCTCGACGACATTGGCCGGCGCCCGGTCGCCGAGCACCGCCAGCACCGGGTCGATCGGAATGACGCGGCCGATGAAGAAGGTGACCGCGAGCAGACCAAGATAGGTCGTGATCGCAATGACCAGGAAACGGCCAAAGGATGATGCAATAGCGACAGCGCGGGCGCTGCCGCGCCCCGCCGCCATTTCTTTTTCAACCGCGCTCATGCGGCGTGTCCGCGAGCATTATTCCTTGGACACCGGTCCGACGAAATTGCTGTCGAAGCTCGGGCCGAGCGCAAAGCCCTTGAGGTTCTTGCGCAGGCCGGCCACTTCCAGCTGCTGGTGGATGACGACGAAGGGGCTGGTGTCCAGGATCTTCTTCTGCAGATCCTTGTACATGTCAGCGCGTTTACCGGCGTCCTTCTCGAGCAGTGCTGCTTCCGTCTCCTTGGTCAGGTCCGGAATGTCCCAGGCGTTGCGCCAGGCCAGCGTCTTGGACTTGCCCGCATCCGAATTGTCCGGGTTCGAGGCAAAGGTCTGGGCGTTGGAATTCGGGTCGAAATAATCCTGGCCCCACTGGCCGATATAGATGTCGTGGTTGCGGGCGCGATATTTGGTCAGCGTCTGCTTGCCGTCGCCCGGGATGATCTCGAGCTTGATGCCGGCCTGGCCAAGCGTCTGCTGGATCGATTCCGCCATGCCGGTCGTCGGCTGGCCGGTGCGTACGTCCATGGTTACGCTGAAGCCGTCGGGCAGGCCGGCCTTGGCCAGCAATTCCTTGGCCTTGGCGACATCGAGCTTGAACGGATTCTCATCCAATTCGCCGAGCACACCCTTGGGCAGGAAGGTCTGGTGGATTTCGCCTATGCCCTTGAGGATGGTGGAACTCAAGGCATCATAGTCGACCAGATATTTGAAGGCCTGGCGGACCTCCGGCTTGGCAAGGTTCGGGTTCTTCTGGTTGAGGCTGATGTAGTAGACGGTGCCCTTCGGCGCGCTGGTGGTCGTGAGATCGGCGTTCTTGGCGATGGCGTCGAGATCGTTCGGCTCGAGATTGCGGGCAACGTCGATGTCGCCGGCTTCGAGCGCCAGGCGCTGGCCCGAGCTTTCCTTCATGTTGCGATAGATGACGCGGGCAAGCTTGGCCTTTTCGCCATGGTAATTGTCGTTGCGCTCGAGAACGACTGCCTCATTGGCGCGCCATTCGCGCAGCTTGAAGACGCCGGAGCCGGCATAGCCGGTCTTCAGCCAGGCATTGCCGAAATCATTGTCCCATTTGTAGTCGGCGCTCGGCGTGACCGCCGCGACATGTTCCTTGACCAGCTTGGCGTCGACCACCGAAGCGACCGTTGCCGACAGGCAGTTCAGGACGAAGCTCGGGGCATAAGCCTTGTCGACGGTGAACTGGAAAGTGGTCTCGTCGACCGCCTTGGCCTTCTCGGCGACGTTGTCGCCGCTGATGCCGAATTGGCCGATGATGAAGGCCGGGCTCTTGTCGAGCTTGACGGCGCGTTCGAACGACCAGGCGACGTCGGCCGCGGTGATCGGATTGCCGGAGGCGAATTTGAGGCCGGGCTTGAGCTTGAAGGTGTAGGTCAGCCCATCGTCGGAGACGGTCCAGCTTTCGGCGAGGTCGCCCTTGACCTTGGAGGTGTCGCTGAGGTCGAGACGGACCAGCAGATCATAGGTATTGCCGGTGACCTCGGCGGTCGACAACTCGAACGCCTCGCCCGGATCCATGGAGATGATGTCGTCGATCGCGAAACCTTCGACCAGCGTGTCGGCGGGCGTGACCGCACCGGCGGGCGCGCCGGCCAGAAGCAGTGCGGACATGGCTGCACCCGCAAGCAGGAAGCGAGAGCGTAGAGCAAACTTTTCCATCATCATCGTGATTGTTCCCTGTTTTGTTGTTTGTTGACCTGAGTTCCCGGCTCAGGGTTGTGGAATTTTTTTCGGGCCTGGAGAGGGGCCCACGGATCTCCTACCGTTGCGGTTTTTGTCCAGTTGGTCAACACCATATCCGGCAGCCTGGTGGCGGGCAACGAGCATTTGTGCGACGGCTCAATGGGCCAGAAAGGCCGGCGGGATGCCGACGCACAAGCCAGCCAATAGAGGCTGCCGATCGGGGAAAATCTGGCGAATGTCGCGGCTACTTCAGCGCCGCGACCAGGTCGGCGTCAGGGAAGCAGGTGGCGGCGCGGCCGTTCTTGGCTTGCCACGTGCCGATCGAACGGCGGGTCTTGAAGCCGGGCAGGCCATCGGCGCTGCCGACATCATAGCCCTTGGCTTCCAGCGACCGCTGCAGGGCCGCGATGTCCGAACGGTGGAGCCCGCCAACCGCGCCCCAGCTGCCGGCAAAATTCGCGTCGCCATGGGCGATGCGATCGGCGCCGTGGCCGATGAACAGCGCGTAGAGGTCGCTGGTGTTGTATTGCTTCAGCACGTAGAAATTGGGCGTGGCGACAAAGGCCGGGCCGCTGCGCCCTGCCGGCATCAACAGGAAGCCTTCGGCCTTCAGCTCACTTGCTGGAAACGGTTTGCCGCCGACGCGCTTGATGCCCATATCAGCCCATTGCGAGATTTTCTTGCCCTGGTCCGGGCCTTCCAGCGAACAGGAAACGCTTTCCGGCACCGTCACCTCGAAACCCCAGCCGCGGCCCTTTACCCAACCGTAATGGACGAGATAATTGGCGATCGAGGCCAGCACGTCCGGCGTCGAGTTCCAGATGTCGGCGCGGCCGTCGCCGTCGAAATCGACGGCATGTTTCAGGAACGAGGTCGGCATGAATTGCGGCTGGCCGAGCGCTCCGGCCCACGACGATTTCATCGCGCCGACCGGAGCAAGACCGCGCTCGACGATCTCGAGTGCAGCAAGCAACTCGGTGCGGAAGAAGTCCTTCCTGGTCGACATGAACGCTTTGGTGCCCAGCACTTCGAAGGCGTCGTAAGGCACCTTCGCCGCGCCGAATCCGGTCTCGCGGCCCCAGATCGCCAGCAGCACTTCGCCCGGCACACCATAGCGCTTTTCGATTGATGCAAGTGTCCTGGCATTGGTGGCTTCGCGCGCCCGCCCGCCCGCCGTCACCGCACGAACCGTTTTCTCGGCGAAATAGGCGCCGGGCGAACCGAATTCGGCCTGGTGCTGTTTCCGCGGCGTGGTCGCCTTCTCGCCCGGCTTGACCAGGTCGGGCAGTTTCAGATTGGGCTTGATGCCGTCGAAGGCGGCATCGAAGGTGGTTTTGGAAATGCCTTGTGACTTGGCCTGCGGCCAGAGGTCGTTCTGCAGCCAGGCGCGGAACTGGTCGTCGATCTTTGCGGCGGAGGCGGGGGTGGAAAGGAAGAGGAAGGCAAGGGCAGCCAGTAAGAATGCAAGACAAAACTGGCGAAGGCCGCGTTCTGGCGCGCCCCCCTCTGGCCTGCCGGCCATCTCCCCCTCAAGGGGGGAGATCGGCAGCTTCACGGGCGGCGCTCTGCCCGCAACGTGGGTGATTATCGAAAGCTGAGCCGCCAGCCAATCTCCCCCCTTGAGGGGGAGATGTCCGGCAGGACAGAGGGGGGTGTTTGGCACCAGCCTTGGTGGACGCGCAAAAATCATGACCCGCATCCTCTGCCGCAACTTTGTCAAAACGCCGTCCGCGAGCGCAGCGCCGCGGCCAGCGTGCCCTCGTCGAGATAGTCGAGTTCGCCGCCGACCGGCACGCCATGCGCGAGCCGTGTCACCTTGATGTCGAAGCCGGACAGCTGATCGGTGAGGTAATGCGCGGTCGTCTGGCCCTCCACCGTCGCATTGACGGCGAGGATGATCTCCTTGACCTCGCCACCGGCGACGCGGTCGACCAGCGACCGCATGTTGAGCTGGTCGGGGCCGATGCCGTCGAGCGGCGACAATGTGCCGCCGAGAACGTGGTAGCGCACATTCATCGCCGCCGCGCGCTCCAGCGCCCACAGGTCGGAGACGTCCTCGACGACGATGATGGTGCCGGCATCGCGGCGCGGGTCGGTGCAGATCATGCAAGGGTCCGATGTGTCGACATTGCCGCAGGTCGAGCAGATGCGCACCTTGTCGGCCGCTTCGGCCATGGCGGCGGCCAGCGGCGACAAAAGCTGCTCCTTCTTCTTGATCAGATGAAGGGCCGCACGCCTGGCCGACCGGGGACCCAGCCCCGGCACCTTGGCCAGGAGCTGGATCAGACGTTCGATCTCGGGACCGGCGATTCGCTTCGACATCGCTCTGATCTAGAGCAATTCCAGGAAAAGTGCGAAGCGGTTTTCCCGGGAAAAGCGCGAAGCGCTTTCCCTTGGGAATTGCGTCAAAACGAAAAGCTGGAGCGGTTCACCGTTTCCGCGAAACGGTGAACCGCTCCAGGATTTTTCAGAGCGCTTTGGAACATCCCGCATCCGCATGAACCACCATATTAGCCGGGCGGACCATTGGACAGACCATAGAGCGCAGATCAGTTGGCTTCGAGCGGCCGGCCCTGGCTGACGATCATCGCGCCGACAGCGTCGGTGTTCTCAGGCGTCGACTGGAATCCCATAGACGCCTCTTGCGGCGCGTCCTCGACCGAGGAGATGACCCTTGTCCTTGTGTTCAAGGTTCCGCCAAAACGGGCGGCATCCGGTTCCTCCATCGGCTCCTGCATCGCCACCACCGTCGGCTCCGCCGAGACACGCGCGGATTTCGCGGTCGGCGCGGCGGCCGCGGTCATATAGGTCTGCTGGGCAGGGACGGACCGGACGGTCGCCGGCTTGGCCGGACGCACCGGCTCGGCGGACGCGACCATCGTCACCGGCTCCGCTGGCTTCTGCGGCGCCGCCGAGGCAATGGCGACCTGCGGCTCGTCCGGCAGCGGCTGCCAGTTGCGGCCGCGCTTCTCATAGAAGGCATTGCCGCCGGCAACCATGGTGTAGTGCATGTTCTTGTAGGGGAAGCGTAAGCCGGCGGTGTGGAAGAACATGGTGTTCTTGAGCTTGGCCTTGCGCTCACCCTTGAGCACCGCCTCGGCAGCCTCTTCGACATCGGGCATTGCGCGTGAATTCATCGGCCTTGTCATGACGCCGGGGGCGAACTGCCCACGCTCGCCCACCACCTGGCAGATGGTGCTGCCGTGCTTGCCGGAGCGCAGCCGGTTCATCACCACCGTGCCGACCGCGATCATGCCGTCGCGGCTCGAGCGGTTGGACTCGAAGAACATCGCCCGTTCCAGGCATTCCTTGTCCTTCGGCGTATGGCTGTAGGCCCGTGAGCTCAGGAAACCCGGCGTGATGGCGTCGGTCAGGCTGGCGACGGACATGCCGTGTGACGTGGTCTGGCTGCAGGCAGCCAAAAACAGGGGTGAAATGACGGCGCCGAGCAACAGCGGCGTCTTCCATCGCGTGGCAATCAACAGGTAACCCTCTCACTTCCATGCCCGCCCCCAGGCTGCGGCAAGAATGAGACACTTTCGGGCAAAATGATGGCCAAAACGTTATTGATGAGGCTCTGTTGCCAAATTGGTACAGTTGCATGACCTAAAAGTGAATTAGTGCCCCACTGTAATGGCCGCCGGCTGGCCGGGCTCAAGCTCCTCGACCTTCTCCGAAAACAGGCCGCGCCGGAGGAACAGCGTCCGCGCCTCCCTGGCCGTCGGCGCGATCTTTCCCGGCCAGTCGCTGTCTATGAACTCAGCCTTGGTGAAGTCCGGATTTGTCTCGCTCGCTGCCTCCAGGAACTCGGCGATCTCCAGCACGATCGCGCGCTCGTCCTTTGAAAGCGCCGATGTGCCGGCTTCGATCGACGGGCGATGGACGAAATCCTCGAACAGGTAGAAATAACCCTTGATGCCGACGAGATCGACGCCGTCGTCACAATCGGCCAGGATTTCCAGGATCTCGTAGATCCTGTTGCGGATACGCTGCTCGATCAGTCTTTCGGAGGGCTCTTCGGTCATGGCGATCATGGGCGCGCGCGCCGAATGCTAGAAGGGCAGTTTCATTCCCGGCGGGATCGGCAGACCTGCGGTCAGCGCCTTGGTCTTTTCCTGCATGATCTGCTCGACCTTGGTCTTGGCGTCGTTGTGAGCGGCCAGCACCAGGTCTTCCAGGATCTCGACATCGTCTTCCTTGAACAGAGACGGATCGATCTTCAGCGACTTCATCTCGAATTTTCCGGTCAGCGTCACATTGACCAGGCCGCCGCCGGCCTGGCCGGACGCTTCCAGCGTGGCGATCTCGTCCTGCATGGCCTGGAACTTGGCCTGCATTTCCTTCGCCTTGCCCATCAGGCCGAGAAGATCTTTCATGGTCGGGTCCTTTGCGGATTCGTGGCTGGATCAGGTTTCATCGTCGTCAGCCGGCGGCTCTACCGGCACTTCAGCCTCTGTCGTTTCGGCTTCCGGCGCGTCTGGAATGCGCACGTCGATGATCTTGGCACCGGGAAAGCGCGCCAGGATGGCGGCCACGGTGGGATCGCTCTTGGCATCGAGAAATGCCGTCTCGCGTTTGGCCGATTCCATTTCGGCGAGCGTCTGGCCGCCCTCTTCCTTTGACAGCGAGACCAGCCAGCTGCGGCCGGTCCAGGCGCGAAGCTTCGTCGTCAGGTCGTTGAGCAGCATCTTGGGCGCATCGCTGGTCAGGCCGACGTCGATGCGGCCGGGCTCGATACGCACGAACCGGATGCAGCTCTTGACCAGCACCTTGAAGGCGATGTCGCGCTGCGCGTCGGCGAGCGCAATGATGTCGGCCAGCGACTTCAGCGGCGCCGATTCCATGGCCGGCTCCGGCGGAGCGACGTAGGCAACGGCAGCAGGCGAGGCTTCGACCAGCCGCATGCTCTGTGCCCCGCCCGATCCGGATGGCATGCGCGTCTGCGCCACCGCGCTGGCACCACCGCCATTGCCGGAACTTGCCGACGTCCCATTCGGGCGCGGCGCGCCATTCTGCATAGGCGCAGCGCTATCGAGCGATCTCAGCGCCTCGTCCAGCGTCGGCAGATCGGCGGCATGCGCCAGCCGGATCAGCACCATTTCGGCGGCACTCACCGGCCGGTTGGAAGACTGCACCTCGGGGATGCCCTTGAGCAGCATCTGCCATGTCCGTGACAGCACCCTGACCGACAGCGTTCTGGCGAAATCGGCGCCGCGCTGCCGCTCGTCCTCCGACAGCGAGGCATCCTCGATGGCCGTCGGCACGAAACGCAGCCGGGTGACGAGATGGTTGAATTCGGCAAGATCGGTCAGCACGGCGGCTGGATCGGCGCCGGTGTCATACTGCGCACGGAATTCGCCAAGGGCTGCCGCCACATCGCCCTTCATCACATGTTCGAACAGGTCGACGATGCGGGCGCGGTCGGCGAGCCCGAGCATCGCCCGAACCGCATCGGCGCCGACAGAGCCGGCGCCATGGGCAATCGCCTGGTCGAGGATGGAGAGCGAATCACGGGCCGAGCCCTCGGCGGCGCGCGCGATCATCGCCAGCGCGTCGTCGTCGACAGAAATGCCTTCCTGGGCCGAGATCGAGGACAGATGCGCGACCAGAGCGCCGGCGTCGATGCGCCTCAGGTCGAAGCGTTGGCAGCGCGACAGAACGGTGATCGGAACCTTGCGGATTTCGGTGGTGGCGAAGATGAATTTGACGTGCGGCGGCGGCTCTTCCAGCGTCTTCAGCAGGCCGTTGAAGGCTTGCGTCGACAGCATGTGCACTTCGTCGATGATGTAGACCTTGTAGCGGGCCGAGACCGGCGCATAGCGCACGCGCTCGATGATATCCCTGATGTCGTCGATGCCGGTATGCGAGGCGGCGTCCATCTCGATGACGTCGACATGGCGGCCTTCCATGATCGCCTGGCAATGTTCGCCGAGGACGGCGAGGTCGACCGAAGGCTGGTCGATGTCAGCGGTTTTATAATTCAGGGCCCGCGCGAGGATGCGCGCCGTCGTGGTCTTGCCGACGCCGCGCACGCCGGTCAGCATCCAGGCCTGGGCGATGCGGCCGGTGGCAAAGGCATTGGTGAGGGTGCGCACCATCGGCTCCTGGCCGACCAGCTCGGAAAAATTCGAAGGACGGTACTTGCGCGCCAGCACGCGATAGGCGGCGGCCTTGCCTATCTCCAGGCTTTTTGGTCCCGAATTTCCGGCTTCGCTCATACGCCCGTAAAGCTCCAAATGGCCGCGCCCGAAGGCGGCCGATTCCTGCGCATAGTCTCGCCCGCGCTGCAATGCGTCGTCAATGTCGCGAGAGGGGCCGATGAGGTGGGAGGCTGGAACAATGACCCGTTCCGGGCTCGTTAGGGCTGCTTCCTTCCGGACCTGACCCGGTTGGCGAGTGGATCGTCCACCACCAACCTCCCGCTTTCCATATCGGCAATTGCGCGACGAAATGCAAGTCCGCCGAAGAAATCGTTAAATGTCGAATCGGCGCACCAAACCGTGAGGGCGCAATGATTCACTTGCAGCCCCCTTGCCGCCGCTCTAGCCTTCATGTGTTGAGCAAACCAAGAAAAGCAAGGGAAACGCCGATGCTGCCGGGCCTGGAGGCCGGATTCACGCTGGACGCACGGCTGGAGGCGGACAGCGAGCAGTTGATGTGGCTTGGGCTGTGCGAACTGCGGGTGATGAACGACCGCCGCTGGCCGTGGCTGCTGCTGGTGCCGCAGCGGCCCGGCGCGGAGGAAATCCATGATATGACGCCGCTCGACCAGGCGATGCTGACCTTCGAGACCAACATGGTGGCGCAGGCGCTGAAGAAGGCGACCGGCTGCACCAAGATCAACACCGGCGCGCTCGGCAACATCGTGCGCCAGCTGCACATCCATGTCATCGCGCGCTCGGAAGGTGATCCCGGCTGGCCAGGCCCTGTGTGGGGACACGGCCTGCGAGAGCCCTATCAACGTTCCGACTTGCGACGGTTTGCCGAAACGATCAAGGCGGCGCTATAAGCGTTCCCAGTGTCCATCCCTCAACATATTCCAGAGTCCCCATGAGCTTCCGCCTGTTTGACGCGCCTTTGCGCGAGCCGAGCCAGTTCGTCGGCTTCGCCGGCAACACGATCGATCGGCAGTCCGAGAACCGCGCCGACGATTCGGTCGACAAGGCGCTGGCCGATCCGGCGACGCGGCTGCTTCTGATGCATGGCGGCCGGCTCTATTTGAAGCTCGGCGATAGCGGCGCTCTCGATCCCTGGTTCGGCGCCACCGAGAGCGAGCCCTTCAAGGTTTCCCTGGCGCAAGGCATCCTGCTCGGCTTTTCCGAACGAGGACCGGTGCTGGCCGTGCCCGCCGGCGTCGAACCCGAACAGCTTCCGGAAACAGTCAAGGCCATCGACTACCGCTCGGTCTACATGCAAGGGCTGATCGACGAGGCGGCGGCTGGCGCGATGGCGCAAGGGGCGGCCCTGCTCGCCTGGCATGCCAGCCATCGTTTCTGCAGCAAATGCGGTACAGAATCGCAGATGCGGGCCGGCGGCTACAAGCGGCATTGCCCGAATTGCGGCACAGAGCATTTTCCGCGCACCGACCCGGTGGCGATCATGCTGACGGCGACGCGGGAGAAGTGCCTGCTCGGGCGCGGCCGGCATTTCGCGCCGGGCATGTACTCGGCCCTTGCCGGCTTCATCGAGCCGGGCGAGACGATCGAGGCGGCGGTGCGCCGCGAGACGCTGGAAGAGGCCGGCATCCGGCTTGGCCGCGTCGTCTACCACGCCAGCCAGCCCTGGCCGTTTCCCTATTCGCTGATGATCGGCTGCTTCGGCGAGCCGCTCAACGACGACATCCAGGCCGACCTCAACGAGCTTGAGGACTGCCGCTGGTTTTTTCGCGACGAGGTGCGCCTGATGCTGGAAAGGACGCACAAGGACAATCTGGTCACGCCGCCGAAAGGCGCCATCGCGCATCACCTGATCCGCGCCTGGGTCGACTCGGAATGATGGCCGCGATTATTCAAAGACATTGCAGGAGCAGGGCATGATCCGTCACACCGTCGTTTTCACGCTGAAGCATCCGCCGCATTCGCTGGAGGAAAAGCGGTTCCTGGTCGACGCCAAGAAAATCCTCACCGCGATCAGGGGCGTCACGCATTTCGAGCAATTGCGGCAGATCAGCCCCAAGAACGACTATCGTTTCGGCTTCTCGATGGAGTTCGCCGACCAGGCTGCCTACAACAGGTACAACGACCATCCAGACCATGTCGCCTTCGTGCGCGACCGCTGGGTGCCCGAGGTCGAGACCTTCATGGAGATCGACTATGTGCCGCTGGGCGCGGTGATTTAGGGCATGGTCCCGAAAAGTGGAAACCGGTTTTTGGAAAAGACCATGCCTAGTAGCGATCAGTCCGCCACCTTCCACTGCTCACGCGACTCACTGGCCGGATAGACGCCCAGAATCCGCACTTCGCGCGAGAAGAAACGAAGCTCGTCCAGCGCCAGCTTGACCAGCGGGTCGTCGGGATGGCCCTCGATGTCGGCGTAGAACAGCGTCGCCGTGAAAGCGCCCAGCTGGTAGCTCTCCAGCTTGGTCATGTTGATGCCGTTGGTGGCGAAGCCGCCCATCGCCTTGTAGAGTGCGGCCGGCACGTTGCGGACGCGGAAGATGAAGGTCGTCATCATCTTGACGTCAGGCGACGGGCGCTCGGCCCATTGCTTGTTCTTGGTCAGGACGACAAAGCGGGTGACGTTTGAGTCGGTGTCCTCGACGTTTTGCTCGATGATATCGAGCCCGTAGAGGGTCGCTGCCAGCGCGGGCGACAGCGCCGCCATGGTGCGGTCCTTGACCTCGGAGACCATCTTGGCGGCGCCGGCCGTGTCGCCGGCGACGATCGCCTTCCAGCCGTTCTTGCGGATGTATTTGCGGCACTGGCCAAGCGCGTGGATATGGCTGTGCACCGTCTTGATCTCGTCGCGCCTGACGCCCGGCAGCACCATCAGCTGGAAATGGATGGGCAGGAAATATTCGCCGATGATGTGCAGCTTCGATTCCGGCAAGAGATGATGGATATCGGCGACGCGCCCGGCAATGGTGTTCTCGATCGGGATCATGGCGAGGTCGGCCTTGTTGGTCTCGACCGCGTTGAAGGCATCCTCGAAAGTCGGGCATGGCAACGGCTCCATCGAAGGGAACATGTTGCGGCTGGCGGTGTCGGAATTGGCGCCCGGCTCGCCCTGGAAGGATATTCTGTTGGTCTTTTCAGGCATGCCGATATCTCAGGTTGAAAGGATCTGTCTGGCGCGTTCGAGGTCTTCCGGCGTGTCGACGCCGAGCGGCAGCGACTGGACGATCTCGGCGTCGATGCGCATGCCGGCTTCCAGCGCCCGCAACTGCTCCAGCCGCTCGCGCCGTTCGAGCGGCGACGGCTTCAGCGCGACGAAACGCTCGAGTGCGTCGCGGCGATAGGCGTAGAGGCCGACATGATGGTAGAGCGGCCCCTCGCCCCAAGGCGCCGTGGCACGGGTGAAATAGAGCGCCCTCAGCCTGCTGCCCGAGAGCGGCGAGCCGACGATCTTGACGACATTGGGGTTGGTCTTTTCCTCGTCGCGGACGATCTCGACGCCGAGCGTGGCGATGTCCACCGCACTGTCCTCGAAAGGCCTGAGCGACGCGGCGATGATCTGGGGATCGATCGTCGGCAGGTCGCCTTGTACATTGACGACGGTTTCGACCTTGCGCCCGGGGTCGAGCGCGATCAGCGCCTCGTGGATGCGGTCGGAGCCGGATTCGTGATCCATGCGCGTCATCACGGCCTCGAAACCGTGCGCGCGCACCGCTTGCGCCACGCTTTGCGTATCGGTCGCCACCACCACTCGGCCAAGGCCGGCTTCGGCGGCACGGCGCGCGACATGGACGATCATCGGGGCGCCTGCGATGTCGGCCAGCGGCTTGCCCGGCAGGCGGGTCGAAGCCATGCGGGCCGGGATCAGGATCAGCGTGGACATTTCGGGTGCAAGGCGTCTCGAAAGAGGACAGGGAAAGTGGCAAAAGGTCTCACTGGAAGCGCCCTTATAGGTGTTGCAACGCCGCAGCAAAAGACCTAGTTTCCGCCCGATTTGACCGCCCTCGCAGGACGGGTCACGATACCGACGGACGGAGTGGACGGTTCTGTCCGCCGGAAAAGGGAGCAAGGGGCGTATGGATTCCAACGAAGTCAACAAACTGCTCGCCGGATTGCTCGGAACCGTTTTCGTCGTCTTCTCGGTCGGCATTGTGTCCGATGCGCTGTTTGCCTCGCCGGCGCCGGAAAAGCCCGGTTTCGCCATCGAGGCCGCCGAGCCCGCCGAAGGCGGTCCGGCCGCGCCTGCCGCCGCAGCCAAGCCGATCGCCGAACTGTTGGCGACCGCCAATGTCGAGCAAGGTGCTGCCGTCTTCAAGAAGTGCCAAGCCTGCCATTCCGGCGAAAAGGGCGGCCCCAACAAGGTCGGCCCGGACCTGTGGGACCTCATCGACCGCCCTGTCGCCGAGCATGAAGGTTTTGCCTATTCGGCCGGCATGAAGGAATTCTCCAAGGGCGGCGCCGAGAAGTGGACGTACGACAACCTCAACCACTTCATCACCTCGCCGAAGAAACTTGTGAAGGGCACCGCGATGGGCTTCGCCGGCCTGCCCAAGGACGAGGATCGCGCCAACGTCATCGCCTATCTGCGCACGCTGTCCGATAATCCCAAGCCGCTGCCGGCGCCGGGGGCTGCCGCAGATGCAGGCGCGCCCGCCGATGCAGCCGCTCCGGCAAAGCCGGCTGAGGGTGCCGCGCCGGCCGCTCCCGCCGCCCCGGCTCCGGCCGCACCGGCGCCTGCCCAATAGCCAGATATCATCTCGACGACCTTGAAAAAGCCGGGTTCAGCCCGGCTTTTTTGTTGGGAAAACCGCATAGGCGGCGACAAAGCCGCGCATGGCGGTTTTCACGAGCGCCAAATCATCTAGATTGCCATGAACGGGCATTGCGAAGAGGATAGTGCATGACGGTTGGCCGAACGCTTCTCAAGTCGTTGCTGGCGGCAGCCCTTCTGGCGGCGGGCTTGCAGGCTGCCCGCGCCGACGAATGGCGCACCACCTCATCGCTGATCGGCGAGTCCAAATACGGCGCCAATTTCCAGCACTACGACTACGTCAACCCGAACGCGCTCAAGGGCGGCACGCTGAATTCGGTGGTGCCAGGTACATTCGACAGCTTCAATCCCTACGTGGTCCAGGGATCACCGGCCGCCGGCCTCGTCGGGTTTGGCGGCGGCCTGCTCTACGACACGCTGATGGAGCAGGCGACCGATGAAGGCAGCACCAGCCATCCACTGATCGCCGATGCCTACAAATATCCTGATGATTATTCCTCCGCGACCTACCGGCTCGATCCGCGCGCCAAATGGCATGACGGCCAGCCGATCACCGTCGATGACGTGATCTGGTCGTTTCATGTGCTGAAGGCCAACAGCCCGCAATACAGCCGCTATTTTGAGAATGTCACCGATGCGGTGGCGATTTCGGATCGCGAGGTGGAGTTCCATTTCAACCAGAAGGGCAATCGCGAACTGCCCAAGATCATCGGCGACCTTGCCGTGCTGCCGAAACATTGGTGGGAAGGCACCGATGCCAACGGCAAGAAGCGGGACGTAACCAAGCCGACGCTGGAAATTCCGCTCGGTTCGGCCGCCTACAAGATCACCAGCTTCAAGCCGGGTTCGGAAATCATCTGGCAGCGTGTGCCGGACTATTGGGCGGCCAAGCTGCCGGTGAAGATCGGCCGTGAGAATTTCGACACCCGACGCTACACCTATATTCTGGACGACAACGCTGCCTGGCTCGCCTTCACCAAGGGTGGGCTGGAAGACATCAACCGCGAATACAGTTCGCGCAAATGGGCGACGGCTTACAATTTCCCGGCATTCCAAGCCGGCGATGTCATCAAGAAGGATTTCCAGACCCAGGCGCCGGAACCGATGCAGGGCTTCGTCCTCAACCAGCGGCGGCCGCTGTTCCAGGACCGGCTGGTGCGTGAAGCGCTGACCATTCCGTTCGATTTCGAGAGCATGAACCGCACACTGTTCTTCGGCTTCAACACCCGCACGTCGAGCTATTTCCAAGGCACCGAACTGGCCTCGAACGGGTTGCCGCAGGGCAAGGAACTGGAAATCCTGGAAAAATACCGAGACAAGCTGCCGCCCGAACTTTTCACCCAGGAATTCAAGCTGCCGGTTTATGATTCACCGCAGGCGGAACGGAAGTACCTGAAACAGGCGGTCGATCTCTTCGCCAAGGCGGGCTGGGTGATCAAGGGCGGCAAGATGGTCAATGCCAAGACCGGCGCGCCGTTCAAGTTTGAAATCCTCGGTTGGAACGACACCGACCAGGTCATCGCCAGCCCCTACATCGCCAATCTGCGCAAGATCGGCGTCGACGCCACTTTGCGCATCATCGACCAGACGCAGTACATCAACCGCGTCAACAATTTCGATTTCGATGTCGTTACCGGGATGCTGCAGCAGTCGGAATCGCCGGGCAACGAGCAGCGCGACTTCTGGAGCTCGAAAGCTGCCGACTCGCCCGGTTCGCGCAATCTGATGGGCATCAAGGACCCGACCGTCGACGCGCTGGTCGATCGCATTATCTTCGCGACCGATCGCGACGATCTCGTCGCCGCCACCCATGCGCTCGACCGCATCCTGCTGTGGAACTTCTACGTGGTTCCCCAATATTACCGGTCGGCGGTGTGGCTGGCCTATTGGGACAAGTTCAAATTCCCCGACAAGCAGCCTGCCTATGCCGGAGCCGACATCGATTCCTGGTGGATCGACCCGGACAAGGAGAAGGCGCTGGCGGCCAAATACAAGGGTGGCAATTGATGGCGGCCCTTGCCCGCCGCGACTTCCTGGCCCTGGGCAGTGCCGCGGCAGCCGCCGCCTTGTTGCCCGGCCGGGCCTTCGCCGAAATTGCGACCGGCACCAAGCTGCATGGCCTGTCGGCCTTCGGCGACCTCAAATACAACCCCGATTTCGCGCATTTCGACTACGTCAATCCGGACGCCCCAAAAGGCGGCCAGATGAATTTCGCGCCGCCGAACTCGACCCTCAATCAGAGCTTCCTGACCTTCAACACCCTGAATTTCCTGGTGTTGAAGGGAGAGGCTCCGCCGCGCGCCGAACTCTGTTTCGATTCCCTGATGACAAGCGCGCTCGATGAGCCGGATGCGGCCTACGGCCTGCTCGCCGAAACCGTTACCCTGTCGCCAGACCGCAACGGTTTCCGCTTCGCCCTGCGACCGCAAGCGCGTTTCCATGACGGCTCGCCGCTGACCGCGGACGACGTTGTCTTCGCGCTGAAGCTTTATAAGGACAAGGGCCATCCGAACCTTTCCCAGGCGTTGCGGTACATGACCGACGCGGTTGCGGTCGATCCCGCCACCGTCAACCTCACTTTCAACGGCGAACAGTCAGCGCAAAACATCCTGGCGATCGTGGGGATGCCGATCGTCTCCAAGGCCTTTTATACGGCCAATGATTTCGATGCCTCGACCATGACACCGCCGCTTGGCTCGGGTCCCTACAAGATTGGACGCGTGGCGGCCGGACAGACTGTCGAATATGACCGCGTGGCCGACTATTGGGGCCGCGATCTCCCAGTGAACCGCGGCCTCTACAATTTCGACCGCATCCGCATCGACTTCTATCTTGACCGGCAGGCGGCGTTCGAAGCCTTCAAGAAAGGCGACACGCATTTTCGCGAGGAATTCACCTCACGGGTATGGGCGACCGGATATGACTTTCCGGCGCTGAAGGACGGCAAGGTCGTCAAACGGGAATTTCCCGGCGAGAAGACGCCGGACATGCAGAGCGTCGCACTGAACCAGCGTCGTCCGCAATTCCGCGATGAGCGGGTGCGGCGGGCGATCGCCAGGTGCTTCGATTTCGAATGGATGAAGCGGGCCTTGTTTTACGGCTCCTACGAGCGTTCTCAATCGAACTTCGAACGGTCGGATTACAAGGCCGAAGGCCTGCCCTCGCCTGAGGAATTGGCCCTGCTGGAGCCGTTCCGGGCCGAATTGCCGCCAGAGGTTTTTGGTGAAGCGGTGACGCAGCCCCTTTCCGACGGTTCGGGCCATGACCGCAAGCTGCTGGGCGAGGCTTCGAGATTGCTTGCGCAGGCCGGCTGGAAGCGCGATGGCAGTTTCGTCGTCAACGACAAGGGTGAGCGGCTGCGGGTCGAAATGCTGGCGGAGGACGACGGCATCGTTCGCATCTACACCCCTTGGTCCGAGAATATGAAGGCGATCGGGATCGACGCATCGATCCGGCAAATCGATTCGGCGCAGTATGAGCAGCGGCACAGCAATTACGACTTCGATCTTGCCTTGCTGCATTGGTCGATCGGGGCGACGCCGACCGACGACAGCCTGCAGATGCTCTATGATTCCCGGATGGCGAAAATCCCGGGGCAGCGCAACTATCCGGGCACGGAAAGCAAGGCCATCGACGCCCTGATCGCGGCAGCCGGCAAGGCGAAAGACCGTATAGAACTCGTCACGGCGCTCAGAGCGCTCGACCGGGTCTTGCGCGCGCGGCTGGACTGGATTCCAACATACTATCTGGCGAATCACCGCGTCGCCTATTGGGACATGTTCGGCTTTGTCGAACAGAAGCCCGATTTCGGCTTTCCGGTCGAGACGCTGTGGTGGTTCGATAAGGGCAAGGCGGCAAAAATTGGCAAAGGCTGAGATGTTCGCTCAAGCGGGGCAAAAGGCCTGATGGGCGCCTATATCCTGCGCCGCATCCTGTTGATGATCCCGACCCTGTTCGGCATCATGGCGATATCCTTCGCCGTCATCCAGTTCGCCCCCGGCGGTCCGGTCGAACAGGTCATCGCCCGGCTGACCAATCAGGGCGGCAGCGACCGCCTCGGCGGCGGTGGCGGCGACGCGGGCGCTGGCAGCAATTTCGATGCAGCCGGTGACGTCAGTTCGAAATATCGCGGGGCGCAGGGGCTCGATCCGGAATTCATCAAGAAGCTGGAAAAGCAGTTCGGCTTCGACAAGCCGCCGCTCGAGCGCTTCGGCATGATGCTGTGGAACTATGCCCGCTTCGATTTCGGCGACAGCTATTTCCGCGACATTTCGGTGCTCGACCTGATCCTGGAGAAGATGCCGGTGTCGATCTCGATCGGGCTGTGGATCACGCTTTTGTCCTACCTGATCTCGATCCCGCTCGGCATCCGCAAGGCGGTCAAGGACGGCACTCCCTTCGACGTCTGGACCAGCGGCGTCGTCATTGTCGGCTATGCCATTCCGGGCTTCCTGTTCGGCATCATGCTGATGGTGCTGTTTGCCGGCGGGTCGTTCTGGGACTGGTTTCCGTTGCGCGGCCTCACCTCGGACAATTGGGATCAATTGTCCTGGTGGGGAAAGATCGTCGACTATTTCTGGCACATGACCTTGCCGCTGACCGCGCTGGTGCTGTCGGCCTTCGCCACCACGACGCTATTGACCAAGAACTCGTTCCTCGAAGAAATCCGCAAGCAGTATGTGGTGACGGCGCGGGCCAAGGGCCTGTCGGAACGGCAGGTGCTCTACGGCCACGTCTTCCGCAACGCCATGCTGATCGTCATCGCCGGCTTTCCCGGCGCCTTCATCTCGGCCTTCTTCACCGGCTCGCTGCTGATCGAGAACATCTTTTCCCTCGACGGCCTCGGCCTGCTCGGCTTCCGGTCGGTGGTCGAGCGCGACTATCCCGTGGTGTTCGCCAATCTTTACATCTTCTCGCTGCTCGGGCTGTTCGTCGGTCTCTTGTCCGACCTGCTCTACACCTGGGTCGATCCGCGCATCGATTTCGAGCGGAGAGACATCTGATGTCGGAGGCTACAGTCCCCGTGGACGCGGCACCCGCGCGGATCAAGCGGCCGTTTCTGTCGCCGCTCAACAAGCGGCGCCTGCAGAACTTCAGAGCCAACCGGCGCGGCTACTGGTCGCTGTGGATCTTCCTCGTCCTGTTCGTGCTGTCGCTGTTTTCCGAGTTCATCGCCAACGACAAGCCGATCATCGCCTCCTACAAGGGCGAGATCCTGTTTCCGGTGCTGGTCGCCTACCCCGAGGAAAAATTCGGCGGTTTCTATGCCGTCACCGATTATCGCGACCCGGTCATCCAGGACGAGATCAACGCCAATGGCTGGATGATCTGGCCACCGGTGCGCTACTCCTATCAGACCGTCAACAACGCCATTCCGGAAGCAGCGCCGGCCAGGCCGTCTTGGCAGTATGACGCCACGAAGCGCTGCAACCAGTATCCGAAGGGTGCCGCCGACCCCGCCTGCATCGTCGGCAACTGGAATTGGCTCGGTACCGACGACCAGGCGCGCGACGTGCTGGCGCGCGTCATCTACGGCTTCCGCATTTCGGTGCTGTTCGGCCTGATCCTGACCGCCGGCTCGGCCTTGATCGGCGTCGCGGCCGGCGCCGTGCAAGGCTATTTCGGCGGCTGGACGGATCTCTTGTTCCAGCGTTTCATCGAAATCTGGTCGGCGATCCCGGTGCTCTATCTCCTGCTCATCGTCGCCGCCATCCTGCCGCCGGGCTTCTTCATCCTGCTCGGCCTGATGCTGCTGTTCTCCTGGGTGGCGCTGGTCGGCGTGGTGCGGGCCGAGTTCCTGCGCGCCCGCAATTTCGAATATGTCAACGCGGCCCGGGCGCTCGGCGTGCCCAACCGCACCATCATGTTCCGGCACCTGCTGCCCAACGCCATGGTGGCGACATTGACCTTCATGCCCTTCCTGCTCTCAGGCTCGATCTCGACGCTGACCTCGCTCGACTACCTCGGCTTTGGCCTGCCGCCCGGCTCCGCCTCGCTCGGCGAACTGCTCAAGCAGGCGCAGCGGAACCTCAATGCGCCGTGGCTCGGCATCTCCGGCTTCGTCGTCATCTCGCTGATGCTGTCGCTGCTGGTCTTCGTCGGCGAGGCGACGCGCGACGCCTTCGATCCGCGCAAGACGTTCAGATGAGCGAAGCCCCCTTGCTCAGCGTACAGGACCTCAGCGTCGCCTTCAGCCAGGGCGGCGGCCAGTCGACGGCGGTCGACCACATCTCGTTCGACATCGCCAAGGGCGAGACGGTGGCGCTGGTCGGCGAATCCGGTTCCGGCAAATCGGTCTCGGCGCTTTCGGTGCTGAAGCTGTTGCCTTATCCAAGCGCCAGCCATCCCTCGGGAAAGATCCTGTTCCAGGGCGCCGACCTGCTGGCGATGAACGAGAAGCAGTTGCGGCAGGTGCGCGGCAACAAGATCACCATGATCTTCCAGGAGCCGATGACTTCGCTCAATCCGCTGCACACGATCGAGCAGCAGATCGTCGAGATCCTGAAGCTGCACCAGGGCACGGCCGACCGCCCGGCCAAGGAGCGCACGCTGGCCTTGCTCAACGAGGTCGGCATCCGCGATCCGCACAAGCGCCTCGATGCCTATCCGCACCAGTTGTCCGGCGGCCAGCGCCAGCGCGTGATGATCGCCATGGCGCTGGCCAACGAGCCCGAACTTCTGATCGCCGACGAGCCGACGACGGCGCTCGACGTCACCGTGCAGGCGCAGATCCTCGAGCTGCTGGCCGGGCTGAAGAGCCGCAAGGGCATGTCGATGCTGTTCATCACCCATGATCTCGGCATCGTGCGCAAGATCGCCGACCGTGTCTGCGTGATGACCAAGGGCAAGATAGTCGAGACCGGGCCGACCAAAGAGATCTTCGCCAATCCGCAGCATGCCTATACAAGGCATCTGCTGGCGGCCGAGCCGAAGGGCAAGCCGCCGGCCGCCAATGCCGATGCCAAGCCTGTCATGACCGGCAAGGACGTAAAGGTCTGGTTCCCGATCAAGCAGGGCTTCTTCCGCCGCACCGTCGACAATGTGAAGGCCGTCGACGGCATCGATGTCACCGTGCGCGCCGGCCAGACGCTGGGCGTGGTCGGCGAATCCGGCTCCGGCAAGACGACGCTCGGCCTGGCGCTGGCAAGAATGATCTCGTCGACCGGCACGATCCAGTTCAACGGCCGCGACATCAACCAGCTGACTTTCAACGCCATGCGGCCGCTCAGGCGCGAATTGCAGATCGTCTTCCAGGATCCGTTCGGCTCGCTCAGCCCGCGCATGTCGATCGCAGAGATCATCGAAGAAGGCCTCAAGATCCACGAGCCGAAGCTGTCGCCCGACGAGCGCGACGACAAGGTGGCCGCCGTGCTGAAGGAGGTCGGGCTCGATCCGGCGACACGCAACCGCTATCCGCACGAGTTTTCCGGCGGCCAGCGCCAGCGCGTTGCCATCGCACGCGCCATGGTGCTCAACCCGCGCTTCGTCATGCTGGACGAGCCGACATCGGCACTCGACATGAGCGTGCAGGCGCAGGTCGTCGATCTGCTGCGCAGCCTGCAGGCCAAGCACGATCTCGCCTATCTCTTCATCAGCCATGATTTGAAAGTCATCCGCGCGCTCGCCAACGACGTCATCGTCATGCGCAATGGCCGGATCGTCGAAGCTGGTCCTTCCCAGCAGATTTTTGAAAATCCGCAAACCGACTATACTCGGGCGCTGATCTCGGCCGCCTTCAAGATCGAGACGGCACCGGTCGGCATCGTCAGCGAGTGATTTGCGTAGAGAGGGACTAAAAGACCGCAATGGAAAAAGGCCGTATCCTGCTTGCCGTCACCGGCTTTCATCCGCAGCGCTGGCGCGAGCTCCTGTCGGCCGAGCGCGAGGTGGTGCTGGAGCCTGACGGCGCCAGCGACCCGTCGATCACCTATGCCGTGGTGTGGAAGCAGAAGCCGAACCTGTTGTCGTCGCTGCCCAATCTGCGCGCCATCTTTTCGATCGGCGCCGGCGTCGATCATATCTTCGCCGATCCCGGCCTGCCCGATGTGCCTGTTGTCAAGGTCGTCGCCGACAATCTCACCCAGTACATGACCGAATATGTCGTCTGGCGGGTTCTCGACCATCACCGCCAGGGCCTGCTCTACCGGTCGCAGCAGCCGAAGAAGATCTGGCACGAGCCGCAGCAGAGGCCTGCCGGTGACATTTCGGTCGGCATCATGGGCCTCGGCAGTCTCGGCCGCGCCGCGGCCTCGGTGCTTTTGTCGCTCGGCTTTGCCGTCAATGGCTGGTCGCGCACCGACAAGGCCATGGAAGGCGTCGCGACCTATTCCGGCGAAGCTGGACTGATCCCCTTCCTCAAGGCCACCGACATCCTGGTGGTGCTTTTGCCGCTGACGCCTGAGACCAAGGGCATTATCAACTACGGCGTGCTGAAGGAATTGCGGAAGCGCAACGGCCTCGGCGGTTCGGTGCTGATCAATGCCGGGCGCGGCCGTCTGCAGAAGGATGCCGACATTTTGCGGGCGCTGGATGACGGCACATTGAAGGAGGCGAGCCTCGACGTGTTCGAGGTCGAACCGCTGCCGAAGACCAGTCCGCTGTGGGGGCATCCAAAAGTGTTTGTGACGCCGCACGCGGCAGCGACCTCCGATCCGGTGCATCTGGCGCCGATCATGCTGCGCCAGATGGACGCCTTCGAACGCGGTGAAAAGCTGGACAATCTGGTGGACCGCAAGGCGGGGTACTAGCCAGGCAGAGCGATCTTCTTCTGCTTGTCCGGCTGGCCGCAGTCGCGTCGATCGATCGACCGGTTCATGGCATCGATCTCACCGCTTGCCTTGTCGGTATCGCGTTTGGCCTTGGAGCGCATGTCAGGCGTGAACGGGCCGAAGCCCATCGCCGGGTTGGAGAATGTCGGCTTGGCCTTCGCCGGAAGGTTGTATTGCTGCGCCAAGCCATTGCGCTGCGCCAGCAACTGATCGCACGGCACGGTGTCGTATTGCAGGGAGGACTGGACGTTCGCATCCTGCTGTTCCGACATCGAGGTGCCGCCGACACAGCCGGCGGTCAGCAGGCAAGAGGCCAAGATCATCATGTTCCAGCGCATCGGCTATGCTCCTCCTGATATCCCGCCCTGATGCGAGCAGATCGCAAATATCAGTCGCGCATGCAAATCGGACTTTTTCACAGCAAGAAGCGGCGAGGCTGCCCCTCCGCTGGCGCGTGGCTGACGGAGCATCAAACGAAAACCCGCCTGCGCGGCGGGTCACTGGCGCAAATCAGCACCATGGGCGAAAATGTGCTGAGGGCAGGGTGTCAAGAAAAAATTCCTATCGCTGCCGGTAAAAGCTGCCGACACCGCCGAACTGGCTGTCGTCAGGTCCTTTGTCGGGCTGAGTTCGGAGCCCCGGCCACAACGACCAACCCGTTGACGTGTTCCCCACGATCCTGCCGGATGACGGTTGGCTCCAGTGAGAGGACCGAAAGCCCGTTGGCGGCCAGGACGTCGCGCACATAGTGTTGCGCATGCGCGTAGCGGCGCGACGGCAGCAGCACGAAATCGCCATCGCCAGCCAGCGTTTCGACGGAAAACGCGAACAGGCCGTCCGTCGCCAGCAAGCGGGCAATCGTCTTCACCACGCCGTCCAGCGCGCCGACATAGATGAAAACATCGGCCACCGTCACCAGATCGGCTTTCGGACCGGCATAGGGAAAATCCCGCAGATCGGCCTTGTCGAGGAAATCGTAGACGCCCTTGGCCCGCGCCTTTCTTAGCATTTTGGCCGAAATGTCATAACCCTCCAGCCGGTCGGCGATCGGCCGCAGCCTCTGCCCCATCAGGCCGGTGCCGCAGCCGAGATCCAGAGCGAGCGGGAAGCGTCCCGGCCTTGCCGCTCGAATGGCCTGGTCGAGCATCCCAGGCAGGCGGTAACCCAGCCTGCCGACCAGGGACTCATCGAAGCTCTCGGCATAGTGGTCGAACAAGGTCTCGACGAAGGCGCTGGGGAGCGCGTCGGGCGCCGGCGCCTTGCCGATCAATTGCAGGTTCAGTGCAGCGCCTTGACGATCCGATGGATCGAGTTGCAGCGACATCGTCCAGGCCTGCGCGGCCAGCTCCGCCGCGCCCGCCGCCTGCTGCATCTCGCCGAGGCGAAACCAGCCCATCGCCCATTGCGGTGTCATTTCCAGGGCGCCGAGCAGCAACTCCGCCGCCGCCGCATGGTCCCCGTCCGCGTGCAGCATCTCGGCATAATCGGCACGGCGATCGGCGTTCAAGTCGCCGGACGAGGCCTGAAGCGGTTTCATGGCGATGGGTCCTGCCGGCGGATCGAGCCGGCGGTGCTCTATGCGGGAGTCAGCAGTGACTTACAACAGGCTTCCCGCCGCGGAATTATATCCTATCTTGGGGGATCATGCGCGCCAGCGACCTGCTTCATCCCCGGCCCGAGGGCCTCTATTGCCCGCCGGGCGATTTCTTCATCGACCCGGTCCGGCCGGTCGACCGGGCATTGATCACGCATGGCCATTCCGACCATGCGCGTTCCGGCCACCGCTCGGTGCTGGCGACGCGGCAAACGCTCGACATTATGGGCCTGCGCTACGGTGAGAATTTCGCTGGCACGACGCAAGCGGCACAACTCGGCGAGACGATTGCACTCAATGGCATCAGCGTCAGCTTCCATCCAGCCGGCCATGTGCTGGGCTCGGCGCAGATATCCGTCGAGCATCAGGGCACGCGCATCGTCGCTTCCGGCGACTATAAGCGGCAGAGGGACGCAACCTGCGCGCCATTCGAGCCGATCCCGTGCGATGTGTTCATCACCGAAGCGACCTTCGGCCTGCCGGTGTTTCGCCATCCGCCCGACACAGAAGAAATCGCCCGCCTGCTGAAATCGGCAGCGCAGTTCCCTGAGCGCTCGCATCTGGTCGGCGCCTATGCGCTGGGCAAGGCGCAAAGGGTGATGCGGCTGTTGCGCGACGCCGGCTACGACAGGCCGCTCTACATCCATGGCGCGCTGGCCAAACTCAGTGAATATTACCAGAGCCAAGGCATCGATCTCGGCACCCTCGAACCGGCGACCGTCGAAAGCGGCGGCAAGGATGATTTTACCGGCGCCATCGTCGTCGGCCCGCCATCGGCCTTCGCCGACCGCTGGGCGCGGCGTTTTCCCGATCCGATCTCGTGCTTCGCGTCGGGCTGGATGCGCATTCGCCAGCGCGCCAAGCAAGGCGGCGTCGAGCTGCCGCTGATCATCTCCGATCATGCCGACTGGGATGAGTTGACCGCCACGATCAAGGAGACCGGAGCCGAGGAGATCTGGGTGACGCATGGCCGCGAGGAAGCGCTGGTGCGCTGGTGCGAGCTCGAAGGCATCGCCGCCCGGCCGCTGCATCTGGTCGGCTACGAGGACGAGGGCGATTGAAGCCATGAACCGCTTCGCCGAGCTTCTCGACCGCCTGGTGCTGACGCCGTCGCGCAACGGCAAGCTGACCTTGCTGACCGACTATTTCCGCAGCGTCGAGGATCCCGATCGCGGGCTGGCGCTGGCTGCCATCACCGGCGATCTCCACATCGCCGCGGTCAAGCCGGCGATGCTGCGCATGCTGGTCACCGAACGCATGGATCCGGTGCTGTTCGGCTATTCCTACGACTATGTCGGCGATCTCGCCGAAACGGTGTCGCTGGTCTGGCCGCAAACGCCCGGAAACATCGCGAACCGCGAGCCGACGCTGGGCGAAGTCGTGGCCAAACTGCAGGCGGCAAGCCGCTCCGACGGGCCCAAGGTGCTGGCCGGGCTGCTCGACAGCGCGGGCATCTCGGCGCGCTTTGCCATCATCAAGCTGGTCACCGGCGGCTTGCGCATCGGCATGTCGGCGCGGCTGGCCAAACAGGCGCTGGCCGATTTCGGCAAGGTCGACGTGGCCGAGATCGAGGAGCTCTGGCACGGGCTGTCACCGCCTTACACAGCGCTGTTCGCGTGGCTGGAAGGCAAGGCCGAAAGACCACGAAGCACGGCGTTGGCATTGTTTCGCCCGGTGATGCTGTCGAACCCGGTCGGTGACGGCGATCTCGAAAAGCTCGATCCCGCGGATTATGCCGCCGAATGGAAATGGGACGGCATCCGTGTCCAGGCGACGGCCGAGGGCGGTATCCGCCGGCTCTATTCGCGCACCGGCGACGATGTCTCCGGTGCCTTTCCGGACCTCGCCGAGGCCATGCATTTTTCCGCAACGCTGGACGGCGAATTGCTGGTCGGCGATCCCCGGGAGGCGACGGGAACCTTCTCGGATCTGCAGCAACGGCTGAATCGCAAGACGGTGACACCGAAGATGCAGCAGCAATACCCGGCCTTCATGCGCTGCTACGATCTGCTCCAGCTCGGCGACGAGGATTTGCGCGCGCTGTCGTTTCGCGAGCGGCGCGGTCGGCTGGAAGCGTTTGTCGGAACGCTCGACCCGAGCCGTTTCGATCTTTCGCCATTCGTCGACTTCACGGATTGGCAAACGCTTGAGGAACTACGCCGGGTGCCGCCGCATCCGATCATCGAAGGCGTCATGCTGAAGCGCTGGGACTCAGCCTATGTCGCCGGCCGGCCGAAAGGTCCATGGTTCAAATGGAAACGCGATCCGCACACGGTGGACGCGGTGCTGATGTATGCCCAGCGCGGCCACGGCAAACGCTCGAGCTTCTATTCCGACTATACGTTCGGCGTCTGGACAGGTGCCGAAGGGGAAGAGGAACTGGTGCCGGTCGGCAAGGCCTATTTCGGCTTCACCGACGAGGAGTTGAAGCAGATCGACAAATATGTCCGCGACAACACGATCGAGCGTTTCGGGCCGGTGCGCTCGGTGCGGGCTGACCGCGACAACGGCCTTGTGCTGGAAGTCGCCTTCGAAGGGCTGAACCGCTCGACCCGGCACAAATCCGGCGTCGCCATGCGCTTTCCCCGCATTTCGCGGCTGCGCTGGGACAAGCCGGCCAACGAGGCCGACCGCATCGAGACGCTACAGGCGCTGCTCGACCGCTAGACCGTTCAGCGCTCTTACGGCTCGATCGAAACGCGGATTTCGTAGATGTCCGCGGCCTTACCCTGCTTGTCGAAGTCTGAATTGATGGCAATGGTGCCGGCCGAGCCCGGACGCTTGTCGGGAAACTGCACATCGAACAGATATTCGTTCTGCTGCTGGCCGACCGCATAGCGCTTGCGGCCGCAGTCGCCGAGTTCGCCGAAATTGCAGTCGACCGAAATCTGCGTCTCCTTGCCTTCTTCGGAGCGGGCAATGATGTCGAACACGGCATGTTTGCCGGCCAGCTTCTCCAGCACGCCTTGTCCGACGTCGAAACTGATCGCCGAACCGGACGCGCCGGAACGGATGCGCAGGAACGAACCGGTATCGTCCTTCATCACCTCGGCCCTGGCGTCAGACGGCGCGCTGACATGGGATGCATCGGCCGGCGAAAACACATTGATCCAGTCGCGCGCCTGGTCCGCGGCGCCGGGTTTTGCCGGACCGCCGTCGGCCGGTGTGAAATCGTCGTCCTCGACGGTCGGCGGCGCCTGCGGCGGGGCGGTGTCGAGTTGCGCGGATGTCTTGAACACGCCGGTCTGCACGGCGAAGAACAGGCCGATGCCAACCGCGGCGAGCAGTGTCACGGTCAGGAAGATGGCGGTCAGCGGCAGGCGACGTCCCCTTATGCGCCGTTCATCGCGGTCGGGCGCCACTTCCGTCGTCGCGCCGGCCGAGGCCGGAACCGACATGTCGATGGCCGGAGCATCGGGAAGCGTGGCCTCCGGCATGATGTCGGGAACGACGGGCAGAACGCGGGAGCGCGGCGCATCGGCAGCGGATTGCACGGGTCCGTCGACGACGACATCGGGGGACGATGCCTGTCGGCCGGTTTCGACCGCGGGCGCCGGGTCCGCTCCGAGTTCGACCGCCGGTGCATCGCCCTGCGGACCGACATCCGGCACCGCCGGCAGGAACTCGGATTCGATTTCGGTGATTTTCGCCTGAATTGCCTTGCGGCGCTTGATGGCGACCTCAACGGTCACACCCGGATTGGCCTGGAGCGCGCGATCGAGCGCGGCAAAAGCCGAGCGATAGACCCTCTCGCGGAACGCGCGGTCCTCGGCATTGCCTTTCTCCAAGGCGTTCCGGATCGCTTTTTCGATCGCGTCCAAGCGGGTCCCTCTGTCTTTGCCAACCTTGCCGTGATCGTTAGCCGCAGGCGACCAATCAATCAACGGGCGAGCGGCGTATTCTGCCTCGCAGAGGTGTGCAAAGTCCATTCCGGCGCTGTTCCGGCAACAAAATCAGCATGTTTCGCCGATTTTCGCGCACAGGGAGCACACGCACCGTGCGCCGCATTCCCTTGGCGATTGATTGGCGGACAAGGCGGCGGCCGGCTTTCGAGGGTGCCACGACGCCGACGCAGGAATTGCCAAGTCGCATCTTGAATTCGCGCCCGGTTGCGTCTATCACCGCCGCATCCTGGAGGCCTTGGCTTCCTGGGCCGCTTTAGCTCAGTTGGTAGAGCACCGCATTCGTAATGCGGGGGTCGCGTGTTCGAGTCACGCAAGCGGCACCATTCCTCCTCCATTTTTGTCGTCTGTCTGCCCCTTCGCAGCTGGTGCAAAGGATTGCGGCGCCGGCCTGGCAGATCTGCCATTGTCGAGACACCGGTTTGGTGTGAAAATCATGGCCTCAGCATGGGAGGTCAAAAATGCCCAACAATTTCAAGACCGGAGACGTCGTCAGGCTGAAATCCGGAGGTCCCAGGATGACGATCAGCGATGGGGCAGCCTCGGGCATGTATCTGTGCCACTGGTTCAATCGCGAGGGCGAGGTGTGGACCCCGCAACATGCCGGGTTCAAGCCCGAACAACTGATTGCGGCCGACCAGTCGGACTAGAGTTCCTTCCATCCCGATCGAGCCGGGATGGGCACCCTCTTTTGTCCGGGCGTGAACGGATCAGCAGGCGCGACCGACGGATTTTCCGGGTCGCGGCGTTTAACGGTTGAAGCGCGATGGCGGCACAAGCCGTCTGCGTCGCGCCAACCTGGAGACGCACAGCATGATCCGCCGTTCGATATCAGTCGTTGCCTTGAGTTTGCAGACCGTTGCGGCTTTCGCCCAGGCAACGACGCCGCCTGCACCGCCGACCGCCGCGCCACTTGCCGCGCCAGGCGCTTCGGGGACCAGGTCCGACATCACGCTGGCCAAATTCCAGAAGCGGCGCGAAAAGGCGATCATGGCGGCCGACACGGATGGCGACGGCAAGATCAGCCTGCTGGAATGGGAGGCCTTTCAGACGAAGCGCAACGTCAAGGGCGACGCCGCCAAATCCTTCGCGCGGATCGATTCCAACCATGACGGCTTCATCGATCGCGCCGAACTCGATGCATTCTTCGCCAGGCGCTTCGCCCGGCTGGACAAGAATGCCGACGGCATTTTGACGGCCGACGAACTGCCGGGCCACAAAACCGCTCCCAAGCCGAAGCAATGACCAAGAGGTCAAGCAGGGAGCAATGACCAAGAGGCAATGACGCGCGATGAATATCGGGAGTTCGCCGACTGATGGCTGCGGATCCGGACGAGGAGCTGGTTCGCCGTGTTGGCGCCGGCGAGCCGGCAGCGGTGCAAACCCTCGTCGCGCGCAAGCTGCCGCGTATCCTGGCGCTTGCCGTGCGCATGCTCGGCGATGCGGCGGAGGCCGAGGATGTCGCCCAGGAAACCTTCGTGCGGATCTGGCGCCATGCCGCGAGCTGGCGGCGCGGCAATGCGCGCTTCGACAGCTGGATCCACCGGGTGACGCTCAACCTTTGCTACGACCGGCTGCGTCGCAGGCGCGAGTGGGTGACCGGCGACCTGCCGGAGATGGTCGACCCCGCGGCACTTCCCGATGCCCCTCGCCAGGAGGAAGCGCTTCGGGTCGAACGGGCGCTGCAAGCCATAGCGCCGCGCCAGCGCGAAGCCATCGTTCTGGTCTACTATCAGGAGATGTCCAATATCGAGGCGGCAGCGACCTTGCAGATCAGCGTCGATGCCCTGGAGAGCCTGCTTGCGCGCGGCCGGCGGTCGCTGCAGGCGATCCTGGCGGGGGATGGCGCCGATGAGTAAGCACCGGGCAAGCACCAACGCACCACGGCCATTGCGCCTTGCTGGTGCCGCTTGGCGCCCGGCGCCGACGGGCAAGGGGGCGACACATGGCTGAAGGATCCAGGAACGAACCCGCAATGGATGCCAGGCGCTTTGCCGTCTTGGCCCAGGCCTATGGCGGCGACTTGCGGCGATGGCCCGAGGCTGAGCGAATGGCCGGCACGGTCTTTGCCGCGAGCGGCGCGGGCAAGGCCATCTTGAGGCAGGCCGGGACACTTGACGCGCTGCTCGACAGCTACCGCGTCGACGCCCCGGACAAGGCACTGCACGGCAGCATTCTGCAGGCTGCCGGCCGGCACCTCGTCCAGCGCCGGCGTAAGCGGTTCTGGTGGCTGGGGCTGGGACTTGCCGGCATTGGTCTGGCCGGTGCCGTGGCAGGGCTGGCCCTGGTGACCATCGTCACGCCGGAGGTCCAGCCGGACCATTATGTGCTGGATGCCAATGCGACGGCGTTTGGCGATGCCGGCCCCGCTGCCGAGAACGGTGAGGAAAGCCTATGAGCACGCGCTGGGTCCGTGGTCTGGTTATTGCTTCCGTGGTGCTGAACGTCTTTCTTGCCGGCGCATTCGTCGGCGGTGCGGTCTGGCTGAGAAATGCCAAAACAGGTGTCTCGCTGGAATCGGCCGGCCGACAACTTCCCGACCAGGATCGCAAGGCGTTCCGCGAGGCGCTGCGCCAGGTTCGCGTGCAGTCCCGTCAGATCATTCTCGATGGCCAGCAGGCCAGGCAGCAGGCAGCGGACCTGCTGCAACAGCCTGTCATGGACAAGGCCGCCGTGTCGGCGGCCCTGGAGCGGGCACGCAACGCCGACGCGACGGTTCGCACCCGGCTCGAGCAGGCCATTGTCGACTTCGCGGCGAACACATCACCCGAAAACCGGAGCGTGCTGGCACAGGCATTGCTGCGCCACATGGAACGCCGCGCTGCCGTGGCGCCGAAAAAATCGCCATGACGACCGACGGAAAATGCTCGAGACGCCGTTTAATGAAGAGAAGGGACAAGCCTGCCCGATCGCACCGTGCCGGGCGGCCATCTTCAAACTCGAATGCACTCGGAGCCCAATTATGAGTCGCCTGAAAAACTATGCAGCAGCCGCTATCCTGGCGGTCAGTGGAACTGTCGTGACCGCCACCGCGTCCAGCGCGATGCCCGTCATGTCTGTAACCCATCCGGCCGCCCCGGCATTGGTCGAGCATGTCCGCTGGGGGTGCGGCATCGGCTGGCACCCGAACCGATGGGGCCGTTGCGTGCCGAACGGCGTCGTCGTCGTGCGCCCGCACTACCATTACTGGCACGCTCCGGTCTATGGCTGGCACCCGCACCATCACTGGCGCCGCTGGCACCATAACTGATCGAAGCACGGCGGGGCCAGGCACCTGGCCCCGCGTCAGCGCCGGCGCACGGGCAATCCTGTCAGCCAGCCCGGAGTTAAGGTTAGCGCCGCTCCAATCCGTGGACGCCCGCTAGATATCTCAGCCGATTGGGTCCGGCCCCAGCGTCGCCACCGTCTTCAGCGCGCCGTCGAGCATGTCGCCCTTCTCGTCCTTCAGCGCCATCTCGCGCAGGCGGCGGATCCAGTCGGCGGCGTCGGCTCGGCCCTTGACCAGGTCGAGCGCCGACAGCACGCGGTCGAATTTCGACTGTGCCCGGACATGGGTGTCGCTGTAGCCCTTGATCAGCCGGCGGCAATTGAGGATCTCGACGGCCAGTGCGTAGTCCTGGGGCACATGGTCGAGAGCCAGCGCGTACCAGCGATCGAGATGCGCGACCTCGACCTTGTGGCGCAGCAGACTACGGCGCCAGCGGCGCAGGCCGCCGATGAACCACAAAGCGGCAAAGCCGGCAAAACTGTCGGTGCGGATGCGGCGGCCATGATTGATGCGGCGATCGAGAAGGGCGGCGAGCTTCGGGCGGTCCTCGATGTAGCTGCCCAGACCCGCCGGCAGCGTGCCGCAGAACTCCTCGATGCGCGGGTGGAAATATTCGGTCACCTGCAGGATCGAGCCGTCCTTGACGCCGACCTCGCGGCGCACACGTTTGCCGCGCGTCGAGCGCGTCTTGAGATCGGCGACGCGGATCATGTCGTCGTAGCATAGCGCGTTGGCCAGATGCTTGGCAGCAGCGATCGACAGGCCATAGCCCTGAAGCGGCCCGTCTAGCGCGACGGCCTTGTCCAACCGGTCGAGATACTCGCGCCCATAGGCGATGTCCTGATAGTCGACGACCTTTCTCAAGCCCCGAAGTGCCATGTCGCGTACGGCTACCGGCAACAGGTCGATGCGGTCAGCCAAGGCCTGCCAGCCCTGCAGCAGGTTTTGCGGGCCACTCACCTGTCCTGTGCCCAGGGCAGATTCGACAATCGCGGGCTCAGCCGGCTTCTGCGCCGGTGCTGCCGTGCCGCGCGCGCGGTCAAACGCAGCGCCGAAGGCAGCAAGGCTGGCCTTGACGCCCCGGCCGCCGGCACCGATCGCCTGTTCGTAGCTCTCGCGGGTGAAGGGCAGCGCATCGGACCCCGCTAGCGCGCCAAGCAGGCTGGCCGAGATCATCGAGCCATTGTCGGCTGCGATCTTTTCCATGTCGAAAGCGATGAAGCGCTTCGATGCGGCTTCCGCCGTCGCATGCACCTTGGAGGACGAAGCCCGGCCATCGCCCGGTTCGATCTTTTCCGACACGGCGGCGATGCGGTGCGACGAGGCAATCAGCGTGGTGCGGTCGGGCGTGACGAAGCCGCGAATGATGGCACGGCCGGCTTCCATCAATTCGGCGGCGATCAGGATGTCGACATCGCCCTGCGACGGCGACAGGGCAAAGACCGGCAGCCGGCCGGTGTCGCGGGCCATCTCGACATAATAGATGGTGGCGCCGGTACGCTGGGCGACACCGGCGACCGAGGTCGATTGCGCAACATAGCCGTTGCGCTCGGCGACATCGGTGATCCAGTCGGCGAGCACGCCACCGCCCTGGCCGCCGACCGCCAGCACGGCGAGCTTGATGACACGCTCGCTATCCTGAGCGCCGGCGCGGGCGCGAAGTGGGGGGACAGCGTCAAGCATCGGCGAAGGTCAGCCGCCGGCTTTCGCGGCGTCGCTGCAACAGGCTGATGGTGGCGCGGCGCGCGGCTTCCAGGAAACGGTCCCAGCGGCTCGGATTGTGGACGACGTCGGCGCGGTAGAAGGATGGGCAGAGCACTGCCGCATCGGCGACCTCGCCGCAATTGCCGCAGCCGACGCAGCTCTGGTCGATATGAGCGACCGGATCGTCGCGCAGCGGATCGTCTGTTGACTTGACCGACAGCGAGGGACAGCCGGACAGCCGCATGCAGGCATGGTCGCCCGTGCAGATATCCTCATCGACACCGAATTTCGGTTTCACGACACGGGTCCCGCCCTTGATCGCCTTGTCGACCAGCGGCTTTTCGCGGCGCTGCCGGTTGAGCATGCATTCGGACGAGGCGACGATGACCTTCGGCCCTTTCTCGTCCGTCGTCAGCGCCTCGCGCAGCGTGTCCTGCATCTTGGTCACGTCATAGGTGCGGTCGACATGGCGCAGCCATTTGACACCCATGCCTTTGACCGCCTCGGTGATCGGATGTTTCGTCGACTTGGTCTTGTTGCCGGCGCGGGACGAGAGGATGTCCTGCCCACCCGTGGCCGCCGAGTAAAAATTGTCGACGATGACGATGACGCCGTCGTTCTTGTTGAAAACCGCATTGCCGATCGAAGAGGTCAGGCCGTTGTGCCAGAAGCCGCCATCGCCGACGAAGGAGATCGAGCGGCGCTTGGCATCGGGCGAATTGAAGGCTGAGGCGGAGGCCGGGCCCAGGCCATAGCCCATGGTGGTGGCGCCGAGTTCGAAAGGCGGCATGATCGAGAACAAATGGCAGCCGATGTCGGATGCGATATGGTGCTTGCCGAGTTCCTGCTCGACCAGCTTGGTCGCGGCAAAGATCGGCCGTTCCGGGCAGCCTATGCAGAAGCCCGGCGGACGGCCCGGCACGACATTGATCAGGTCGGCTGCGTCGACGCCGTCACCGACCTTGTTGGGCGCGCGCACTTCGCCGGGCAGAAGATGCGGCGCATCGGCGCGCAGGAAGGCGCCGATGCCGTCAAGCATGACCTGGCCGGTGTATTCGCCGGCCATCGGCAGGTACTCCTTGCCGACCAGCCTGGTGCCGCGACCGGCCTTGTGCAGCATCGAAGCAAAGGCCTGTTCGATGTAGTTGGGCTGGCCTTCCTCGACGACCAGCACCGCCTGCTTGCCCTCGCAGAATGACAGGAACTCGTCATCGATCAGCGGATAGACGGCGTTGAGCACATAGAGCGGCACGTCGGTGTCGCCATAAATGTCGGCAAGGCCGAGCCGCTGCAGCGCGCGGATGACCGAATTGTACATGCCGCCCTGCAGGACGATGCCGACCGAACCATGATCCGAGCCGAAGAACTCGTTGATCTTGTTCTTGGCGATGAAGTCCACCGCCGCCGGCCAGCGCTTCTGCACCTTCTCCTTCTCATGCAGGAAGGACGCTGGCGGCAGCACGATGCGGCCGGTGTCGCGGCGCGGTGCGTCAAGCGCATCGGCGACAGTCATCGGCGGCCGTTTGTTGTCCTTGGCGATGAAATGGCCGTGGACGTGGCAGCAGCGGATGCGCACCTGCAGCATGACCGGCGTGTTGGAAATCTCCGACAGTTCGAAACCGTCCTCCACCGCCTTGACGATCGATGGCAGATTGGGGCGCGGGTCGAGCAGCCAGACCTGGCTTTTCATGGCGAAGGCGTGGCTGCGCTCCTGCATGATCGAGGAGCCCTCGCCGTAGTCCTCGCCGACGATGATCAGCGCGCCGCCGGTGACCCCGCCGGAGGCGAGATTGGCGAGCGCATCGGAGGCGACATTGGTGCCGACCGTCGACTTGAAGGTCGCGGCGCCACGGATCGGGTAGTGCACCGAGGCGGCCAGCATGGCGGTGGCGGTGGCTTCCGAGGCGCTGGCCTCGAAATGCACGCCGAGCTCGCCCAGGATATCCTGCGCGTCGGCCAGCACGTCCATCAGATGGCTGATCGGCGCGCCCTGATAGCCGCCGACATAGCCGACGCCGCATTGCAGCAGCGCCTTGGTGATAGCGAGGATGCCTTCGCCGGCAAACTCCTCGCCGGCGCCGAGCCGGAGTTTCTCGACTTCCTTGGCAAAAGACCGTTCGGCCATTTTTTCAATCCTTCCGTTACCGCCTGAGGCTGGCGGCGCGTAGGTCTATCTGCTTGAGCATGACCTCTTCCGAAAACCGGGATCCACTTTTCGGGGTCATGCTAGATGTCGTGCTTGCGAATGTTCTTCAGCATCTTCAAAAGCGTGGCGATGAGTGCGGAATATTCGGCGTCGTCGATGTCGTCGAACATCGCCTCGAAGGCATCGTGCATGGCCGGCCAGGCGCGGGTGAACTCGGCGCGGCCCTCATCGGTCAGGAACACATGGCGGATGCGGCTGTCGGTGACGCCCTGCTCGCGCCGTACCAGACCCTGGCCCTCCAGTGAGTCGAGCGTCCGGCTCAAGGTCGACTGCTCGATCACCGTATAGACCGAGAGGTCGTTGACGGTGATGCCGTCGGTGACCGACAGCACGGCCAGCGTGCGCACCTGCGGAATGGTCAGGCCCTGCTTGCGGAAATCGTCGCGCAAGGTGGCGTTGTAGCGGCCCATGATGCGGTTCATCAGATAGGGCGCGAATTGCTGCAGGCCGATCTGCCCCAGGGTCGAAATGCGCTGGCGCTTCTCAGTGACCTTCTCTTCCATCACAGCCTCCCCGCCAGGAGAAAGCCGGAACCGCCGCCAAGGCCGGCCCCCGGGTGGGTCGAGGCGCCGATATGGTAGAGGCCCTTGATGCCGGTCTGATGGTTGCGGCTGGTCTTGAACGGCCGCCAAAGGAAGGACTGGTCGATGGTCGAGGAACCGCCATAGGGATCGCCGCCGACCAGATTGATGTTCATCGCCTCGAGATCGGCCGGCGAATAGGCGCGCCGCGCAATGACGCTGTCCTTGAAGCCCTCGATATGGCTGGCGAGGATCGCTTCAGCGCGATCGGCATAGGCTTCGCGCAGCACATCGGTCCATTGCCCGTCCGCTGGTGCCTGCAGCTTGCCGGCGGCGTCGCCCTTGATGTGGCGAGGCGCCTCGGGTAGTTGCAGCCAGAGGACCGCCTTGCCTTCCGGGCAGCGCGACGGGTCGAGCGCATGCGGCTGGCCAACACAGATGGTCGGCACCTCCGGCAGCATACCGCGCGCCGCCTCGTTGCAGGCTTTCGAGACGTCATCCAGCCCAGGCGTCAGATGCAGCAGTGCCACCTTGTCCAGGCCTTCGCCCCGCCATGCTGGCGATTTGTCCAGGGCGTAGTGGATCTGGAAATTGCCTTTGCCATAGCGGTATTTCCGCGTCGCCTCGACATCGGCTTTGGGAGCATCCGCGCCAAGCAGCCTGCCATAGAGCTGCGTCGGGGTGACCGAGCAGATGACGCTCTTGTTGGCCGTGATTGTCTCACCCGAGGCCAGCAGCACGCCGGTTGCCCGGCCATTGCTTTGAACGATCGAAGCGACGTCGGCGCCGGTGCGGATGTCGCCGCCGCGTTCCCGGATCAAAGCCTCGAAGGCCGCCAGCAGGTTCTGCGCGCCACCCTTGACGATCGGCGCGCCCGCCGCCTCAAGCGCGAAAGCGATAACCCTGGCGATCTGGCCGGAGAACGCATCTTCAGGGCCTAATCCAGCATGCAGTACCCAGGGTGCCCACAACGCACGGATGGTTTCGGACTGGTAGGTGCTTTCGAGCCAGCCGCGCGCCGGCACGAGTGCCTCGCCGAGAAAGGCGGCAAGGCCACGCGGGCCACGGCGCCAGCCATCACCGGCCAGCAGCTTCGCTGTCGGATAGGACCACAGGCTGCCGCCGAGCAGGCCGAACAGCAGGCCGGCATTGCGCTCGATGCCGCCGACATCATCCGCGTGGCGGTCGCCCTCGCCTGCCGCGATCGCATTAAGGGCGACGACGTTGGCGGCACGGTCGGTGCTGAGCACGGCATGGCTGCCGTCCGGCCGCAGCACGCCGGTCGGCGTTCCCGTGTGGCAGAACTCCAGCCCGTGGCGCGCGAGGTCGGCGCCCAGTGCCGCAAAGGCCGGCGAGGTGATGAACAGCACGAAGGTCGTCGCCATCACGTCATGGATGAAGCCGGGCGCGGTGATCTCCTCGGTGCGCAGGCAGCCGCCGATGCGGTCGTTGCGCTCCAGGACGAGCACACGCGCCCCTTTGCCCCCGAGCATCGCCGCGCAGACCAGTGCGTTGATGCCGCTGCCGACGATGATGTGATCCGGCTGGGTCACGGCAAACGCTTTCGCTTAGCCCTTCGAAACCAGCGCCAGCGCGCGGATCGGGCTGCCGGTGCCATGTTCGATCTTGAGCGGCGCCGCGATCAGGATGGCGCCCTTCGGCGGCAGCTGGTCGAGGTTGCAGAGGCTGGCAAGACCGTAGCGGTTGGCCTTGTGCATCAGCGTGTGCGCCGGGAATGGCGGCTCCATGCCGCCGGCCTTGCCGGCATCCGTGCCGATCGTCTCCGAGCCCCAGCCCTTGATGTCCTTGCTGATCAGGAACTGGATGGCTTCGGCCGTCGGCCCCGGCGTGTGCGGCCCGGTCTCGTTGGCGTTGAGGAACTCGGCTTCCGAACCGTTGCGCTTGTACCAGTCGGTGCGCATCACCACCCATTCGCCAGCATTGATCGCGCCATGCTCGGCTTCCCAGGCCTTGATGTGGTCGACGGTGAGCAGGAAATCGGGGTCGGCGGCGGCTTCCTTCGAACAGTCGATGACATTGACCGGGCCGACGAAATTCTGCGCCGGAATGGTGTCGGTGGCGCCGTCCGGATAATCCTTGCCGCTGATCCAATGCTGCGGCGCATCGAAATGCGTGCCCGAATGCTCGCCGAGCTTCAGCCAGTTCCAGGCCCACCACGGACCGTTCTTGTCGTAACGGGAGATGTTGTGGATCTCGACCTTCGGCGTGTCGACGGCGAGTTCTGGCGGCAGCTTGATCAACGGCGTGTCCGGCCCGAGTGGCGCCGACAGGTCGACCACCTTGATGGCGCCTGAAAGAAGCTGGCCGGCGACTTCGCCGAGGAGTTTTTGGGTGTCCATGGTTTGAAGTTCCCTCTTTCGTGTGATGATCAAGGCTCGTCTCGGCCCTTAATATCCTACTAGACGAAAACATATGCATCTGCAATTATCTTTAAGCATAAAGGAAATGGGGACGAGGCGTGAGCGAGTTCGACGCCATCTTTGTCGGGGCGGGCCACAACAGTCTGGCATGCGCCGCGCATTTGGCGCTCAAAGGCTGGAAAACCGGGATTTTCGAGGGCAGTGCAACAATCGGCGGCGCCGTCCAGACACGCGAATTCACCCTTCCCGGCTTCCGCCACGATTTCGGCGCGATGAATCTGAGCCTCTTCGCCGGCTCGGCCTTCCACCGGAAATATGCAAATGAATTGAAAGCGCAGGGGCTGGAGTTCGCCCCGGTCGTCGACTGTTTCGCCAGCGCCTTCCCCGACGGACGCTGGTTCGGCGTCAGCAACGATCTGGAAAAGACCGCCGCGCGCATCGCCGCCTTCTCCGCCGCCGACGCCCAGACATGGCGCAGGCTGGTTGCCGCCTTCCCGGCTGAGGCCGAACACCTGTTCCGGCTGCTGGGATCGCCGATGCGCGCCAGCGCGCTTGCCGGCACGGCGTGGAACCTGTGGCGCAAGAAGGGCATGTCCGGGGCGCTCGATACGGGCCGGCTGCTGTTGTCCTCGCCCCGCGCCTGGCTGGAGGAGAATTTCGAGTCGCCGCATATCAGGGCAACGCTCGCCACCTGGGGCATGCATCTCGACTTCGCGCCCGACATCGCCGGCGGTGCCGTCTTCCCCTATCTGGAATCGATGGCCAACCAGAGTTTCGGCATGGTGCTGGGCAAAGGCGGCGCCGACACCATCATTAAGGCGCTGTCGGGCATGGTCACATCTGCTGGAGGCAAGATCGTCACCGGCGCCGGAGTGGCCGAGATCACGGTTTCCGCCGGCAGGGCGACCGGCGTGCGGCTTGCTTCCGGTGAGACCCATACCGCCACAAGGGCAGTCATTGCCGGCGTTGCGCCCAAGGCGCTGACTGGCAAGCTGCTGCCCAATGGTTCCGGCGACGCCGGCTTCGACTCGGCGATGCAAAAGTTCCGCCACGCACCGGGCACGATGATGATCCATCTGGCGCTGGACGATCTGCCCGACTGGCGTGCCGGAGCGGAGCTTCGGCAGTTCGCCTATGTGCATCTGTCGCCCTCGCTCGACGCCATGTCGCGCACCTATCAGCATGCGATGGCGGGCATGCTGCCGGACGAACCGGTGCTGGTCGTCGGCCAGCCGACGGCGATCGACCCATCGCGGGCGCCTCAGGGAAAGCATGTGCTGTGGGTGCAGGTGCGCATGCTGCCCGCCGAAATCCTGGGCGATGCCGCCGGCAAGATCGCACCGGACCATTGGGACAAGGTGAAGGAAGCCTACGCCGAGCGTGTCCTCGACATCATCGAGACCTATGCGCCCGGCCTGCGAAACCAGATCCTCGGCCGGGCCGTGTTTTCGCCCATCGATCTCGAGCGCGAGAACCCGAATCTCGTCGGTGGCGACCAGGTCTGCGGCAGCCATCATCTGGCGCAGAATTTCCTGTTCCGCCCGGCGCGCGGCTATGCCGGATGGAACACGCCGGTGGCCAATCTGCACCTCACCGGGGCCGCGACATGGCCGGGCGCCGGCACCGGTGCGGCGTCGGGCTTCATGCTCGCGCAACAGCTTGGCGGGAGGTAGGAGCCGAGGATTTCCTTGAGGCTACGAGGGGCAAGGCGCTGCTGCCCGAGAAGCCTGAACCAATGACCTGAAGACGCCGCGCAGAAACAAAACCAACAAGGGGAACGACCATGACAATCAACAGACGTGAATTGCTGGGATACAGCGCCGCGGCACTCGGGGCGGCCGCCGTCGGCCTGCCGCAGATCGCCAAGGCAGCGGCCGGCGAACTGACCATCGCCTACAACGTCAACTTGCCATCCTGGGATCCGACCACCGGCCCGTCGGCCGTCAACCCGACCATCCAGGGGCTTTACCAGTCGGTGTTCGACCAATTCATCCCGCAGAAGCCCGATTTGTCCTTCGCGCCTGGCCTGCTCACCGAATGGGGCTGGAACGACGACCGCACCAAGATCATGATGACGGTGCGCGAAGGCGTGACCTGGCATGACGGCTCGCCGTTCACGGCCGAGGACGTCGTCTGGTCGCTGCAGCGGGCAGGCGACGAGAAGACGGGCAACCCGATCCAGTTCGTCTGGAAGAACGTCAACAACTTCAAGATCGACGGCAACAAAATCACGGGCGACGTCGTGCAGTTCGACCCGGTCTATTTCAAATGGATGTCGTTCCTGACCGGCTACATCATGCCGAAGGCCTACTACGAGAAGGTCGGCGCCGAAGGTTTCGAGAAGGCGCCGATCGGCACCGGCCCCTACATGGTGGAAAAGTTCGAGCGCAACGCCTTCCTGCGGCTCAAGGCCAATCCGAACTATTGGGGCGGCAAGCCGGCCTTCGAGAATGTGACGATCAAGTTCGTCGCCGACGCGGCAAGCCGCGTCGCCGAGATCGAATCCGGCTCCTCGCAAGTGACGCTCGAAATTCCCTATGAGGAGTATGACCGGCTGATCGCCAAGGACGGGCTGGCCGGCTCGTGCAAGAACGTTTCCGACATCGGCATGATCTTCTTCAACGACATCGAGGCGATGCTGGACAAGAACGTCCGCCAGGCCGCCGTGATGGCCGTCGACAAGAAACTTCTGGTCGATCGCCTGCTGCGCGGCTACGGCCAGCCGATCGATACGCTGGAAACGCCGGAATACGCATCCTACGACGCGTCGATCAAGGTCGAGCACAATCCGGAAAAGGCCAAGGAATTGCTCGCCGCTTCCGGCTATTCGCCGGAAAAGCCGGTCAAGTTCACCATCCAGACGACCAAGGGCTTCAAGCCCAAGGACTATGAGATGATCCAGGCGATCGTCGGCATGTGGCGCAAGGTCGGCATCGAGGCGACGATCGAAGTCTACGAGATCGCCAAGCACTACGAACTGCGCGCCGCCGACAAGCTGGCGCCGTCCGCCTTCTACAATTGGGGCAATGCCATCGGCGATCCGACCACCTCGACCGGCTTTGCCATGTACGGCCCGAGCCCGCATTCGGTGTGGGACAGCCAGGATTTGATCGACATGATCAACCCGCTGTGGGGCGAAAAGGACGAGGCCAAGCGCATCGCCGGCTGGAAGGCTGTCGACAAATACATCGCCGAGCAGGCCTATGTGCTGCCGCTGATCCAGTATGCGCAGCCGATCGTGCATGCCAAGGGCGTCAATGTGGTGCAGCATGTGTCCGGCGCGCTGCTGCCGGCCCTGATGACCCCGGCCTGACATCGGCCTGGAATTGCCGCGCGCCGTCCATAGCGACGGCGCGCATTTCTATCCGGCATACGAGCCAACGAGCTCCTGCAAAGATTTACATGCTCCTGCAACGATTCCTGATCCGCCTTCTGACGATGCTGATCACGCTGTTCGGCGTGGCCGTCGTCGTCTTTGTCGTGATCCGCGTCGCACCCGGCGATCCGATCGCCATGATGCTGCCGCCCGGCGCGACGGATGCCGACATTGCCCGGCTGCGCGCGCTCTACGGCCTCGACAAGACCATCGTCCAGCAATTCTTCATCTGGCTGTCGGGCGTGGCCCGGGGCGATTTCGGCACTTCGATTTCGCTGCGGCAGGATGTGCTGGGTCTCGTCTTCAACCGGCTGCCGGCGACGCTGGAACTCGCCATCGTCGCGCTTGTGATGGCGGTGGCGATCGGCGGCACGACGGCGATCATCGGCGCGCGCGAACGCGGCACGGCGGTCGAGGTCGGCATCGACATCGCCAGCGGCGCGGCGCTTTCGATTCCCGATTTCCTGTGGGGCCTGGTGCTGATCCTGTTGTTCGGCGTGCTGGTGCCGATCTTCGACATTTCCGGGCGGGTGTCGCCGCAACTGGACCTGCCCTTCGTCACCCAGTTCTATCTGTTCGAGAGCCTGTTGCGCCTGCGCCTCGACCTCACCTGGGATCTGCTGAAGCACATGCTGATGCCGGCCGTGGCGCTGGCGCTGCCGCTGGCAGCAATCATCTCGCAGCTGCTGAAACAGTCGCTGAAGGAAGTGCTCGACCTCGACTACGTCGTGCTGGCACGGGTGAAGGGTTTTTCGGAAACGCAGGTCATCCTGCGCGAGGCCTTGAAGAATGCCGCTTTGCCGACGCTGACACTGGTCGGCGTGCAGTTCACCTTCCTGATCGGCGGCACCGTCATCGTCGAACGGCTGTTCTCCTATGAGGGCCTCGGCAATATGGCGATCGACGCCGTCATCAACCGCGACCTGCCGCTGATCCAGGGCATCGTGCTGGTCTTCGCGCTGCTGTTCGTGCTGATCAATCTCAGCGTCGACATGATGTATGCGCTGCTCAATCCGAGGCTGCGCCATGGATGAGGGCCGTGCTCGAAGGCGAGGTGTGTCGCCACGCCTGTGGCTGGCCGGCGGCTGGCTGCTGCTGGCGCTTCTGGCGGCAATCTTCGCGCCGCTGGTCGCGCCGCAGGATCCGCTGGCGCAGGATCTGATGCTGGAGCGGTTGCCGCCATTCTGGATGAATGGAGCCGAACCCGGCTATTGGCTCGGCACCGACAGCCTCGGCCGCGATCTGTTGTCGAGGCTGATCTTTGGCGGCCGCATCGCCTTCATCGTCGCCTTTTCCGCAGCCGTCGCTGCGTGCCTGGTCGGCTCGACGCTAGGCCTGATCGCAGGCTATTTCGGCGGTTGGGCCGACCGCATCATCTCGCGCGTCGTCGATGTCTGGATGGCCTTTCCGCCGGTGCTGTTCGCCATATTGCTGGTGGCGGTGCTCGGCACGGGCTTGAGTTCCGTCATCCTGGCCATCGCCATCATCGACTGGACGCGTTTCTGCCGGGTGATCCGTGCCGAGACAATGGGTCAGTCGCGCATGGACTATGTCGAGAATGCCCGCATTGCCGGCTACGGCCGCATCGGCATCATGCTGCGCGAAGTGCTGCCCAATGTGGTGCCGTCGATCGTCGCATTGCTGTCGCTGGAAATGGGCATCGCCGTTATCGTCGAGGCGATCCTGTCCTTCGTCAATCTGTCGATCTCGACCGACGATCCGACCTGGGGAGGCATCATCGCCGAGGGCCGGCTGTCGATCCATCAGGCCTGGTGGGTGCTGGTGTTCCCGCTGATCACGCTGATCCTGACCGTGCTGTCGTTCAGCCAGTTCGGCGAGGCGCTGAAGACGCGTTTCGATCCGGTGCTGCGATGAGCGCCTGCCTCGACATCAGGGATTTGAGCGCGGTGCTGCCCAACGGCCAGCGCGTATTGCGCTCGGTGTCGCTCTCCGTCCAGCCCGGCGAGGTCCGCGCGCTGGTCGGCGAAAGCGGCGCCGGCAAGACGATGATCGGCAAGGCGGTGCTCGGTGTGCTGCCGTCGAGCGTGCGCATTGTCGAAGGCGACATGCTGCTCGAGGGTGAAGACCTCGGCAAATTGCAGCCCAAGGCACGACGCACGCTGATTGGGGCGCGCACGGCGCTGATCCCGCAGGACCCGCTGACCGCGCTCAACCCGTCGCGGCGCATCGGCTCGCAGATGACCGACCGGCTGGTGCGCATCCTCGGCTGGAGTGGCGAGAAGGCCGATACCCGCATCCGGCAATTGCTGGACGAGGTGCAAATCCGCGATCCCGACCGCGTGCTGAAAAGCTATCCGCACGAACTGTCCGGCGGCATGCGCCAGCGCGTGCTGATCGCTGCGGCCTTCGCCGCGGAGCCAAGGCTGATCGTCGCCGACGAGCCGACCACGGCGCTTGATGTGACCGTGCAAAAACAGATCCTGCGGCTGATCGTGCAGTTGCAGCGCGAGCATGGCACGGCGATCCTGTTCGTCACCCATGATCTCGGCGTCGTCGCCAAGATCAGCCAGAGAGTCTCGGTGCTTTATGCCGGCAAGGTGGTGGAGGAGGCCGACACGGCTGCCCTCTTCGCAGCACCGCAGCATCCCTACACGCGAGCGCTGATGGCGGCGACGCCACGCTACACCGATCCTTTCGCCTCGCTGAAGCCGGTGGACGACGAAGTCCTCGCAGGGCTTGCTTCAGAGATCGCTGCCGCAGACCAGGCCTGGAGGCGGTCGCATGGTTGAACCGTTGTTCTCCGTGCGCGGGCTGAAGGTCGCGCTGCCCGACATGACGCGCAAGCCGCTGATCGGCCGCGCGCCCTTGGTCGAAATCCTGAAGGGCCTGGATTTCGACCTGCCCAGGGGCTCGGTGACCGGCATCGTCGGCGAATCCGGATCCGGCAAATCGACGCTCGGCCGTGCTCTGGTGCGGTTGCTGGAACCGAGCGCCGGCAGCATAACTTACGACGGCCGCGACATCACGCATCTGCCGGAAGCGGAACTGCGGCCACTGCGGCGCAATCTGCAGATGATTTTCCAAGATCCGATGTCGTCGCTCAACCCGCGCCGCACCATTGCAAGCATTATCGCCGCGCCACTCAAGCAAAATGGCCTCGGCGACAATCTCAAGGCGCGCGTTGCCGAGGCGCTGCAGCGCGTCGGCCTGCCGCAAAGCTTCGCCAACCGCTATCGCCACGAATTATCGGGCGGCCAGCGCCAGCGCGTCGGCATTGCGCGGGCGCTGGCGCTGTCGCCGAAATTCGTGCTGGCCGACGAGATCGTCTCAGGGCTCGACGTGTCGACGCAAGCGCAGATCCTGACGCTGCTGGAAAAGCTGGCGGCGGAAATGGGGCTGACCGTCGCTTTCATCAGCCACGATCTGTCGGTCATCCGGCGGCTGTGCCGGCAAGTGATCGTCATGCGCGAAGGCGTGATCGTCGAAGCGAGCGCCACCGACGCCTTGTTCGACAAGCCGCAGCAGGCCTACACGCGCGATCTCATCGCGGCCATTCCGCTGCCCGAGATCGATGCGAACTGGCTGGACATTCCTTCCGCCGCCAAGGCGCCGACATGAATGCATACGCACGCCGAAGAGCGGGCCTCGGGCGTGCGACCAAAAGACCCAAGTCCCGCCAAATGGAGAGGACTGACATGAAGACCACTATCGCAATTGCAACGCTGGCCGCCACGATGCTCGGCAGCGCCGGCATGGCCTCGGCGGATTCGATCCCGGGCATGCGCGGCCACGACCACACCGGCATCACCGTTCCCGATATGAAGCAAGCGGTCGACTTCTTCACCGAAGTGGTCGGCTGCAAGAAGGCGATGTCGTTCGGTCCGTTCGCCGACGACAAGGGCACCTTCATGCAGGATCTCCTGGGCGTCGACCCGAAGGCGGTGATCGAAGAGGTCACCATGGTGCGCTGCGGCTATGGTTCGAACATCGAGCTGTTCAAATACACAGCACCGGACCAGAAGAACCTGACGCCGAAGAACAGCGACATTGGCGGCTTCCACATCGCCTTCTATGTCGACGACGTCGCTGCCGCCAAAGCCTATCTCGAAGGCAAGGGCGTCAAGACGCGGATGGGGCCGCTGCCGGTCAAGGAAGGGCCGGCGGCCGGCCAGACCATCCTCTATTTCCAGGCGCCGTGGGGGCTGCAGCTGGAAGCGATCAGCTATCCCGACGGAATGGCCTATGAGAAGGACGCCGAGACGGTGCTGTGGAGCCCGAAGAACCCGGAAAAGTGATCCGGCAGCGCGCTTGCGCGATGACACGCAGGCGCGCTTTCGCCATGTCAGGACAATCGTTTTGATATAAAACTTTAAGCTTGAAATATCTTGTCGCCGGCGCGATACTGAACTCCAGCAAGCGAAGAGGAGATCGCAGACATGAAGGTTGCGGTTCTCGGCGGCGGACCAGCTGGCCTCTACTTTGCCATTTCGATGAAGCTGAGGGACGCCGCGCACGATGTGACGGTGTTCGAGCGCAACCGCGCCGACGACACGTTCGGCTGGGGCGTCGTGCTGTCGGCCGAGACGCTCGACAATCTGTCGAAAAACGACCCGGTCAGCGCTGTCTGGATCAAGAAGCACTTTGCCTACTGGGACGACATCGCCGTCATCCATGACGGCGTGCGCACGGTCTCGTCAGGTCACGGTTTCTGCGGCATCGGCCGCAAGCGGCTGCTGGTCCTGCTGCAGCGCCGGGCGCGCGAACTCGGCGTCAAGCTGATGTTCGAGACCGACATCGCCGATCCCAAACCTTACATGGAGACGCATGATCTGGTCGTCGCGGCCGACGGCCTCAACTCCAGGGCGCGCAACGCTTTCGTCGACATCTTCAAACCCGACATCGACACCCGCAAATGCAAGTTCGTCTGGCTCGGCACCAACCAGAAATTCGACGACGCCTTCACCTTCATCTTCGAGAAGACCGAGCATGGCTGGGTTTGGGCGCACGCCTACCAGTTCGACAGCGACACCGCGACGTTCATCGTCGAGTGCAGCGAACAGACCTGGACTGCTTTCGGCTTCAGCGCGATGTCGCAGCAGGAATCGATCGCTGTCTGTGAGCGGATCTTCGAAAAACATCTCGGCGGCCACGCGCTGATGACCAATGCCAACCATATCCGTGGTTCCGCCTGGATCAATTTCCCGCGCGTGCTGTGCGAGCGCTGGTCCTACAAGAATCTGGCGCTGATGGGCGATGCGGCGGCCTCAGCCCATTTCTCGATCGGCTCCGGCACCAAGCTGGCACTGGAAAGTGCCGTGGCGCTGGCCGAATATGTCGAAACCGAGCCGGACCTGGATGCCGCCTTCCGTAAATATGAGGATGCCCGCCGCACCGAGGTGCTGAAGCTGCAATCGGCGGCGCGCAATTCGCTGGAATGGTTCGAGGAGGTCGAGCGCTATCTCGGCCTCGATCCGGTGCAGTTCAACTATTCGCTTTTGACCCGCTCGCAGCGCATCAGCCATGAGAATTTGCGGCTGCGCGATGCCGAATGGCTGGGCGGTGCGGAGGAATGGTTCCAGCGCCAGGCGGGCGCCGGCGGCAACAGCCTGCGCCGCGCGCCGATGTTCGCGCCGTTCAAGCTGCGCGACATGAGGCTGCAGAACCGCGTCGTCGTTTCGCCGATGGCGCAGTACAAGGCCGTCGACGGCTGCCCGACCGACTGGCATTTCACCCACTACGCCGAGCGGGCCAAAGGGGGCGCCGGGCTCCTCTATATCGAGATGACCTGCGTCAGCCCGGAAGGTCGCATCACGCCCGGTTGTCCGGGATTCTATGCGCCCGAACATGAGGTGGCGTGGAAGCGGCTGGTCGATTTCGTCCACACCGAAACCGAAGCCAAGATCTGCGCCCAGATCGGCCATTCCGGCGCCAAAGGTTCGACCCGGCTTGGCTGGGAAGGCACCGACGTGCCGCTGGTCTCCGGCAACTGGCCGGTGATCGCCGCCTCGGCCGTGGCGTGGTCGCCGCAGAATCAGGTGCCGAAGGCGATGGATCGCGCCGACATGGACCGCGTGCGCGACGAATTCGTGGCTTCGGCCGAGATGGCCGATCGTTGCGGCTTCGACATGCTCGAGATCCACGCTGCGCATGGCTATCTCTTGTCGTCCTTCATCACGCCGGTCACCAACCGGCGCACGGATGAATATGGCGGTTCGCTTGACAATCGGATGCGCTATCCCCTCGAAATCTTCCGCGCGGTGCGCGCTGCCTGGCGGGCGGAGAAGCCGATCTCGATGCGCATTTCGGCCAATGACTGGGTGGGCATCGAGGGCGTCACACCGGCCGACGCGGTCGAGATCGCACGGCTGCTGCACGAGGCCGGCGTCGACATCTGCGACGTCTCGGCAGGCCAGACCTCGGCACTGGCCAAGCCTGTCTATGGCCGCATGTTCCAGACGCCGTTTTCCGACCGCATCCGCAACGAAGTCGGCATGGCGACGATGGCGGTCGGCAACATCTACGAGCCGGACCATGTCAATTCGATCCTGATGGCCGGCCGCGCCGATCTGGTGGCGCTGGCACGGCCGCATCTCGCCGATCCCTACTGGACACTGCACGCCGCCGTCACGCTCGGCGACCGTGGTGTCAAATGGCCGGATCCCTATCTGCCCGGGCGCGACCAGCTCTACCGTCTGGCCGAGCGCGACGCCGCAGCGGGGCTGAAAGTATGAACGCTTTTCGTCTGCCACGTCAGCGCTGTACCCCCGCCCCTCGCCCCTCCCCACAAGGGGGAGGGGGACCGCGTCGCATTCGACTCAGCCGGCACCGCATAAGTTTGCAATGGACAGGTGCTGTCGTAGCCTTCTCCCTCCCCCTTGTGGGGAGGGTTAGGGGTGGGGGTACTTGGCGCCATGTTTTGAGGATTGAAGCATGATCCCCGGCAAGCATGCGCTGGTCACAGGCGGCGGCTCCGGCGTCGGCCGGGCCATCGCGCTGGCGCTGGCGGGTGCGGGCATCGATGTCACCATCTGCGGCCGCCGGGAAGCAGAGCTCACTGAGGTGGCCGGCGAGAACGACCGCATCTTCGGCATCGCCGCCGATGTCACCGACGAGGCGGCAATGGCAGCGCTCTACCAGAGGGCGCAAGCCGCGCGCGGACCCTTCGACATCGTTGTCGCCAATGCCGGCATGGCCGGCAGCGCCCCGGCGCACAAAACCGCGCTCAGCGACTGGCAGCGAACGCTCGACGTCAATCTGACCGGCGCCTTCCTGACGGTGAAGCCGGCGCTGGCCGGCATGGCCGTGCGGAAAACAGGACGAATTGTTTTCATCGCCTCGACCGCCGGCCTGAAAGGCTACGCCTACGTCGCGTCTTACGTCGCCGCCAAGCATGGCGTCGTTGGCCTGATGCGGGCGCTTGCCGCCGAAACGGCGAAATCGGGCGTCACCGTCAACGCGGTGTGCCCAGGCTTTGTGGAAACCGAAATGCTGGAAGAGTCCATCCAGCGCATCATCGAGAAGACCGGCCGCTCGGTCGAGCAAGCGCGGTCAAGCCTCGCCTCGAACAACCCGCAAGGCCGCTTCATCCAGCCGGATGAGGTCGCCGCCGCCGTGCTGTGGCTGTGCGGCGACGCCGCCCAATCGATAACCGGACAGGCGATTTCCATCTCAGGAGGCGAAACATGGTAGCCGGCCCCCTGCCCGCGCCGTCGGGACCCGGCAAGGACCGCTTGCGGCTGTGGATCAGGCTGCTGCGAGCCTCGCGCACGATCGAGGCCGAGCTGCGCGAGCGGCTGAAGAAGGAGTTCAACACGACGCTGCCGCGCTTCGACGTGATGGCAGCACTCTATAGGATGCCGGAAGGCATGCTGATGAGCGACCTGTCGCGCTTCCTGCTGGTCTCCAACGGCAATGTCACGGGCATCGTCGACCGGCTGGTTTCGGAAGGACTTGTCGCCCGCGCGAGGCGCAATGGCGACCGCCGCACGTCGATGGTGCGGCTGACCGAGGAAGGCACGCAAGCCTTCGCCACAATCGCCGCGGCGCATGAAGGCTGGATCGGTGAATTGCTGGGCAAGGTCAGCGAGGACGACGCGCGCCGGCTGACCGGCATGCTGACCTCGTTTCGCAGCAACTGGGAGGGACGCGAATGACCGCAATGGCCGGGCGCAAGCCGAAGCATTTCCTGTGGGAGGTCGAGGGCAGGATCGCCAAGGTCCGGCTCGACCGGCCGGAGCGCAAGAACCCGCTGACCTTCGACAGCTATGCCGAGCTGCGCGACACGTTCCGCGACCTCGTCTATGCCGACGATGTCGACGCCGTGGTGTTCCTCTCCAATGGCGGCAATTTCTGCTCCGGCGGCGATGTCCACGACATTATCGGCCCGCTGGTCAAGATGGACATGAAGGAGCTCTTGGCCTTCACCCGCATGACCGGCGATTTCGTCAAGGCGATGCTGAATTGCGGCAAGCCGATCATTGCTGCGGTCGACGGTGTCGCGGTCGGCGCCGGCGCCATCATTGCGATGAGCTCCGATATCCGCATCGCCACGCCGGAAGCCAAGACCGCATTCCTGTTCACCCGCGTCGGCCTCGCCGGCTGCGACATGGGCGCCTGCGCGATCCTGCCGCGCATCGTCGGCCAGGGCCGCGCCGCAGAACTGCTCTACACAGGCCGCACCATGACGGCGGCGGAAGGCGAACGCTGGGGTTTCTACAACCGGCTGGTCGATGCCGCCTCGCTGGAGGCCGACGCGCTCGATATGGCGGCGCGCATCGTTTCCGGCCCGACCTTTGCGCACGGCATCACCAAGACGCAGCTCAATCAGGAATGGTCGATGGGTCTCGACCAGGCGATCGAGGCGGAAGCGCAGGCGCAAGCGATCTGCATGCAGACCCGCGACTTCGAGCGCGCCTACAAGGCGTTCGTGGCCAAGGAAAAGCCGGTGTTCGAGGGGGATTGAGGGATGATGCATTCCGTGGAGACGTCGGCGGGACAGCGCCCCCCTCTGTCCTGCCGGACATCTCCCCCTCTAGGGGGGAGATTGGATGTTGCGTCGGTTTTCGCCAACCACCAGCGTGGCAGGATGAGCCGTGGCGGCGAAGCTGCCAATCTCCCCCCTAGAGGGGGAGATGTCCGGCAGGACAGAGGGGGGCACCGTAGAGCGCAACGCCTCAATTGCGGAGGCACCCATGCCTGACCGCTCCTTCCTCAACTGGCCCTTCTTCGAAGACAGCCATCGCGAGTGGGCCGAGCGCCTCGACGCATGGTGCTCAAAAAACCTGCCGGTCGATCACCATGATGTCGATGCCGCTTGCCGCGAACTGGTGGCGCAGTTGGGCCGGGACGGCTGGCTGAAACCGACGGCTCTCGACACCGACAATCCGGGGCCCCTCGACGTGCGCACTTTGTGTATCACGCGCGAGACGCTTGCCCGCCATGACGGGTTGGCCGATTTCGCCTTCGCCATGCAAGGGCTGGGTACCGGCGCGCTCAGCCTGTTCGGCACGCCGGAGCAACAGGAATGGCTTGCGAAGACACGTGCCGGCAAGGCGATATCAGCCTTCGCCCTGTCGGAACCGCGCTCCGGGTCGGATGTCGCCAACACGGAAATGACGGCGACCCGCGACGGCGACAGTTACGTTCTGTCGGGTGAAAAGACCTGGATCTCCAATGGCGGCATCGCCGACCTCTATGTCGTCTTTGCCCGCACCGGCGAGGCGCCGGGCGCCAAGGGGCTTTCCGCCTTCCTCGTGCCTGGCGACGCCAGGGGCCTTGGCATCGCGGAACGGCTGGAAGTGATCGCGCCGCATCCGCTGGCACGGCTGTCTTTCGATCAGGTCCGCCTGCCGGCCGCTGCGCTGATCGGCAGACCCGGCGACGGCTTCCGCATCGCCATGTCGGTGCTCGACGTGTTCCGCTCGACCGTTGGTGCGGCGGCACTCGGCTTTGCCCGGCGCGCGCTGGATGAAAGCATCAAACGCGTGGCCGAGCGCAAACTGTTCGGCGCGCCGATGGCCGAACTTCAGATGGTGCAGGGCCACATCGCCGATATGGCGCTGGACGTCGATGCGGCGGCGCTTCTGGTCTACCGCGCCGCCTGGACCAAGGACATGGGCGCCGCGCGGGTCACACGCGAGGCGGCGATGGCCAAGCTGTTTGCCACCGACAAGGCGCAAGAGGTGATCGACAAGGCTGTGCAGCTGCATGGCGGCGACGGTGTCCGCAGGGGCCACATCATTGAAAGCCTGTATCGCGAGATCCGCGCTCTGCGCATCTATGAGGGTGCCTCCGACGTTCAGAAAGTGGTGATTGCGCGGCAAGTGATGGGCGCTGCCTGACGGCAGAGATTTTGACGAGCTTTCGATTTTGAAAATTGGGTTTTGGAATACCGGGAGGTTTTGAATGCACAGGATTCTGCAGCCCGAAGGCTGGGCAAAACCTGTCGGCTACGCCAATGGCGTCGCGGCACGCGGACAGTTCGTCTTCGTCGGCGGACAGGTCGGCTGGAACGGGCAATGCCAGTTCGAGACCGACGATTTTGTCGGCCAGGTGCGGCAAACGCTTCAGAACATCGTCGCGGTGCTGGCGGAAGCCGGTGCCGGGCCGCAGCACATCACCTCGATGACCTGGTATTTCACCGACAAGGCCGAATACCTCGCCAACCTCAGGGGCATCGGCGAGGCCTATCGCGAGGTGATCGGCCGGCATTTTCCGGCGATGGCCGCCATGCAGGTGATGGCGCTGGTCGAGGATCGCGCCAAGGTGGAGATCCAGGCGATCGCCGTCATCCCGGAATAGGGAGTTCGTTCGTCCGGAGTAAACGCCCCTCGCTTCGTCATCCACGGGCGGAGCAAGGAGCGAAGCGACGCGGCGCAGACCCGAGGATGACGAAGTTGGGGAGGCTTCGGCAAATTCCGAATGCTCTACCTAAACTGATGATGAAATCCCTGACCGCCAACAGGCAGCCGCTTCCCGGAGCAAAGCTACTATTCGCGCAGTCCCGCCTTCCGCAAAATCGGCAGCACGTGATCGCAGAAATAGGGCAACTCCCTGGTGTAGTTGACGAAGGACAGCGCGATGCCCTGATAGCCATGCCCGGCAATGGCGGCCATGTCGGCAGCGATCGTTTCCGGCGTTCCGATCAGCGGGTAGGTGCCGGCGCCGCCGGCGAAGCGTTGCCGGTAGCGGTCATAGGCGTGCGGGTCGTGCGACTGCGAGAATTCCTTCTTGCCGGCCATGTGAGCATCGACCGCATCGTGGTCGGCCATATCGACCGCATAGCTGTTATAATAGGCCTGCGCCTCTTCCATCGTCGGGCGGCAGACGACATGCGCAACCGTGTAGACGCCTACGTCGCGGCCTGCCTTGTCGGCCCGTTCGCGGATATCGGCGACATGCTTGCCGGCATCGCCCATTTCGGAAAAGGTCGTGAACAGATAGTCGCACCGGGCAGCGGCGAAATCGCGGCCCGGCCCACCGAAGGCGGCGTTCATGGTCACCGGGCGCGGAACCTGCAGACTGGCCGGCCGGCTGACGGCTTCCTTGAGGCGGTAATAGGTGCCCTCATAGTCGAGCGGCTCGGCCGAGGCATAAAGCTTTTCCAGGATTTCGATCCATTCGGCCGCCTGATCGTAGCCCTTCTCGACCAAAGGCGTGCCAAACATGCCGAATTCCTTCGGGTTCCAGCCGCAGACGATGTTCAAGCCCGCGCGGCCCTGGCTGATATGGTCGACCGTCGCCAGCGCCTTGGCGGCATAGAGCGGATGCACCAGCGGCACATGCACGGTCATGAACAGCCCGATCTGTTCGGTGGCCATGGCAAGAGCCGCCGCCCAGGTGAAGGTCTCGAACGACCATTCCCGCACCTTGTTGCGGCCGCCAAAACCGCGCCAGCGCGCGATCGGCAGCATGAACTCCAGCCCGGCGCGGTCGGCGATCTGAGCCGCCGTCACATTATCCTGCCAGCTCGCCGTCCAGCGTTCCGGAACGTCTGTGATAGCAAGGCCGCCATCGGCATTGGTCGAAAAGACGCCAAGCTTCAGTCTGTTCGGGCCGTGCAAAGGGTGTGGTTTGTTCATGTCGCGACCTCCCGGCGAGAGAGCACACGCTAGGCCCGCGCGGAGATATTTCAAGCCTGAAATAGCTTCGGGTCGCCATCGCTCGCGGGTATCGGTTCCAGCGGGCCGCATGGTGTCCGCCACGCAACCGACACCGCAGCTTTTTAAGCTTAAAACTTTCGCCTTGAAAAGCGCCGCACTTTGGATAAGCATTCCACAGTCGATGGCGATTGCCTTTGCCGGACGGGCTTGCCGGCCAGTCCATCGTGCAGACCAGTCCATCGTGCCGGCCAGTCCATCGTGGGTGCTCCGGGTGGGAGTCTCAGTTCTTGTCGTTCATACTGTCCCAGTCATCATCCAATGCGCGCCATGCCTTCGATGAAGTGCGCGCGCAGATCCGCGATCTGCAACAAAAAATGTCGCCAACCATGACCGCATTGGTCGCTGCCATGAATTGACGCCCTGCGGTGCGGGGCGGCAAAAAACCGTGCGGGAGCAACCCGCCCGATCAACAACAGAGGGAACACAAATGAGCTTCACACGTCGCAAATTGCTTCTTCTCGCCGCCGCCATCGGCATCGCCGCCGGCCCCGCCACCGCTTATGCCGCCGATGTGCTCAATGTCGGCGCCTACCCGACCAATCCACCCTTCGAGTACAAGAACGAGAGCGGCACTTTCGAAGGCTTTGAAGTCGACATCGTCAACGAAGCCGCCAAGCGCATCGGCATGACCACCGACATCGCCGACCTCGGCTTCCAGGCGCTGTTTGCCGCCACCACCTCGAAGCGCATCGATGTCGCCATCTCGTCGATCACCATCACGGCGGAGCGGCTGAAGTCACAGTCGTTCACCCAGCCCTATTACGATTCCGACATGGGCATCGCCACCAAGACCGACAGCGCGATCAAGGCCGAGGCCGACCTCAAGGGCAAGATCATCGGCGTGCTGTCCGGCTCGACCGGCGAAACCTGGGTCAAGGCGCATCAGGAAGCCGATGGCTTCAGCGACGTGAAGGGCTACGACACGCAGCAGAATCTGCTGCTCGACCTCAGCGCCGGCCGCGTCGATGCGGCCGTCAGCGACATTCCGGGCATGGAGTATTCCTTCACCAAGATGAAGGACCTGGTCGTCAAGGAGCGCATCAAGACCGGTGAGCAATACGGCCTGATGATGACCAAGGACCACCCGCTGCTGGGCAAGCTGAACGATGCGCTGAGCGCGATGAAGAAGGACGGCACCCTGGCCGCGATCCACAAGAAGTGGTTCGGCAGCGACGCGCCGGCCGACTCTTCGACCATGAAGGAAATGCCGCTGCCGAAGGCCTGAGCTGAAAGCTGCGCTGACATCGTGCCGGCTTTCCAGGCCGGCACGATTCATTTCACGTTTTGGCGCCGGCTTCTGCCGCAGATCACCTCGCCGTCGACGAGGCCAATTGATTTTAACGTGAGCACTCTTCGCTCTGGGGTTCGGGAACGCTCCGATGTCGCTGATCGACACCTTCTTCAACCCCGATGTCATCATGTCCAGCCTGCCGGCGCTGCTGCGCGGCTTCCTGAACACGCTGCTGCTCGGCATTTTGAGCATCGGCATCGGGATCCCCATCGGCCTGGGGATCAGCCTGGTGCGGCTCTATGCGCCGAAGCCGCTGCGCTGGCTCGCGGTCGGCTACACCGACATCTTCCGCGCCCTGCCGGTGCTGGTCGTGCTGATCCTGATCTACTACGCGCTGCCCTTCCTCGGCATACGCCTGTCGTCCTGGGCCTCGGCGGTGACGGCCTTCGCCTTCATCATGTCGGCTTACTCGGCAGAAGTGTTCCGCTCCGGCATCGAAAGCATTCCGCGTGGCCAATTCGAGGCGTCGCAGGCGCTTGGCCTGCCGTTCCTCCTGACTTTGCGCAAAGTGGTGCTGCCCCAAGCGATCCGCGTCGTCATCCCGCCGATGACCAGCAACTGCGTTTCGATGTTCAAGGACACCTCGCTCGCCTCGACCGTGGCGCTGCCGGAACTCTTGAAGGAAGCGACCAACGCGCAGTCGCTTTACGCCAACCCCTCGCCGCTGATCGGCGCAGCCCTTGTCTATCTCATCTTTCTCTGGCCGATGGTCCGCCTCGTCAGCCTGCTTGAAGAGCGCTTCAAGACCGAAAAGAAGCGCTGACCTCGTCAACCGATCCCACCCCGCCCAAGTCCTCCGCAGGAGCCTACCCCGTGAACAAGCATCAAACCGACAATGCGAATGCCACCGCGTTCCCCGTCGACGCCATCCGCGCCATGTTTCCAGCCCTGCAACGGGCCGGCGACTTCATCTTTTTGGACAATGCCGCCGGCGCGCAAATTCCGCAGAGCGTGCTCGACGCGGTGACCAACCATCTGGTTTCGCACAATGTGCAGCGTGGCGGCCGTTATGGCCGCAGCGTCACTGTCGACCAGTCGGTCGCCGATGCGCGGACAAGCGTCGCGCTGCTCATCAACGCCTATAGCCCGGCGGAAATCTGCTTCGGCATGAACGCCACCTCGTTCATCCGCCTGGTCAGCCTCGGCATCGGCCAGATGCTGCAGGAGCGCGACGAGATCGTCATCACCGACATGGACCATGATGCCAACATCGCGACCTGGCTGGCTCTGGAGTCCGCCGGTGCAAAGTTCAAATGGTGGCGCATACGCGAGGACGGCAATCTGCATGTCGACGATCTGCGCCCGCTGGTTTCCGACCGCACCCGCCTCGTCGCCTGCACGGTCACCGCGCATTCGATCGGCTCGATCGTCGATGTCGCCGCGGTGGCCGAGATCGCACATGCGGCCGGCGCCGAAGTGTTCCTCGACTGCGTGCATTACGGACCGCACGGGCTGATCGACGTGCAGGCCTGGGATTGCGACTATCTCGTCTGCTCCGGCTACAAGAATTTCTCGCCGCATATGGGCTTCCTGTGGGGCCGCTTCGAAACGCTGAAGCGGCTGCCGACCTTCCGCGAGGATTTCATCCCCAACGAGCCGCCGTACAAGGTCGAGGCCGGCACCTTCATCTACGAGAACGTCTCGGGGATGGATGCCGCCGTGCAGTATCTGGAACTGATCGGCCGCAATCTGGCGCCGTCCAACAACCGCTCGCGGCGCGACAACATCGTCGCCGGCATGGGCGCCATCCGCGACTATGAGCTGGTGCTGGCGCGTGAGATGCTGGCCGTGCTGAAAGGTTGCGGCGCGACCATCTACGGCGTTGCCGACGAGGCCCGCATCAATGAGCGTGTGCCGACCTTCTGCTTCAACATCGGCACACTGTCGCCGCAGCGGGTCGTCGAGGAAATGGCCGAGATGCAGATCGGCATCCGCGACGGCCACATGTACGCGCCGCGACTGATGAAGCGTCTCAACCTCTCAATGGACAGCGGCGCAATCCGCGCCTCGCTTGTCCACTACAACACGGTCGAGGAGATTCACCGTTTCGGCGAGGCACTGCGCGCCATCATCGCCAAATTGTCCTGAGCGGCGGCCTCTCCAGCGTCGTCATCCACGGGCGGAACAAGGAGCGTAGCGACGCAGTGCAGACCCGAGGATCCATGCCGTGCCACGGTGCAGAATTCTGCTCCGCTGCACCCTTCGGCTGAGGTAACGGCATGGATCCTAGGGTCTGCGCGACGCTTCGCCCTAGGATGACGAAGAGACGTTAAGCCGCCTTCTTCTTCGCCAGTCTTGCCTTGATCGAGGCTACGTCGGCACGCGGGGTCGCGGCGAACAGCGTCCTGGTGTAGCTGTGCTTGGGGTCGGCGAAGACCTCGTCGCGCGAGCCGTATTCGACCGCCTCGCCGAAATACATCACCATCACATCGTCGGCGATGTAGCGCACCACGGACAGATCGTGGCTGATGAAGACATAGGTCAGCTGGAACTCGTCCTGCAGGTCGGCGAGCAGGTTGAGCACCTGTGCCTGCACGGAAAGATCGAGCGCCGAGACCGGCTCGTCCAGCACCAGCAGGCTTGGGTTGAGCATCAGCGCGCGGGCAATGGCAATGCGCTGGCGCTGGCCGCCCGAGAACATGTGCGGGTAGCGGTTGTAGTGCTCGTGACCGAGGCCGACCTTCTTCAGCATCTTCATCGCAAGGTCGCGCCGCTCGGCCGCCGGCTTGTCGGTGTTGATCAGCAGAGGCTCGCCCAGCACGTCGCCGATCTTCTGGCGCGGATTGAGCGATCCATAGGGGTTCTGGAAGACGATCTGGACCTTGCGGCGCATCTCTTTGGTCAATCCGCCCTTGGCGATGTCGACCTTGTTGCCGTCGATGAACAGGTCGCCTGACGTCGCCGGATCGATCAGCGTGATGATGCGGGCGAGCGTCGACTTGCCGCAGCCGCTTTCGCCGACGATGGCCAGCGTCTTGCCCTTGTCTACCTTGAAGGACACGCCCTTGACCGCGTGCACGGTGCGCGGCCCGGTGAACAGGCCACCACCGATATGGTAGTCGCGGACGATGTTCTTGCCTTCGAGGACCGTGGTGCTCATGAGGCGGCTCCCGCGGCAGAGGGGGCCGGCTCGAACAGCATGTCGGAAACGGTCGGCAGCCGGTCGCCGACGGCGTTCTCCGGCAAAGCCGACAACAGCGCCCGCGTGTAATTGCTTTTCGGCGATTCGAACAACGACAGCACGTCGGCCTCTTCCATCTTGCGGCCCTTGTACTGGACGATGACGCGATCGGCGGTCTCGGCCACCACGCCCATATTGTGGGTGATCATGATCAGGCCCATGCCGTATTTGGCCTGCAGCGAAACCAGCAGATCGAGGATCTGCTTCTGGATGGTGACGTCGAGCGCCGTCGTCGGCTCGTCGGCGATCAGCAGTTTCGGATTGCAGGCGATAGCGATGGCGATCATGACGCGCTGGCATTGGCCGCCCGACATCTGGTGCGGAAACGAGCTCAGCCGTTCTTCCGGATCGGCGATGCCGACCAGCTTCATCAATTCGATGGCGCGGGCCCGCCGCTGAGCGCGATCCATACCCATATGGAAGCGCAGCACCTCCTCGATCTGGAAGCCGACGGTGAAGCACGGATTGAGGCTGGCGATCGGCTCCTGGAAGATCATCGAGATGTCCTTGCCGACGATCTTGCGGCGTTCGGACGGGCTGAGCTTCAGGAGATCGACGCCGTCGAAGGCCATGCGGTCTGCCTTGACGGTTGCCGTGTTGGGCAACAGGCCCATCACCGCGAGCATCGCCACGGACTTGCCGGAACCGGACTCGCCTACAATCGCCAGCACTTCGCGCGGCTCGATCGAGAGGTCGATGCCTTGCACGGCCATGAACGGTCCGGCCGCGGTGTCGAAGGAAACGGTGAGGTTCTTGATCTCGAGCAGAGGCATGCTCACGACCTCTTCAGCTTGGGGTCGAGCGCGTCGCGCAGGCCGTCGCCGATCAGGTTGATGGCGAAGACGGTGATCAGGATGGCGAGGCCCGGGAAGGTCACCACCCACCAGGCGCGCAGGATGAACTCGCGCGCTTCGGCCAGCATGGTTCCCCATTCCGGCGTCGGCGGCTGCGCGCCCATGCCGAGGAAGCCAAGGGCCGCCGCCTCGAGGATGGCGTTGGAGAAGGACAGCGTCGCCTGCACGATCAGCGGCGCGATGCAGTTGGGCAGGATGGTGACCAGCATCAGCCTGAGATGGCTGGCCCCGGCGACCTTGGCCGAGACGACATATTCGCGGGTCTTCTCGGCCATCACGGCGGCGCGGGTGAGCCGGGCGAAATGCGGCTGCAGCACAAAGGCGATGGCGATCATGGCGTTGACGAGGCCAGGGCCGAGAACCGCGACAAGCACCAGGGCCAGCAGCAGCGACGGGAAGGCCAGGATGATGTCCATGATGCGCATGATCAGCGTGTCGACCCAGCCGCGGCAGTAGCCGGCGAGCAGGCCGAGAATGACGCCTGAGATCAGCGCTGACGTGACGACGACGAAGCCGATGGCGAGCGAGAACCGCGAGCCGTAGATCAGCCGCGACAGCATATCGCGGCCGACAGCGTCGGTGCCGAGCAGGAACTGCGCGTTGCCGCCTTCCTGCCAGGCCGGCGGCGTCAGGAAGAAGTCGCGGAACTGATCGTCCGGCGAATGGGGCGCCAGCAGCGGCGCGAAGATGGCGATCAGGATCAGCAGCGCAAAGACGAAGAGCCCGATCACCGCGCCCTTGTTGACGGAGAAGTAATGCCAGAACTCGCCGAACATCTGCAGCCTGGCGTCCTGCGGCTTGACGACGGTCGCGGCTTCGATGGTGGCTGGGCCTTCGTTGCTCATGTCAGTTGGCCCGGATGCGTGGGTTGATGACGGCGTAGAGCACGTCGACGATGAGGTTCACCGACATGACGATCAGCGCGATCAAAAGCAACCCGCCCTGCACGGTGAAATAGTCGCGCTTGGAAATGGCGTCGATCATCCATTTGCCGATGCCGGGCCAGGAGAAGATGCTCTCGGTCAGGATGGCGCCGGTCAAAAGCGTGCCGACCTGCAGGCCGATGGTGGTGACGACCGGGATCAGCGCGTTGCGGAAGGCATGCAGGCCGATGACGCGGCGCGGCGCCAGGCCCTTGGCACGCGCGGTGCGGACATAGTCCTCACCCAGCACTTCGAGCATCGCCGACCGCGTCTGCCTGGCGATGACTGCGAGCGGGATGGTGCCGAGCACGATGGTCGGCAAGATCAGGTGCGACAGCGCCGAACGGAAGGCGCCCTTCTGGCCCGAGATCAGGGAATCGATGGTCATGAAACCGGTCACCGGCTTGAAGAAATAGAGAAGGTCGATGCGGCCGGAAACCGGCGTCCAGTGCAGCGTGCCGGAGAAGACGATGATCAGCAGCAGGCCCCACCAGAAGATCGGCATGGAATAGCCCGCCAGCGCCGTGCCCATCGTCAGCTGATCGAACCAGGAGCCGCGACGGATCGCGGCGAAGATGCCGGCGGCGACACCCAGGATGACGGCAAAGATCATGGCGAAGATGGCGAGTTCGACCGTTGCCGGGAAGCGCACCAGGAAATCCTTCAGCACCGGCGTCTTGGTGGAAAACGAGGTGCCGAAATCACCGCCGAGGATGTTGGTCAGATAGGTCAGATATTGTTGCCAGATCGGCAGGTCGAAACCGAACTGGTGCATGAGCGCCGTGTGGCGTTCGGGCGACAGGCCGCGTTCGCCCGCAAGCACCAGCACCGGATCACCGGGCAGGATGCGCACGAAGCCAAAGGCGAGGATGGTTATCCCGATGAAGGTCGGGATGATGAGGGCGAGCTTGCCGAGGATATAACGCAGCATGGCGGGCGAGTGGGGGCGCCACCAAGTGGCGGCGCCCCCGTATCGCAACCTTATTCGGCGATATCGACGCCGTCGAAGCGATGGATACCGAGCGGATCCATCGCAAAGCCGGTGACGGTCTTCTGCATCGGCATGAACACCTTGGAGTGAGCGAGCGTCGCCCAGGGTGCCTGTTCCTTGAAGATGACCTGTGCCTGTTCATAGAGCTTGGTGCGCTCGGCCTGGTCCGAAACGGTCTTGGCCTTGTTGATGAGCGCATCGAAGTCCTTGTTGCACCATTCCGCGCGGTTGTTCGAACCGACGGAAGCGCAGCTCAGGAGCACGCCGAGGAAGTTGTCCGGATCGCCATTGTCGCCGGTCCAGCCGACGATGACGGCGCCGTCGTGATCGACCGCGGAAGCGCGCTTGAGGTATTCACCCCAATCGTAGCTGACGATCTCGACGGTGACGCCGACCTTGGCGAAGTCCGCCTGGATCAGTTCGGCGGTACGGCGCGCGTTCGGCATATACGGGCGCGACACCGGCATGGCCCAGACGTTCATCTTGAGGTCCTTGACGCCGGCCTCTTCAAGCAGCTTCTTGGCTGCATCCGGATCGTAAGGATCGTCCTTCACTTCCTTGTTGTAGGACCACATGGTCGGCGGGATCGGATTGATCGCCACCTGGCCGGCGCCCTGGAAGACGGCGTCGATGATGGCCTTCTTGTTGATGGCCATGTTGAGCGCCTTGCGGACGCGCACGTCGTCGAACGGCTTCTGCTGGGTGTTGTACATCAGCGCGCCGACATTGAGGCCTTCCTGCTCCTCGACCTTCAGGTTCGGATCGGCCTGCAGGCCGGCGATGTCGGCCGGTGCCGGGTACGACATGATGTTGCATTCGCCGGCCTTGAGCTTCTGCGCGCGCACCGCCGGATCGGTGGTGATGGCGAAGACCAGATCGTCGATCTTCTGCTTGCCGCCCCAATAGTCCGGGTTGGCCTTGTAACGGATGGCGGCGTCGGTCTGGTAGTCAACGAAGATGAACGGACCGGTGCCGATCGGCTTCTGGTTGAACAGCTCAGGCGTCTTGTCGGCCTGCAGCTTGTCGGCATATTCCTTGGAGACGACCGAAGCGAAATCCATGCCCAGCGTTGGAATGAAAGTGATCGCCGGCTCCTTGAGGATGAACTTCACCGTCAGGTCGTCGACCTTCTCGACCTTGGCGATGTTTTCGCCGAACTGGTCATTGTAATACTGGTATGCAATGCCCGGAATGTACTGAAACCAAGGGCCGTTCTTGTCGACCTGGCGTTCGAACGAGAACACCACGTCGTCAGCGTTGAAGTCGCGCGTCGGGGTGAAATAGTCGGTCGCGGCGAACTTGACGCCCTTGCGCAGCTTGAAGACATATTCCTTGCCATCGTCGGAGATCGTCCAGCTCTCGGCCAGGCCCGGCGAGGTCGTCGTCTTGCCGTGATCGAATTCGACAAGGCGGTTGAAGACGGTGCGCGATGACGCGTCGAACGTCTGGCCTGCGGTATACGGCGCCGGATCGAAACCTTCCGGCGAAGCTTCCGCGCAGTAGACCAGAGTTTTCGCATTGGCCACGCCGCCCAGGACGCTTGCAGCCAGCAACGCGGCTGCAAAAGTCAGCTTCTTATTCATTGAGCACTCCCTGATGTTCTTCCAAGCCCCTCTATCAGGCTCGCGAAGCGCGCATATAAGCACCGTTTTTCCGGCTTTGGAACACCCCGTTTGCTTACCCCGCGGGAAGCAGGAAAAAAATCCGCTATTTTGCCAGATTGCAGAAAAAATTAGCAGTTTCTTCCATTCACGAGATTATTAACAACCGAATTTTTTTATTGATCGCCAAGCTGACGACATAAATGTTCCCCGCGCTTCCGAGCGGCCGAGGGATGCGCCAGGACACCATTTGGCAGCGCCGGCGGCGGCAAGGACTTTCGACGGAAAATCTTTCGCCGTGTTGCCGCAAGGGCAAGACTTGCACGGTCACCAAGGGAGGCAATACATAGGGTATAACGGCCGCAGCGGAGGGCGCCCTTGTCAATTCAGAGGCGAGGTCAATTCAGGGGCGAGCGCGGCGCGAATGAACAAACTTGTCCAGGGAGGAACGGGTGGCAAAAGCATCAAGGACGACGACGGTGAAAGCGGGAGCCAAGGCGCCGTCGAAAGCAGCCGGTACTGCCAAGCCGAAAGCACCCATTGCCAAAGTCGCCACGCCGAAGGCGGCCGCGGCGCCCGTAAGGGCAAGCACAAAGCCGGCGGTGAAAGCCCCGGCCAAGGCCGCGGCCGGAAAGACGGCGCCGGGGAGTAAAGCGGGTGCGGCAAAGCCTGCTGTCAGGCCGGCGTCGAAGGCTGCGGCGGCGGTGAAGGCCCCACCGGCGGCAAGGCCGGCCGCCGCCACCGCCAACCGATTGCCGAAAGCATTGACGGCGCTGGCCGCCGGCTTGCCGGAAAAGCCGTGGCTCAAGAGCTATCCGAAAAACGTGCAGGCGGAGATCGGCGCCCTGCCCTACAGCTCGATCGGCGATTTCCTCGTCGGCGCCTGCAAGCAGTTTTCCGCGCAGCCGGCCTTCACCTGCATGGACAAGTCCATCAGCTACACCGATGTCGAGCGGCTGTCGGCGGCCTTCGGCGCCTACCTGCAATCGAAGGGCCTGCAGAAAGGCGCGCGCGTCGCGCTGATGATGCCGAACGTGCTGCAATACCCGGTGGCGATGATGGCGATCTTGCGCGCCGGCTATGTCGTGGTGAATATCAATCCGCTCTACACGCCGCGCGAGCTCGAACACCAGTTGAAGGATTCCGGTGCGCAAGCCATCGTCATCCTGGAAAACTTCGCCAACACCTTGCAGGCGGTGATCGCGAGGACGGCGGTCAAGCATGTGGTGGTCGCCGCGATGGGCGACATGCTCGGCGGCCTGAAGGGCACCATCGTCAATTTCGTCGTGCGCCGCGTGAAGAAGATGGTGCCGGCATGGTCCTTGCCCGGCCATGTCAAGTTCAATGCCGCCATGAAGGCCGGCGCCGGCATGGGCTTCAAGCCGGCCAAGGTGGAAGCAGACGATGTCGCCTTCCTGCAATATACGGGCGGCACCACGGGCGTGTCGAAGGGCGCCACACTGCTGCACAGAAACGTGCTCGCCAACGTCGCGCAGAACGCGCAGTGGATGGAGGACGCCTACACGATCAAGCCGAAACCGGCGCACCCCAACTTTATCTGCGCGCTGCCGCTCTATCATATTTTCGCGCTGACCGTGAACGCACTGATGGGCATGCAGCAAGGCGCCCGCAATGTGCTCATTCCCAATCCGCGCGACATTCCCGGCTTCGTCAAGGAACTGCAGAAGTATCCGGTGCACATCTTTCCCGGCCTCAACACGCTGTTCAACGCGCTGCTCAACAATGAGGATTTCCGCAAGCTCGACTTCAAGCCGCTGGTGCTGACGTTGGGCGGCGGCATGGCGGTGCAGAAGGGCGTCGCCGAACGCTGGAAGACGCTGACCGGTTGTTCGGTCACCGAAGGCTACGGCCTCTCGGAAACCTCGCCGGTCGCCACCGCCAACAAGTTCACCGCCGGCGACTTCACCGGCACCATCGGCCTGCCGCTGCCCTCGACCGAGATCGCCATCCGCGACGACGACGGCAACAATTTGCCGCTCGGCGAGGTCGGCGAGGTCTGCATCCGAGGACCGCAGGTGATGGCGGGCTACTGGAACCGGCCCGATGAGACCGCCAAGGTGATGACCAAGGATGGCTACTTCAAATCCGGCGACATGGGCTTCATGGACGAGCGCGGCTACACCAAGATCGTCGACCGCAAGAAGGACATGATCCTGGTTTCGGGCTTCAATGTCTATCCGAACGAGCTCGAGGAAGTCGTGGCCATGCATCCGGGCGTGCTCGAAGTGGCGGCGGTCGGCGTGCCGGACGAGCATTCGGGCGAGGTGCCGAAACTGTTCGTGGTCAAGAAGGATCCGGCGCTGACCGCAGAGACGCTCACCGCCTTCTGCCGCGAGAACCTGACCGGCTACAAGCGGCCCAAATACATAGAATTCAGGACCGAGCTGCCGAAGACGCCGGTCGGCAAGATCCTGCGGCGAGCACTGCGCGAATAGTGGACGGCGATCTTGCCGACAACGATGCTCTGGATCGATGCTCACGCCTCGACCCGGCAACCTTCATCAAGGCGAACATGCGCCTTGTCCCCGTGCCTGCGCTTCCAGAAATCCAGTTTTATACAGCTCACCCCGGCAGCGGATTGAGGCGGCTCGTCGAGCCCGAAGACGATGCGGAAGACGCGCCGGAGCCACAACCGCCCTACTGGGCCTATGCATGGGCCGGCGGCACCGTGCTCGCACGCTATGTCCTTGACCATCCAACAACCGTGGCGGGACGCCGCGTGCTCGACCTTGGTGCCGGCTCCGGCCTTGTCGGCATCGCCGCAGCTAAGGCTGGGGCACGCGAAGTGATCGCCGCCGAGATCGACCGCAACGGCGTTGCCGCTCTTGAGCTCAACGCGGTCGCCAACGGCGTTGCCATCACAATAATAGGCGAAGACATCACCGCCGGCCCGCCGCCGGCAGTTGACCTCGTGCTCGCAGGCGATGTTTTCTACGGGTGCGACGTTGCTTTACGCATCACCCCGTTCCTCGATCGCTGCCTGGCAGCCGGCATCGACGTGCTGGTCGGCGATCCCCGTCGCAACGATCTGCCGCTGTCCCGACTGCGGTTGCTCGCCGAATACCAGGTGCCGGATTTCGGCGACGCGAAGGGTGCTGCGACCAAGCCGAGCGGTGTCTTTTCGTTTGAGGCGGAAGAGCGCTGACGCTGAGATCAATCCCAGTCACTCGGAATGGCCGGGTTCGACCTCGTTCCGGACCTTTGTCAGGTGAGTACGACTGCCAGAAGGCAGCCATACAGAGCTGACATTCGGCGGCGCAAAATTGGGGTATGATCCAAGGCGCGTTATTCGGGCGTCGTAGGGTGGCTCGGCGAGTCGCAAAACGGCGGGATGGCGCGTTGCTGCCATCACCCCGGCAATGTCGATGTTGCGTTGTCTAACGCTCAGTTCTTCAAGGTCCCCGTCTCAAGCTTGGAGTGCCGCATGGTTGGCCCGCAAGAACTCGGCCGCTGTCATCGGCTTGCGGCCCAAGAGTTTCTCGAGATCCCCCGCCGTGCCGCCCCATTCTCCGGCGTTGATGCCTTGCACCCACACAAGCGCGAAGCGGGCGGCCTGCTCGGGCAGACCCGCCGCCACTAAGTGGGCGATGTAATCGTGATCCGAGCCGGAAACAAACGGCACTCGCTTGCCGCTGACATCCGACAGGATCTGTGCGACATCCGCGAAGGACACGGCGGGATCGCCATACAGCGAGTATGTCTTGTATTCATGGCCGTCTTGGCTCAGCACAATGGCATGCGCCTCTGCTAGGTCGTCACGGCTGGCATAGCCCGCCTTGCCCGCACCAGCCGGCACGTGAACCCCGGTCTCCAGGGCGTTTCCGCCGATGTAGAATGGGATGCTCTCGATAAAGGGCGGATGACGGACGAGCGTGTAGGCTAGGCCGGACGCCTTCAGTTTTTCCTCGACGAACAGATCCTGCTCGGTGATATCCGACAAGGTGAAGGCGGATCCTGCTTCGTGGATGATCGGCATATAGACGATGCGCTTAACGCCCGCCTGCCGAGCTGCGCTAATGGCATTTTGGTGCTGGGTATTGCGATCGGTAAAGGCCGTGGCGGATACGAGCATTAGCTTATCAATGCCCTCGAACGCGCGCACCAGTCCGTCATAGTCGAGATAGTCGCCTTGGCGGATCTCAATCCTATCGGCCGCCAGATCGGCCGCCTTGGCGGGATCGCGGGCCAGGCCGACGAGATCGCTGGCGGGCAACCGCTTCAGGAGATGTTGGAGAGTTTTTCGGCCGATATTGCCGGTTGCGCCGGTTACGAGGATCTTGGCCATGGTGATTTCCTTTGGGCTTTTGCACATCGACACCGTCGTCCGATCCAGGTAAGTCAGAACAGACCTGCAAACCAGTACCGACTATTTGGTAAGTGCCAAAATTCGGAGATCGACGTGACCGAGACAAATTTCCAATGCGGCCTGGAAGCGGTTCTTGCCATCCTTGGAGGCAAGTGGAAGCCGCTTGTCGTCTATCATCTGGCCAGCGGGCCCAAACGCACCGGTCAACTCCGCAGGCTCGTTACCAACGTGAGCGAGAAAATGCTGATCCAGCACCTGAAAGAACTGACGGATGATGGCGTTATTCGTCGCATTGACTTTCAGACGGTGCCGCCGCACGTCGAGTATGAACTAACCGACTTTGGTCAAAGCCTGGCCGGAGTACTCGCGCCCTTGTGCGAATGGGGAACTCATCATACGTCCGAGGTAGCCCTGATCGTGCAAAATCGATCGCGCCCTTCTGCAGGTGCGTAGCGGTCCCAAATCTGGCGGTGGACCAAGGTCCGCCTTTGAGGGAACAGCCCGTCTCCTTTCCACCAATCTCAGCCGTGGGCGGGAAAGCCCAAGTTGATTTGCCCGGCCTCCGCCGTCAGATCGTCTCCTTGACCCGCGCCGAGAGAAAATCCGGCAGGTCGGCGACCGAATCCAGGACCACATCGGCAATGCCGGCCAGCGATTCGCGGGTGCCGGTGCCGGAGAGCACGCCGACTGCCAGCCCGCAGCCGCCGGCACGCGCCATTTCGAGGTCGTGCCTGTTGTCGCCGACCATGGCGATCTCCGCCGGCCTGAGGCCGGTGAGGTCGCTGAAAGCCAGGATGGTGTCGGGCGCCGGCTTCGGATTGGCCACCGCGTCGTAGCCATAGGCCGCGTCGAACAATTGGGCGACGCCGAGCGTCACCAGCGTCTTTTCCGCTCCGCTGGTCGAATCATTGGTGGCGACGCCAAGCCGGTAGGATTTCCTGTGCAAGGCCGTCAACGTGTCGACGATGCCCGGCAGCGCCACGGCCATCGCCGAGCCCTGCACAGAGGTGATCTCGTTGAAGCGGGCAACCGCAAGCATCTGGTCCTCGTTGGACAGGCGCGGAAACCACAATTCGACGACGTCGAGATTGGTGCCGGACGCAAAGATCGAGTCGGGCTTGAAGCGTTTGTTGGCGAAATCGAAGCCGGCGGCGGCCAGCAGCCTGTCGGCTTTCCAGCGATCGCCCTCGGACGCATCCATGGCCATGAAGTCGGCAACGCCGAGCCAGGTGGCGTTGAAGTCGACAAGCGTGCCGTCCTTGTCGAACAATATTCCCTTGATGTCTGCCAAACTTTTCACTCCGAGCCACGCAAATGGTGGATGAATCCCACAAGGCCAGCGGTCGATGCATCCCGCTTGGCGGCACTTTCCTTGCCCTCCACGACAGGCAGAAGGCCGGTGGCCAGTTCCTTGCCGAGCTCGACGCCCCACTGGTCGAAGGAGTTGATGTCGAACAGCGTGCCCTCGACGAAGACGCGGTGCTCGTAGAGCGCGATCAGCCGGCCGAAGGTGCGTGGGTCGAGTTTGCGGTAGAGGATGGTCAGCGAGGGCCGGTTGCCCGAGAAGACGCGGTGCGGCGCTATCTTGTCGACCTCGGCCGGCTTCATGCCCTTGGCCAGCATCTGGGCGCGGGCTTCGTCCAGCGTGCGGCCCTTCATCAGCGCTTCCGACTGCGCCAGGCAGTTGGCGAGCAGCAGATCGTGCTGATGTTTGAGTTCCGGCTCGTGGCCGACCGCCGCGGCGAGGAACTCGACCGGGATGAAATCGGTGCCCTGGTGCAGCAGCTGGAAGAAGGCATGCTGGCCGTTGGTGCCGGGCTCGCCCCAGACCAGCGGTCCGGTCGGCGTCGTCACCTCTGTGCCTTCGAGGGTGACGCTCTTGCCGTTCGATTCCATGTCGAGCTGCTGCAGATAGGCCGGCAGCCTGGACAGGCGCTGGTCATACGGGATGACGGCGCGCGCCGGGTAGCCGCAGATGACGCGATGCCACCAGCCAACCAGTCCAAGCAGCGCCGGCAGGTTCTCCTGCACCGGCGCGGTGCGGAAATGCTCGTCCATCTCGTGCGCGCCATCGAGGAAGGCGCGAAAATTCCGCGGACCGACAGCAATCATCACCGGCAGGCCGATGGCGCCCCACAGCGAATAGCGGCCGCCGACCCAATCCCAGAAGCCGAAGACGCGATCCGGCGCGATGCCGAACCGGGCCACCAGGTCGAGCGCGGTGGAGACGGCGGCGAAATGCTTGCCGACCGCTTCCTTACCCAGTGCTTCTTGCACCCATTTCCGAGCGGTTTCGGCATTGGTCATCGTTTCGACGGTGGTGAAGGTCTTGGAAGCGATGATGAAAAGCGTGGTTTCGGCGGAGAGGCCCTTCAGCGTGTCGTGGATATGGGCGCCATCGATGTTGGAGACGTAGTGGGCGCGCGGCCCGTCATGATAGGGCGCCAGCGCCAGCGTCGCCATGGCCGGGCCGAGATCGGAACCGCCGATGCCGATGTTGACGATGTCGGTGATCTTCTTGCCGGTGGCGCCGGCCGCCTTGCCCGAGCGCACGGCATCGGCAAAGGCGCCCATGGCGTCGAGCACGGCGATGACGTCAGCCTTGACGTCCTGGCCATCGACGGTGACGCCCTTGCCGGTCAGGTTGCGCAGCGCCGTGTGCAGCACGGCACGGTCCTCGGTGACGTTGATCTTCTTGCCGGCGAACATAGCGGCGCGGCGGCCTTCGAGATCGGCGGCCTGGGCGAGCTTTTCCAGCAGCTCCATGGTGGTCGCGTCGACCGCGCATTTCGACCAGTCGAGCAGCAGATCGCCGTCGGTGACGGAGAATTCCACGAACCGCTTGGGATCGGCGGCGAAGGCCTGGCGCATGCTGGCGGGCGCCGCCGCGCGGTGGTCACGCAAGGCGGCGAGCTGTTTTTGAAAGGACGATTGATCCACTGCCAAACTCCGAGACCTCGAGCCATCATTACGGACCGGATGTTTCCGGCGCGTGTCGTCGCGACAATCTATCGGGCCGAACTCCACCCGTTTCAATGCGCAGCGATGACGCACACCGTCACCCCAGCGATGACGCAGACGTCACGCGGCGATGACGCAGACGTCACGTACGGTGTCATCGCCGGGATGAGGCGCCGCGTCACCCCAGGATGGCGCAACGCGGCATCAAAAGGACGTGAAGGATCACTGGCATAAATCCCAACGATCAGAAAAATTGATTGGCGCAACCCCTTGTGCCACGGTTACGTTCGGCTGGTCCAGCCAAGCGAAAAAGGCTGGCCATCGAGGAAATCTCCCATGCCACAGCGAAACGACACGGCGATATGGTCCGGCCTGTTCCGGATTTCGGCTGAATCCGGCCAAACCCTGCAGGCGCAGATCCGCCAAGCCATCGTAGCCGCCATTCTCGACCGCCAGATCGCCGCTTCGATGCCGCTTCCTTCCTGCCGGATCCTGGCCGAAAAACTTGGCGTGGCTCGCGGAACCGTGGTGCTGGCGTTCCAGCAGCTCGTCGACCAGGGTTTCCTGGTGGCGCGCGAGCGGCGTGGACATTTCGTCAATCCCGATGTGCTGGCGACACCGGCCAAGCCGCACCAGAAGGCGCCCGACCAGGCCAACGAGATCGACTGGAAGGCACGCCGCAAGATCGCCGCCAGCGACATGCCGCCGCCGGCCAAGCACGAGAACTGGATCAAGTCGTCCTATCCCTTCGTCTACGGGCAGTTCGACCCGGCGCTGTTCCCGACCGCCGAGTGGCGCGAGTGCAACCGCATGGCGCTTGCCGTGCTGGAAATCCGTAACTGGGCGTCCGACATGGTCGACCGTGACGATCCGCTGCTGATCGAGCAGATCCAGGCGCGGCTCCTGCCCCGGCGCGGCATCTTCGCCAATCCGGACGAGATCATCGTCACGCTGGGCGCTCAGAACGCGCTCTACATGCTGGCGACGCTGCTGATGTCCAAAGGCTCCAAGGTGGCGATGGAAGACCCAGGCTATCCCGACGCCCGCTCGATCTTCCGCCTTGCGGGCGCTGAGATACAGCCGGTGCCGGTCGACCAGTCCGGCATCGTAACTACTTCTATTGCCAACGATTCCGGGTTCGTCTTCGTCACGCCAAGCCATCATTGCCCGACCATGGTGCCGTTGTCGGCGGAGCGGCGGCAGGATCTTCTGGCGCGCGCCAACCGCTACAACCAGATCATCATCGAGGACGGCTATGACAGCCAGCTTCTCGACGAGGCACCGCAGCAAGCGCTGAAGAGCCTCGATCGCTCCGGCCGCGTCGTCTATGTCGGCTCGATGTCCAAGACGCTGGCTCCGGGCCTGCGGCTCGGCTACATCGTGGCGTCCGCCGGACTGATCGCGGAGCTCAGGGCGCTGCGCCGCTTCATGCTGCGTCACCCGCCGGCCAACAATCAGCGCGCCGTAGCGCTATTCCTGTCGCTCGGCCACCACGAGGCGCTGGTGCGGCGGCTGTCTTCAGCCTTCGACGAGCGGCGCAAGCGGCTGGTCCATGCGATTTCCGCCTTCCTGCCGGAATGGCGTTCGACCGATTCGGCCGGCGGCACGTCGCTGTGGCTCGAAGGGCCGCGCGGCACCGATTCGCGCGGGCTGGCCGAGGCAGCCGCCTCGCGCAGCGTCATCATCGAGCCAGGCGACCGTTTCTTCGATCGCACTGAAAAGCCTTCGCGTTTCATGCGGCTGGGCATCTCGTCGATCGCACTGCAGCACATCGAGCCAGGCATTCGCGAACTGGCCACGGCCGCCGGACGCAGACCCGCGGCCGCCTGATCCATCGTCGATCTCTCGTGACCGGAGCCGTTCGCAGCGGCTCCGGTATTTTAGCTCTGGCACATGGAACTGGGCCAGCTGGCCCATAGGATGGGCCAGTGCCAGCGGCATAGTCGGCGTCAGGGGAAGAAGCAGGCCGATGGTGGATCAACCGCCACGAGTTCCTGCCGACGAAGGTGGAGTGCTTCCATGCCAGTGGCTGTCGAACAGCAGGACACGCCGGCGAACCGTCGTCCGCAGCGCTCCGGTCTTCGCGAAACAGGACATGCCATGCGATCATCTCCCCTGGTGGAGGATACCAGACCACAGCACAAGGCCATCGAGGGCGGCGGCTACGGGCCGCTGCGCGGGGATGACCGCGAGCGTATCCACGAGGGCGTGCTGACGCTTTTGGAGACAGTGGGTTTCGCCAACGCCATTCCTTCCTGCATAAAGGTGCTGACCAAGGTGGGGGCGGTCCACGGCGACGATGGCCGGGTCCGCTTTCCGCGCGCGCTCGTGCTCGACACCATCAAGCGAGCGGCACGACATTTCACGCTTCATGGCCAGGACCCCAGGCACGACATGGTGGTCCAGGGCAAGCGCGTGCACTACGGCACGGCAGGCATCGCCGTGCACCTAGTGGATCTGGAGAAGCGCGAGTACCGCGAGTCCAAGCTGCAGGATATTTATGATGCCGCCCGCATCGTCGACGGGCTGGACAACATCCATTTCTTCCAGCGGCCGATGGTGGCGCGCGACATCGCCGATCCGCTCGAGATGGATTTCAACACGCTTTATGCCTGTGTGATGGGAACATCGAAGCACGTCGGAACATCCTTCACCGTGCGTGAGAACGTGAAGCCTGCGCTTGAAATGCTGTACGCCATCGCCGGCGGCGAGGAGAATTTCCGTGCCCGGCCGTTCGTTTCCAACTCCAACTCATTCGTCGTGCCGCCAATGAAGTTCGCCGAGGATGCCTGCGGCGTGCTTGAGGCCTGCGTCGAAGGCGGCATCCCGATCCTGCTGCTGTCGACCGGCCAGTCCGGCACCACGGCACCCGCGGCGATGGCCGGCGCCGTCGTGCAAGCAGTGGCCGAAGTGCTGGCCGGCCTGGTCTATGTCAACGCGCTCAAGCCCGGCCATCCGGCGATCTTCGGCGCATGGCCGTTCATGTCGGACCTGCGCACCGGCGCCATGGCGGGCGGGTCGGCCGAGCAGTCGGTAGCAACGGCGGCCTGTGCCCAGATGGCGCAATTCTACGACCTGCCCGGTGGCTCCGCCGCCGGCATGACGGATTCGAAATTGCCCGATATTCAGTCCGGCTACGAAAAGGGCATCACCAATGTGATGGCCGGCCTCTCCGGCCTCAACCTCGTCTACGAGGCGGCCGGCATGCATGCCTCGCTGCTCGGCTTCTGCCTGGAAAGCCTGGTCATCGACAACGACATGCTCGGTCATTGCCTGGGCTGCGCGCGTGGCATCGACGTGACTGACGAGGCCCTGTCGATCGACAGCATCGCCGAGGTCTGCCTCAAGGGTCCGGGCCACTATCTCGACAACGAACAAACGCTCAAGCTGATGCAGACCGAGCACTTCTATCCCGCCCTCGGCGATCGTTCCTCGCCGAAGGAATGGAACGAAAAAGGCCGGCCTGATATATTGCTGCGTGCGATCACCGAGAAGAAACGCATTCTTGCCGAGCGATTTCCGCGCCACGTGCCAAAACAGGTCGACGACAGATTGCGTGCCCGCTTCGGCAACCTGATCCACCTGCCGCGCACGCAAATGGGCGCCTGACCGGAGACGAGTTCGTGCAGCCATACAGCCACCACCCGGAACCAATTCAGAACGGAAAACCGCTTCACACTTTTCCTGGAATTGCGCTCTTCGTTTGACGCAATTCCGAACAGAAAACCGCTTCACACTTTTCCTGGAATTGCTCCGGGACCAACCATCGGGCAGAACGACAAATGAGTGTGCATCCTATCCAGCAAGCACCCACCGACGGCGACGCGATCGATCGGCTGGTGGCATCTCATCGGCCAGGTCACGGCCTGGTGCGTGCCTTCTATCATGATCCGGCGATCTTCGAGCGCGACATGGAACGTGTCTTTCGCCGCCACTGGCATTGCCTGGCGCATGCCAGCGTTATCCCGAACCCCGGCGATTTCGAGCTGTTCAAGCTGGGCGACGAGGCGGTCATCCTGACACGCGGCATGGATGGCACCGTGCATGCCATGCTCAATGTCTGCCGCCACCGTGGTGCCGAGGTCTGCACCAAGGAGAAGGGCAATGCGAAGATGTTCGTGTGCCCCTACCACGCATGGGCCTATTCCAATGACGGATCCTTGCGTGCCGCGCGCCTGATGCCAAAGGATTTCGACCGCTCGGCGCACGGGCTGAAGAAGCTTCATGTCCGCGTCGCTTCCGGGCTGGTCTTCATTTCCTTCGCCGAGACGCCGCTCGATTTCGATCCGATCGAACAGTCGCTGCGCACGAGCTGCGGCCAATATGGCTGGGGCGACGCCAAGGTGGCGTATCGTCAGTCCTATCCGCTCGACGCCAACTGGAAGCTCGCCGTCGAGAACTATGTCGAATGTTACCATTGCGGGCCGGCGCATCCGGAATATTCGCAGACGCATGCGCTGGAAAAACCGGCCGAGATGATCGAGCAGCTCAATGCCGCGATGGAGCAACGCACCTGCGCGCTCGGCATCGAGATCGGCAGCGCCAACCGCTGGCAGAACTCGGCCGCCGGACAGGAGGCGATCCACACTTTCCGCTATGCGCTCTATGACGGCGTTTCCAGCGGCAGCAAGGACGGCTCGCCGGTCGCGCCGCTGATGGGCCGTTTCACCGACTATGATGGTGGCGTGACATCGATCCATCTTGGCGGTACGACCTTTCTCGTCTGTTATCCCGATCACGGCATGATCTATCGTTTCATCCCGAAAACAGCTGGTACCTGTGAGATGGAGCTGATCTGGCTGGTGCGCGGCGACGCGGTCGAGGGCCAGGACTACGATCTGGAGAAGCTGACCTGGCTGTGGAAGGTCACCACCGAAGAGGACAAGAAGATCATCGAGCACACCGCGCGCGGCGTGCGCTCGCACTATTTCGTGCCCGGACCGATCGCGCCGATGGAATACAACGAACTGCGCTACATCGGCTGGTATCTCGAGGAGATCAGCCGGGCCTGATCGGCTCGGCTGCCGCGGGGGATCAAGCAGATCTTGCCTTTCGCGTCATTCCGCGCTGAGCCCGTATCGGTCGACGACTTCAGCGTTGATGAGCTTGGCATGCAGCGTCATCAGCACGATCTGCGCGTCGAGGCTGTCGCCGGTTTCAAGCGCCGCCTCGATGCGACGCTCGGCTTCCAGCGTCCGATCATGGCCATTGGCTTGCTCGAAGGTTTCCGGACCCGCGATGCAATAGCTGCATAATTGTGCCACCGACGCATAGGTGCCCGGCGGCGGCTCGTCGGGCCAGCGATCCTTCATCAGGTTGACGATGGTAAGCTTCACGCCCTCCGGCACAAGGGCTGGATGCAGATCGGCGCCGCGCAATGCATCGTCGAGCTGCCTCAAGTCGCCCGAACGGCCGAACATTCCGAGGAAGCCGAGGGAAGAGCGCCGTCCGGCCATGATGTTTCCTTCCGTTTCCAGCCCACTTAGGTGGTGGGCAAGCGGATTACAAAGGCGGTGCTGTCTAACCAGCCGCCGCCAGCAAGACCCCTGCAAGGGCGGATAGCGCGAGTGTCGGCAGCATGCCGACTTTCAGCTTCAGGATGGCGACCATCGCGGCCACGGATAGCAAGGCCGCACGCCAGTCGATGGACGAAAGCACCGGCACGTTCATGCCAAGCCCCGTCGCGTGCACCTCACGGAAGATGACATGCAAAGCAAACCATAGGGCCAGATTCATGATCACCCCGACAATTGCGGCGGTGATCGCGCCCAGTGCGGCCGACAATGCCTTGTTGCCGCGCAAGGCCTCGATGTAGGGCGCCCCGAGGAATATCCAGAAAAAGCAGGGCGTGAACGTCACCCACAAGGTGAGCAGCGCCCCCAGCGATCCGGCAAGCAACGGGTCGAGCGAGCCGGAATGGCGGAACGCGGCGATGAAGCCGACGAACTGCAGCACCAGGATGAGCGGTCCTGGCGTCGTTTCTGCAAGTCCAAGACCGTCCACCATTTCACCCGGCGCCAGCCAGCCGAAGGACTGGACGGCTGCCTGCGCGACATAGGCGAGCACCGCGTAGGCGCCACCGAAGGTGACGACAGCCATCAGGCTGAAGAACCGGCCTATCTCGGTCCAGACGCTTGCGGAGCCGGTGAACCACCAGATCAAAAGAACAGGCCCGAGCCAGATCGGCAGCCAGATGGCGAGGGTGCGCGGCGCGTGCCATTTGGTAGGTTTGACATGGGCCAGTTCGCCACGCTCGAACATCAGGTCGACCGCTCCCTTGGAGTCGGCAACACCGTCTTTGCCATGGGCCGAGCCGGAAAACAGGCCGGGAGCAACGCGGTCCCCCAGCCATCCCGTCAGGCCGGCGAGAAGGACGATGAGCGGAAACGGCACATTCAACGCATAGATGGCAATGAACGCCGCGACCGCGATCGACACCATGACCCGGTTCTTGAGGGCGCGTCGCCCGATCCGGATCACCGCCTCGATGACAATGGCGAGCACCGCCGCCTTCACCCCGAAAAACAGCGCCGCGACGAGCGGCATGTCGCCATAGAGGACGTACAGGCTGCTCAAGGCGAGCATGACGAGCGCGCCCGGCACGACGAACAGGATGCCGGCAACAAGGCCACCGGCCGTCCTGTGCAGCAGCCAACCGATGTAGATGGCGAGTTGCTGGGCTTCCGGGCCAGGCAGCAGCATGCAGTAATTCAACGCATGCAGGAAACGCCGTTCCCCGATCCAGCGCCGCTCCTCGACCAGTTCCTTGTGCATCAGCGCGATCTGCCCGGCCGGACCGCCAAAGCTGAGCAATCCGATTTTCGCCCAGACCTTCGTGGCTTCCGCGAAGGTCGGCGCAGCCGGCGGCTCGACGGTCACCGCCTTATTGTCGGGGACAAGAATGGTCATGATGGTTTACCTGCAGCGGGCCAGTTGTGCGTTTCTTCGGTGGCGTCGCGACACCAGCGGAAGAACGCGTCGTAGAGCAGCATGCCTGCTTCCAGTTGTTCCAAATCGTCGCGGTACATACGCGACAGACCGAGCGAGGCAGCCAGAAAACCGGCCGCCTGGGGCACCAGGTCGAGGCTTGCGGTGTCGGCCGCGCGCACGATCAACGCCAGGCGATCGAGCGCCCCGGATTCCAACCCGAACTCCTCGATCATCGTGTCGAAGGTGCAGCGTTCGCCGCGATGGCTCCAGAACACATTGTCGATGTCGAACGGCACGGCCTGAAAGCGGTCGGCAACAGCCAATACTTCAGCGGGTTCGACAAACAGGAACACCGCGTCGGGGTCGAGGAAACGCCGGATCAGCCATGGGCAAGCGATGCGGTCGACCTTCGGGCGGGATCGCGTCACCCAGACGGTGGCGCCCTTTTCATTGCGTGGCGGCAACTTGGCGGTGCGGACCAGAAGCCCCCCGGCATCGCGCCAGGCCTCAAAGCCGCCTTCAAGGGATTCGGCTGATATCCCCTCATGGCGCATCCATGCGACGACGCCTTGCGAGAGCTTTTGCCCCTTCTGACAGACGACGGCCACCGGCTTGTCGGCAAACTCGGCCGCCCAGGTCGAAACGGTTTTGAAATCGCGCCGGCACGAGGCCGGCAACAGGCGCGGATCGGCTTCGAAATCTTCTTCGATGCGAACATCGATGATGACAGGTGCACCCGGCAGACCTATGAGCCGGGACAATTGCGGTACGGTGATAGCGGTTGTTGACGGCATGGCGTCCACCTCCTGAAAAGAGAAGCTTGGACGCGAACGTTGGGCTGACGCCTCACGGGGTCGTCGCGATGCACCCCTTGTCATGATGGTGGATTTGTTGGGCGCGCTTGTCAAGGACGGTGACCGTTCTCGACCTACCCGGCCAGGATAACCGGAAAACCGATGGCGGCCTGATTTGATCAAGCCGCCATCCGTCGATTCAGTATCAATGATTGTCTCTGGGGACACCGCTGGTGTGCGCGACATCCTGGTATTTCACCGCCGGCTTCAGCACCATCCCCTCCGAGAACTGCGCGACCATGCCGCGCTGGATCTCCTGCCAGGGTGTCTGGTGCTTGGGATAGTGGAAGCCGCCATTGTTCTGCAACTCGGCGCGGCGCCGGGTGATCTCGTCGTCGGTGACGAGGATGTCGGCCGTACCCTTGCGCAAGTCGATGCGGACACGATCGCCCGTCTTGAGCAGCGCCAGTCCGCCGCCAATCGCCGCTTCCGGCGAGGCGTTGAGGATCGAGGGCGAACCCGACGTGCCCGACTGGCGGCCGTCACCGATGCAAGCGAGCGCGTGGATGCCCTTCTTGATGAGATAGGCCGGCGGCTGCATGTTGACGACCTCGGCACCGCCGGGATAGCCGACCGGGCCAGCGCCGCGCATGAACAGGATGGTGTGTTCGTCGATGCCTTGCGCCGGGTCGTCGATGCGGGCGTGGTAATCCTCCGGCCCGTCGAAAACCATGGCGTTACCTTCGAAAGCCTCGGGATCCTTGGGGTTGGAGAGATAGCGTTCGCGGAATTCCGGCGAGATGCCGCTGGTCTTCATGATCGCCGAATCGAACAGATTGCCCCGAAGATTGATGAAGCCGGCATTGGCCTTCAGCGGCTTGGCGACAGAGCGGATGACGTCGGGATTTTCGTTGGCAACGCCCTCGCTGTTCTCACCGATCGACTTGCCGTTGACGGTGCGCGCGCCGGGATGCGGCAACAGCCCGCCCTTCATCAGTTCGGCGATGACCGCCGGCACGCCGCCGGCATGATGGTAGTCCTCGCCGAGATATTCGCCCGTCGGCTGCAAATTGACCAGCAGCGGCACATTGAGGCCGACCGTCTGCCAGTCGTCATTGTCGAGCTTGACTCCAAGGTGACGGGCGATGGCGTTGAGATGGATAGGCGCGTTGGTCGAGCCGCCAATGGCCGAATTGACGACGATGGCGTTCTCGAAAGCCTCTCTCGTCATGATGTCGGACGGCTTCAGATCCTCATGCACCATCTCGACGATGCGTTTTCCGGTCTCATAGGAAATCTGGCCGCGCTCGCGGTAGGGCGCGGGAATGGCGGCCGAGCCCGGCAACTGCATGCCAAGCGCCTCGGCCAGCGAGTTCATCGTGGTGGCGGTGCCCATGGTGTTGCAATAGCCGGTGGACGGCGCCGACGAGGCGACGATATCCATGAACTCGTCATAATCGATCTCGCCGGCCGACAGGCGCTGGCGTGATTCCCAGACGATGGTGCCGGAGCCGGTGCGCTTGCCCTTGTGCCAGCCATTGAGCATCGGGCCGACCGACAGGGCGATCGCCGGGATGTTGACGGTGGCCGCCGCCATCAGCAGGGCCGGTGTCGTCTTGTCGCAACCGATGGTCAGCACGACGCCATCGAGCGGATAGCCGTAGAGCACCTCGACAAGGCTGAGATAGGCAAGGTTGCGGTCAAGTGCCGCGGTCGGGCGCTTGCCGGTCTCCTGGATCGGATGGCAAGGAAACTCGAAGGGAATGCCGCCCATCGAGACGATGCCTTCGCGCACACGCTTGGCGAGTTCGATATGGTGACGGTTGCAAGGCGACAGATCCGAGCCGGTCTGGGCGATGCCGATCAGCGGCTTGCCGGACATCAGTTCGGCGCGCGTCAGGCCGTAATTGAGATAGCGTTCGAGATAGAGCGCCGTCATGCCCGGATTGTCGGGATTGTCGAACCACTCCTGCGAGCGAAATTTTTTCTTATGGGTGGGGGCGCCTGCCATCATGGTCTCCGTATTTGTAAGACAAATCGATATGGCAACGCGCGGGAGCAGGCAAGAGGGCGTGCGGTCGCAACCGGACTTTGGTGCGATAGACACGCACCGAGCCGTGCGTTACGGGTTCGGGCAGTCTTGTCCGGGAGGTTTTCATGGCTTTGGTGATCGAAGGCGAGGAGCGCATTGCCGCACCGCTGCAAAAAGTGTGGGAAGCGCTGAACGATCCCGAGGTCTTGAAGGCGACCATTCCCGGCTGCCAGAGCCTGGAGATGAAGTCGCCGACCGAGATGGCGGCAACCGTGGTGGTGAAGATCGGACCGATCAAGGCGACGTTCAACGGCGAAGTGACGCTGAAGAACCTGAAGCCGCCGCACTCCTACACCATCCAGGGCGAAGGCAAGGGCGGCATTGCAGGCTTCGCCAAGGGGGGCGCCGACGTGACGCTGACGGCGGATGGACCCGACGCCACGATATTGAACTACGCGGCCAAGGCCGATGTCGGGGGCAAGATCGCACAGCTTGGCAGCCGCCTGATCGAATCGACCTCGAAGAAACTGGCTGGACAGTTTTTTTCCAGCTTTGGCGAGAAGGTCGGCGCGGCCTAGGCTGCAGCACGGCGGCGCCTGCTATTCAAACACAATACTCGGCACGGCAGCAGCAGCCGCACCACGCTCTTCGTTGACCCGGTCCCAGACCTTCGAGGCGATGTCGCGGTAGATTTTCGCTTCGGGGCCATCGGGCTTGGAGACGACAACCGGCGTGCCGGCATCCGAGCTTTCGCGAATGCCCATTTCGAGCGGCACCTCACCGAGGAAGGTGACGCCGAGGCGCTCGGCCTCGCGGCGGGCGCCGCCATGGCCAAAGATGTCGTAGCGCTTGCCGGTGTCCGGGGCGATGAAATAGCTCATGTTCTCGACGATGCCGAGCAACGGGACGTCGACCTTCTTGAACATGTTGAGGCCTTTTCGCGCGTCGATCAGGGCCAGGTCCTGTGGCGTCGAGACGATGACAGCACCAGCCAGCGGCACCTGCTGGGCCATGGTCAACTGCGCGTCGCCAGTGCCGGGCGGCATGTCGACGACGAGCACGTCGAGACGGCCCCATTCGACCTCGCGCAGCATCTGCGTCAGCGCCGACATCACCATCGGGCCGCGCCAGATCATCGGCGTTTCCTCGTCGACGAGGAAACCCATGGACATTACCTTCAGGCCGTAATTCTCCATCGGTTTCAGGATCTTGCCGTCGACGGTCTGCGGCCGGCCGTGGATGTTGAGCAGCCTGGGCATGGACGGTCCGTAGATGTCGGCATCCAGCACGCCGACGCGCAGGCCGTTGGCGGCGAGGCCGAGCGCGATGTTGACGGCGGTGGTCGACTTGCCGACGCCGCCCTTGCCGGAAGCAACGGCAATGATCGCCTCGATACCGGGCACGCCACGTTTGCCCGAACTGTGCGAGGCGGGCGCGTGCGGAGCCGCACGCGGCGCGGCGGCAGCGGGCGCAGCCGGCGGAACGGGCCTGGGTGCGGGGCGCGACGGAACCGGCGCCTCCATGCCGCCGCCCCTCTTCTCGGCCGTCAGCGCGACGACCGCGCCGGCGACCCCGGGGATTGTCTTGACGACGCGCTCGGCGGCGGCGCGCAGCGGCTCCATTTCCTGGGCACGAGCGGCGGGAACGGTAATCGAGAAGAAGACCTTCCCGTCGGCGATGAAAATCTCCGAAACCATGCCGAGGTCGACGATGTTGCCGGTGAAATCCGGCCCGTTGACCGTCTTCAGACGCTCGGTGACGATTTCCTTGGTGACGGACATGGCAGTTTTTCCTTACGCAGCTTGCGCCTGAGATGCAGCTTGCACCTGAGATAATGCAGTTTCCGGACAGAACCAAGCCGTGGAGCAATGGCTGCCTTGGCGTGCCTGGAAAAGCGGCGGGTCCTGTCGGATTTCATCCGCGCCAAACGTCTTCCAGATAATCGAGCGCCGATGCGGCCAACAATCAGGTCGAGCGACAGTCGTCAAACGATCGCGGCGACCTATTTCGGTGACCAGCACGGGGTCGACAACCAGGAAAGGAGACCATCATGCTCGCAAACAGCAATGCAACGGCCAATCTCGCGGTGAAGGATCTCGCGAAAGCCAAGGCTTTCTATGAGGGAACGCTTGGCCTGAAACAGGTGCACGATGAGGGCGGCGAACTGATCGTCTACAAAAGCGGCGATACCACCCTCAACGTCTATCATTCTCAATTTGCCGGAACCAACAAGGCGACAGCGGTAACCTGGATGGTTGGCGACGAGATCGGCAACATCGTCAAGGAACTGAAGACGAAGGGCGTCGCCTTCGAGCACTATCAGATGCCGGGCTTGACGCTGGAGGGCGATCTCCACGTCGGTTACGGAATGAAGGTCGCCTGGTTCAAGGACCCGGACGGCAACATCCTGAACCTTGTGGACAGGTAGATTTCTTTACGTCACCTCGCCAGGCCAACCGCCAGGTAGGTGAGCGCCGAAATCAAAGCGGTGGCCGGCAAGGTGACGATCCAGGCAATGACGATGTTGCCGGCAATGCCCCAGCGCACGGCCGAGACGCGGCGGGCGGCGCCGACGCCGATGATGGCGCCAGTGATGGTGTGCGTGGTCGACACGGGAATGCCGAGCCAGGTCGCGGCAAACAGGGTGATCGCCCCGCCGGTCTCGGCGCAAAAACCCTGCATCGGGTTCAGCCGCGTGATCTTCGAGCCCATGGTGTGGACGATGCGCCAGCCGCCGAACAGGGTGCCGAGCGCCAGTGCCGCCTGACAGGTGAGGACAACCCAGAGCGGTACATGGAAAGTCGCGCCGAGCATGCCTTGCGAATAGAGCAGCACGGCAATGATGCCCATGGTCTTCTGCGCGTCATTGCCACCGTGCCCGAGCGAATAGAGCGAGGCGGAAAAGAACTGCATGACGCGGAAGGTACTGTCGACCGCAAAGGGCGTCTGGCGCACGAAGAGCCACGAGACGACGAAAATCAGGATGAGCGCCAGGATAAAGCCGGTCGCTGGCGACAGGACGATTGCCGCAACCGTCTTGCCAAGCCCTGTCCAGACGATGGCGCCCACGCCTGCCTTTGCCACACCGGCACCTACCAGGCCGCCGATCAACGCATGCGAGCTGCTCGACGGGATGCCGGCGATCCAGGTGACGATGTTCCAGACTATGGCGCCGACGAGCGCCGAGAAGATGACCGCCGGGGTGACGATGCTGACATCGACGATACCCTTGCCCACTGTCTCGGCGACGTGGAGGCCGAAGAACATGAAGGCGATGAAGTTGAAGAAAGCCGCCCACAATACCGCGTATTGCGGCCTTAGCACGCGGGTGGAGACGATGGTGGCAATGGAGTTGGCGGCATCGTGCAAGCCGTTGAGAAAGTCGAAGAACAGCGCGACGCCGACGAGGCCGACCAGCACGGGAAAGGCAATGGTGGCTTCCATCACCTAGACATTCTCAATGACGATGCCGCTGATCTCGTTGGCGACGTCCTCGAAGCGGTCGACCACTTTTTCCAGTTGGCCATAAATCTCGCTGCCGATCATGTACGCCATCGGATCGCTGCTGCCGTGCTTCCTGAAGAGATCCTTCAGCCCTTGCTCGTGCAGGTCGTCGGCCCGGCTTTCGACGCGCATCACCTCTTCGGCGATGGCGTTGAGGCGCACCGTGTGCGTCGCGACCTTGTTGAGCAGCGGGATCGCCTCGGCCACCAGCTTGGCGGCGGCGACGATGACGCCACCCATTTCCTGCATCAGCGGATCGAATTCCTTGCGCTCGAACAGCTTCACCGTCTTGACCGTCTTGTGCATCATGTCGATGGCATCATCCATCGACTGGATCAGGTCCTTGATGTCGCCGCGATCGAAAGGCGTGATGAAGGAGCGCCGCACCGCCAGCAGGACTTCCGCGGTGATGTGGTCGGCCTCATCTTCGAGATCGACGATTTTCTGGCACCAGAGGTCGATATCCCTGCCCTGGAGAAGCTGCTCCAGCGCCTCGGCGCCGCCGACCACGGTGCGCGAATGTCGTTCGAACAGGTCGAAGAAGCGATCTTCGCGCGGCAAAAGCTTGCGGAACCAGCCCAGCATGGTCGATCTCCCAGTTTCATCCACATAGCGCCGCATCGCGCCGCGGGAAACAGGTAGCCGGCTTAAAGGTGTGGATGCAGGGCAATTGTGCATCGCGCTTGCGGTGAGGCGCGATTTCCCCGACCTTGCAGCGAACCACCGGAAAGATCGCATGATCGACAAGCTGGAATTCTTCATCGCGCTCGCCAGGGAGGAGCATTTCGGCCGGGCGGCGGAGGTATGCGGCGTCACCCAGCCGACGCTCTCGGCCGGCATCAAGCAGTTGGAGGGCCAGCTTGGCGTCATGCTGGTCCTGCGCGGCTCACGCTTCCAGGGGCTGACGCCGGAGGGAAAACAGGTGCTGGTGTGGGCACGCCGCATCGTCGGCGACACCAGGACCATGCGCGAGGAAATGCGCGCGGCGCGCCACGGACTTTCGGGCCGTATCCGCATCGCCGCCATTCCGACGGCGCTCGCCATGCTGCCGCGGCTGACGACGCCGTTTCGCGAAAAGCATCCAGGCGTCACCTTTTCGGTGCTGTCGCGGACCTCGATCGAGGTGCTGTCGCTGCTCGGCAATTTCGACATCGATGCCGGCATCACCTATCTCGACAACGAGCCGCTGGGGCGGGTGACCAGCGTGCCGCTCTATGACGAGCGCTACCAACTGATCACCGCGATGGGAAATCCCTATTCCGACCGCGACAAAGTGACATGGGCAGAGCTCTCAAGCCTGCCGCTGTGCCTGTTGACGCCAGACATGCAGAACCGTCGCATCATCGATCAGCATCTGGCCGAAGCCGGCGTGCAGGTGCGACCGACGCTGGAATCCAATTCGATGATCGTGCTGTTTTCGCACATCCGCACCGGCAAATGGTCGTCGATCATGCCGCTCAACCTTGCGGAAACATTCGGCTTTTCCGAGCCGATCCGGGCCATTCCGATTGTCGAGCCGGATGCCAGCCACACGGTCGGCCTGGTGGCGACACCGCGCGAACCGCACACACCTTTGGTCTCGGCGCTGCTGGACGAGGCAATGGCGCTGGCGGACGATTTCCACGCAAACCGTTCCGCTAGACAGAGTTAGCCGAACGGAACGATAGAAAATTTCTATCGTACAACGAAACCGCTTTATTGATTTCAGAGGTTTTCTCTGGTTTCTTAAGCACTTAGCGATAAAGCGGCACGCGCATGTCGTTGTTCCAAAACAGCTTGATGCTTCTGGCCGATATGTATGGGTCGCTACGATAGGGAGGGCGCTGCATGACAATGCAGCCTGCAAGTACCGAGATCACGTCGCGCACGGTCGCGATCATCCAGGAGATGAAGGGCCTCGAAGGCCCGTTGCTGCCGATCCTTCACGGCATCCAGGAAGAGTTCGGCCATGTGCCCAAGGATGCGCTGCCGGTCATCGCCGAGGCGCTGAACATTTCCAGGGCCGAGGTGCACGGCGTCGTCAGCTTCTATCATGATTACCGCAGCCACCCGGCAGGCCGGCATGTGCTGAAGCTCTGCCAGGCGGAATCCTGCCAGTCGATGGGTTCGGACGCCATCGCCGCCAAGCTGAAGCAATTGCTGGGCATCGGCTTCCATGAGACGACCCGCGACGGTTCGGTAACGCTGGAGCCGGTCTATTGTCTCGGCCTGTGCGCCTGTTCGCCCGCCGCTATGCTGGATGGCGAGGTGATCGGGCGGCTCAATGACGAGAAGCTCGACGAGATCGTTGCAGAGGTGCGCTCATGATCCCGCGCATCTACATTCCCGGCGATTCCGGTGCGCTGGCGCTTGGCGCCGAAAAGGTCGCCAAGGCGATCGCCGGCGAACTCGCCGAGCGCGGCATCGAAGCCAAGATCGTGCGCAACGGGTCGCGCGGCGCCTATTTCCTCGAACCAATGGTCGAAGTTGCGACAGCGAACGGCCGCGTCGCCTATGGGCCGGTAAAGCCGTCCGACGTCAAAAGCCTGTTCGACGGCGGCTTTCTCACCGGCGGCCATCACAAGCGCTGGCTGGGCTCACCGGACAAGATCCCCTTCTTCGCCAAGCAGACGCGGCTGACCTTCGCGCGCTGCGGCGTCACGGATCCGCTTTCGCTCGAATCCTACAAGAAGCATGGCGGGTTGAACGGACTGACGAACGCGCTGGCACTGACGCCTGCCGACATCGTCGCCCAGGTTACCGAATCGGGCCTGCGCGGGCGCGGCGGCGCCGGCTTCCCGACCGGCATCAAGTGGAAAACGGTGCTCGATACCGCAGGCGACCGCAAATACATCGTCTGCAACGCCGACGAAGGCGATTCAGGCACCTTCGCCGACCGCATGATAATGGAGGGCGATCCGTTTGTGCTGATCGAAGGCATGACGATCGCCGGTATAGCCACGGGCGCGACCAAGGGCTTTGTCTATGTCCGCTCGGAATATCCGCATGCGGTGGCGGTGATGAACAAGGCCGTCGAGGTCGCCCGCAAGGCCGGCGTTCTTGGCGCCAGCGTGCTGGGTTCACCTTACGCGTTCGACATGGAGATCCGGGTCGGCGCCGGAGCCTATGTCTGCGGGGAGGAGACGGCGCTGCTCGATTCGCTCGAGGGCAAGCGCGGCATGGTGCGCGCAAAGCCGCCGCTGCCGGCGCATAAGGGGCTGTTCGGCAAGCCGACGGTGATCAACAATGTCATCTCGCTGGCCTCGGTGCCTGTCATCATGGACAAGGGTGCGGCCTACTACAAGGATTTCGGCATGGGCCGCTCGCGCGGCACGATCCCGATCCAGATCGCCGGCAACGTCAAATATGCCGGCCTGTTCGAAGCCGCTTTCGGCATGACGCTGGGCGAGATCGTCGACGAGATCGGCGGCGGCACGGCCACGGGGCGACCGGTCAAGGCGGTGCAGGTCGGCGGGCCGCTCGGCGCCTACTTCCCGCGCGCGCTGTTCGACACGCCGTTCGATTATGAAGCCTTCGCGGCAAAGGACGGGCTGATCGGCCATGCCGGCATCGTGGTGTTCGACGACACCGCCGATATGCTGAAACAGGCGCGCTTTGCCATGGAGTTCTGCGCCATCGAAAGCTGCGGCAAGTGCACGCCCTGCCGCATCGGCTCGACGCGCGGTGTCGAGACCATCGACAGAATAGTCGCGGGCATCGAGCCGGAGAAGAACCTCGCTCTGGTCACCGACCTCTGCAACACGATGAAGTTCGGTTCGCTCTGCGCGCTGGGCGGCTTCACGCCCTATCCCGTGATGAGCTCGATTACCCATTTCCCCGACGACTTCAAGCCAGCGCCCGTGCGCGTGGCTGCCGAATAGGAGCTGGCAGATGAACATCAAGGCCGACTTCCCCTCCCTCGTCGAAGAGATCGACTACGGAACCCCGCAATCGAAGGCGCAGAAGCAGGTCACGCTGAACGTCGACGGTCGCAGCATCACCGTGCCGGAAGGCACCTCGATCATGCGTGCCGCGATGGAAGGCGGGGTCGAGATCCCGAAGCTTTGCGCCACCGACATGCTGGACTCCTTCGGTTCGTGCCGTGTCTGCCTTGTCGAGATCGAAGGACGCGGCGGCACGCCGGCATCGTGCACGACGCCCGTCGGCGAAGGCATGATCGTGCGCACGCAGACCGAGCGGCTCGATGCCATTCGCCGCGGCGTCATGGAGCTCTACGTCTCCGATCATCCGACCGGCTGGAACGAACAGGCCGGAACCGGCGCGAGCGAGTTCGATGCGGTGGCGAAGTCGATCGGCCTGACCGAGAACCGCTACGGCATCGAAGGCCGCAACCACGTCAAGCCGGAAGGTGGCGTGGCGCCCGGCCATGGCTCGCTGGCGGTCGACTACATCGCCCGCGATGAATCCAACCCCTATTTCACCTATGATGCCTCGCAATGCATCGTCTGCTCGCGCTGCGTGCGGGCCTGCGAAGAGGTGCAGGGCACCTTCGCGCTGACCATCGAGGGACGAGGCTTCGAATCCCGGGTTTCGGCGGGGATGCACGAGGCGTTCATCGATTCGGAATGCGTGTCCTGCGGCGCCTGCGTGCAGGCCTGTCCGACCGATGCGCTGCGCGAGAAGACGGTGCTTGCCAAGGGCCTGCCGGAGCGCTCGGCTGTTACCACCTGCGCCTATTGCGGCGTCGGCTGCTCGTTCAAGGCCGAGGTGAAGGGTGACGAAGTCGTTCGCATGATGCCCTATAAGGAGGGGAAGGCGAACCACGGCCATTCCTGCGTCAAGGGCCGTTTCGCCTATGGCTACGCCACCCACAAGGACCGCATCCTGTCGCCGATGATCCGCGAAAAGGTCACCGACCCGTGGCGCGAGGTGAGCTGGGAAGAGGCGATCGCCCATACGGCCAAGGAATTCCGCCGCATCCAGTACCAGTACGGACGCACTGCGATCGGCGGCATCACCTCGTCGCGCTGCACCAACGAGGAAACCTATCTCGTCCAGAAGATGGTGCGGCAGGGTTTCCGCAACAACAATGTCGACACCTGCGCACGCGTCTGCCATTCGCCGACGGGCTACGGGCTCGGCCAGACCTATGGCACCTCGGCCGGCACGCAGGATTTCGATTCCGTCGACTTCACCGACGTCGCCGTCATCATCGGCGCCAATCCGGCTTCCGCTCACCCGGTGTTCGCCTCGCGGCTGAAGAAGCGGCTGCGCCAGGGCGCCAAGCTGATCGTGCTCGATCCGCGCCGCACCGAGATGGTCAAGTCGGCCCATATCGAAGCGGATTATCACCTGCCGCTGAAGCCCGGCACCAATGTGGCCGTGCTGACGGCGCTGGCGCATGTGATCGTCACCGAGGGCCTGTTCGACGAAGCCTTCATCCGCGAACGCTGCGACTGGACGGAGTTCCAGGATTGGGCATCGTTCGTAGCCTTGCCGGAAAACAGCCCCGAAACCGTCGGCAAATTGTCCGGCGTCGATCCAGAGCTGATCCGGGGCGCTGCGCGGCTCTACGCCACCGGCGGCAACGGCGCGATCTATTACGGCCTCGGCGTGACGGAACACAGCCAGGGCTCGACCACTGTGATGGCAATCGCCAATCTCGCCATGGCCACCGGCAATATCGGCCGGCCCGGCGTCGGCGTGAACCCACTGCGCGGCCAGAACAACGTGCAGGGCTCCTGCGACATGGGCTCCTTCCCGCACGAACTGCCGGGCTATCGCCACATCTCCGGCGAAGCCGTGCGCGATATCTATGAGACCTTGTGGGGCGTGAAGCTGGACGACGAACCCGGCCTGCGCATCCCCAACATGCTCGACGCCGCCGTCGACGGCAGCTTCAAGGGCATCTACATCCAGGGCGAGGACATTCTGCAGTCCGATCCCGACACCAAGCATGTCGCCGCCGGCCTTGCCGCGATGGAATGCGTCGTCGTGCACGACCTGTTCCTCAACGAGACGGCGAACTACGCGCATGTCTTCCTGCCGGGCTCGACTTTCCTGGAGAAGGACGGCACCTTCACCAACGCCGAGCGCCGCATCAACATGGTGCGCAAGGTTCTTGAGCCGAAGGCGCGCTACGCCGATTGGGAGGCGACGCAGGAGCTTGCCCGCGCGATCGGGCTGGACTGGAACTATCAGCATCCCTCCGAGATCATGGACGAGATCGCGATGACCACGCCGAGCTTCGCCGGCGTCTCCTTCGAGTTGCTCGACCGTGTCGGATCCGTGCAATGGCCCTGCAACGAGAAGGCGCCGCTCGGCACCCCGATCATGCATATTGACGGGTTCGTGCGCGGCAAGGGCAAGTTCATCCGGACCGAATATGTGGCGACGGACGAAAGGACGGGACCGCGCTTCCCGCTGCTGCTCACCACCGGCCGCATCCTGTCACAGTACAATGTCGGCGCGCAGACCAGGCGCACCGACAACAGCATGTGGCACTCGGAGGACCGGCTGGAGATCCATCCGCACGATGCCGAGAACCGCGGTTTGCGCGACGGCGACTGGGTCCGGCTGACCAGCCGATCGGGCGAGACGACGCTGCGCGCGCTGATCACCGACCGGGTGTCGCCCGGCGTGGTCTACACGACGTTCCATCATCCGGACACGCAGGCCAACGTCATCACCACCGACTTCTCCGACTGGGCGACCAATTGTCCGGAATACAAGGTGACGGCGGTGCAGGTCGGCGCCTCCAACGGACCGTCGGAATGGCAGCGCGACTATGACGAGCAAGCCAAGCAGAGCCGGCGCATCGCGTCTTTGCAGGCGGCGGAGTAGTCTTGAGCGCGCGCCGCAAAGCCACGACGCAGGTATCGCGGCTGGCGCACCGCGCGGTTGGGACGACGGCTGCCAACCGGATGGTGCCGGAAGAGACGCCGGTGGCGTTCTCCTTTGCCGGCACCACGCATGCGGTGATGATGGCAAGCCCGGCGGATTTCGAGGATTTCGCGCTCGGCTTCTCGCTGACCGAAGGCATCATCGCCTTGCCCGAAGAGATCGAAGCCATCGAGGTCGAGGACCATGGCGCCGGCATCGACATTCAGATCCGGCTGAAGGACCGAGCCAACACACGTTTCGAAGCGCGGCGGCGAAGGCTCGCCGGCCCGGTCGGCTGCGGGCTTTGCGGCATCGAGTCGATCGAGGAAGCGATGCGCTCGGTCGATGCGGTTGGTGCCTCAAGCCTTACGCTTGATGCCGACGACATCGCTCGTTCGGTCAAGCTTTTGTCCAAAGTGCAGCCGCTGCACACCGAGACCGGAGCGGTACACGCCGCCGGTTTCTATATGCCTGGCAAGGGCATCGTCATGGCGCGCGAAGATGTCGGCCGTCACAATGCGCTCGACAAGCTGGCCGGCGCGCTGGCCAGGGCCGGCATCGATGGCGCATCCGGTGCTGTGGTGGTGACATCCAGGGTGTCGGTCGAAATGGTGCAGAAGACGGCTTCTATCGGCTCGGCCTTCATCATCGCCGTCTCGGCGCCGACCGCACTTGCCATCCGCACGGCGCAAGAGGCCGGCATGACGCTGGTGGCGCTGGTTCGCGGCGACGATTTTGATATTTTCACCCACCCCGACCGGGTGGTTTGCGGAGTTGCCAAGCATGTCGCATGACGAAGAACACATTATGAGCACCGCCGAGAAGCTGGTGCGCATGGCAAACCAGATCGCCGATTTCTTCCATTCCAAGCCGCGCGAGGAAGGCATTGCCGGCGTCGCCGAGCACATCAACAAGTTCTGGGAGCCGAGGATGCGGCGGCAGTTCTTCGAAATGCTGGACGACGGCACCGGGAACTTCAACGAGTTGGTGGTGGCCGCCTCCGCCAGGATCAGGCGGCCGATCACGCCGGCTGCGGCCGACCTCAAACTCGGACTCGAGCCCTCCCCTGCCGACGTCGCCGCCTCGCAGGAATAATCGCCAAGCCGCGCCGGCTTACATTCGTCATCGCTAAAGTTTAAGCTGCCGCATCCGCGCTGTTCTGCTATGGTTTGACGACCAGAAATCGTCAGGCCGGGGTGGAAATCTCGTGAGGCCGATCGAGACGCGATACGCCCGTAGCGGCGATATGAGGATCGCCTATCAGGTGGTCGGGCAGGGATCGCTCGATCTGGTCTTCGTGCCGGGCTTCATTTCCAACCTCGACCTGCACTGGGAAGACGAGGGCTATACCAGGCTCTTGAAGCGGCTTTCGGCATTCTCGCGGCTGATCCTGTTCGACAAGCGCGGCACGGGTCTGTCCGACCGCGTCGACGCGCATAACCTGCCCAGTCTCGAAACGCGGATGGACGATGTGCGCGCGGTTTTGGACGCTGCCGGCAGCGGCCGTGCAGCCCTGCTCGGCTCCTCCGAAGGCGCGCCGATGGCGATGCTGTTCGCCGCCACCTATCCGGAGCGGACGCGGGCGCTGGCGCTCTATGGCGGCTATGCGCATTTCCACAAATGGGTGATGTCGCCCGAACGCCTCGACGCTTTCATCGAGATGGCGGAGACAGCCTGGGGCACCGGCGCCACTCTGCCCCATTTCGCGCCGAGCCGGGTCGACGACGCGCATTTCGCCCAGTGGTGGGCACGTTTCGAACGATTGTCGGCGAGCCCGACGGCGGCGGCGGCGCTGGCGCGCATGAACGCCGACGTCGACATCCGCCACATCCTGAACGTGATCAGCGCGCCGACGCTTGTGATTCATCGCCGCAACGATGCGCGGGTCGACCCCGATGCCAGCCGCTTCCTTGCACAGAAGATTCCCGGCGCCCGGCTGGTCGAGATTGCCGGACGCGACCATCCGATCTGGACCGGCGATGTCGACGGGGTGGCCGACTTGATCGAGGAATTCCTGACCGGCGAGCGCGCCGTAGGCGAAGTGGACCGCGTGCTGGCGGCACTTCTGGTGACACGCATCTACGATACGGCGCGGCTCGGCGACCGCATGTGGAGCGAACGCAGCCAACGCTTCCAGGAAACCTGGCGGCTGCTGGTCGGACGCCATGGTGGGCGCTCTGTGGGCCTGCATGGCGAGTTGATGATTTCGCGCTTCGACGGCCCGGCACGCGCCATACGCTGCGCGGCAGCCCTGCGCGAGGCGGCGCAGGAAATCGGCGTGGCAAGCGCGCAAGGGGCGCATGTCGGCGAGATCGAAATGCGCGGTCCGCCCGTCGGGATGACGGCGCGGGTGGCGATGCAACTGGCCGCCCATGCCGGCCGCGGCGACATTATCGCGTCGCGTCTGATCGCCGATCTGGCGGCTGGGTCGGGCCTGCATTTCACCGACGCCGGGCGCATCAGCGTCGACGAGTTGGAGGAGCCGCTGGCGCTGGTCCATGCGACGTCCGAACAGCATCTGGAACCCGCCTGCCGGCCCAAACCCAGGGTTGCCGAGCCGGCCGCATTGACGGCGCGCGAAAGCGAGGTGGTGAGCCTCGTCGCCGACGGCAAGAGCAATGCCGCGATCGCCGCCGAATTGAGGCTGAGCGAACACACGGTCAAGCGCCATGTCGCCAACATACTGCTCAAGCTGGACCTGCCGTCGCGGGCGGCGGCGGCGGCGTTTTCGGCCAGGCACCCTGGCCCGCACGGGCCATGAGAGCCATGGCGCTTTCGGGCGAAGCGGCCATGGGCGGGTAAGCGCTATCAATTCTCTCCATGCAGGCCAGGCGGATGTCGTCGGGAAAGGTGCTGCGAACGGAGGAGGAAATGCTGACGTCGAACCAAACACTCAAATCGCTTGCGATAGCGGCAAGCGTCGGAGCGCTGTTCGCTATCGCTCCCGCAAAGGCCGAGGATGCGTCCGCGGCGGCTGCCTACAAGGATATCGAGGCGACGCTCGGCTCGGTGCCGGACATGTTCAGAACGCTGCCGGATGTGGCCGTTGCCGGCGCTTGGGCCGAGATCAAGGGCGTGCAGCTCAACCCGAAGACGGCGCTTGACGGCAAGACCAAGGAGCTTTTGGGCCTCGCCGTCGCGGCGCAGATCCCATGCCAGTATTGCATCTATTTCCACACCGAGGCGGCCAAGCTCAACGGCGCCAGCGACGAGGAGATCAAGGAGGCGGTCGCGATGTCCGCGATCGTGCGCCACTGGTCGACGATGCTCAACGGCAGTCAGGTCGATCTGACGACCTTCAAGAAGCAGGCCGACGACGTGTTCGCGGCCGTCAAGGCGAAGTCGCAGTGAGGAAATCCCTGCCCGGCGACGAGCGCCGGGCAGCCCTTCGACCATCAACCGCCCGGTCGCAAGACGGGCCAATGGAGGATGACATGCTGACCAAGACCCAAACAGTGGATGGCGCATCGATCAAGAAGGCCATCGAAACCCGTGACGGCAAGATGCTGTCGAGCTTCTATGCCGACGACGCGCTGGTGCGGGTGATCGACCGCAACAACCCGCCGAGCAAGCCGCGCGAGATCCGCGGACGCGCGGCGATCACCACATTCTGGGACGACATCTGCAGCCGGGCGATGACCCACAAGGTCGACACCACCATCGCCGACGGCGACAGCCTCGCCTTCACCCAGGCCTGCGCCTATCCGGACGGCACCAAGGTGTTCTGCGCGGCGATGCTGGAGCTGAAAGACGGGCGGATCGCAAGGCAGACCGTCGTGCAGGCCTGGGACGAGTAGACCAACAGCCTGTGGATCAACCGCGGCCTGGGCCGCAAACCTGGAGGAGAAGACGATGTTCAGCGCCAGATGGCAGATCGACGCCAAGTTCGGGCACAAGCAGACCGTGCTCGACCTGTTGAAGAAATGGGAACGCGAGATCGGCTCGCAGGTCGGCATCGACGAGCTGGAATTCCAGATCATGACCGGTTCGATCGGCGCGCGGGAGGCGACGGTCGAGTCCCATCACCAGGTCGAAAGCCTGGCCCAACTGGAGGCGTTCTTCGCCAAGATCGGCAAGATCGACGCGCATGCCAAATGGGGCAAGGAGATCGAGCCCTATGTCGTGTCGGGCACCAGCCTGTGGAATATTTATCGCATTGTGGAGTAGTGACTCTTCTCCCCGTTTCACGGGGAGAAGATGCCGGCAGGCAGATGACGGGCGGAGCCCGCTTTGCCAGGGACGCGCTGCCCCTCATCCGGCCCTTCGGGCCACCTTCTCCCCGTAAAGCGGGGAGAAGGGAAGGCGCTAGCTGTGAGCCACCATCACATGGCGCACGGCGGTGTAGTCTTCCAGCGCGTAGAGCGACATGTCCTTGCCGTAGCCGGACTGTTTCAGCCCGCCATGCGGCATCTCGTTGGTCAGCATGAAATGCGTGTTGATCCAGGTGCAGCCATATTGCAGGCGGGCGGCCGTCGCCATGGCGCGCGAGACATCCTTGGTCCATACCGATGACGCCAGGCCGTAGTCGCTGTCATTGGCCCAGTTCACCGCGTCGTCGACTTCCGAAAAACGAGTAACCGAGACGACCGGGCCGAACACTTCGCGGCGGACAATCTCATCTTCCTGCAGCGCGCCGGCGACGACGGTCGGCTGGTAGTAGAAGCCAGAACCCTCGCCCGGCTTGCCGCCGGTGGTGATCTCGATGTGCTTCAGTTCCGAGGCGCGCTCGACGAAACTCGACACGCGGTCGCGCTGGCGGCGGGAGATGAGCGGGCCGATCTCGTTTTCAGTGTCGTCGGGACGGTTGTATTTGATGGTCGAGACGGCCGAGGAGAGATCGGCGACGAGTTTGTCGTAGATCTTCTTGCCGGCGTAGATGCGGCAGGCGGCGGTGCAGTCCTGGCCGGCATTGTAATAGCCGAAGGCACGCAGACCGCTGACCACGGCGCCAAGATCGGCGTCGTCAAAGACGATGACCGGTGCCTTGCCGCCGAGCTCGAGATGCGTGCGCTTGACCGACTTGGCGGCCGCCTGCAGCACTTTCTTGCCGGTGGCGACGTCGCCGGTGATCGAGATCATGTTGACCTTGGGATGATTGATCAGCGTGTTGCCGACGCTGTCGCCGCGGCCGAGGACGACATTGACCACGCCTTCCGGCAGGATTTCCGCAAGTATCTTGGCAAGCTTCAGCGCCGTCAGCGGAGTCTGCTCCGACGGCTTGAAAACGACCGTGTTGCCGCCGGCGATCGCCGGCGCCAGCTTCCAGGCCATCATCATCAGCGGGTAGTTCCACGGCGCGATGGAGGCGACGATGCCGATCGGGTCGCGCCTGACCATCGAAGTATGGCCGGGAATGTATTCGCCGGCCACGACGCCCGGCATCGAACGGACGGCGCCGGCGAAGAAGCGGTAGCAGTCGACGATCGCCGGGATTTCGTCATTGAGCACAGCGTTGATCGGCTTGCCGCAATTGAGCGCCTCGAGCGTGGCGAACTCCTTCGCGTCGGCTTCGATGCGGTCGGCGATCTTCAGCAAATAGCCGGAGCGTTGCGCCGGCGTGGTGCGCGACCACAAGACGAACGCCTGTTCGGCGGCGGTGACCGCCGCCTCGATCTGCGCCTGGCTGGCCTCGGGCAGGTTGAGGATGGTCGCCCCGGTCTTTGGATTGAGGATCGGCTCCTCGGTCTCGGTGCCCTTCTCGAATTTCGAGCCGATCAGCATCTGGGTGTCCATTGGATTCTCCCTTAACAGGAGCGAGTAGCGAGTAGCTGAAAGCGAGCAGGGTTGACCGTCGATGATCCCTACTCGCTGTTCGCTACTCCCTATTCGCTGTTTTTCATTTCCCACTTCCGGCGATCTGGTCGCCGTCACGGGTGAGGTAATAGGCGGCAAGGATCGGCAGCAGCGTCACCAGCACCACGACCATGGCGACGACATTGGTGACCGGGCGCTGGCGCGGGCGGATCAGCTCTTCCAGCATCCAGATCGGCAGCGTCTGCTGCTGTCCGGCGGTGAAGGTGGTGACGATGACCTCGTCGAAGGACAGCGCGAAGGCCAGCATGCCGCCGGCAAGCAGTGCCGTGGCGATGTTGGGCAGCACGACATGGCGAAAAGTCTGAAAACCGTCGGCGCCGAGATCCATCGACGCCTCGATCATCGATCCGGAGGTGCGGCGAAAGCGGGCGACGGCATTGTTGTAGACGACGACGACGCAGAAGGTGGCGTGGCCGAGCACGATCGTCCAGAACGAGAACGGGATATCGGCGAGCGAAAAGGCCGAGCGCAGCGCGATGCCGGTGATGATGCCGGGCAGGGCGATCGGCAGGATGACCAGCAGCGAGATGGTTTCGCGGCCGAAGAATTTTGTCCGCGACACCGCCGCCGAACAGAGCGTTCCGAGGACCAAAGCAATCGCAGTCGAGATCGAGGCAACCCTGACCGATAGCGACAGCGCCTGCCAGACATCCGGCCGGTTCCAGGTCACGGCGAACCATTGCGTCGTCAGCCCTGGCGGCGGCCAGACGAAGCTCTTCTCCTCGGTGGTGAAGGCGTAGACGAAGATCAGCAGGATCGGCAGATGCAGGAACAGCAGGCCGCAGGCGGCGGCTATCTTCAGGCCGAGCGGAGCCGACTGGGAACCATCAGAGCGCATCGAAGGCCCCCATGCGCTTGGCGCCCCAGAGGTAGAAGCCCATGATGACGATCGGCACCACGGTGAAGGCGGCGGCGAGCGGGATGTTGCCGGCGGTGCCTTGCTGCGAATAGACGGCTTGGCCGATGAACAGCCGCGAGGTGCCGATGATCTGCGGGATGATATAGTCGCCGAGCGTCAGCGAGAAGGTGAAGATCGAACCGGCGACAATGCCCGGCAGGGCCAGCGGGAACAGCACGTTGCGGAAGGTCTGTCCCGGCGAAGCCCCCAAATCGGACGAGGCCTCGACAAGATTGCCGGGCACGCGCTCGAGCGCCGCCTGTACCGGCAGGATCATGAACGGCAGCCAGACATAGACGAAGACGATGAAGGTGCCGGTGAACGATACCGACAGCGAATTGCCGCCGACAATCGGCAGCGACAGCCATGCGTCGAGAACCCACAACAAATGCAGCTTGGCGAGCAGCCAGGTGAGGATGCCCTCCTTGGCCAGGATCAGCTTCCAGGCGTAGATCTTGACCAGATAGCTCGACCACAGCGGCAGCATGATGCCGAGATAGAACAGCGCCTTCCAGCGACCGCGCGCATAGCGCGCCGCGTAATAGGCGATGGGGAAAGCGATGACGGCCGAGGCCAGCGTGACCAGGGCCGCCATCGTCACCGTGCGCAGGATGATGTCGAGATTGGCGGCCTGGAACAGGTCGCCATAAGTCTTCAGCGTGAACTCACGGTTGATGAGGCCGGAAAACTCGTCGATGGAGAAAAAGCTCTGCGCCAGGAGCGCAAACAGCGAGCCGATATAGACGATACCCAGCCACAGAACCGGAGGCAGCAGCATGAGCAGCAGCAGGACCTTCGGCTTGCGCCAGAAAAGGTCCGATAGCGCGCCGCGCAAGCCGCCGCTGCCGGGCAGGATGGCGGGCGCTGTTGCACGCATCATGGCGGCGTCGAGGCTCATGCCGGCTCGTCCATCAGATGCAGGTGCTCGCGGTTGAAGGTGAGCACCACCGCCTCGCCTTCCCCAGGCAAGGCCGTGCCGGCGGGCACGATGGCGTGCAGCCGCAGCCCGTCGGCGTCGAGCGCCAGCTTCGTCGTGGCGCCGAGATAGTTGGTCGAGACGAGGCGGGCGGATACGCCTTCGCCACTTGTGCCCGCGCTGGCCGCGCGGCCGACACGAATGGATTCAGGGCGCAGGCTGCCCCAGCGATGCTGGCCGGAATAGCGCTGGACGAAATCCGGCGGCAGCACGTTGGAGGAGCCGACGAAATCGGCGACGAAGCGCGTCTTCGGTCGCTGGTAGATATCTTCCGGCGTGCCGACCTGCATGATTTTGCCATCGTTGAAGACGGCGACGCGGTCGGCCATCGACAGCGCTTCGCCCTGGTCGTGGGTGACGAAGACAAAGGTGATGCCGAGCGCCTTCTGCAGCGACTTCAACTCCTCCTGCATGTTCTCGCGCAATTTGAGGTCGAGCGCGCCGAGCGGCTCGTCGAGCAACAGCACCTTTGGCTGGTTGACCAGCGCACGGGCGAGTGCCACGCGCTGGCGCTGGCCGCCGGAAAGCTGGCCGGGGCGGCGGGCGCCATAGCCGGGCAGCCGCACCAGTGACAGCGCTTCTTCCGCCGCCTTGTGCCGCTGAGCCTTGCCGACACCCTTGACCATCAGCCCGTAGGCGACGTTGTCGAGCACGTTCAGATGCGGGAACAGCGCATAGTCCTGGAACACGGTGTTGACGTTGCGGCGATAGGGCGGAACGCCCTCGGCGCGTTCGCCGAAGATCGAGATCGAGCCCGATGTCGGCTGCTCGAAGCCGGCGATGAGGCGCAGGCAGGTGGTCTTGCCGGAACCTGACGGGCCGAGCATGGCGAAGAATTCGCCCGGCACGATGTCGAGATCGACCGCGTCGACGGCGCGCACGCTGCCGAAATGGCGCGAGGCTTTCTGGAAGGAGACGGCGGAGGTCATGGGCTGTCCTGATCTGTCAGGCAAATCAATTCGGGCTGCGGTGCAGCGTTCTTCTAGCGGGCGTTTGCGCTGCCCCTCATCCGCCTGCCGGCACCTTCTCCCCGTACAGTGACGGGGAGAAGGGAAGCACTCCAAGGCCGGTGACCCCCCTCTCCCCGCTTCTTCACGGGGAGAGGGCAAGGTGAGGGGCGGCGCTGCACTCTCAGGCGAAGCGCGGAATCACCTTCCGCCGATGACGCCGATATAGTCCGACACCCAGCGGTAGTACGGCACGCATTGGTCGTTCTGGGTGGCGCATTTCGACACCGGGGTCTTCCAGAACTTGATCTTGTCGAAGTTCTCGTAGCCGTTGGTCTTGCAGCCCTCGTCGGTCAAAAGCTCATTGCCCTTGCAGGCGGCGGGCACCACGGGCAGCGAACCGAACCAGGCCGAGACGTCGCCCTGCACCTTGGGCGACAGCGAATGTTCCATCCACATATAGGCGCAGTTGGGGTTGGCCGAATCGGCTTCCATCATCGTGGTGTCGGCCCAACCGGTCGCACCCTCCTCCGGAATGGTGGACGCTATCGGCTTCTTGGCGGCGACCAGCGTGTTGACCTGGAAAGGCCACGAGCCGGAAGCGACGACGCCCTCGTTCTGGAAATCGTCGACCTGAATGGCGGCGTCATGCCAGTAGCGGCCGACCAGCGTGCGCTGGACGCGCAGCAGGTCGAGTGCCGCCTTGTACTGGTCCTCGTTCAATTCGTAGGGATCCTTGATGCCGAGTTCCGGCTTGTGGAACATCAGATAGTTGGCGGCGTCCGCGACGTGGATCGGCCCGTCATAGGCCTGGACGCGGCCCTTGTTGGACTTGCCGTCCGGCAGCTTCATTTCCTCGAAGACGACATTCCAGCTCTTGGGAGCTTCCTTGAACACGTCGGTGTTGTACATCAGGACGTTCGGACCCCACTGGTAGGGAACGCCGTAATGGGCGCCGCCAACGGTGAACCACGGCGCGTCCTTGAGGCGCTCGTCGACCGTTTTCCAGCTCGGGATGAGATCGGTGTTGATCGGCTGCACGCGCTTGCCGGCAACGAGGCGCAGCGAAGCATCGCCCGAAGCCGTGACGAGGTCGAAACCGCCCTCATTCATCAGCGAGACCATCTCGTCGGAGGTGTTGGCGGTCTTGACGTTGACCTTGCAGCCGGTCTCCTTCTCGAAGGAGGTCACCCAGTCATAGCCCTTGTCGGTTTCGCCGCGCTCGATGTAGCCCGGCCAGGCAACGATATTGACCTGGCCCTCGCCCTTGCCAAGTTCCTTGACCTGGGCGACGGCTTGACCGGAGAAGGTCAGCGCGACCGTCAGAGCAGTGCACGACTTCAGGAATGAATTCATTGTCGATCTCCCATTTAGGCGCCTGGCCCCGAAGGCCGGTTTCGGTCTTCGCTAGGGGTCACGCGCGGACTGAAAACTGTCAGTTCGTCCGTTGGGCTTGATGCCGCTCTGATGGCGGCTTTGGTCCCTGAACCGGAAAGTGCTTTGAAAATTCCGGTTTCGCAAATTCATTTATCAGAAGGGCGATATCGGTTTTTCCGATAGGTTGGCAGCCGATCTCTCAGGGACGCTGGCGAACCGTCCGTTGCGACTGGGCAAGACCGATGAAATCGCGCGCGGCCTGCGGCAGACCGGAGCCGCGCCGCCAGACCATGCCGACCTGGACCACCGGCAAGGAGCCGGAAATATCGCGCGATTCGATGCGGTCGCCTTCCAGCGACCAGGGCCGGTAGACGAGGTCGGGCAGCAGCGCCACACCGGCGCCGGTGGCGACCAGACTGCGCACGGCTTCCACGGAACGGGTGCGGAAGGCGACATGCGGCTTGGCGCCGATTGCCGTCAGCAGCTTGCCGGTATTCTCCTCGATCTCGTCGACGGTCAGCATGATCAGCGTTTCGGAGGCAATGTCGCCAATGCTGATAATGTCGGCGCCGACGAGCGGATGACCGAGCGGCAGCCACAGCCGATAGGCCGAGACTTCGAGGATTTCCGACTGCAACGCGGTGCGGTCGCGCAAATTGGAGGTGACCATGACGGCAATGTCGAGCTTGCCGCCAATCAGGAGGTGTTCGAGATAATCGCCATTGTCCTCGATGGCAGAGACCTCGACGCCGGGATAGGCGCGACGGTAGCGGGCGAGCAGATCCGACAGCACATAACCGGCAACCAGCGAGGTGACGCCGAGCTGCAGCCGGCCGGCCGCCACCGCCTGCTCGCCGGAGAAAGAGCGGCGCGCGTCGGAAACGTCCGCGAGGATTTTCGTCGCGTGGCGCAGGAACTGGTGGCCCTTGTGGGTGATGTTGAGGCCACGCGGATGGCGTTCGAACAGTTCGACGCCGAGATCGCTTTCGAGCTCCTTGATCGCTTCGGTGACCGACGACTGCGAGATTGACAGGTTCTGCGCGGCGCCCGAAACCGTGCCTTGCTCGGCGACGGCGATGAAGAACTGCAACTGGCGGATGGTGAAAGCCATGGCCGGACTAAACACGGCGGACGCGATGCTGGGAAGTGGCAACCGGCGAACACTTGACGGCTTCGCCAATCGTAACTAACTAAGTTACATGAAACGCAACAGCCGACTGTCCTCGACCTTGCACATTCTCGTCCACATGGCCGAGAAGCCCGAACAGGCGCTGACCTCCGAGCAGCTTGCCACCTTCATCCACACCAATCCGGTTGTGGTCCGCCGCACCATCGCAGGCTTGCGCGATGCCGGCATCGTCACCTCGTCGCGCGGGCACGGTGGCGGCTGGCTGCTCGGGCGGGCGCCCGAGAAAATATCCCTGGCCGAGATCAGCGTCGCCCTTGGCGAGACGCTGCTGCCGTTCAGCACAGAGCCGGAAAGCCCCGGCTGCCTCGTCGAGCAGGCGGTGATCGCCGTCCTCGACGATTTTCGCATCGCCGCCGAAAGGCTGCTGGCGGAGAAGCTGAGCCGCATCACGCTGGCCGACCTGACCGCCGATTTCCGCCGCCGTTTTGATCTCATTGGAGTCTCCAGCCATGCAGTATGATCTTGCCGTCATCGGCGGCAGCTTTGCCGGCCTGTCCGCCGCCATCCAGGTGGCGCGGGCAGGACGCAAAGTGCTGGTGATCGACGCCGGCCAGCCGCGCAACCGCTTTGCCGAGCATTCGCACGGCTTCCTCGGACATGACGGGCGCGCGCCTGGCGCAATCCTGGCTGACGCAAGGCGGCAGCTGCTGGCCTACCCGACAGCCAGGGTTGTCGACGGGCGCGCCGACAAGGCCGTTGCCGCCGGCAGCAGCGATTTCGAAATCACCACCGATGGCGACGAGACATTCGGTGCCGCACGATTGGTGCTGGCCACCGGGGTGCGCGATATCCTGCCGGAGGTTGCCGGGCTTGCCGAGCTCTGGGGCAGGAGCGTGCTGCACTGCCCCTATTGCCACGGCTACGAGGTTTCCGGCGGGCCGCTCGGCGTGCTCGCAACCGGCCCGATGTCCCTGCATCAGGCACAGCTGATCGCCGATTGGGGTGATGTCACACTGTTCGGCAATGGTCTGTTCGAACCCGACACAGATCAGATGCGCGCGTTGGAGAGCCGAAAGGTGCGGTTTGAGCCCACCAGCGTTGCCGAGCTAAGGGAAGACGGCTCCGGCGGGTTGATCGTCCACCTCGACGATAGCCGAAAGGCCGGCGTCAGGGCGATGTTCACCGCGCCGCGCAACATCATGGCCAGCCCGCTGGCCGAACAGCTCGGCTGCGGCTTCACCGAAGGCCTCCTCGGCCCGGTGATATCAGTCGATGACAGGCAGCAGACGACCGTGCCCGGCGTCTACGCCGCCGGCGACGCGGCACGTTCGATGCACAATATTGCCTTTGCGGTATCGGGTGGCACCTTTGCGGGCGTCTGCGCCCACCAGTCGCTTGTGTTCGGCTAGAACCCGGCTTCCTCGCCGGCGATGCTGAGCCGCGCGCCGGCCTGGGCCAGGGCGGCAGCCAGGTCGTGCGGCGGCGAGCGGTCGGTGGCGAGTTCGGAAAAGCTGTCGAAGCCGCAGACCTGGACCAGACCAAGACGGCCGAATTTCGAGTGATCGGTGATGACGAGGGACCGCTGGCCGCGCGACAGCACCATGCGGGCGAACTCGGCCTCATCCAGATCAAAATCCATGACGCCCATCACCGCGTCGACGCCGCCGGTGGAAATGATGGCGTGGCTGACCGAAAAACGACTGACAAAATCAATCGCCGAGGCACCGAAAGCAGCGCCGGAATCGCTGCGCAGCTCGCCGCCCGCCATATAGACCTTGTTGCCGTTGATGGTGGCCAGGGTGCGGGCAATATCCGAGGAATTGGTGACGACCGTCAGGCGCCGGTGGCCGAGCAGTTCACGCGCAAGGAACGAGGTCGTCGTGCCGGTGTCGAGCATGATCGATTCGCCGTCGCGTATGGTGGCGGCGACCATGCGGGCAATGACGCGCTTGGCGTCGGCGTTCTCACGCATACGCCGCTCGAACGGCGCTTCGCCGATCATCGACGGCAGGCCGATGGCGCCATGCATCTTGAGGACAGAGCCATCACCAGTCAGTGGCTTGACGTCGCGGCGCACCGTCTCGAGCGACACGCCCAGCCGGTCGGCCAGACTGGCGATGGTGACGGTGCCCTCTTCCTGCAGGAGCCGCAGGATCTCGCCGTGTCGTTTGGACTGGGCCATCTGGTTTCCCGAACTGATGCTCCTGACCGATTTTAAGGTAATTCAAGTGCTTTTAAAGGAACTACCTTACGCTTTCGGGCAAAATACCCAAAAAAAGTCACACCTTTTTATTGACAAGCGGGCAGCCCTGGCGTGAAATCGAAGACATCAACAGGCTTCAGATCTGCGACTGGGGGCAGTGCCGCAACTCAGCGATCAGGCCGTTTGGAAACGTGCCTGTTCAAGGAATTTTCAGATCCGCGGGGGCGGATGCCGGGCTCAAAAACCTGGCCAAGGGGCTCGTCGGTGCGGTGCGGGATACCGATCCTGGCGTCCCGCACCGACGAGATCATTTACGTTTCTCCCGCCATCGTTGCGCTGTTCACGGCGCCTTGTCGAAGCCCAGCAAACCAGGGATGTTCCGTGACCGCCGAAGATCGCATCCGCGCCCTGCCCTGCTGGACCGGTAGCATCGAGATCGCACCGCTGCCCGGCGGCCTGAGCAACGCGAATTATGTGGTCACGGACGCGGCCGGACGACATGTCGTGCGCTTCGGCAAGGACTATCCGTTCCACCATGTCTTTCGCGAGCGCGAGGTTATGACCGCGCGGGCGGCGCATGCCGCCGGTTTCGCGCCAGCCGTCCGCCATGCCGAACCAGGCATACTGGTGACGGAATTTCTCGGTGCGAAAACCTATCTGGCGGAAGACGTGCGCGCCAATCTCGGCCGGGTCGCGGCCCTGATGCGCGCCTTCCACCGGGAGATGCCCAATCACGTCTCGGGCGCCGGCTTCATGTTCTGGGTGTTCCATGTCATTCGCGACTATGCGCGCACGCTTGAAGAAGGCGGCAGCCGCAAGCGCAGCGACTTGCCGCGCCTTTTGACACTGGCCGACGAACTGGAGCGCGCGCAGAAACTGCTGCCGATCGTCTTTGGCCACAATGACCTGTTGCCGGCCAATATTCTCGACGACGGCAACAGACTATGGCTGATCGACTTCGAATATGCCGGCTTCAACACGGCGATGTTCGACCTCGCAGGCGCCGCCTCCAATGCCGGCATGAGCGACGAGGAATCCTTTGCCTTCCTGACCGCCTACTTCATGAAGGAACCGGACGAGGCGATCCGCCGTTCGCACGCGGCCATGCAATGCGCCTCGCTGCTGCGCGAGGCGATGTGGAGCATGGTCTCCGAGCTCTATCTCGACGCACCGGGCATCGACTACGTCGCCTACACCGAGGAAAACCTCGCCCGGCTCGACGCGGCACTGGAAAACTACCGGACAAAATACGGGATACAGAAATCATGACATTGCCGAGCCAGGCCGCCATCGTCGTCATCGGCGGCGGCATCATCGGCTGTTCGACGGCCTATCATCTGGCGCGCGACCACAAGGCTGACGTGGTGCTGCTGGAGCAGGGCAAGCTGACCTCGGGTTCGACCTGGCATGCCGCCGGCCTTGTCGGGCAATTGCGCTCGTCGGCGTCTATCACCCGCGTGCTGAAATACTCCGTCGACCTCTACAAGGGACTGGAGGCCGAGACCGGTCTCGCCACCGGCTGGAAGATGACCGGTTGCCTCAGGCTCGCCACCAACGCCGACCGCTGGACCGAGTACAAAAGGCTGGCGACGACAGCAAAAAGCTTCGGCATGGACATGCAATTGCTGTCGCCGGACGAGGTGAAAAGGATGTGGCCGCTGCTGGAGACCGGCGATCTCGTCGGCGCCTCCTGGCTGCCGACTGACGGCCAGGCGAGCCCCTCCGACATCACGCAGTCGCTGGCCAAGGGCGCGCGCATGCATGGCGCCAAACTGTTCGAGGATGTTCGCGTCACCGGCTTCGAGATGAAGGACGGCCGCATCGCGGCGGTGAAGACCAGCAGGGGCGACATCGCCTGCGACAAGGTGGTCAACTGCGCCGGCCAATGGGCGCGGCAAGTGGGGGCCATGGCCGGCATCAACGTGCCGCTTCAGCCGGTGAAGCACCAGTACATCATCACCGAGAAGATCGACGGGCTGGCGACCGACGCGCCGACCATCCGCGACCCTGACCGACGCACCTATTTCAAGGAGGAAGTCGGCGGGCTGGTGATGGGCGGCTATGAGCCTAACCCGCAGGCCTGGGCGACTGGTCTCCCCGGCGACGACGTTCCCAATGATTGGGAATTCAGGCTGTTCGACGACGACTACGACCATTTCGAGCAGCACATGAGCCAAGCGATCGCGCGTGTGCCGGCGCTGGAAACCGTCGGCGTCAAGCAGATGATCAACGGGCCGGAGAGTTTTACGCCGGACGGCAATTTCATTCTCGGCACAGCGCCCGAATGCGCCAACATGTTCGTCGGCGCCGGCTTCAACGCCTTCGGCATCGCCTCGGGCGGCGGCGCCGGCTGGGTGCTGGCGCAGTGGGTGGTCGATGGCGAAGCACCGCTCGACCTGTGGGTGGTCGACATCAGGCGCTTTTCCAACCTGCACCGCGACCGGCAGTGGGTCTGCGACCGCACGCTGGAGGCCTATGGCAAACACTATACGATCGGCTTTCCGCATGAAGAGTATGCCAGCGGGAGGCCGCGCATCGTCTCGCCGCTGTACGAGCGGCTGAAACAGCAGCGCGCCGTATTCGGCTCGAAGCTCGGATGGGAGCGGCCGAACTGGTTCGCACCGCTAGGCGTCGAGCCGCAGGACATCTATTCGATGGGCCGGCAGAACTGGTTCGCGGCGGTCGGCGACGAACACCGGCATGTGCGGGATAAGGTCGGCATCTTCGATCAATCGTCTTTCGCCAAATACGAGCTGACCGGGCCAGATGCGTTGAAGGCGCTGGACTGGATCTGCGCCAACGACGTCAGCAAGCCGGTCGGCCGGCTGACCTATACGCAGCTTCTCAACACGCGCGGCGGCATCGAGGCCGATCTGACGGTGGCGCGGCTGGCCGAAGAGAAGTTCTATATCGTCACCGGCACCGGTTTCCGCACGCATGATTCCTCATGGATCAGCGATCATATCGGCGAAGGGCTCGACGCCAGGCTTGTCGACGTCACCGAGGATTTCGGCACGCTGTCGCTGATGGGTCCTCGGGCGCGCGACGTGCTCTCGGTGGCGACCGGAGCCGACGTGTCGAATGCCGGCTTCCCGTTCGGCCATGTGCGCGAGATTGCCATCGCCGGCCACACGGTTCGGGCACTGCGCGTCACCTATGTCGGCGAACTCGGCTGGGAACTGCATGTGCCGATCGCGGCCACCGGCGAAGTCTTCGACGCACTGATGGCGGCAGGCGAGAAGCATGACATCCGACCGGTCGGCTATCGGGCGCTGGAATCGCTAAGGCTGGAAAAAGGCTATCGCGCCTGGGGATCCGACATCACCCCCAACGACACGCCACAGGAAGCCGGGCTCGGTTGGGCGGTCAAGCTGCGCAAGAACACCGATTTCGTTGGACGGCGCGCGCTGGAAAAGACCAGCGGCGCGGCACTGAAGAAACGCTTTGCCGGCTTCACGGTCGAAGACCCCGAGATCGTGCTGCTCGGCCGCGAAACCATCCTGCGCAATGGCGAGCCGGTCGGTTATCTCAGCAGCGGCGGTTACGGCTACACGCTGGGCAGGAACATCGGCTACGGCTATGTGCGCAACGTCGACGGGGTGAGCGACGACTTTCTCGTCTCCGGCGGCTATGAACTGGTGGTTGCGATGGAGAGGACACCGGCCAATATCCACCTCGAGCCGATGTATGATCCGGCAGGCGCCAGGGTCAAAGCGTAGGTCAAATAACGCGCAAAGCGAGGCCGCGGCTTGGCACGGTGTCGGCTTCGCCCGGCATGGAGACGTAAGGACGCGTTTCCTCAACGCGGGTGACGAGGCCTTGCGCCTCGATCTCGCCGACACGCGTGGCAAAGCCGGCATCCCACAGCGTGTTCTTGACCGTCAGCACGATCACGCCGCCCGGGCGGCAGATGCGGATTAGCTCGTCCAGCCCCGCGACGCCGACATGGCCCGAGGTGAAGACGCCGGCCGAGATGATCCCGGCATAGGCATCATCGGCAAAGGGCAGATGACCGCCGAGCGCAAGGCAGTGGAGCGCGGAATAGACGCCCTTGCGGGCCGCCTGATCCAGCATGCCTTGTGAAATATCGAGTGCCTCGACTTGCGGGTAACCAGCAATATCAAGCCATTCGCCGATGAGCCCGGTGCCGGCCCCGGCATCGAGCAGCGGTGCTGAACCGCGCGGCAGATGGCGGGCCAGCAACGCAAGGCAGATCGTTGGATGGCGATAGCCGGCGGCCGACATGTCGGCGTCATAGGTTTCCGACCAGCGGTCATAGAGTGCGGCCACCTCTTCGGGCCGCTTTGCCGCGTAGGCCGCGCCGAGCGCGCCCTGATGTTTGCTGTCCGCCACTTTTATCCAGTCCGCCAATTTTTGATCTCGCAGTGATGATAGCCAAAGCGCGAAAATTGTGGAACCGTCGCTGCGACAAATAACAGCGTGGGGGCGCAGGCATGGTGACAGACGAGGCGCGTGCCGCACTGGACGCCATTCCCATGCTGGCCGGCTACAGCGGGCCGCTGGAACGGCTGGGCGGCCTCACCAATCTCGTCTTCAAGGCCGGCGACTTCTGCCTGCGCATTCCCGGCAAGGGCACCGAGGAATACATCAACCGGGCCAACGAAGCGGTGGCCGCGCGCGAAGCTGCAAAGGCAGGGGTCAGTCCCGAGGTGCTGCATGTCGACCCCGGTACCGGGGTGATGGTGACACGCTACATCGCCGGCGCCGAAACGATGTCGCCGGAGAAATTCCGGACACGTCCGGGCAGTCCGGCACGCGCCGGCGAAGCCTTTCGCAAGCTGCACGATTCAGGCGCGGTGTTTCCCTTCCGCTTCGAATTGTTCGCGATGATCGACGATTACCTCAAGGTGCTGTCCACCAAGGAGGTCGCCCTGCCCGCCGGTTATCATGACGTGGTGCGAGACGCCGAGAGCGTCCGCTCGGCGCTGGCCGCCCATCCGCTGCCGATCGTCGCCTGCCACTGCGATCCGCTGTGCGAGAACTTTCTCGATACTGGCGAGCGGATGTGGATCGTCGACTGGGAATATTCGGGCATGAACGATCCGCTCTGGGACCTTGGCGACCTCAGCGTGGAGGGCAAGTTCGACGCCGCCCAGGACGAAGAGATGATACGCGCTTATTTCGGCGGCGAGGCGAGGCCGGCGGAGCGCGGCCGCATCGTCATCTACAAGGCAATGTGCGACCTGTTGTGGACCTTGTGGGGGCTGATCCAGCTCGCCAACAACAACCCGGTCGATGATTTTCGCGCTTATGCGGATGGCCGTTTCGCTCGCTGCAAGGCGTTGATGGAGACGCCGGAGTTTTCGCGGCATCTGGCAGCAATACACCGGGACTGAGCCTGGACTAACTCACGCCCTTCGGCACGTTTTCGGGCGGCACAGTGATCTCGACCACTTTCTGGCGATGGAAGATGAACAGGCCGGCGAGAACAACGATGGCCGAGCCGATCAGGATGCGCGGACCGGGAACGTCGCCGAAGAACACCAGGCCGAACACCACCGCCCACAGCAGCAGTGTGTAGTGCAGCGGCGCCAATGTCGAAGCCGGCGCCAGCTTGAGCGCCCTGGTGATCATCAGGTGGGCGCCGCAGGAGACGATACCGAGCAGCAGCATGGCGCCGAGATCGAGTGCCGACGGCGTCTGCCAGGCGCCGATGGTCAGCACACCGCCGACCAGCAGCGTGCCGATGGTTTGCCATGTCACCAGATTGGTGTCGCTGGTGCCACGCAGGCGGCGGTTGAGGATGATGGCGAAGGCGAAGGAGATGCTGCCTACCAGCGCAAAACCCGATGACAGCGAGAACGCCGCCGAGGACGGTTTCAGCATGATCAAAACGCCGCAGAAGCCGAGCAGGATCGCCATCCAGCGGCGCCAGCCGACCTTTTCGCCAAGCAGGAGGTGCGAGAGTGCCGCAACGTAGATCGGCCCGGCCATGTAGAAACTCATCACATCGGCAAGCGGCAGATAGACCACGGCGGCATAGAATAGCGCGGTGTCGAGCGTGGTCATCACCACCCGCAGCAGCTGCAGCTCCAGGCGTTCCATGCGAAACAGCTTGGCCGGGCCCTGATTGGCGATCATCGGGCCGAGCACGAAGAAGGCGCCGATAGAGCGGATCAGCACCACCTGGCCGACGGAGAAGCTGGCGACCAGCCACTTGCCCATGGCGTCGTTCAGCGCAAACAGGAAGTCGCCGGCCAGCATCAGCAGAATGCCGGCCAGAAGCACATTCCTGATCGTCGAATTCTGCGCCACGGGCTGCGTCATGCCGATCCCGATTCCTCCCTAGTTAGCCGCGTCGTAGACGGAAGCGGCGGCTTTGACGAGGAGAAAACCGGAAATCGGCAAGGCCAGCCTCGGGAATCGGCTGGGTCTGCGCGATTCAGTTCCCTTTTGGCTGCGGCCTGAGAATAATGGGCCGATAGATCACCGGCCTGTCCCAGGGGTCGAAAGCCGGGGTGCGTCTGAGCTCCGCACGCCGCTCCAGATCGATGCGCTGCAGACACTCGGCAAAGGCGTCATTCTTCTTGACGAAGCCGTAGGACCGGCATTTCGCTTCGTCGGCGGCGCGGCGGTCCTCTGCCGTCACCGTCGTGCAGCCGGTGCAAAGCACCGTCAACGCCACCGCCATCACAGTCTTGCGCCACATGGAATCCTCCTCGAATAAAAGTGGAGTCTTTATGTAGACTTATTTCCGGACGGGCGAAGCTCAGACCCTTGATGCAGATGCGGTGTCCTATTGGTCCTGATGCGAATGGTGCCGTCGGTTCACAAGTACCGGCCTTCCGTCGATGGACAGCCTGGTTTCCTGCTTCGTCCGCTCCGCCACCACCTTGCCCCTGGCGATGACGCACAGGCGTTCGGCGCGCAGGCGCAGGGCCTCCACCGGATTGCCGGCATCGAGGACGACCAGGCTGGCGCGCTTGCCGACCGCCAGGCCGAGATGATCGAGGCCCATGATCGCGGCATTGACGTTGGTGACCATGTCGAAGCAGCGCGCCATCTCCGCCGGGCTCGACATCTGAGCGACGTGCAGGCCCATGAAGGCGACATCGAGCATGTCGGCGGTGCCTAGCGAATACCAGGGATCGAGCACGCAATCCTGGCCCCAGCCGACGCGAATGCCGAGCGCCAGCATTTCCTTGACCCGAGTCAGGCCCCGGCGCTTCGGGAAGGTGTCGTGGCGGCCCTGCAGCATGATGTTGATCAGCGGATTGGGAATGACCGAGACGTCGGCCTCGGCGATCAGCGGCAGCAGCTTCGAGACATAGTAATTGTCCATCGAATGCATCGAGGTGAGGTGCGAACCGGCGACCTTGCCCTGCAGACCAAGGCGCTGCGTCTCATACGCAAGCTGTTCGATGTGACGCGACAGCGGATCATCGGTCTCGTCGCAATGCAGGTCGACCATCAGGCCGCGCCTGGCCGCGATCTCGCACAGCTCCGTTACCGAGCGCGTGCCGTCGGCCATGGTGCGCTCGAAATGCGGGATGCCGCCGACAATGTCGACGCCCATGTCGAGCGCGCGAATGGTGTTTTCACGCGCCGATGGAGCGCGATAAAACCCGTCCTGCGGGAAAGCGACCAGTTGCAGGTCGATATAGGGAGCGACCGTCTTCTTGACCTCGAGCAGCGCCTCGACCGCCAGCAGCCTGTCATCGCAGACATCGACATGGGTGCGGATTGCGAGTAGGCCCATCGACACCGCCCAGTCGCAATAGGCCAATGCGCGATCACGCACCGCCTCATGCGTCAAAAGCGGCTTCAACTCGCCCCATAGCGAAATGCCTTCGAGCAGTGTACCCGACGCATTGATGCGCGGAATGCCGTAGGAGAGCGTCGCGTCCATGTGGAAATGCGGATCGACGAAGGGCGGCGAGACCAGGTTGCCGCGGGCGTCGACCTCGGTCCGCGCAGGACCCTGCAGGGTGGGCTCGATCGCCGTGATCGTCTCACCGTTGATGCCGATGTCGGCAACCCTGCCATCAGGCAGTGTGCCGCCGCGAACGATAAGGTCGAAAGCCATCTGTCGTCATCCCGTCAAAAGAATCATCTGATAGTGCCGAGGCTGAAAATCGCATCCCGTCGATGCCGCTTGCAACAGCGGTTTGTCCGCGGCGGCCGCGGATGGTTCCATCCGGCCGCAACTCCCTCTATAAGCCGCCTTCGTTGTCCCGGTTTCAAGGATCCGCCGTTTGTTTCGTTTCTTCCGCTCGACGGAAAACCAGCGCCTCGTTGCGAGGTTGATCCGGGAATCCTTTTATCAGCACAGGTTTGGCTACGGCGCCGCGATCTTGTCGATGCTTGTGGTGGCCGCCACGACCGGCGCCAGCGCCTGGATTCTCAAAGAGATCACCGACGAATTCGTGGTCTTCAAGCGGATTGACCGCGTCAACCTGATTGCGGCGGGGGTCGCCACGATCTTCATTCTCAAGGGTCTCGCCAACTTCATCCAGGCTTATTTCATGAGCCGGGTCGGCAACGCCATCATCGCCGATCGCCAGCGCAAGATCTACGACCGCATCCTGGCGCAAGGCATCGAATTCTACCATTCGACCTCGTCGTCCGACCTGATCACACGCATGACCAACAATGCGCAGGCGGCGCGCAACGTGCTCGACCTCGTTGTCACGTCCTATGTGCGCGACCTGTTGTCGCTGGTTGTCCTGGTAGGAGTCATGGTCTGGCAGCAGCCAGCCTTGTCCATAATCTGCTTCGTCATCGGCCCCTTGGCTATCTACGGGGTCAACCGCATCCTCAAACGTGTTCGCAAGTTCGCCGCGATGGAGTTTCGCTCGGTCGGCCAGATCGTGCAGGTGATGCAGGAAACGGCAATCGGCGTGCGCGTCGTCAAATCCTTCAACCTCGAAGGCGCAATGCGCAACCGCATGTACAAGGCTGTGTCGGACGTCGAGAACCGGGCCAACAACATCGCGACGCTGGAGGCTGCGACAAGCCCGGTGATGGAGACGCTGGCCGGGCTGGCTATTGCCGGGGCCATCTTCGTCAGCGGCTTCCTGGTCTTGCAGGGCGGCCAGATGCCGGGAAACATCATGGCCTTCATCGGAGCGCTCCTGTTTGCCTATGAGCCGGCAAAGCGCCTTGCGCGCGTGCGCATATCGCTGGAAAGCGGTATTGTCGGCGTGCGCATGATGTTCGAGCTCGCCGACCAGCCGCTGACTCTGGTCGAGAAGCCCGACGCGAAGCCGCTTCTGGCCGGACCGGGCGAGATCCAGTTTGACGCCGTCGACTTCGCTTATCAGAATGGGCCGCCGGTGCTGGACAGGTTCGATCTGACGCTTGCGCCCGGCAAGATGACGGCGCTGGTCGGGCCTTCCGGCGGCGGCAAGTCGACCGTTCTGAACTTGATCATGCGCATGTACGACCCGAAGAGCGGCAGGGTGCTGCTCGACGGCCAGGATATTTCCCATGCGACGCTCGCATCGCTGCGGGAAAAGATCGCCTATGTCAGCCAGGATACATTCCTGTTTGCCGGCACCATCATGCACAACATCCGGCTTGGGCGCGAGGGTGCGACCGACGAAGAGGTGATCGCCGCCGCCAAGGCGGCCAACGCCCATGACTTCATCAGCGCACAGGCGAAAGGCTACGAGACGGATGTGGGTGAGAATGGCGGCCTGCTATCGGGCGGCCAACGCCAACGGATCTCGATCGCACGCGCCATGCTGCGCAATGCCGAGATCCTGCTGCTGGACGAAGCGACCAGCGCGCTTGATGCCGAATCGGAAGCGCTGTTCCGCGACGCGCTGCAGCAATTGACGGAAGGCCGCACGACGATCGTCATCGCGCACCGTCTATCGACGGTGCACCAGGCAGACACGATCGTGGTGCTCGAAGCCGGCAAGGTGGTGGAAAGCGGCCCGCACAAGACCTTGCTCAAGCAGGGTGGGCTCTACCAGAAGCTTTATGAGTATCAGTTGATGCCGTAGCACACTCTTCCCTTCTCCCCTTGTGGGAGAAGGTGGATCGGCGCGCAGCGCCGAGACGGATGAGGGGTGTTCCAGCGGAATGAGGCGTTGGTGTTTTCTGGAACACCCCTCATCCGACCTCGCTTCGCGAGGCCACCTTCTCCCACAAGGGGAGAAGGAAGAACTGCTCTATTCCGGCACAAACCTCACCGCGCCCTTGGCCGCGCTGGTCGTCATGGCGGCATAGGCGCGCAAGGCGGTCGTCACCTTGCGCTTGCGCTTTTCCTCGGGCTTCCAGGCCAGGGCGCCCCTGGCCTCCATCGCCGCCCGGCGGGCAGCGAGTTCCGCCTCATCGACAGCCAGGCGGATGCTGCGGTTCGGGATGTCGATCTCGATCGTATCGCCCTCCTGCACCAGCCCGATCAGCCCGCCTTCGGCGGCTTCCGGCGACGCATGGCCGATCGACAGGCCCGACGTGCCTCCGGAGAAGCGGCCGTCGGTGACCAGAGCGCAGGCCTTGCCGAGCCCTTTCGACTTCAGATAGCTGGTCGGATAGAGCATTTCCTGCATGCCTGGGCCGCCGCGCGGCCCTTCATAGCGGATGACGACCACATCGCCGGCCTTGATCTCGTTGGACAGGATCGCCTTGACGCTCGAATCCTGGCTTTCGAAGACGCGGGCCGGGCCGGTGAACTTCAGGATCGATTCATCGACGCCGGCGGTCTTCACGATACAGCCGTCGAGAGCCAGATTGCCTTTCAGCACGGCGAGGCCGCCATCCCTGGAAAAGGGATGTTCGGTCGAGCGGATGACGCCTTTCTCGCGGTCGAGATCGAGTTCGTCCCAGCGGCGGTCCTGGCTGAAAGCGACCTGTGTCGGCACGCCACCAGGGGCGGCGAGGAAGAAATCGCGCACACTCTGGCTGGTCGTGCGGGAAATATCCCAATGGTCGAGCGCTTCGCCCAGCGTTCGCGTGTGCACCGTCGGCAGGTCGCGGTTGAGCAGGCCGGCATTGTCGAGCTGGCCGAGGATGGCCATGATACCGCCGGCGCGGTGCACGTCTTCCATGTGCACGTCGGACTTGGCCGGAGCAACCTTGCACAGCACCGGCACCTTGCGCGACAGCGCGTCGATGTCGTCCTGATCGAAATCGATTTCGCCCTCATGCGCGGCAGCCAGGATGTGCAGCACGGTGTTGGTCGAGCCGCCCATGGCGATGTCGAGCGTCATGGCGTTCTCGAAGGCGCCCTTCGAGGCAATGTTGCGCGGCAGAGCCGTCTCGTCATCCTGTTCGTAATAGCGCTGGGCGAGATCGACGATCAGGTGGCCGGCCTCGACGAACAGCCGTTTGCGGTCGGCATGCGTCGCCAATGTCGAGCCGTTGCCGGGCAGCGACAGGCCAAGCGCCTCGGTCAGGCAGTTCATCGAATTGGCAGTGAACATGCCCGAGCAGGAGCCGCAGGTCGGGCAGGCCGAGCGCTCGATGACCTTGACGTCCTCGTCGGAGACCCTGTCGTCGGCGGCCGCCACCATGGCATCGACCAGGTCGAGCGCCTGCGTCTTGCCGGCGAGCACCACCTTGCCGGCTTCCATCGGACCGCCGGAAACGAAGACGGTCGGGATGTTGAGGCGCAACGATGCCATCAGCATGCCGGGCGTGATCTTGTCGCAATTGGAGATGCAGACCATGGCGTCGGCACAGTGAGCATTGACCATGTATTCGACGGAATCGGCGATCAGCTCGCGCGACGGCAGCGAATAGAGCATGCCGTCATGGCCCATCGCGATGCCGTCGTCGACGGCGATGGTGTTGAATTCCTTGGCGACGCCGCCGGCCTTCTCGATCTCGCGCGCGACCAACTGGCCGAGATCCTTCAGATGGACATGGCCCGGCACGAACTGGGTGAAGGAGTTGACCACCGCGATGATCGGCTTGCCGAAATCCGAGTCCTTCATGCCGGTGGCGCGCCAGAGGCCGCGTGCGCCGGCCATGTTGCGGCCATGGGTGGTGGTGCGGGAGCGATAGGCAGGCATGTTTTTTCCTTGGTGGCTGGCCACAGCCAGGCATGGCGCGGCGGAGCTGAATTCGGACCGCAGGCGTTATAGACGCGCAAGCCCGGTCTGGCCACAATTTTGCAATGCGCCAGATTCTCTCAAAAAAATGCGTGGCACTGTCGGATGGCGCACTGCATGCCCGTCCTTGGGCAGACGACATGGAAATGGCACCGCGTTCGGAGTCAGCCGTTTCGCCGTAACGCAACCAAACAACCCGAGGAGCACGACATGCAAAAGATCACCACCTGCCTGTGGTTCGACGGCCAGGCCGAAGAGGCCATGAATTTCTACGTCTCCATCTTCAAGAATTCGAAGGTGCTGAGCGTGATGCGCTGGCCCGAGGGCCACGCCGATGAAGGCAAAGTGCTGGTGACCACGTTCGAACTCGACGGCGTGCAGTTCCAGGCGCTCAACGGCGGACCGCAGTTCAAGCACACCGAGGCGATGTCGCAGTCGATCGACTGCAAGACGCAGGAAGAGGTGGATTACTTCTGGGACAAGCTCATCGAAGGTGGCGGCCAACCGTCGCAATGCAGCTGGCTGAAGGATAAATTCGGCGTCTCCTGGCAGGTTGTGCCGGAGCAGCTGCCGCGCCTGCTGCTGGATCCGGACCGGGCCAAGGCCGGCCGCGTGATGTCAGCGATGATGCAGATGAGCAAGATCGACATCGCCAGGATCGAGGAAGCGGCGAGAGGATAGTCGAGGGTCGGCGCTGCCCCTCATCCGCCCTTCGGGCACCTTCTCCCCGTGAACGGGGAGAAGGGAAAACTGGCGCCTACGCCGCCTTGTCGCGGACCTGATAGTCCTTGATCGTGGCAAACTTGATCGCCTTCCAGCGTTCCGCTTCGTAGTTCAGCGAGAAAGCGTGCTGGGCGAGGAACACCGGATCATTGTCGAGGTCGCGGGCGATGTCACCGCGATGCGCCTCGATGAAGCGAAGCGTCTCGGCTTTGTCGTCGGCCGATATCCAGCGGCAGACTGAAAACCGCGACATCTCGAATTCGACCGGCAGCGTGTATTCGAAGTTCAGCCGTTCCTTCAGCACGTCGAGCTGCAGCGCGCCGACGACGCCGACGATGGCCGGCGAGCCATCCTCCGGCGAAAACAGCTGCACGACGCCCTCCTCTGCCATCTGGTGCAGCGCTTCCTTGAGTTTTTTCGCCTTCATCGCGTCGCCGAGGCGCACACGACGCAGGATTTCCGGGGCGAAATTCGGAACGCCGCGGAACAGTATCTCCTCGCCTTCGGTCAGCGTGTCGCCGATGCGCAGCGTGCCATGGTTGGGGATGCCGACGACATCACCGGCAAAAGCCTCGTCAGCGGTAACGCGGGTCCGGGCAAAGAAGAACTGCGGCGCCGACAACGACATCGGTTTTCCGGTGCGCACCAGCTTGGCCTTCATGCCGCGCTCGAGCTTACCCGAACAGACGCGGACGAAGGCAATGCGGTCGCGGTGATTGGGATCCATGTTGGCCTGGATCTTGAAGACGAAGGACGTCATCTTCTCTTCGGTCGCCTCGACCTTGCGGGTGTCCGCCTCCTGCGCGCGCGGCGGCGGTCCAAAAGCGCCGAGTGCCTCGATCAGGTCGCGCACGCCATAATTGCGCAGCGCCGAACCGAAATAGACCGGCGTCAGATGGCCCTCGCGGAAGGCTTCTATATCAAGGGGTCTGCACGCTTCTCGCGCGAGCTCCAGTTCCTCGATGAAGGCTTCGCGCTCGTTTTCCGGCAGCAGGCCGGCGACGCGGTTGGAATCGGGACCGTTGACCGGCGTGCGTTCTTTCTCCGCGTCGCCCCCGCGCACGGCATTCAGCGCCAGATGATAGGTGCCGGCAAAATTCTTGCCGCGGCCGATCGGCCAGGTGACGGGGGCAGTATCCAGCGCCAGCTTCTGTTCGATCTCGTCCAAAATCTCGAACGGATCGCGGCTTTCGCGGTCCATCTTGTTGATGAAGGTGATGATCGGAATGTCGCGCAGCCGGCAGACTTCGAACAGTTTCAGTGTGCGCGGCTCGATGCCCTTGGCGGCATCGATGACCATGACCGCCGAGTCGACCGCCGACAGCGTGCGGTAGGTGTCGTCGGCGAAATCCTCGTGGCCGGGCGTGTCGAGCAGGTTGAAGACATTGTCCTCATACTCGAAGGTCATCACCGAGGTGACGACCGAGATGCCGCGCTCGCGCTCGATCTTCATCCAGTCGGACCGCGTCTGGATCTTGTCCTTCTTGGCCTTGACCTCGCCGGCGAGCTGGATGGCGCCGCCGAACAGCAGCAGCTTTTCGGTGAGCGTCGTCTTGCCGGCGTCCGGGTGCGCGATGATCGCGAAGGTGCGGCGGCGTGCCACTTCTTCTTCTATTGCTTCGGGCATTCTCTGGGATTTCCGTGTGACAGGCCGGGCTTCTAGCAGCGCAGTGCCGGCCTGTCGACCGGTCCGGCGGCTCGGGCGCTGCTGATCGCCGCCTCACCGTCAGAGCATACAGCTCAGTCGTGCTGTGGCTCCGGCCAGTGCATTGCCGCATATTTTACGCTGCGCGATGTTGGCAAGCGGCTGCCGGGATGGCACTGGATGAACATCCCTCCGGATGACGAGGCAGAGGAGCAAGCATGACTGCGGCGAAACAAGTAATCGTCATCGGCGCCGGCATCATCGGTGCCTCCACCGCCTGGCATCTGAGCAGAGCGGGTGCGCAAGTGACGGTGATTGCCGACAGTGCTGCCGGTGGGGTGGCGACGCCAAATTCGTTCGCCTGGATCAACGCCAGCTGGGGCAATCCGGAGCCCTATTTCCGGCTGCGCACCCGCGCCATGGCCGAATGGTCGCGGCTGGCGCAGGACCTGCCCGACCTGCCGCTGAGCTGGTGCGGCGGCCTGTGCTGGGACTTACCGGCGGCCGACATGGAAACCTACGCCACGGAACATTCCGCCTGGGGCTATGGCATCAGCCAAGTCGACCGCGCCGGTGCAGCGCGCATCGAGCCCAATCTCACCGAGCTTCCGGATTTTGCCCTGCATGTTGCCGAAGAAGGTGTCGCAGAGCCCGTGGCCGCCGTCCGTGCCCTATTGGCAGACGCGAAGCGACATGGCGCGAAGACCATCTCCAGCACGGTGACGGCCCTGGTCCAGACCGGCGGCAGGATCACCGGTGTCGACACATCGCATGGCCTGATTGCATCGGACGAGGTGGTGGTCGCGGCCGGCGTTGGCTCGCCGGAGATCGCCGCGACCGCCGGGATCAACCTGCCGATCGAAACGCCGCCCGGCCTGATCGTCCATTCGCGACCGCACGAAAAGCTGCTCAACGGGCTGGTGCTGGCCGAGCGGCTGCACATGCGCCAGACGGCGGAAGGCCGCATCATCGCCGGCTCGGATTTTGGCGGAGCCGATCCGGGCATGGATGCCGAAGCCACCGCCCACGCCCTGTTTGCGGCCATGAAGGCCATGCTGCGCGACAGCGATGGGTTGGAACTCGATTTCCACACGGTCGGCTACCGGCCGACGCCGATCGACGGCTTTCCGATCATTGGCCGCGCCGAGGGCTTGGACGGTGTCTATGTCGCCGTCATGCATTCCGGCATCACGTTGGCGCCGGCCATCGGCCTGTTCGCCGCTCGGGAAATCCTCGACGGCGAGCGCGACCCCTTACTTGCCCCTTATGGATTGTCGCGTTTCGCTCAATAGGCGGGCGGACGCCGAAAGCCGCCGGTCAGTGGTTCGATTGCCCTGGCGATGCCGAGCAGCTGTGACTCCGACCAGCGTTTGCCGACCAGTTGCAAGCCGATCGGCAAGCCCTCGCTGCCCTGTCCGCATGGGATGGAAAGCGCCGGATGGCCGCTGTAGTTGAAGACGGCGCCATAGGCCGGCAGCATCCAGTAGCTCTGCTCCTTGCCGTCGACCGTGATCGGCGTGCCCGGCTCGCAATGCGGGAAGGCGGAAGTCATGGCGACCGGGCAGAGCAGCGCGTCATGGTTTTCGAAAAACCGGTCCCAGGCGAGAATGGACCTGTCGCGGCGGGCGAGTGCCTCGAACCAGCGCGAGACCGGTGTCGGCTCCTCCGGCGACTCCGGCTGCGCGGCCTCCAGCATCATGCCGATCAGCGCGCCGCCCTGCTCCAGATCGTGGTGCAGATCGAGTTTCGGCAGTTTTGCCTCCTCAACGAGGGCACCGGCCGATTGCAGCTGCCTTGCGAGGTTTTCGACTGCGGCGCTGATGTCGCCGGCCACCGGAAAGCCGGGAAAGGACGGCGCGAAGGCGATGCGCAATGTCCTAGGGTCGAGCTTCGGCATATCCTGGACCGGCACCGGAGCAAGATCGGTGTCGCTTCCATCCGGGCCGGCGATGATTTGATAAATCAGCGCCAAATCTTGCACGCTGCGCGCCAACGGCCCGAGGCAGGACATCAGCCGCACGCTGCGCGCGGCACCGCCGGGATCGGGGAAGGCACCGGCCAGCGAGACACGATGCTCCGTCGGCTTCAAGCCATAAACACCGCAAAAGGCGGCCGGCAGCCGGATCGAATCCTGCATGTCTGTGCCCACGTCGAACGGCGTCATCCCCAAGCAAATTGCCGCTGCCGCGCCTCCGCTGGAGCCTCCCGCCGTGCGCTGGAGATTCCATGGATTGTTGGTGCGGCCGAACAGCGGGTTGTTCGATTGCCAGTCCGAAAGCATGGCCGCGACATTGGTCTTGGCCATCAGCACGCCGCCGGCCGCTTTCAGTCTGATGACGACCGGGCTGTCCTGCTTGGCGACATAGTCGGCAAAGGGCGGGAAGCCGACCGTGGTCCTTATGCCTGACGTTTCGTGCATGTCTTTCAGCGTGAACGGCACGCCATGCAGAGGTCCGGGTGCGGCGCCGCGCGCCTGGGCAGCGTCCGCCTTCTTGGCACGCTCGCGGGCGCCTTCCCTGTCGAGCGAGATGACGGCATTCACCGCATGGTTGTGCGCATCGATTTGCGCCAGATAGGCGTCGAGTGCTTCCACGGCGGAGATTTTGCGCTTGGCGATGGCTGCAGCGAGATCGACGGTTGAGGAGAAGACGATGTCCATGAGGAATGCTCCGGCTTGGCCGCGCGTGCCTGACCAATTGGCGGAACGCGGCGCGATTTCAAGCGGAGTTGAGCATTCGGTATTCGCTAGTGCTTGATCGAAGTTGTGCTGCCGATGTCGGCACTCTACGGCGCCCCCCTCTGGCCTGCCGGCCTCTCCCCCTCAAGTGGGGAGATTGGATAGCGTCACGGCTTTCGCCAATCTTCAACGTTGCAAGAACGCGCGGTCGGCGAAGCTGCCAATCTCCCCACTTGAGGGGGAGATGTCCGGCAGGACAGAGGGGGGCGCTGGCCCGCGACTTTGCAGCATTTGCGATCCGGCGAAGAAACTTACCCGACCAGCGCCAGCTTTGCCGCCGCTGGAGCAAACGGGCGAATGCTGATGCCGTCCCGCGTCATCGTGACAAAACTCGATGGCGGGATCGCTTGCCAGTCGCCGCCCTCGCGGTCGAACGGCTCGGACACGATGCAGCGGCCGCCGCCCTTGCGCAAGACGGAGGTGTAGAGCGTCGGCGCGTGGGCGTCGGTGGCATAGCGCACCGCATGCAGCGCCTGTCCATCCGAGAAGGCGGCGGTGAGCTTCAGCGCTGGTTCGAGGCCGGCGCGGCGCGAGGCTTCGAGCACGCGGCTAGTGGCGCGGGACACCGCGCCTTGCGGATCGCCGGCCAACCCTTCGTCGATCATCAGCAGGAAAAAGAGTTCGGAATCGGTGGTGCCTTCGCGCTGGTCGAAGACGGCGTCTGACAGCGAATTCTCCAGCGCGCGGCGGATCTTCTCGAAGCCGCCGATCTGGCCGTTGTGCATGAACGACCAGGCGCCGGAGATGAACGGATGGCAATTCATGCGGCTGGTGGCGCCGCCGGTGGACGCCCGTACATGGGCGAGGAACAGGCCGGATTTGATCTGCCGGCACAGGCTTTTCAGATTGGGATCGGACCAGGCCGGCAGGATATCGCGATAGAGACCCGGCTCCGGGCGGTCGCCATACCAGGCAAGGCCGAAGCCGTCGCCATTGGTCGGCGATTTCGCTTCCTGGGCGCAATGGCTCTGGGCGATCAGCGAGTGACAGGGCGCCGTGAGGATGTCTTCGAGAAAGACCGCTTCACCGAGATAGGCCGCCCACCGGCACATCGCTTCTGTCGTCCTCTAGGCGCGATCCATAAGAGCCGCAGGCTCCTTGATCGCGTGTGTGCCTCTGTTGTGCGTCCGCTCATAAAGCTCGCGAACGATTCGGCTGGCGGTAGTTTCAAACAGAAACGGCAAGAAAGCGTGAACGAGCGCGGCGCCCGCCGCCATCAACAGGCGCGACGAAAACCAGGCGGCAAAACCCATGTGGCTGAAATAGGTTTCGCCGACCTTGGCCGGATGAGAGGTGAAAATCTTGGCGACCGACATGCTGGTTCCCCTTCAGCGCTTCAAGTTCCTGATATGAGTATCCTGACACGCTTCGCCGGTTCATCGGTCTCAAAATGTCCTTGTATTTCGGTGATCCTTGGGACAAAAATCCCACATGACGCTGGAAATTGACGAAATCGACCGGAAATTGCTCACTGAGCTGCAACGCGACGGCACGCTGTCGGTCGACCAGCTGTCGGAACGGGTGGCGCTGTCGCGCAATGCCTGCTGGCGCCGAGTGAGGCGGCTGGAAGAGGCTGGTGTCATCACCGGCAGGGTGGCACTGGTCGATGCCGAAAAGCTCGGGCTTGGCCTTTCCGTCTTCATCCTGATCCGCACGTCCAACCACGATCCGGAGTGGCTGCAGAAGTTCCGGGCGGCGGTGACCGGCTTTCCCGAGATCACCGGCGTCTACCGCATGTCCGGCGACCTCGATTATGTCTTGCGCGCCCGCGTCGCCGACGTGAAGGCCTATGACCGGCTCTACCAGCGGCTGATCGCCAAGGTGGCTCTGTCGGATGTGTCCGCTTCCTTCGTGATGGAGGAAATCAAGGAAACGACCGTCGTTCCGATGGAACTGCGGTAGTAGCGCTACGTTCGCGTTTGGCCGAAGCCTCCCCAACTTCGTCATACCAGGGCGGAGCAGCCGCGAAGCGGCGTCGCGGAGACCCTGGTATCCATGCCGTGACCTACCCAAGAGTGCAACGGCGCAGAACTCTGCACCGTCGTGACCCGTTGGAGTCGCGGCATGGATCCTCGGGTCTGCGCCGCGTCGCTACGCTCCTTGCTCGCCCGTGGATGACGAAGCATGGACGTTTTCGCCAATCACCAAGCATGCAATCCTTCAGCGCAACAAATCCATCAAAACTCCTGTGCCCGAAACCAGGTCACAGTGCCGCCCAAAAGAAAGCCGTTGATAGAATTACAGTCGAGTTGACCGAATCGCCGTTCGCGCCGATAGGATCGATTTTATGCGCGCAGCCCTTCAAACTCCCTCCGTCATCGGTCCGACCGTCGGCTTCGTCAGGTTGCCGCATGCTGAAGGACTTCCCCTTCCCGCCTATGAAAGCACTGGTGCCGCCGGCATGGATCTGCGCGCCGCGGTGCCGGACGACCGGCCGCTGCTGATCCTTCCGGGAAAGCGCGCTCTGGTGCCGACCGGGCTGATCCTGGAAATTCCGGAAGGCATGGAGGGCCAGGTGCGGCCGCGCTCCGGACTTGCTTTCAAGCACGGCCTGACCGTCCTCAACACGCCCGGCACCATCGACAGCGATTATCGCGGCGAGGTGAAGGTGCTGCTGATCAATCTCGGCGACGAGGACTTTGCCGTGACGCGCGGCATGCGCATCGCCCAGATCATCTTCGCTGCGGTGGCCCAGGCGACCGTGGAAGAGCGCAGTCTGGCCGGTGGTACGGCGCGTGGCGCGGGCGGGTTCGGATCGACCGGCACCGCCTGATGTCTGAACTGCCTAAGCTTGTCATCTTCGACTGCGACGGGATTCTGGTCGATACAGAGAATTTGGCCAATCGGCGTCTCGCCGAATGGCTGACCGCTGCCGGCTATCCGACAAGCTTCGAATATTGCCGCAAGAATTTCTCCGGCCGCAGCATGGCGTCGGTGCAGAAAGAGATCGAAGAAGAGACCAGCGTCAGGCTCGGCGCCGGTTTCGTCGATCGCTGGAACGCCGGCCTGCCGGACCTGTTTGCCCACGGCGTCGAAGCGATCCCCTACGTCCGCGAGTTCGTCGAAGCCGTGCGTTCAGCCGGTATCGCCTATTGCGTCGCCACCTCGGCCCGGGTGTCGAAGATGCACATCACGCTTGGCCAGACCGGGCTGCTGCCGCTGTTCGAACACGCGATGTTTTCCTCGACCATGGTCAGCCGTGGCAAGCCGTTCCCGGACCTGTTCCTGCATGCGGCCAAGACCATGGGCTTCGCGCCTGCCGACTGCATCGTCATCGAGGACAGCGTCGCCGGCACGCAGGCCGGGATCGCCGCCGGCATGCGGGTGTTTTCCTACCATGCCGATCCCTATTCCGACCGCGCCGGCCTGATCCAGGCCGGCGGCATCCTGTTCGACGACATGCGCGAGCTGGCCGGGCTGGTGCCGATCCACTGACCTGATCTTCAGCCTGCAGCTGTACGCCTCGATTGTCCGTGCTAGCTTGGCACCGCCAACTCGAGGCCACGCATGAACCCCAGCCTGCTCCGCCTCATCCTCGCCTTGATGCTGGCGCCGTTTCTATGGACCGCGGCCGGCGCGCAAGCCATCAGCTTTCCGGAGCTCGGCAGCGCTCTGCCCGGCCGCACGGATGTCACCTATCTCGACCTCGCGAGGATGGTCATTCCGGATCTCGCTGCGGACAAGGACGGCTTCTATAGGGGTGGGTTGCCGATCGAGATGCGTCATATCGAGGGACCGGACGGCGGCGGTTCGCCGCCCGAGACTTCGGGCTTTTCCAATGCCGCGGTGCTCGCCATCAAGGCCGGCGGCAAGGATCGGCTGACCATGCTGTTCGACCTTGGCGATTCTCCCGACAGCGCCGAAGGCTATGCTGTGCTGGCGCTCTACGACATCACGGCCAAGCCGAAGCTGCTCGACGCCGTCAATGTCGCGCTCGACCGCGGCACCTATTTCCGCGAACCGGGCAAGCTTTCCGTCGGCGCCAACGATGACGTCCTCATCACCATGAGCGCGCATTTCAATTCGAGCCAGAACTATGTGATCACGCCGCTGATCATGATCCGCGACGACAAGTTCGAACCGATCGACATGATCTATACGTTCGATGAAAACCTGTGCGCCTACAGCCGCAAGCAGGATGTAGCTTTTCAGGGCATTGCCGATGGTCAGCCTTATGCCGCCATCAAGGTGACCGTGACCGACTCTACTGTGCTGAACGGCGAAAGCTGCGACGACACTCCGCCCAGACCAGAGTCCCACGAGATCTCCGTCACCTATCACTGGGACAAGAAGACATCGCGCTACACCAAGGATTCCGACGCGCTGGACAAATTGGCAGGAGAGAACGCCAATCGCTTCTGAACCAACCGCATTCGTTTGCCCGGTCAAATCGGGCAGGATAAAATCCGCTTAGCCACACCGCACATGATGGGGGAACTACCATGGACAAGGGCAAGATCTTTCGCGACCTGCATGCCTCGACCTTCGTCATGCCCAATCCCTGGGATATTGGCACGACGAAGCTGCTGGCCTCGTTCGGTTTCACGGCGCTGGCGACGACCAGCGCCGGCTTTGCTTTTTCACGCGGCCTGCCGGATGGCGCCGTGACCTTCGACCAGATGATCCACCATTGCCGCGAGGTGACGGCGGCGACCAGCCTGCCTGTCTCCGCCGACCTCGAGAAAGGCAAGGGCGACAGCGCCGAGCAGGCCGCCGAAACCATCTTCGCGGCGGAAGCGGCCGGTCTTGCCGGCTGCTCGATCGAGGACCACACCGGCGATCCGGACAAGCCGATCTATGATTTCGCGCACGCCGTCGAGCGCGTTGCGGCGGCGGCGGAGGCGGCGCGAGCGCTGAAGCGCGATTTCGTCTTCACGGCGCGGGCTGAGAATTTCCTGTGGGGCAAGTCCGACCTCGACGACACCATCAAGCGGCTGCAGGCGTTCGAGAAGGCCGGCGCCGACGTGCTCTATGCGCCCGGTATCGGCGACGTCGAGATGATCCGCACGCTCTGCTCGGCGGTCAGCAAGCCGGTCAATGTCATGGCAAAGCCTGGCTTCACCATCGCCGACCTCGCCATGGCCGGCGTCAAGCGCATCTCGCTCGGGCCGTGGCTGACCAATTTCGCCTATGGCATGCTGGAAACGGCGGCGCGCGAGATCCAGCAGGACGGCACCTTCGGCTTCACCCGCGCCGCCATGCCGTTCGGCAAATTGCAAGCCCTCTTCGGCAAGTCTTCAGCTTGAACGGGGCCCATCGCATGACGCTTACCGTCGTCGATATGCATACCGGCGGCGAGCCGCTCAGGATCGTCACCGGCGGCTATCCCAGTGTCCCCAAGGGCACGATCCTGGAAAAGCGCGCCTATGTGCGCGACCATCTCGATCATCTCAGGAAGATCCTGATGTTCGAGCCGCGCGGCCATTACGACATGTATGGCGCCTTGCTGGTCGAACCCGACCTGCCCGGCGCCGACCTCGCCGTGCTGTTCATGCACAATGAGGGCTATTCGACGATGTGCGGCCACGCCATCGTCGCGCTCGGCCGCTACGCCGTAGATGAAGGATTGGTGGCGAAACAGGAACCAATCACGACAGTCAATATCGAGGCGCCGTGTGGGCTGGTCGTCGCCTCGGTCGAGGTCAGGGACGGCAAGGCCGGTGCGGTGTCGTTCGAAAGCGTGCCGGCGTTCCTGTTCGCCGGCGGGCAGACGATAGAGCTGGCGGGCCACGGCACGATCGGCTTCGACGTCGCCTATGGCGGCGCTTTCTACGCGCTGGCCGATTGTCACCAATTCGGGCTCGAATTCGCCAAAAGCCGGGTGCGCGATTTCGTCGATGCGGCAACGGCGCTGACGGACAGGCTCAAGGCCGAATTTCCGCTGTCGCATCCCGACCATGCCGACCTTGCCTTCCTCTACGGCACCATCCTGACCGATGGCCGCGATGCTTTTTCCGATGAGGTGACCAAGAACATCTGCGTCTTCGCCGAGGCGGAGGTCGACCGCTCGCCGACCGGTTCCGGCGTCACCGCGAGGCTGGCAGCCATGCATGCCAAGGGCGAGATCGCGATCGGACAGACGCGCACATTCGAAAGCATTGCCGGCTCGCGTTTTTCGGGAGCCGTGGTGCGGACTGCGAAGGCTGGCCCGCACGGGGCGATCATCGCCCGCGTCGGCGGCCGCGCCTATTATAGTGGCAGGACGGAGTTTATCGTCGAAGCGGACGACGAGCTCGGACGCGGATTCCTGTTGCGCTGAAGAAAATGCTCAGCGGCGCGAGGAGCGAGCCACTTCCCGCACCGAGATCGCCTTGTGCAGATGCACCATCACGGCGGCGGCGAAGAGCGGCGTCAGCAGGTTGAGCAACGGCACGGCGAGGAAAGCCGCGATGAGCAGCCCGGCGAGAAACACCGTGCCGGCATAGTGCCTGCGCAAGGCCCTGGCCTCTTCTTCCCCGCGAAAGCGCATGGCAGCGAATTCGAAGAACTCGCGCCCGAGCAGATAGCCGTTGACGATAAAGAAGGCGGCTATGTTGACGCCCGGCACCAGCAGAAGCAGCAGGGCGACGATGTTGCCGAGAATGACGACGCCGAGGAATCGCGCCGACAGCACCAGCGAGCGCAGCGCCGGCATGGCGCGACCGGTCGGATCGCCGGGATAGTCGGTGCGCTCGACCACTTCGGCGATATCGTCGAGGAACAGGCCGGCGACAACAGCCGTCACCGGCGCGATGAGCAATGCCATGCCGAAGGCAAGCGCTATCGCGGCGATGATGCCACCCAGCCAGCCGGCCCAGGACGGTATGCCGGGCAACAGCGTCTGCAGCCACGGCAGGGCGAGCCACTCGACGAGGCTGGTCAGGCCGAACCACAAGGCGACAAGCGCCAGCAGCGTCAGACCCAATGTCTTGAGGAACACGGCCCGAAAGGGAGGCGAGAGCAGCTCGAGGGCCGCAGTGCGGGCAGCGTCGAAAATCACCGTGCTTTACCCCCAGGTCACACCAGACACCGTCGAAAAGGCGGATGCTTCCGAGATAAGCAGAGCACGGCATGAGCGCAAGCAGGCCGGTTCTTTTGCTTTGACGCAATCCCCAATGCGCTTTTCCCGGGAAAACCGCTTCACACTTGTCCTGGAATTGCTCTACCGCGCAAATGCTGGCTTTCGAACCGGAATGGTCATGGCGGCGACCCCAGCCACGACAAAACCCATGCCCAGCCATGCCGTCGAGCCTAGGCTTTCGCCGAGGAAAAGGGCGCCGATGCCGACGCCGATCGGCACCCGCAGATAGGCCTGCGAGGTGGTGCCGACCGAACCCAACGTGTGGATGAGGCGGAAATAGATGACGAAGGCCAATGCGGTGGAAAACACCGACAGGCCGAGCAGGGCCAGAATCGACGCCGTTGAAGGCGCCAGCGTCCACGGCTGGTCGAACACCAGACTGAGGGGCACGAGGATGACGGCGCCGCACAGCATCGAACCGGCGGCAGGCAGCATCGGATCGAGACCCTTGAAGCCGCGGCCGAAAATGGCGGCCCCGGCATAGCAGATTGTTGCCGCTACGATGGCCAACTGCGCCCACAACTCGTGACCGAGGCCACCCAGTGCCTGCGTGCCGATGATGAGGCAGATGCCGGCAATGCCGGCGCCCACGCCAATCAGCTTGCGCAGCGTGACCGGCTCGTGGCGGGTGATGAGCGCTGTCAAGAGGAAGGTGAAGATCGGCGAGGTCGCATTCAGGATGGTGGCGAGGCCGGCATCGACCGAACGTTCCGCCGCGGCGATCAGGGTGAACGGGATGACGCTGTTGAGGCAGGCCTGGAAGGCGAAGCGGCGCCAGCTTGCCGCATCGCCCGGCATGGCGAGCCCGCGCCAGCGGAGGATGGCAAACAAGATACCACCGGCAATCAGGGTGCGGGCGGCGATGAAGGTGACCGGCGGGATGGTTTCGACGCCAATCTTGATGAAGGTGTAGGAGGCGCCCCAGAGCACCGCCAGCACGACGAGCAGCGCAAGGTCGGTGGTCATGTCGTTCTTTGCAGGCTCGTTCTTTGTCGGCATGGCTCGCCTTCAAACGGGATCGGGTGAGCCATGCTTGTAGGCGGTCCGGTGATGAAATGCTTCGGCCACGGTCGAATTGTCATAGCGCCTCGCGGCTGATGCGCCTTTTGCCTGTTCCGCCAAAGTTGCGTGTCACGCCCTAGGCAAACCGGTTTCAAATCGCTAGACCCGCGCCGGACCGGCGTGGCAAGAAGCCGGCTCGGGTTTTGGCGGAGATTTTGATGCCGGATTATGACGTGCTTTGCATCGGCAATGCCATTGTCGACATCATCGCCCAGTGCGACGAGGAGTTCCTCGAGACCAACGGCATCATCAAGGGCGCGATGAACCTCATCGACACACAGCGCGCCGAACTGCTCTACAGCCGCATGGGGCCGGCGATCGAGGCGTCCGGCGGCAGCGCCGGCAACACGGCGGCCGGCGTCGCCAGCTTCGGCGGCCGCGCCGCCTTCTTCGGCAAGGTCTCCAACGATGCGCTTGGCGAAATCTACGCGCACGACATCCATGCGCAGGGCGTCGCCTTCGACACCATACCGCTCAAGGGTGAGCCGACGACGGCGCGCTCGATGATCTTCGTCACGCCCGACGGCGAGCGCTCGATGAACACCTATCTCGGCGCCTGCGTCGAGCTTGGCCCTGAGGATGTCGAAGCCGACAAGGCGTCTGGCGCCAAGGTCACCTATTTCGAAGGCTATCTGTGGGACCCGCCGCGCGCCAAGGAGGCAATCCGCCAGACGGCGAAGCTGGCGCACGCAGCAGGCCGAGAAGTGTCGATGACACTGTCGGATTCGTTCTGCGTCGACCGCTACCGCGACGAATTCCTCGACCTGATGCGCTCGGGCACGGTCGACATCGTCTTTGCCAACAGCCACGAGATCAAGTCGCTCTACCAGACATCGTCGTTCG
>NZ_JANIFC010000013.1:0-224644 GCF_024518615.1 Mesorhizobium sp. SEMIA396
CGCCCTTATCGGTCTTCTTCACCGGGGCTGCCGCATTGATCTGCGTGCGCAGCGCCAGCAGCGCATCGAGTTCGCAATCGAGCGTCAGGTAGAAATGCGGGATGGTGGTCTTGGCTTCGACCAGGCGCCGCGCGATGGTCTTGCGCATATTGTCATGCGGGACGAGGTCGTAGGAGCCCTGTTCGAACAGTTTCAGGATCTGATCATCCGACATCGCCTTCACCGCAGGCGCAGGAGCGCCAGCAGGAGCCTTGGCGGCAGGCGCCGCCTGGGCACCTCCACCGGCAATCGCCGCGTCGACATCCGCCTTCACCACCCGGCCATGTGGGCCGGTGCCAGTCACGGCAGACACATCGACACCGGCCTCCTTCGCGATGCGGCGCGCAAGCGGCGACGCGAAGGTGCGCTCGCCGGCCGCATGGCCGTTGGCAACCGGAGCCGCATCTGCCTTGGATGCGGTCGCGACCGGTTCGGCCTTGGGTGTCTCAGCCTTCGGTGCGTCAGCCTTGGGAGCCTCCGCTTTCGGCGTCTCGGCTTTGGCCGGTGCAGCACCGCCCCCGCTTTTCGCGGCGGCGCCTGCATCCTCACCTTCGGCGGCGAGCACGGCGATCAGCGCGTTGACCTTGACGCCTTCGGTGCCGGCGGGAACGACGAGCTTTGCCACCGTGCCCTCATCGACAGCCTCGACTTCCATCGTCGCCTTGTCGGTCTCGATCTCGGCAATCACATCGCCCGGCGAAACCTTGTCGCCCTCTTTCACAAGCCACTTGGACAGATTGCCCTCTTCCATCGTGGGCGACAGGGCCGGCATGGTGATGTTGATTGGCATTTTGTCCTCCCGCCCGGTTCAGCGATACGTGACGGCTTTGACCGCCTCGATGACTTCGCCGACATTCGGCAACGCCAGCTTCTCGAGGTTCGCCGCATAAGGCATCGGCACATCCTTGCCGGCGATGGTGATGACCGGCGCGTCAAGAAAATCGAAGGCGCGCTGCGACACCTGGTTGGCGATATGGTCGCCGACCGAGTTCTGCGGATAACCTTCCTCCACCACCACCAGGCGGTTGGTCTTCTTGACCGAGGCGATGATGGTGTCGAGATCGAGCGGCCGGATCGTGCGCAAGTCGATGATCTCGGCATCGATGCCAAGGCCACGCAGTTCCGCTTCAGCCTTGACCGCATAGGTCATGCCGATGCCGAAGGAGACGATGGTGACGTCCTTGCCTGATTTATGGATGCGCGCCTTGCCGATCGGCAGCACGAAATCGTCGAGCTTCGGTACGTCGAAGGACTGACCGTAGAGGATTTCATTCTCGAGGAAGATGATCGGATTGGGATCGCGGATCGCAGCCTTCAACAAGCCCTTGGCGTCAGCGGCGGTGTAGGGCATCACCACTTTCAGGCCCGGAATGTGGCTGTACCAGGCGGCATAGCACTGCGAGTGCTGAGCGGCGACGCGTGCGGCGGCACCGTTCGGTCCACGGAACACGATCGGCGCGCCCATCTGGCCGCCGGACATATAGAGCGTCTTGGCGGCCGAGTTGATGATCTGGTCGATCGCCTGCATGGCGAAGTTGAAGGTCATGAACTCGACGATCGGCTTCAGGCCGGCCATCGCCGCACCCACGCCAACGCCGGCAAAGCCATGCTCGGTGATCGGCGTGTCGACGACGCGCCGCGGCCCGAATTCCTGCAGCAGGCCTTGCGTGATCTTGTAGGCGCCCTGGTATTCGGCAACCTCCTCGCCCATGACGAAGACATCGCCGTCGCGGCGCATTTCCTCGGCCATCGCATCGCGCAGCGCTTCGCGCACCGTGGTCGAGACCATTTCCGTGCCGGCCGGAATGTCCGGATCGGCGGCGATTTCCGACTTCGGAGCAGCAGCCACCGGCGCAGCCGGCTTTGCGGCCTCCGCCTTATCCTCTGCCGCCGCCGGAGCCTCTGCCTTTGCAGGCGCTTCCGCCTTGGCGGGCGCCGCGGCCTTGCCGATATCCCCGGCACTTTCGCCGTCCTGTAGCAGCACGGCGATCGGTGTGTTGACCTTGACGCCTTCGGTACCGGCGGCGATCAGGATCTTGCCCAGCGTGCCTTCGTCAACGGCTTCGACTTCCATCGTCGCCTTGTCGGTCTCGATCTCGGCGATGACGTCGCCGGCGACGACTTTGTCGCCCTCGTTCTTCAACCACTTCGAAAGATTGCCCTCTTCCATGGTCGGCGAGAGAGCGGGCATGAGAATTTCGATCGGCATGTCCTTGCCCTCCCGTTACAATACGATATCGGTCCAGAGCTCGGACGGATCCGGCTCCGCGTCGTTCTGGGCAAATTCGGCGGCATCCGCGACAATGTCGCGGACCTCCTTGTCGATGGTCTTGAGCTCGTCCTCGGTCGCCCACTTCTTTTCCATCAGCCGTGCCTTGACCTGCTCGATCGGATCATGGTCCGAGCGCATCTTCTGCACTTCTTCCTTCGAGCGGTATTTCGCCGGGTCGGACATCGAGTGACCGCGATAGCGGTAGGTCTGCATTTCGAGAATGATCGGCCCGTTGCCGGCGCGGCACCATTCGGTCGCCTGGTCGCCGGCGGCCTTGACGGCGCGGACATCCATGCCGTCGACCTGGATGCCGGGAATCTTGAACGAGGCGCCACGGTGCGAAAAATTGGTTTCCGCCGAAGAGCGCGACACCGAGGTGCCCATGGCATAGCGGTTGTTCTCGATGATGTAGATCACCGGCAGCTTCCACAGCGAGGCCATGTTGAAGCTTTCATAGACCTGGCCCTGGTTGGCCGCGCCATCGCCGAAATAGGTCAGCGAAACATTGTTGTTGTCGCGGTAGCGGTTGGCGAAGGCCAAGCCCGTGCCGAGCGACACCTGCGCGCCGACGATGCCGTGGCCGCCGTAAAAGTGCTTTTCCTTTGAGAACATGTGCATGGAGCCGCCCTTGCCCCGGGACAGGCCGCCCCGACGCCCGGTCAACTCGGCCATGACGCCGCGCGGCGACAGTTCCATCGCCAGCATGTGGCCGTGGTCGCGATAGGCGGTGATCATCTGATCGCCATCGATCAGTGCCATCTTCATGCCGGTGACGACCGCTTCCTGGCCGATATAGAGGTGGCAGAAGCCGCCGATGAAACCCATGCCGTAAAGCTGGCCGGCCTTTTCCTCGAAACGACGGATGAGCAGCATGTGCCGGTAAGCGGCAAGCTCTTCGTCCTTGGTGAATTCGGCAGGCTTGGGGGCCGAAAGCCCCGATTTGCCGTCGGATTTGGATTTGGCAGGCGCTTTTCTGGCGGCGGTGGCCATGCATCACTCCCTGTTGGCGTCTCTTTGTGGACATTAGAGCAGATGAAATCTGCTCTGGGGAGATCAGCTCTTCCCCACCGATTTAAGGGAGGCTAACACGCGTCAAAGCGTTGCGCCATGCCGAATTTGCATAGCTGGCATGCGCCTAAGCGATTAAAATCATTGAAAATATTGATGATTAACTTGAAATCAGTTATTTCGACGAGGTCGGCAACATAATGGTGATTTCGTCAGCCTGGGACAGATTGAGCGCCTTGCGTGCCTGCTCATCGAGCATGTCCTTTTCGAGCGTGCCTTCATGCATCAACCGAACGCGGCGCTCGAGTTCCATGCGGCGCGCCTTGATCACATCGAGCTGGCCTTGCAGCGCCACCGTCTGGGCTTCCAGCTGATATTTCGAATAGATGCCGAATTCGCCGTGATAGGCGTGAAAGCCGAAATAGGCCAGGAACGCCACGCAAAGCGAGGGAATGATCAGTCGGCCGGTGTTTCTCTGCTTGTGCTGACGCGTCCACATGATCCAAATCCTCGCGGCCGCGAACTCAGGCGGCTCACGATCTTTTTCGCCCGATTGTGCTTAACGGACGGTTACGGGTGTCCTGTTGGGCGGCGTCGAAACAAAAAAGGGCGGGAATGCTCCCGCCCTTTTGTCCGGTATCGATGAGCCGGTGTTTCTGGATCAGCCCTTGACCACCGACTTGCCGGCATAGCTTGCCTGCTTGCCGAGTTCTTCCTCGATGCGGATCAGCTGGTTGTACTTGGCCATGCGGTCGGAGCGCGACAGCGAGCCTGTCTTGATCTGTCCGCAATTGGTGGCAACCGCGAGATCGGCGATGGTCGAATCCTCGGTTTCGCCCGAGCGGTGCGACATGACGGCAGTGTAGCCGGCCTTGTGCGCGGTCTCTACGGCGTCGAGCGTTTCCGTCAGCGAGCCGATCTGGTTGACCTTGACGAGGATCGAATTGGCAACGCCCATGCGGATGCCGTCGCGCAGCCGCGCCGTATTGGTGACGAACAGGTCGTCGCCGACCAGCTGCGTCTTTTTGCCGATCAGGTCGGTCAGGTACTTCCAGCCTTCCCAGTCGTCCTCGGCCAAGCCGTCCTCGATCGAGATGATCGGATAGTCGGCGGCAAGCTTGGCCAGGTATTTGGCCTGGGCCTTGGGATCGCGCGTCTTCTTCTCGCCCTCATAGACGTAGTTGCCGTCCTTGAAGAACTCGGTCGCGGCGCAATCGAGGCCGAGCGCGATCTCGTCGCCCGGCTTGAAGCCAGCCTGCTCGATCGATTCCATGATGAAATCGAGCGCCACCGGCGCGCTTTTCAGGTTCGGGGCGAAGCCGCCCTCGTCGCCGACATTGGTGTTGTGGCCGGCGTCTTTCAGTTTCTTGCGCAGCGTATGGAAGATTTCCGAACCCCAGCGGACACCTTCGCGCAGCGTCGGCGCGCCGATCGGCAGGATCATGAATTCCTGGAAGTCGATCGGGTTGTCGGCATGCGCGCCGCCATTGATGATGTTCATCATCGGTACCGGCAGGAGATGCGCCTTGGTGCCACCGACATAACGGTACAGCGGCAGACCGGCGGCATCGGCGGCCGCCTTGGCCACCGCCAGCGACACACCGAGAATGGCGTTGGCGCCAAGCCGGCTCTTGTTGGGCGTGCCGTCAAGCTCGATCATGGTCTGGTCGATATGGATCTGGTTTTCGGCTTCCATGCCGCCGATGGCCTCGAACAGCTCGCCGTTCACCGCTTCGACGGCCCTGAGCACGCCCTTGCCGAGATAGCGGGCGCCACCGTCGCGCAGTTCGACGGCCTCGTGGGCGCCGGTCGAAGCACCCGACGGCACCGCCGCGCGGCCCATCGAGCCGTCTTCGAGAATGACATCGACCTCGACGGTCGGATTTCCACGGCTGTCCAGGATTTCACGCCCGACAATGTCGATGATGGCGGTCATTTGCGATGTCCTCGATTGATCTGAAGAATGCCGCACGTCTTAGCCAAAGTGCTGCAAAAGGCAATCGGCCGGCCGGCAATTATTGCCGCGGCATCAGCCTCTGAACGATTCACGAAGCGCAAATCGCTGTCATCATAAGTCATGCACGGTCGGCTGACTTCCGGTTAAGGTGCAGCGCGCGGGGCGAAACAGGAGGAGTTTCGCCATGTCCCAGTTGAGTGGTATCGTGAGTCTGTTCCTGATCGCGGCGGCATTCCTGACGTCGTGCGACAATCAGCAGTCGCCGCCGAAGGCGATGGCCCCCTTACACGTCAGCGAATAAGCCAGAATACAAAGCGGCCCCGTCTCTCGACGGGGCCGCTTTGTCGTTGCTGTCAATGCCAGTAAGGCGTGACCTTGTAGTAATTGTAAGATTCGTCGCGCGCCGCCTCGCCATCCGCCCCGCTCAATTCGTTGATCGAATAGGCAGGCGCCGCCCTGAGTTGTTCCTTGGAAAACGGCACGACATAGCCACCCTTGTCCTCATCATAGTCGAGGCTCGCCCACGGAATGGCGTGATATTTTTCGCCAATGCCGAGGAAGCCGCCAAAACCGATCACCGCGAACATGATGCCGTTCGTCATCTTGTCGAGCATCACATCCTCGATGCTTCCGATGCTCGTGCCTTCGGTATTGTAGACCGATGTACCGATGACCCGTGAGGCGGCGATGGCTTGGGTGTGACCTGTCTGGGTTGTCATGATTGTGCTCCTCATTGTGGTTTAGAACCATACTTGGACAATGAGGGGCGCGGGCGAAGGTTCCCGACTTTTCGGCGACGCCCGGTCACTCCGCGAGGATGAAGGTAACCTTCATATTGACGCGATAAGCAACAATCTTGCCGTCTTGGACGACGATCTTCTGGTCCTGGATCCAGGCGCCCTCGACGTTCTTCAGGGTTTTCGAGGCGCGCGCAATTCCCTGTTCGATGGCGTCCTGAAAGCTCTTCTTCGACGACGATGTGATTTCGGTGACGCGGGCGACGGACATGGCTTCCTCCTGCCAAAACGCTCAGTTGCAAGGCAAGCGTATAGCCGGCTCGTGCCTTCCACAAGCGCCGGCGGTCGGCAGGGTATGCGTCCGGCCTTAGAGGCCCTTGGCGATACGGTCGAATGCCATCAGCCGCTCGAGCAGGGCTGGCATGTCCTTTAACGGCAGCATGTTCGGACCATCCGACGAGGTCGAATTGTCAGGATCCTGGTGGGTCTCGATGAACACGCCGGCAACGCCGACAGCGACGGCCGCGCGCGCCAGCGTCTCGACAAAACGACGTTCACCGCCCGAGGACCCACCCTGCCCGCCCGGTTGCTGCACCGAATGGGTGGCATCGAAGATCACGGGCGCGCCGATTTCGGCCATGATGGGAAGAGCGCGCATGTCGGAGACCAGCGTGTTGTAGCCGAAGGAGGCGCCGCGCTCGGTGGTCAGCACATTGGCATTGCCGGATCCGGTGATCTTGGCGACGACGTTCTTCATGTCCCAGGGGGCGAGGAACTGCCCCTTCTTCACATTGATAACCTTGCCGGTCCTTGCGGCGGCGACCAGCATGTCCGTCTGGCGCGACAGGAAAGCCGGAATCTGCAGGACATCGACATGCGGCGCGACGATCGCGCACTGCTCCTCGGTGTGGACATCGGTCAGCACGGGGAGCGAAAATTCCTTGCGCAGTTCGTCGAAGACGGGAAGGGCTGCGTCCATGCCGGCGCCGCGCGTCGCCGACAGCGAGGTGCGGTTGGCCTTGTCGTAGCTGGTCTTGTAGACGAGGCCTATGCCGAGCCTGCCGGTCAGTTCCTTCAGTGCGCCGGCCATGTCGAAGGCATGCTGGCGCGATTCAAACTGGCACGGGCCGGCGATCAGGGACAAAGCCGCCCTGTTGTCGAAGACGACATTGCCGACGGCTACAGACGAATTGGGCGCCATCGAATTGGACGCTTGCGGCTTGCTCATGGGATCTCCCGGAAGATAAAGGCCGCGCCCTGTCCGGGTGCACGCCGCACGACGATATCATTGCCCGCTATATCGTGTTGGACGGAATTGGCTGCAAGCAGCCTTGATGTCACATCGGCGTTCCGAACCGAAAAGACCACCGCTGCGAAGCGTAGATCTGTCGGCGCGCCGGCCGGCAGGCCGAAGCGCGCGGTGAAAGCCGCGCGGTCAAGCACGCTCAAATCCGCATTCGGCAAGGGAAAAATGCCGCCCTGCCCGTCGGCGGCCGGATCATCCACCGCCACGGAAATCAGCCCATGCTGCTTTCCGGGCGCATCGCTGACCGCCAAGATCTCGACAATTCCGGTCGCGCCGTTGGCGTGGGCCTGCAAAGCCGTGCGATCAACATCAGGCGCGTTGACCCGCTCGCAGGCAAACAGGAAGGCGTCCGTGGCCTCGGCTCCGGCCGCAAAGGCGAGCTTGAACGACGCGACGTCGCTTTTGCCGGCCGGGTCGGTGAAGGCGCGCGAAAAACCCAGCATGTCTCCCGCCGAGATGCCGGCATCGACATAGCGTGCATGGTCGGCATCGGCATTGCCCGTGCCCAGAACAATGGCGGAAAATCCCTCGTCGCCGTTGCTGTCGCGATAGGCGCGATCACGCGCGACGAAGACATTGCCGTCTGCGATAGCCTTTGCCGCCACCTGCTCGTCGCCGACCGCCAAAGGTTCGAGATAGGTGCCGTCGGCCAGGAAAACACAGCAGTTTTCCGTTCCGAACGGATGGATACCGGCCGGGGCAACGACGAAGCCAAGCGCGGTGAGCCGGCCTCGCGCCACATCGAGGCTGTGCGTCGGCAGCACCAGATGATCGAGCGGATGAGTGCCTGCGGCTGCGGTTTTGGTCATGCAGGCGCGATGTGCATCATTCCGCAAAGCCGTTCAAGACTTGATCGCAATACCGGCCAGTTCGCCCGTCAATTCACCGGCCGTCGAAAGGCGCCCTTGGAGCAAGGTTCGATCAGCTCCCCGCGACGACATCGGCGGAATAGCGCAGTTCACGCATTGGTTTGACCTTGCTGGTGGTCTGCGCGTAGAGCGGGTGCGCCTTGTAGGCGGCCAGCGCGGCGTCATCGGCGAACTCCGCATAGACGACCACGTCGACCTCATCGGACAGCGGGTCCACCTTGGTGTTGAGCGTGACCTCGAACAGGCTGGAATGAGGAATGTCGCCGAGCGCCAGCAAGCCGGTGCGCACGGCCTCGACATCCTCTTTTCGCCGCGCGCTGAAGAAAACGATATGCCGGATCAACCCCGCCTCCTCGATCAAAGTGCCGGGGTCTTTTGTGACGGCAGGACGTTGGCGTCAATCGACAAGGATGTCGCGGCTGCTGCCACTGGAGTTAAGCTTTGCTGGTAACATATCGCACAACATGGCTAAGCTCTCTCACAGCGGTGTCGAGATAGCGGCCCTGATTGTACATGCCATCCCAGATCAAAAAAAATGCGATGGCGGCAATGACGATTACATAACGCATGGCTAAATCTATCGCACAAGGAATTCTGCGGTCATAGGCGTTTTTTGACGCGCTGCGCCTTGGCTGTGCACAGGCACAGATGCCCGCCGGCGGGAGCAATCTGCTTGGCACAGCCCCGCTTGCAGCCTGCCCCTTGAAGTTTCCCCGCATGACGTGGAAGATTGTCGCACGGATTCACCGGGAAGCGCTGAAGCTCTGGTAGGGGGCGCGCACTTCGTTCGAGCCCGCTCGCCGACGAACCGGTCGCGGCGGCGTTCGAAGCTGGCGAATGATCCAAGAGAACCGTGGTCCGGCAATTTGCGCCGGCACCGCGGAAATCCAGGGGCATGAGATGGCGCAAAAGGAACATGTTGGCGTAGCATTGAGCGACGCGGTCAGGCTCGATGAATTCAACTTCGCGGAGATCGTCAAAGGTCTGCCGGCGAAAGCGCGCATGGTGCTGTCGGCGGCGATGAACCTGCCTCGCGGTTCGCTCAGGGTGAGGCTGCCGGACGGCCGCGCCGTGCTCGTCGGCGGCAAGGGACCTGGCCCGGATGCCGAACTGGTGCTGAAGAATTGGCGCTTGCCCGGCCGCGCCTTTTCCGGCGGCACGATCGGCGTTGCCGAATCCTATATGGACGGCGATTGGGAAAGCCCTGATGTGACCAGCTTCCTGGAGCTGTTCGTGGTCAATTCGGTCATTGGCGAGCGTATCGCGGGCGGCACCAGTTGGCTGATCAACACCGTCCAGCGCATCCGCCACTGGTTCAACCAGAACACGCGCACCGGTTCGAAACGCAATATCTCGGCGCATTACGACCTCGGCAACGCCTTCTACAAGGAATGGCTCGATCCGAGCATGACCTATTCCTCGGCGCTCTACACGACCGGTGCCAACGACCTGGAAGGCGCCCAGGCCGCCAAATATCGCGCTCTGGCGAAGGATACAGGGATCGGTCCGAAGGACCATGTGCTGGAAATCGGTTGCGGCTGGGGTGGCTTCGCCGAATTCGCGGCGCGCGAGATCGGCTGCCGCGTGACCGGGCTGACGATCAGCCGCGAGCAGCACGATTTTGCCACGGCTCGCATCGCCAGGGCTGGTCTTGCCGACAAGGTCGACATCAAGCTGCAGGATTATCGCGACGAAACCGGCACCTATGACCGCATCGCCTCGATCGAGATGTTCGAGGCGGTCGGCGAGAAATACTGGCCGGTGTTTTTCGGCAAGATGAAGGCCTGTCTAAGGCCTGGCGGCACCGCCGGCCTGCAGATCATCACCATCAACGAAGCCGCCTACGACACCTATCGCGCAAGGCCGGATTTCATCCAGCGCTACGTCTTCCCGGGCGGCATGCTGCCGACGCCGTCGATCCTGAAGGCGCTCGGCAAGGATCATGGCCTTGCCCATCTGCGCGAGCGCGTGTTTCCGGACGACTACGCGCGCACGCTTGCCGAGTGGCGCCACCGGTTCTGGGCGTCATGGGAAAAGATCGTCCCGCTCGGCTTCGACGACCGGTTCAAGAAGCTCTGGGAGTTCTACCTGCACTATTGCGAGGCCGGATTCCGCGCCAGCTACATCGACGTGCGCCAAGTGGTCTACAAGGCGTAAGCCGACACGCTCTTGAACAGGCTATGTCGAGCATGATCGCGACATAGCCGCGTCGTCGCCGTCAAAAAGTCCGATCGCGAAGCAGAATGCCGCGCAGGACGGACGAATCGGAAATCACCTGATGCGCAGACGGACGATCTTCTTCGGCGTCATTGGTGTCGCTGCGGTGGGCATCTGGCTCAACAACACCTCGCTGTTATCGAGTCGCCCCGCCGGCAAGCCGGAGATGCTTGCCCATCGCGGCCTTGCCCAGGATTATTTGCGCGCAGGCATGACAGGACAGACTTGCACGGCCAGTCGCATGTTGCCGCCGCGCCATGGCTACCTCGAAAACACAATTCCCTCGATGGAGGCCGCCTTCGCGCTGGGCGCTGACGCGCTCGAACTGGATGTTCACCCGACGACGGACGGCAAGTTCGCCGTCTTCCATGACTGGACGCTGGATTGCCGCACGGAAGGCAAGGGAGAAACGCGCAGCCATTCCATGGCCGAGTTGAAGACCCTCGATGTCGGCTATGGCTATACGGCGGATGGCGGCAAGACCTTTCCATTCCGCGGCAAGGGTATCGGCATGATGCCATCGCTGGATGAGGTTCTGGCGCACTTCCCGGCCCGCCGCTTCAACATCAACGTCAAGAGCAACGATCCGGGCGAAGGCGAAAAGCTGGCCGCCTGGCTTGCCACGCTGTCTCCAGCCGAGCGCGGTTATCTGTCGGTCTATGGTGGCGATAAGCCGATCGCCGCCGTCAAGGCAGCACTGCCGGACATGCATACGCTAAGCCGCGCATCGCTGACGCAATGCATCCTGCGCTATGCCGCGATTGGCTGGAGCGGCTACGTTCCGGATGCCTGCCGCAGAGGCACCTTGCTCATCCCCGTCAACGTCGCGAAATGGATGTGGGGGTGGCCGAACCGGTTTCTCGATCGCATGCAACGAGTCGACAGCCGCGTCTATCTGCTCGGCCCTTATTCCGGCGGCGACTTTTCGCAAGGGCTCGACGATCCCGAACTGATCAAGCAACTGCCGGACGGCTATTCCGGCGGCATTTCCACGGATGCGCTGGATCTCGTCATGCCTGACATCAAGGAACGTTTCGGCTCGGATCAATCCACGCCGTAAGGGGCTTGGATCGAGCCGCCCCGCAGCCCACCCTTCAAAGCAGGATGCGGTATTTCGCGAAGCCCGCCTCGCCCTCGCCCGCCGGTTCGATCTTCAGCGATTTCACCTGCGCAATGAAATCCTTGGCCCTGGGGCCGGTTTCGAAGACGGCGCTGGCTCCAGGCAGCGGTGCGAACGACCAGTTGTCGTCCGCCGACGGGTTGATCGTGCCCTCGCTGACGATATAGCGGACGATGACATCGCGATTGGTGTCCGGCGCCTCGTAGATGATCTTCGAGGCATTGATGTCGGGGAAATTGCCGCCGCCACCGGCCCGGTAATTGTTGGTCGCGATGACGAATTTCTGTTTAGGATCAATTGGTTTTCCATCGAAACTCAGGTCGACGATCCGATTGGCGCCAGCGTTGGCCAGCCCGCCCTTGGCATCGTATTTCGACGGCTGCGACAGATCGATCTTGTAGGTGACGCCGTCGATGACGTCGAAATTGTAGGACGGAAAATTAGTGTTGATGAGGGCCTGGTCGGCCTTATCAGGCTCGATCCGGTTGAAGATGCCGGCCGACATTTCCAGCCATTCCTTAACCTGCGCACCGGTGATTTCGACCGCACGCACGGTGTTGGGATAGAGATAGAGGTCGGCAACGTTCTTGATGGCGATGTCGCCCGCCGGCACGTCGGTATAGTAGTCGGCGCCGTTGCGCCCGCCGGCCTTGAACGGCGCGGCCGCCGACAGCAGCGGCACATCCTTCCATTGCGTGTTCTTGAGGATATCCCTGAGGTACCAGGTCTGCGCCTGGCTGACGACCTGCACCGACGGATCGTCGGCGACCAGCGCGAAATAGGAATAAAGCGGCGCGGAGGTCTTGCCGACGGGACGCCGCACATAGGCCAGCGTCGCCTGGTGGTCCTGGTCGAGGGCCGCGATGATGCGCTTGTCGTCCGGGACAGTCGGCTTGTTCTTGTTGTCGAGGCGTTCGAAGATCGGCCGCGCTTCGGAGGTGGCTGAAACGACCTTCCATTTCGACCCGTCACGCTCCAGCATCAGGTCGATCAGCCCCATATGCGAGCCCCAGAAACCGCCCATGACGGCGGGTTTGCCCTGCAGCGTGCCCTTTTGCGTGTCGACACCGTCGAGCGACTGGAAATCCTTCTTGCCGGGGAACACCAGATGCTGGTGGCCGGTGAACACCGCATCGATGCCGTCGACGCCGGCGACGAAGAACGAGGCGTTCTCCATCATGTCGCCCTGCTTCACGTCGATGCCGGAATGCGACAGCGCAAGGACGATGTCGGCGCCCTCCTCCTTCATCTGCGGCACCCAGGCCTTGGCCGCCTCGACGATGTCGCGCGTCTTGACGTTGCCCTCGAGGTTCTTGAGATCCCAGACCATGATCTGCGGCGGCACGAAGCCGATGATGCCGATCCTGATCGGCTGCTCGGCGCCCGAACCGTCCTTGATCTTCTTGTCGAGGATGACATAGGGCTTGAGATAGAGCTTGTCGTCGCGCGGGTTCGCGGCAAGCTCGGTGCCGCGGATCAAATTGGCGCAGACGAAGGGAAAATTGGCGCCGGCCAGCACCTTATCCAGGAACGACAGGCCGTAGTTGAACTCGTGGTTGCCCAGCGTGGAGCACTCGTAGCCAAGCAGGTTCATGCCTTTCATGATCGGATGCAGGTCGCCGTCCTTCAGCCCCTTCTCATAGGCGATGTAGTCGCCCATCGGATTGCCCTGCAGCAGGTCGCCATTGTCGATCAGCATCGAATTCACGGCTTCCTTGCGCACAGCATCGATGAGAGACGCCGTGCGCGACAGGCCCAGCGTGTCGTTCGTTTTGTCGGCGTAGTAATCGTAAGGCAGCACGTTCACATGGATGTCGGTGGTCTCCATGATCCGGAGATGGGCCTGGTTGCCTTGAGCGCGGGCGGAGAACGGATGCAGCATAATCAGTGCCCCTGCGGCGGCGCCCGCAAGGAGATCGCGGCGGGATATGGGATGGAGCAGTTGCGACATGTTTTCTCCTTCGACAACTGACAAGCCCTGCCCCGAAGCGAACTTCGCTCTGAAACCTGCTTAAGTCCATTCAACAAGTCGCGCGCATGAAGCCGCCACTCGATCAGCAACGGATGACGTGCGGATGAACGATCGGGGCGAGGAAATCAGCCCTTGTCGTCGTCGCCTTGGGTGATCAGCCGCGCGCTGCGCTGGCCTGTCGCGTAGATCCATAGCCAGCTCAGCGAAACCGCAAGCCGGTTGCGAAAACCGATCAGGAAATAGATGTGCGCCACTCCCCACAGCCACCAGGCCGCCCAGCCGGTCAGCTTGAGCCAGCCGAAATCGATCACCGCGGCGCGCTTGCCGATCGTGGCGAGATCGCCGGCATGCCTGTAGTGGAAAGGACGCGCGGTCGTGTCGCCGCCGAGCCTGGCCTTGATGGTGGCCGCAACATGTCGGCCCTCCTGCTTGGCGGAAGGCGCGACGCCGGGCACCGGCCGGCCATCGGGCCGCAGCACAAGGGCGGCGTCGCCGATGACGAAAATCTCCGGGCTGCCAGATACAGTCATATCGGGCTCGACCAGCACCCTGCCCGCGCGGTCCGCCTTCGCTCCCAGCCATTCAGCGGCCGGCGAAGCGGCAACGCCGGCTGCCCACAGGATCGTTCGGGCTGCCAGTTGCTTATCGCCAAATACAACACCTTCGGCGTCGCAGCTCGTGACGGCCCGGCCGAGCTCGACAGTCACACCGAGCCGCTCGAGCGCTTTGCTGGCATAGTCGGAAAGTTTCGGTGCGAAATTGGCCAGGATGCGGTCGCCGGCCTCGATCAGCACCACACGCGTCTGCCGCGTGTCGATGTTGCGGAATTCGCCGCGCAGCGTGTCATGCGCCAGCTCGATGATGGTGCCGGCAAGCTCGACGCCGGTCGGCCCGCCGCCGACGATCGCAATGGTCAGCAACGCCCGGCGTTTGGCGGGATCGGTCTCCCGCTCGGCCTGCTCGAAGGCCAGGAGAATTCGCCTCCGAATGCTGGTGGCGTCCTCCAGCGTCTTCAGGCCCGGGGCGAAAGGCTCCCATTCGTCGTGGCCGAAATAGGCGTGGCGGGCACCGGTGGCGAGCACCAGCGTGTCGTAGGCGACCGCGCTGCCGTCATCGAGCAGCACGCGCTTGCCGGCGCGGTCGACACCGGTGACATTGGCGAGCAGGGTCGTCACATCCTTGCGCTTGCGCAGGAGGTGGCGGATCGGCCAGGCAACCTCGGAGGTGGCCAGCGCCGTCGTCGCCACCTGATAGAGCAGCGGCTGGAAGAGGTGATGGTTGCGCTTGTCGATCATGGTGATACGCACCGGAGCGCCAGCAAGTGCACGGGTGAACTCGAGACCGCCGAAACCCGCGCCGACAACGACGACATGATGCCTGGCTTCATTCATTTCGTTCACCCCGATGGCAAGATTGGCTGTCCTGGATGTAGGTATTTTTGTGCAATGCAACAACAGATGGACGGTGCCCGAGACTCGTCGTTCCATGTCGTGAATGCACATGTTGTATCGTATCGCGAGGTATAGCGTCATCGAACACGCGATGAGGTGAGGCATGGCCAACGATCGTGACGACGATGCTCCGGCGCAGTATTCTTCGCCGCCCTGTTTCATGCACGAGCTCGATCCGGAATTCCGTGCGCCTTCGAGCGACTGGATCGATGTGAGACGCTGGCGCAAGGCCGAACGCGAACGGCTGATCGCTGCGCGTCTCGCCGTTTCGGCCGACGCGCGAGCGGTAATGTCGCAACGCATCGCCGATGGCCTCGACGCGATCATCGGCGAGATCGCCGGGCGCATGGTCAGTCTCTACTGGCCGTTTCGCGGCGAGCCGGATTTGCGGCCTTGGATGGCGTCCATAAACGAACGCGGCGGCCGCACCGCCCTGCCCATCGTCATCGACAAGGGGCACCCGCTGATCTTCCGCGCCTACAAAGCGGGCGACCGGCTGGAGAAAGGTGTCTGGAACATCCCGATCCCGGCCGAGGGCGATCCGGTGCTGCCGGACATCGTCATCTCGCCGATCGTCGGCATCGATCCCCAGAACTACCGCCTGGGTTATGGCGGCGGCTTCTTCGACCGCACGCTGGCAGCGATGCCGTTCAAGCCGCTGGTCATCGGCGTCGGCTACGAGCTGCAACGCATCGCGACCATCTACCCGCAGCCGCACGATATCCCGATGGATCGGGTGGTAACGGAGGCCAGCTAGTCCAGGCTGTGCTGAGATTCAGGTCAGGCCGAGTCGAAAATGGTCGCTTCCGAGAACGGGAGCGGAGCGTACTTTTCGTACGCGAGCACCGGAAGCGCAGGGAGCTACCATTTGCAGGCCGGCATCACCTGAATATCAACGCAGCCTAGGCCATTTCCGGCTTCATGCCCATGGCGGTCCTGTCGACGATTTCGCGTAGCGCAAAGGACGAATTGATTTTGGTCACATGCGGCATTGCCGACAGCCATTCCTTGTGGATGCGCTCATAGTCGACGAGATCCTTCGCCGCGATCCGCAGGATGTAGTCGTACTCGCCCGACATCAGGTGACAGGACAGCACGTTCGGGCAGCGTTTGATCGCCGCCTCGAAATCCGAAAGCGTCTTCTCGAACTGTCCCGACAGCGATATGTGCACGATCGCCGTCATCTGGTGGCCGAGTGCTGCATTGGAAAGCCGGGCATGATAGCCGCGGATGGTTCCGGATTTCTCCAGATTGTCGAGCCGGCGCGAACAGGCCGACTGCGACAGGCCGACCTTCTCGGCCAGTGCCGCATTGGGTATCCTGCCATCCTTCTGCAAAGCCTCGAGAATGGCGATATCAATCCTGTCGAGCCGCATTTTTCGTGAATCCTGCGAATATCCAGCTATTTCGCGCAACGATTATCGAAACCTGCCGGTTGGCGCAAGCGCATTCGCAAACACCTGCGCAACGATTCGTGGTTCACTCCATCCATACAGGGAACGAGCCCAAAGGGCCGGATCAGGAGAAGAAAATGCGCGTCGGCTGCCCCAAGGAAATCAAGAACCACGAATACCGCGTCGGCCTCACCCCCGGCTCGGTCCGCGAATATGTCGCCCATGGCCACGAAGTGCTGGTTGAGACCGGGGCCGGTGCCGGCATCGGCGCCGATGACAACGCCTATCGCGCCGCCGGCGCCACGATTGCCAAGACGGCCGCCGAGGTGTTCGCCAGGTCGGACATGATCGTCAAGGTCAAGGAGCCGCAGCCCAGCGAATGGGCGCAGCTTCGCGAAGGCCAGATCCTGTACACCTACCTTCACCTTGCTCCGGATCCGGAGCAGACCAAAGGCCTGCTTGCGTCCGGCGTGACGGCAATCGCCTACGAGACCGTGACCGACGACCGTGGCGGCCTGCCGTTGCTGGCGCCGATGTCGGAAGTTGCCGGACGTCTGTCGATCCAGGCCGGCGCCACGGCGCTGCAGAAGGCCAATGGCGGCCGCGGCGTGCTGCTCGGCGGCGTGCCCGGCGTGCTGCCCGGCAAGGTCACCGTGCTCGGCGGTGGCGTCGTCGGTCTGCACGCGGCCAGGATGGCGGCCGGCCTTGGCGCCGACGTCACCATCATCGACCGCTCGATCCCGCGCCTGCGCCAGCTCGACGACCTCTTCGCCGGCCGCGTCCACACCCGTTACTCGACTGTCGAGGCGCTGGAAGAAGAGTGTTTTTCGGCAGACATCGTCGTCGGCGCGGTGCTGATCCCGGGTGCCGCGGCGCCAAAACTGGTTTCGCGCGAAATGCTGTCGGGCATGAAGAAAGGCTCGGTGCTGGTCGACGTCGCCATCGACCAGGGCGGCTGCTTCGAGACCTCGCACGCCACCACTCATGCCGAGCCGACCTATGAGGTCGACGGCGTCATCCACTATTGCGTCGCCAACATGCCCGGTGCCGTGCCGGTCACTTCGGCCCACGCGCTCAACAACGCGACGCTGCACTATGGCCTGCAGCTTGCCGACAAGGGCCTGAAGGCGCTGGTCGACGATCATCACCTGCGCAACGGCCTCAATGTCCACAAGGGCAAGATCACCAACCGGGCAGTCGCCGAGGCGCTCGGCTACGAACTGGTCGAGCCGAAAGCCGTTCTCGCCGCCTGATTTTCGCGAGAACAGCTCCTTTCAATCCAGCCCGCCGGTTCCAAGCCGGCGGGTTTTTTCTTGCGAGCCTGTTTTTCAGGCAAAGCATGGCGTCGAAAGATGTGACGCAACGGCACTTTGCTCATCATTGTTGCATATTTGTCATTCCCGTACCGACCGACTCCCTGCTAGAGACATTCTGGGTTTACTCATTGGGGTACGGGCATATGTTCATTCGCACATCCGCGAAATCTTTTCTTCTTGGTGCTGTTTCTGCTGTGGCTTTGATGTCTGCTGCTCATGCAGCAGATGTCGTCCAGCCGGTAGAAGAAGCTGCCGGCTTTAACTGGAGCGGCCTCTACGTTGGTTTTGGCGTCGGTGCCGGTGCCAACGTACACGAGCTCGGCAGCGATTTTATTCCAATCTCGCTGAACGGCATTGGTGGCGAAGGCGTCTATGGTGAGCTGACGGTTGGCTATGACTATATGGTCTCGCCCCGGTTCCTCATCGGCGGTCTGCTGGACGCTCACGTGGGCAACATCAAGACCACGCTGGACATTACGGGGTTCGACGCTTCGATCAAGGAAACCTACGGTTTCGACGCTGGCCTGCGTCTCGGCTACCTCTTGACGCCGAACACTCTGGGCTACGTGCTGGGTGGCTATTCCTGGCAGAAGTACAAGCTCGATACGAACGCCGGCTTCGACTTTGATTGGGATCAGAGCGGGTATTTTGTCGGAGGTGGCATCGAAACGGCCATCAACAGCAATTGGACGATCAAGACTGAGTATCGCTATACGGGCTTCGGGACCAAGGACGATCTTCTTTCCGAGGCTGGCATTGTCGGAGTACCGGACGGTCTCCTGAATCTTGACACCTCGCGCCATACTTTCCAGATCGCAGCCAATTACCGTTTCGGTGCACAGAACGGCGGCGGCGCTGCCTTCGAGACGCCAGCCTACAACTGGACCGGCTTCTATATCGGTGGCGCTGGTGGCGCCGGTGCGTCCGTGCATCAGATCAACGTTCCGCCGCTCGGCGACCTGGAATTCAATGGTCTCGGTGGCGAAGGTGCCTTTGGTGAACTGAACGTCGGCTACGATCATGACTTCGGCAGCTGGGTCGCAGGCGTCATGGTCGATGCACGCTACTCCGGCATGACTTCCAAGCTGGATCTCGGCGGCGGGTCGATCAACGTCGATACCGACTATGGGTTCGATGTGCTGGGCCGCGTCGGCATGAAGATGAACGAATCGACCCTTGCCTATGCGCTTGCCGGCTACAGCTGGCAGCATTTCGATCTGAACGCTTCCGACCCGATCGGCGACATTCTCGACTGGGGTTCCAGCGGTTTCTCGGTTGGTGGCGGCCTGGAAACGGCTCTGTCCAGCAATGTCACCGTTGGCCTCGAATATCGCTATTCGCAGTTCGCCGAGAAGGACTTTTCTTCGGAATTCGGCGCACCCGACGACACCCTTACCTCGACTTCCTCTTTCCACACCGTGCGTCTCGGCGCGAAGTACAAGTTCAACTAAAAGGCCCTCCAGCCAAACAGTTGCAGCCCGTCGGCCATGCCGGCGGGCTTTTTTTTATTGCTCGAATCTTTCCGCGCCAAACGCAGGCAACAAAAAAGCGGAGCCAAAGCCCCGCTTCCTCGATGTCGAGATTTACCGCCGGTTCATCCGCGGTCGGCAAATCGATCGACAATAGCTTTCTATCGCGAATATGCGACGGGAGTACGACAACTGTTTCCAGCGGCTAATCTCAGCCTCAAGCGCGCTCGATGCGGCACTGGTAGCAATTGTTGCGCGCCGAACGGACATGGACGTAGGCGATCTCGTCGCGTTCGAACAGCGTCTCGGCCCGTGCAGCAATTGCCGTGGTCGGGATGACGCCGCCGCTGCCGTAGACGATGCGATCATCCCTGCCATAGCCGCGCACGATGTAGTCGGGGCTTTCGAGAATCTCGGGCAGCGCCTCGCTCTCGGCAGCGCGGTCGCATTCCTCGCCATGCAGGAAGATCGGCCCCGTTTCAGCATAGGGCTGAAGCTGCGGGAATGGCCGGTACGCCAGAACAAGATAGGCGTCGCCGGCGGCGATGTTCTTCAAGCAATGCCGGCAAGGCATGCCGTCACCGTCGGAGATCTTTCGCTCGGGCATTTGGCCATAAGCATCGATCCCGCCGCGCTGCAGCGTCCTGACACCTTCGGTCGGCAAAGCTTTGAACTGGATGGTCATGGAAAATCTCCGGTGTGGTCTACCGGAAATTATCCCTTTGAACTCTCGCCGCCCACCCGATTCCTGCCAGATATCGAAGAGCCGGTCGCCCGTCGGCGACCGGCTCTCATCAAGTCCCGTCGAAAGCGCCGTCTAACTAAAATTCAGAGCTGCGGCTCAACGGATGAAATCGTCGAAGCGGCGCAGTGTCACCCGGCGATTCTGCCAGTTTTCGTTCTGCGTCTGCACCAGCAAAAACTCTTCGCCATAGCCGACTGTCTCGAGAGCATGACCCGGCACGCCGAATTCGCGCACCAATGTGCGCTTGAGCGAAGCGGCGCGCTGTTCGGACAGAGCCTGATTCGACTGGAAGGAGCCGACGGCGTCGGTGTGGCCCTCGATCAGCACGCGGGCGCCGCGATCGCGGCGCAGGATGCGCCGCAGCGCGTCGGCAATGGTCTCGATCTTGTCGTATTGCGAGTTGGCAATAGCCGCCGAACCGAAGGCGAAGTTGATCGACTGGATATCGATCGAGCGGGCCATGCGGCGCAAATCCGGGCGCCGCTTGAATTCGCGGATGGTGACGCGCTCGTTCGGCCGCAATTTCACCCGCGGCGCCGCCTCGAGCTTCCGCTCGATCGTCGCGGCCGAAGGCGTTGTCGCCTGGGCTGCGGCGAGGCTTGGCATGGCAATTGCCGCGATCAGCGCGGCGGCAAGTGTACGGCGGGTCAGCATATCTTCGTCTCCTTCGGCCTTGGCCGCATTGATGGTGCCGGCAACATGCCAAAAACAGCCTGAAGGGCCGATGAACGGCGGGTTCAGATTCGAACCCGTGTCAGCTTCCGGCTAGTCTAGGGCCGCATGACGCTGGCCGCGCGCTCGGTGAAAGGCAGCGGATGGACGATTTCCCTCTTTTGCGCCACCGGTGCAAAGCCGAGCTTCTGGTAGAGCGGCAGAGCCGCCGGATGATCGAGCGTGCAGGTCTGCACCGTCACCCGCTTCGGCCCATGCGACCATGCGGCGGCGATCGCGGAGCCCAGGAACCAGCGGCCGATGCCTTGCCCGGTGGCATGTTCCATCATGCCGAAATAGGCGAGTTCGACTTCTTCCGGCAGATGCGGCTTGAGATCGAAGAAGCCGGCGGGCGCGCCGTCGAGGTAAAGGACCCTGATGTCGCGATCCTCACGATGGATGCCGGCGGAAAGCTCGTCGTCATCCAGCCTCAGCACATTGACCCAGTGCCATTTGCGCCCCACCCGGTCCATCAGATAGCGGTAAAAATGCAGCGGAATGTCCTTGGTCTTCAGCAGCGCGACCTGACGGTTATACGGCACAGGCGGCGAATAGGCCGGAGGCACATGCATCTCGAGGAACGTCACCGTGACTTCGATGTCTTCCAGCGCGCCGTTTTCCACCGTCTTCATTCCTTGCCGATCACAACGGGGCCGGTCACGACAGGCGTGTCGGAAAGCCCGCCCCACTCCGTCCAGGAGCCGTCGTAAAGCCTGTTGTTTGTATGGCCAAGCGTTTCCAGCGCCAGCGTCACCACCGCCGCGGTAATACCGGAGCCGCATGAAGTGACGACAGGTTTCGACAGATCGATGCCGGCCTCCTCGATCACCTTGCGCAGACGGTCCTTCGACAGCAGCTCGCCATTTTCCGACAGCGCCGAATAGGGCAGATTGCGCGCGCCGGGCATATGGCCGGAGCGGATACCCGCGCGCGGCTCAGGTTCAGTGCCGGTGAAGCGGCCCGGTCCACGGGCGTCGGCGATCTGGCTCGCCTTGGTGTCGACGATCCCGCGCATGTCGGCGAGGCTGGCGACGCGCCCGGCGTCGAAATCGGCATGAAACACGCTTGGCGCGATCTTGGTCGGTTCGGCCGTCACCGGCCTGCCGGCGGCTTTCCAGCCATCGAAGCCGCCCTCCAGAATATAGGTCTGAAAGACGCCCATCACCCGGAACATCCACCACGCCCGGGGTGCGGAGAAGAAACCCGGCCCGTCGTAGACGACGATGGTGTCATCGGCCGAAACGCCCATGGCGCCGACATACTGGGCAAAATGCTGCGGCGACGGCAAGGTATGCGGCAGGGGCGAATCCGGGTCCGAAACGGCATCCTGATCGAGAAAACGTGCGCCCGGGATATGGGCCGACTCATACTCGCCGCGCGCATCGCGCCTCTGCGCCGGGAGATACCAGGATGCGTCGATGATCGTCAGGCCCGGCTCGCCGAGACGTTGCTGCAGCCAGTCTGCGTCGACGGTGAAGGGGCTGTCCTCGGCCATTTTGTTCTCCTGCTCGCTTTTTGGCGATCACTGTCCTGTTCAGTTTGCCGGCATCGGCCCAAAGCGGATGCGGAAGCGCCGGTTCTCGCGGCCCTTCTTCTCGATCTTGCCGATGTGGATTTCGCCGACTTCGGCGGTGCTTTTCACATGGGTGCCGCCGCAGGGCTGGCTGTCCACCGAAGCGTTGTCGCCGATACAAACCAGGCGGATCTTGCCTGTGCCCACCGGCGGCCGAACGTTCTTGGATTTCACCAGGCCGGGATTGGCGGCCAGGTCTTCGTCACTGATCAGCCTGACAAAGATCGGATGATCGGCCCGCACCAGGTCCATCAGCCCGGCGGTGACGTCCTCCTTGGTGAAGCCGGCATCCGGAGCGTCGAAGTCGACACGGCTGTCGTCCTCGGAAACCGAGGCACCGGTGATCGGGAACGGGCAGACGACGGTGAGCAGATGGCAAGCCGCGTGCATGCGCATCAGGAGATGCCGCCGCTCCCAGTCGATCGCCAGCCTCAGCGCCTCGCCTGGCTGCGGAACCGCCTGCTCCGGCGCCGGCACGTGTATGATCTCGTCCTTGGTCTCACCGGTGAGGGTGGCGGCAATGACGATACGGCTGCCGTCGCCGCGTTCGAGATACCCGGTATCGCCCGGTTGGCCGCCTGAAGTGGCGTAGAAGATGGTCCGGTCGAGGATGATACCGCCGCGATCGTTGACGGCAACGACCGTTGCGTCCGCCGTCCGCAGATAGGCATCGTCGCGAAACAGGGCGTCCGTCCTGTTTGCCATCACGCGACCTTTTCGAACGGCACCGGAATTGTGCTCTTCAGTTCCATCCAGCCTGGCACCGGCAGCTGCTTTTCGCGCAGGAATTCCGGGTTGAACAGTTTTGATTGATAGCGCGTGCCATAATCACAAAGAATGGTCACGATGGTGTGGCCGGGACCTAATTCCCTGCCCAGACGGATCGCGCCGGCTATGTTGATGCCGGTCGAGCCGCCGACGCAAAGGCCCTCTTCCTGGATCAGGTCGAAGACGATCGGCAGCGCATCCTCATCGGGGATCTGGAATGAAAAATCCGGCGTGAACCCTTCGAGATTGGCGGTGATGCGCCCCTGCCCGATGCCTTCGGTGATCGAGCTGCCTTCGGACTTCAGCTCGCCGCTGGTGTAGAAAGAATAGAGCGCGGCCCCCAGCGGATCGGCGAGCGCGATCTTCACATCCCGGCTTTTGGCCTTCAGTCCGGAGGCGACGCCGGCCAGCGTGCCGCCAGAACCGACCGCCGACACGAAACCGTCGACCTTGCCGCCGGTCTGGTTCCAGATCTCCTCCGCGGTGGTGCGGATATGGCCGTCACGGTTGGCGACATTGTCGAACTGGTTGGCCCAGATGGCGCCGTTCGGTTCTGTCTTTGCCAGTTGCTCGGCCAGCCGCCCCGACAGTTTCACGTAGTTGTTGGGATTCCTGTAGGGCACGGCCGGCACCTCGATCAGCTCAGCGCCGAGCAGCTTGATCGTGTCCTTCTTTTCCTGGCTCTGCGTATCGGGAATGACGATGACGGTCCGGTAGCCGAGCGCCTTGGCGACCAGCGTCAGCCCGATGCCGGTATTGCCCGCCGTTCCCTCGACGATCACGCCGCCGGGCTTCAGCAGCCCGCGCTTCTCGGCGTCGCGGATGATGAACAGGCCCGCACGATCCTTGACCGACTGGCCGGGATTCATGAATTCGGCCTTGCCCAGGATCTCGCAACCGGTTTGTTCCGAAGCTTTGTTGAGGCGGATCAGAGGCGTGTTGCCGATCGCGTCGATCACAGAACGGGGCATTCAGGATTCCTTGTGTAGGTGCGCCGAAACCCTAGAAACCCGAAGCTGCGGTTTCAAGGCAAGAATTTGTCTGGTCCAGTCGCATTTGCAGTGCTGTTGTTGCGTCGGCGCTTCCCGAGGCTGGCCTCTTGCGCCACTGTTCATTTCCGGCTGACGTTGAAAAGCGGCTTTTCATTCGATTTCTTCACCGCTAGAGCAATTCCAGGAAAAGTGTGAAACGGTTTTCCGTCCGGAATTGCGTAGAAACAAGGAGATAGAGCAGTTCGCCGTTTCCGTGAAACGGTGAACCGCTCTAGAGCAAAGCACCAACAAGTCGACAGGGCGCAGCATGACACTCTACCGGGCTAACCCGAAGCACGGCGTCGCCTGGATCACGGGCGGCTCAAGCGGCATCGGCCGTGCGCTGGCCAGGGATCTTGCTTCCCAGGGCTATGCCGTCGCGGTGACGGCGCTTGACGACGATCCGATCGACACGCTTGTCGTCGAGACCGCGCAGATGCCGGGCAGTGTCACGGCCTTTCCCTGCGATGTCACCGACGAGCCGCGCATGGCAAGAACCGTCGCCGCGATCGAGAAGGAGCTCGGTCCCATCGTGCTCGCCATCTTCAATGCAGGGAACTACATTTCGACGCCGGGGGAGAATCTTGTCGTCAACGACTTTCGCCGGTCCTTCGAGGTCAATTATTTCGGCATCATCAACGGCCTCGTGCCCGCGGTCGAACGCATGCGTGTGCGGGCGCGCGGCCATGTCGTGCTGGTCGGCTCGGTGACATCCTATTTCGGCTGGCCGACAACGGCCGCCTATGGCGGCACCAAGGCGGCCATCAACATCCTGGCCGAGTCGCTGAAGTATGATTTCGACAAGATGAACGTGCGTATCCAGGTGTTCAATCCCGGCTTCATCGACACCCCGCTGACCGAGAAGAACATGCTGCCTATGCCGGGACTGATGCCGGTCAGCCGCGCATCGCGCCGCATGGCGCGGGGCATCAAGTCGGGCGGCTTCGAAGTCCATTTCCCGCGCCGGACCAGCTGGCCCCTGAAACTGCTCGGCCTGCTGCCGAGGCCGCTGTGCAGAGGGTTTATCAGCCTGATGACCAGTTGGAAGGCGCGGCCGCTGCATTACGACCGCAAACCCCCGATCGAATAGGACGCCGGCGAAATTGGCAGGCCCACCGTTTCGGGCCGCCTGGGTCATGGTTGAGACAAGTGCTGCGTGGAGTCTGCGATGGGGCGACGGATCGTGCTTGCTGTGCTGGGCCTGATCGCCATTCTCGCACTGGCCTTCGTGCTCGGCCCGCGCGTTCGCGTCGACACCACGATCCGTTTCGATCCCTCGCTCATCGCTGACGATCCGCAGGCCTATGTGGCAAAGGCGGAAGCCGCCATCCCCGGAATCCGTGACGGGCTGGAAAAAGAGATCGTCTGGGCCGATCCGTTGGTGCATGCCAGGACGCCGCTGTCGATCGTCTACATCCACGGCTTTTCCGCATCGAAGGGCGAGGTCCGCCCGCTGCCCGACGAAGTGGCGGAACAGCTTGATGCCAATCTCTTCTACACCCGGCTCACCGGTCACGGGCAGGATGGCGCGGCGATGACGCAAGGCAGCATCAACGCCTGGATCAACGACTATGAGGAAGCGCTCGCCATCGGCCGGGCGATCGGCGACAAGGTGATCGTCATCTCGACGTCGACCGGCGGCTCGCTGGCGGTCTGGGCGGCAACGCAGCCCGGTGCATCGGACGAGGTGGCGGCGATTGCGTTCATCTCCCCGAACTTCGGCGTCAAGGCTTCGGGCGCCGAGATCCTGACCATGCCGTGGGGCAAACAAATTGCCAGGCTGGTCGCCGGCAAGGAACACAGCTTCGTGCCGCGCAACGCGCTGAATGAAGAATTCTGGACCACCCGCTATCCGATCGAAGCAACCTTGCCGATGCAGGCGCTGACCGAGCTTGCCTATGGCGCGCCGGTGGAGAAGGCGACCATCCCTGCTTTGTTCATCTTTTCTGATTCGGACAAAGTGGTGCGGGCCGACCGCACCCGCGAGATTGCCGGGCGCTGGGGCGCGCCGCATGAACTGGTTCCGGTCGATGACACCGGCGACCCGGACAGTCACGTCATTGCCGGCGACGCGCTGTCGCCATCGACCACGGCGTTTCTGGCGCAAAGGATCGCCGTCTGGATCGAAGCGGTGGTGAAGTAAGCCGACGAAAAAGGGCGGCCGAAGCATCGCTTCAGCCGCCCTTTCCTTGGTCTGTCCCGGCAATCAGCCAGGCTAAGCCTGACTGATTACAACGCGATCTGGCTTACGCAGCCCGCGCAGCCGGACGCTTGCCGCCGAAGCGACGCTTGTTGTTGCCTTTGAAGGCCGGCTTGGCGCCTTCCGGCTTGCGCTCGCCTGCGAAGGCAGGCTTGTCGCCGAAGCGCTTCTTGCCAAAGCCGTTGCCCTTGTTCTCGCCACCGGGCCGCCTGCCGTCGCGACGGCCATTGCGGTCGTTGCGATCATTGGCCGGCTCGAAGCGCTCGTTCTTTTCAGCCGGATTGCGCAGCGGATCGGGGCTGCCGAGATGGTCGGCAACGATCGGCAGCTTGGTGCGGATGATGCGCTCGACCTGGCGCAGCTTGCTGTTCTCGGAAGGATCGCAAAGCGTGATCGCGATGCCGTCCATGCCGTTGCGGCCGGTACGTCCGATGCGGTGGACGTAGCTCTCGGCTTCATCAGGCAGGTCGAAATTCACGACATGGCTGATGCCGGGGACGTCGATGCCGCGCGCCGCAATGTCGGTCGCCACCAGAATGCGCACCGAGCCGTCGCGGAAATCGTTCAGCGCTTTCTGGCGGGCATTCTGCGACTTGTTGCCGTGGATGACGGCGGCCTTGAAGCCGTCGCGCTCTAGGTCCTTGGTCACCCTGTCGGCACCATGCTTGGTGCGCGAGAAGATGATGACGGACTTCATCGCCTCGTCGGCGAGCATCGTCGACAGAACCTGGCGCTTCTGCTTGGTGCGGGCAAAGACGACGCCCTGCACGATCTCGGCCGCCGCCGTGCTTTGCGGCGCGACTTCGACGCGGATCGGGTTCTTCAGCAGGCCCTTGGCCAGTTCGGCGATTTCATTGGGCATGGTCGCCGAGAACAGCACCGTCTGACGGTCGGGCGCCGTCGCCTTGGCGATGCGCTTGACGTCGTTGATGAAGCCCATGTCGAGCATGCGGTCGCCTTCGTCGAGCACCAGCCATTTGGTGTCGGCAAGCACGAGGTCGCCCTCACGCACAAGGTCGGTCAACCGGCCGGGCGTGGCGATCAGGATGTCGACGCCGGGAGCAACCTTCTTCACCTGACTGAAGCGGGACACGCCGCCGAGCACGAGCGCGGTCGAGACATGCGCACCCTTGGCGAGGATCTTGATCGTGTCTTCGATCTGCACGGCGAGTTCGCGCGTCGGCGCCAGAATCAGCGCACGCGCCGTCTTCGGCCGGCGCTTGGTGCCAAGCGCAATGATCTTCGACAAGATCGGCAGCGCGAAGGCCGCGGTCTTGCCGGAGCCGGTCTGGGCGATGCCGAAAATGTCACGGCCTTCCATCTGAGGGGGGATCGCCTGTGCCTGGATCGGCTTCGGCTCGGCGAAGCCGGCGTTGTGGGTGGCCTTGAGCAGCGCGCCCGTAATACCCAGTGCCGCGAAACCGGTGAGTTCCGCAGTGCTACCGGGCAAAGTGTTTTCGTTGGTCAAAATAATCTTCTTTCACGCGGCTTCTGGCCGCAAACATCGATGGCGGCAGGGCGCAACCTGCCGTCGAAAAATCTGTGATGAACGACAAGGCGGGCGGACGTATTCGTCCACTCGGCTGCGCTGTCGTGCCCGCAGGCATCATGCCACGGGGCTTTTTCACCGCTTTGTGATTTACCGGAAAAAGGGCCGATATACCGGAAAGAGGGAAAACAGACGCAACCAGTCTCATTCGTCGAGAAGGCCGGATTCGTTCCCGGCCCAAGCGCCTATGGGCTGCATATGGCTGAGTTCGCCGCCAAATGCAAGGGGCGTCATGCTGCAGCGCAACAAAACCCGTGGCGCAAGCGGCGCTTGCGCTCGCTTGCCGGCACGATTACCACGAAATGCCACTGGCTTGGGAGGTAATCGATGAAAGACGTTCTCAAGGAACTCGAGCGCCGCCGCGAGATTGCCCGCATGGGCGGCGGCCAGGCTCGCATCGATGCCCAGCACAAGAAGGGCAAGCTCACCGCGCGCGAACGCATCGAGGTGTTTCTCGACGAGGGCTCGTTCGAGGAATTCGACATGTATGTCGAGCACCGCTCGACCGACTTCGGCATGGAGAACACCAAGATCGCCGGCGACGGCGTCGTCACCGGCTGGGGCACCGTCAACGGCCGCCCGGTCTACCTCTTCGCCAAGGACTTTACCGTATTCGGGGGCTCGCTGTCGGAAGCGCATGCCGAGAAGGTCATCAAGGTGCAGGAGATGGCGCTGCGCAACCGGGCGCCGATCATCGGCCTCTACGATGCTGGCGGCGCGCGCATCCAGGAAGGCGTGGCAGCACTCGGCGGCTATGCCGAGATCTTTCAGCGCAACGTGCTGGCCTCAGGCGTCATTCCGCAGATTTCCGTCATCATGGGACCGTGCGCCGGCGGCGACGTCTATTCGCCTGCCATGACCGACTTCATCTTCATGGTGCGCGACACTTCCTACATGTTCGTCACCGGACCGGATGTGGTGAAGACCGTGACCAACGAGACGGTGACCGCCGAGAGCCTCGGCGGCGCTTCCGTCCATACGACGAAATCGTCGATCGCCGACGGAGCCTATGACAATGACGTCGAGGCGCTGCTGCAGATGCGCCGGCTGGTCGACCTGCTGCCGGCTTCCAACACATCGGAGCTTCCCGAGATCGAATGCTACCAGTCGGTCACCGACCATGATTTGTCGCTCGACCGGCTGATTCCCGACAACGCCAACAAGCCCTACGACATCAAGGAACTGATCATGAAAGTTGCCGACGAAGGCGACTTCTTCGAAATCCAGCAGAACTTCGCCAAGAACATCGTCACCGGGTTCGGGCGCGTCGAGGGCCGCACCGTCGGCTTCGTCGCCAACCAGCCGATGGTGCTGGCCGGCGTGCTCGATTCCGACGCCAGCCGCAAGGCGGCCCGTTTCGTGCGCTTCTGCGACTGTTTTTCGATCCCGATCGTCACCTTCGTCGATGTCCCCGGCTTCCTGCCTGGCACCGCGCAGGAATATGGCGGGCTGATCAAGCATGGCGCGAAACTCCTGTTCGCCTATGCCGAGGCCACCGTACCGAAGATCACCGTCATCACCCGCAAAGCCTATGGCGGCGCCTATGACGTGATGGCGTCGAAACATCTGCGCGGCGACATGAACTATGCCTGGCCGACGGCGCAGATCGCGGTGATGGGTGCCAGGGGGGCGGTCGAGATCATTTATCGCAAGGACATCGGTGACATCGAAAAGATCGCAGCCCACACAAAGGCTTACGAGGATCGCTTCCTGTCGCCCTTCGTCGCCGCCGAGCGCGGCTATGTCGATGAGGTGATCATGCCGCACTCGACCCGCCGCCGCATCGCGCGCGCGCTGCGCATGCTGCGCAACAAGGACATGCAGAACCCCTGGAAGAAGCACGACAACATCCCGCTGTGAGGCGTGGCTGGGCATCTATCCGAGGTAACCGTCGGGCAGCTCACTCCTCTTCCGCCGCGCCAAATCCCGCCCCCATGGTGGCGCGGACAGGGCTGCCCCATGGCGTCGCGTGATTGTCGATACGCATCTGGAAGATAAAGTAAGTCGGCGAGCAGAAGCCGATGCCTTTCACCTTGCCGATGCCCGGCGTGTCAGGCGGCAGTGACTGGCACATATAGTCCTCGCGGCAGAAATGATCGGCCGAACAGGCCGGCCGGTTGCCGCGATTGACGGCGCCGCCAAGACATTGGTCGAAATTGTTGGTGGCCACGCAGATATCGAATTTCTTGCCGCCGACCAGCCCGCAAATCTCGTTCGGCATCGGCTTGCCGGCTTTGAAGGCCGCGAAGTCGCGGTCCTTGTCGTCGCAGCCGCGATAAGCGATCCCGCCCGGCACGCCGATCTTCGGCGGCCGGCAGGTATAGGCGGTGCGCGAGACATCCGGGGCGAAGGCCGCGAACTGGCCCGATCTGCTGTAGCGGTCGTTGAAAGGCTGCACCGCGTTGCTGGCGATCGAGCCGGTCAGGCAGGGGTGGCCGGAAAACATTTTTTCGCTGTCCTTGGGCAGCAGGCATTGCGCCAGTTTCGTGTGCACGCCTGAAGCGGTGGCCAGCGGCGTGCAGACGGTGCCGCCGTCGCATTGCCAGGTCGCGCCGAACCGCGCGGCATCTTCCGGCATCAGGCAAGGCATGGCCATCTCCGCCGGCGCGTAATCAACCGCGTCGGCGTTCGTCCAGACCGCCGGCGGCGCAAAGGAGAGCGGACGGAAGCGGTTCGGCTGCTTGCCTTCGGCCGTGGCGGCGAGCCACGCCTGGCGCCGCGGGATCTCGGCATGAAGATGCGGCGAAATCCCGACCTCGATGCGGTTCAACGGCGATGTCGTCTTGTCGTCTAGCCCGATGAAATGGAAACCGGCCGTCGAACCCGCCTGATGGCAACCCTGGCAGGCGCCATTGTCCAGCCGCTCGACCAGCGCTTCCGGCGTGCGCACCAGTTTCAGCGCGGAATAATCGAGCGGTGCGAAATCCTTGGGCTGGAATAATTGCGTAAACGGATGATTGGCCTGCCGCGCGCTGCCGAAGGTCGACCATGATATGATCTTTCTGGCCAGGAACTCGTCGGGGATTTGATAGACGCCTTCGTCAACCGCCGGCAAATTGGCGCCGACATAGGCGGCAAGCCGTGCTTTCAGCGCCGCGTCCTGCGAGAGCCGTGCGGTGTCGGGCGTGTTCTCCAGCGGCTTCTCGCTGATTTCGGCGCCATCGATGCCGAATACCCGCATGAGATAGGCCGCCTGCCCGCCGAACTCGGTTTCCTGGCCGGACGGGAAGCGCACCACCTGCGCGTTGAGCTCCAGCTGCTTGAAGGTCAGCCCGGCCTTCTCCAGCGGCCCGCCGGTCAGCCAGCCGGCATCGACGCTCTCGTCAAGCTGTGGCGTCCAGCGTCCGGCAGTGCCGACGCAGCCGCCATCGGCATCGGGCGCGGCGCTGTAGACGGCATTGAAATTGAACGGCAAGCGCGATGCCAGCAGCTTGCCGTTCTTGCGAAAACTGTAGGCCAGGCGGTAGATGAAGCGCACCTCGCCGCAGCTCCTGTCGCCTTGCAGCAGCATGAAATCGCGACGGTCGAGCCGGTTGACGACGCCGACCAGCCGGAAGCGCGCGGCATCGGTCTTCAGCCAGCGCATGTCCATGATGCGGCCGACATTGCCGTCTGTCACCTCGTAGAGCGGCCGCCCGCCGGCCTTCATCTCGGCGCGGAGCGCCGCAACATCGGAGGCAACGATGTCAACGATGGCGTGATAGGCGGGGGCCTCGTCGTAAAGCGTCTTTAGACCGTCCTCGCCGTCAACCCCCAAAACATCGGCGAAGCCGAAACCCCCGGCATCGAGCGCGGCGAGCACCGCCGGATTGTCGACGACGGTTACAGGGCCGACGGCGCGCGCCGTCGACGCCATGAAGACAGCGATGAGGGTGGCAAGCAGCGGAGCCAGGGCGCGGTTCATAGAACAGCCGTGCGCGCGTCGAAGAGTTCACGCAACACCGGCAGCAGCGCCAGCGGCAGATCCTCGGCGATCAGGCCGGGTCCGAACCGGCTGCCGGTTTCGGCGTGTAGCCACACCGCCGCGCAGGTGCCCTCGAAGGGCGGCATGCCTTGTGCGAGCAGACCGGCGATGATGCCCGACAGCACGTCGCCTGACCCGGCCGTGGCCAGCCACGGAGCGCCGTTGGAGTTGATGGCTGCCTTGCCAACAGGCGCGGCTATCACCGTGTCGGCGCCCTTGTAGACGATCGTTGCGTTGGCCCGCGCGGCAGCCGCTCGCGCCTTGTCCAATTTCGACATGGTTTTGTCCCCGGCGATATCTGGGAACAAGCGGCCGAATTCACCCTCATGCGGCGTGATCACCAACACTGGAGCGTTTGGCTGACGAGCGGCTTCGAACAGCGCCTGCGGCTGATGGGCCAGAGAGGTAATGGCATCGGCATCAAGCACGATCGCTCCTCCATGGTTTGCAGTTTGCGATGCGCGTGCACCCTCCGCCAAGGTCTTGATCAGTTGCAGGGCGAAATCGCCGACCTTGGGCTTTGGCCCGAGCCCCGGTCCAAACACCAGCGCCTCGGGATGGCGCGCCGTCAGAAATTCCTGCACCTCCTCGAATGACCCCGCCTCTCGCAGCATGATCGAGGTGAGGTGTGTCGCGTTCACCTGCATGGCATTGCCAGGCGACAGCACGGTGACCGCCCCTGCCCCGCTTCTGGCGGCGGCCATCGCCGACAGCCGCGCCGCGCCGGTAGCACTGGGACCGCCGGAAAAGACGCCGACATGGCCGCGCTTGTATTTATGCGCGTCCACCGCCGGCACCGGAAATTCCCGCAACCACAGATCCGGCACATTTTCGAAGGTCGAGACGGCGAGCTGGGCGATGATGCCGTCGCCGATGCCAATATCGGCGAGCACGATCTCACCGCATTGCCCGCGCCCCGGCAGCAGCAAGTGGCCGGGCTTTTTCCGCGCGAAGGTGACGGTGACCTCGGCACGAAACGCCCTGCTCAATATTTCGCCGCTGGCTCCCGAGACGCCCGACGGCAGGTCGATCGCGACCACAGGCAGGCGCAGGGCTGTCACTGTATCGACAGCTTTCGCGGCATCGCCGGACAGCGGCTTGGACAGCCCTGCCCCATAGAGCGCGTCGATCACGATCGAGCCGAACTCGGCGTCGAAATCAGACAGCGGCCGGGACTTGACCAGGGATTCCGCGGCGGCGAGCGCCGCATCGCTTTCCGGCCTCGGCGCTCCGGATGACCAGATCGTTGTGCCGACGCCGCTGCCGGCCAGGAGGCGTGCGACGACATAGCCATCGCCGCCATTGTTGCCGGGACCGCACAGCACATGGACATGCGGCGCTGCGGGATAACGCTTGAGAATCTCGGCCGCGACCGCTTCGCCCGCGCGCCGCATCAGGCTGATTCCATCGGCCGGACCGGCCGCGATCGTCAGCCGATCAGCCTCGCTCATTTCGGCCGGGGAAAGAAGTTCGTTGCTCATGGATTGCCGATCCGCATGCTATCAAGCATTGTCCAATTTCGATCCTAAGCAAACAAGGGGGAGTTGCCGAGATCTGCAGCCATAACGTCGGCACGAAGGCATTGCGGGCAGAAAATTGCCTGCGGGATAGGCGATATGCCTGATTTTTGTGCGGACGCAGGTGCTGGCGCTGTGTAGGCTCTGGCAGCCCATGCCGCTTCCGGTGCAGCGAATGACGCGAATTTGCATCCCGGTGCGGCGCGGCTTTGAAATCTTATGAGACCGCTTCGAATCCGCTGAATTGGCACAGTTCGTGCTTGATGGAGGCGCAAGCGGGGGGTCACAACCCGTTTTTTTGGCAGTGGAGGCCACTTTTTACATGAAAAAGATCGAAGCGATCATCAAGCCATTCAAGCTGGACGAAGTGAAGGAAGCGCTTCAGGAGGCCGGACTGCAAGGCATAACCGTCACCGAGGCAAAGGGCTTCGGTCGTCAGAAGGGCCATACCGAACTCTACCGCGGCGCCGAATATGTCGTCGATTTCCTGCCCAAGGTGAAGATCGAGGTCGTGCTTGGCGACGACGCGGTCGAAGGCGCCATCGAGGCCATCCGCAAGGCGGCCCAGACGGGCCGCATCGGTGACGGCAAGATCTTCGTCTCCAACATCGAGGAAGTCGTGCGGATCCGCACCGGCGAAACGGGCATGGACGCGGTCTGAACCGACCGCCCCATCCTCCTGAAAACGTCATCATCAAAAAAAGTCATCACACAGGGATACACGACATGACGACAGCCAAAGACATCATGAAGCAGATCAAGGACAACGACGTGAAATTCGTCGACCTGCGCTTCACAGACCCGAAGGGCAAGCTGCAACACGTGACGATGGATGTCATCGAGGTCGAGGAAGACATGTTCGCCGATGGCGTGATGTTCGACGGCTCGTCGATTGCCGGCTGGAAGGCCATCAACGAGTCCGACATGGTGCTGATGCCCGACCCGGAAACGGTTCACATGGATCCGTTCTTCGCCCAGTCAACCATGGTCATCCTGTGCGACATCCTCGATCCGGTTTCGGGTGAATCCTACAACCGCGATCCGCGCGGCACGGCCAAGAAGGCCGAGGCTTACATGAAGGCCGAAGGCATCGGCGACACCATCTTTGTCGGCCCGGAAGCCGAATTTTTCGTCTTCGACGACGTGAAGTACAAGGCCGATCCCTACAACACCGGTTTCAAGCTCGACTCCACGGAACTGCCGTCGAACGACGACACCGACTACGAGACCGGCAATCTCGGCCACCGTCCGCGCGTCAAGGGAGGCTACTTCCCGGTGCCGCCGATCGACAGCGCGCAGGACATGCGCTCGGAAATGCTGACCGTGCTCGCCGAGATGGGCGTGCGCGTCGAAAAGCATCACCATGAGGTGGCGGCGGCGCAGCACGAACTCGGCATCAAGTTCGACGCACTGGTACGCAACGCCGACAAGATGCTGATCTACAAATATGTCGTGCACCAGGTCGCCAATGCCTACGGCAAGACGGCGACCTTCATGCCGAAGCCGATCTTCGGCGACAACGGCTCGGGCATGCACGTCCACATGTCGATCTGGAAGAACGGCAAGCCGACCTTCGCCGGCAATGAATATGCCGGTCTGTCGGAAAGCTGCCTGTTCTTCATCGGCGGCGTCATCAAGCATGCCAAGGCGATCAACGCATTCACCAACCCGCTGACCAATTCCTACAAGCGCCTGGTGCCGGGTTACGAAGCGCCGGTTCTGCTCGCCTATTCGGCGCGCAACCGCTCGGCGTCCTGCCGTATCCCGTTCGGCTCGTCGCCGAAGGCCAAGCGCGTCGAGGTCCGCTTCCCCGATCCGGGCGCGAACCCCTACCTCGCCTTCTCCGCGCTGCTGATGGCCGGCCTCGACGGTATCAAGAACAAGATCCATCCCGGCCAGCCGATGGACAAGGATCTCTACGACCTGCCGCCGAAGGAACTGAAGAAGATCCCGACCGTCTGCGGCTCGCTGCGCGAAGCCCTGCAAAGCCTCGACAAGGACCGCGGCTTCCTGAAAGCCGGCGGCGTCTTCGACGACGACCAGATCGACAGCTACATCGAGCTGAAGATGGCCGAAGTGATGCGCTTCGAAATGACCCCGCATCCGGTCGAATACGATATGTATTACTCTGTCTGAGGCTTCAAGCTCAGACTAAGATACGCCATAATAACCAAGCCCTTGAAAGACTTCCCTCTTTCAAGGGCTTTTTGCTGCGCTCCAATAGGAATTGCCAGCTGACCGGCATGTCTCGCCTGCGCGGCAGCCACGCATGGACAGCCATATTGGTCTTTCGTCTTCGACGATCATACGATGCCTGGATTCTGGACCCACGGTCCATCGGAGCGGCCGGCCTGAGCGCGTCGGTCCGGTGACTTCAATCACTACTCGGCGATGTCCGGTGAAGATCAAGGCGGCCGGTCGGTCGCCAACGTTGGAGCCAGGAGCGAGCGGAGCACTGTCTCAGGCTACAGTGACCGCTCGTCCGGCGCCCACGCCAATGCCGCCGTTCAGAAAACCCCGCCCGTCCGAACAGCATTGCGTGACGTAACCCCAAGGCCTGCGAATACGCATGCCGTAGCGTGATCTGTCAACGCTGCAAGCCGGGCCGCGAATGACCGATTCTGCTGTATGAACAGATGCTTATGGAAGGTCCATTGCCCCAGATAAGGGCTGGAAAAGGCGCTTTTCCGGGCTTTATAGGGAGTGATCGCCGGAGGCTCACATGGCTGCGGCCAGAACTTCCGGGCGATTTGCGACCGCGTGAATTCCCTGACTTTTTCTGGGTATGTTTTACCAGGAATGCCGTCAGCCGGGTAACGGCCAAAAAAGAACCCCGGCGCGAAACGCCGGGGTCATCTTGTCATGCAGTCCGAAACGCTTACGCGGCGGCCGAAACCTGAGCGCTTGCCGGAACCGAGGCGATCGTCTTCAGGATCTGCGAGGCGATCTGGTAGGGGTCGCCCTGCGAGTTCGGACGGCGGTCTTCCAGATAACCCTTGTAGTCGCTCTTGATGAAGGAATGCGGCACGCGGATCGAGGCGCCACGGTCGGCAATGCCATAGCTGAACCGGTTCCACGGCGCGGTCTCGTGCTTGCCGGTCAAACGCTTGTCGTTGTCCGGGCCATAGACGGCGATGTGATCCATCAGGTTCTTGTCGAAGGCCGCCATCAGCGCTTCGAAATAGGCCTTGCCGCCGACTTCGCGCATATAGGCGGTCGAGAAGTTGGCGTGCATGCCAGAGCCATTCCAGTCGGTGTCGCCGAGCGGCTTGCAGTGGTATTCGATGTCGATGCCGTACTTCTCGGTCAGGCGCTGCATGAGGTAGCGGGCCATCCACATCTGGTCGGCGGCTTTCTTGGAGCCCTTGCCGAAAATCTGGAATTCCCACTGGCCCTTGGCAACTTCGGCGTTGATGCCCTCGTGGTTGATGCCGGCGGCGAGGCAGAGGTCGAGATGCTCCTCGACGATCTGGCGCGCGACGGAGCCGACATTGGAATAGCCGACGCCGGTGTAGTACGGACCCTGGGGTGCGGGATAGCCGCTCTCGGGGAAGCCGAGCGGCCGGCCGTCCTTGTAGAAGAAATATTCCTGCTCGAAGCCGAACCAGGCGCCCTCGTCATCGAGGATGGTGGCGCGCTTGTTGGAGGCATGCGGCGTGACGCCATCGGGCATCATGACTTCGCACATGACCAGCACGCCGTTGGTACGGGCGGGATCCGGATAGACCGCAACCGGCTTCAGCACGCAATCGGAGCTGTGCCCTTCGGCCTGCTGGGTCGAGGAACCATCGAAGCCCCACAGCGGCAACTGCTCGAGATCAGGGAATTCGGCGAATTCCTTGATCTGCGTCTTGCCGCGAAGGTTGGGGACCGGGGTATATCCATCGAGCCAGATATACTCGAGCTTGTATTTCGTCATTCTAGCCTCTCGTTGCTTGATCACCGAACACTGAACGGCGTCGACATGCGTCTGCCGTCAGCAGCCGGCCTGCCGCATTCTTAAAATGCAATTCGTGTGCCATTCTTGGTGTGAAGGGTGCGGCAAAATTGACCCGGTATCCACTCGAAGTCGGTGATCCGCCTAAGCGATGCGTTCCGATCAATCACAGTCGTTCTTTGCACAAATAGTGTGCAATTGCTGATCTTTTCATAGGCATATTGCCTAACTTGATTGCAGACCTTATCTTCGGATCAAGTTGAATCGAAAAGGTTCGGCAGAAGAAAGGAACCCGGCAATGGAAATCATTTCCACACGACCGTCGGCCACAATTTTGATGTTCCCGGTGGCAGCGCGCGCCGCTGCCTCAAATTTGAGCGGCAAGGCTAAGTTTGCGGCAGAGCTTGCCTCGCTGCGTGGTGCCCGCGCAGACTTCGGCGACGGCTGGTACCATGAGGCAGCCATCGAGGATGAGACCCGGGGCCGCAAGAGCTGACACAAAGGGCAGCAGCCCTCGCCAACGAATTGGCCTGAAAAGAGAAAGCCCGGCGCGATTGCTCGCGCCGGGCTTTCTTTTGAACACCGGGCCTGCCTACTCCTTGGCGTGCAGGTCGGTGCCGAGCGTATCCTTGACGAAGATCATGCCGATGACCAGCGTTATCGCCGCGATCACCACCGGATACCAAAGGCCATAGTAGATGTCGCCCTTATAGGCGCTGAGCGCGAACACGGTTGCCGGCAGCAGGCCGCCGAACCAGCCATTGCCGATGTGATAGGGCAACGACATGCCGGTGTAGCGAATGCGGGTCGGGAACATCTCGACCAGGATCGCCGCGATCGGCCCATAGACCATGGTCACGAACAGCACCAGGATGAACAGGATGCCGATCGTCATTGGCCAGTTCACTGCTGCAGGATCGGCGAACATGGCGAACGCGCCACCACCCGGAATGTTGTAGACGGTGACTTCGGGTGCGCCCGCCGCCTCGTCGGTGGTCAGCAGCTTGTCCTTGACTGCCTGGTCGATCGGCACCGTCGCCTTCTCACCGGCACGGATGGCAGCGGCATCCAGCTTCAGTTCCGGGTTGGCGGCAACAAACGCATCGAGCTTCTGGTCCGCAACCTTGGCTGCCGCGCGCTTCAGCGGATAGCCGCCGTCCTGCAGCGACATGTTGACGGCCTTGATGAAGGCGGTTTCCTTGGCCTTGGCCTGATCGCCGGCGGCGATGGCGTCATAGGACTCGACCGTCTCGTTGCCGATCTTGACAGATGCGGGTGTGCCGGCGGCGGCCGTCGACACGACGTCATAGGGAACCGAGTTCTTGGTCAGGAACGAGGTCGCGATATCGCAGGATGTCGTGAACTTCGCGGTACCCACCGGATTGAACTGGAACTTGCAATCTCCAGGTGCCGCCGTCACCGTCGCCCGCGTGTTCTGCTGGGCTGTGGCAAGCGCCGGATTGGCAGCCCAGGTCAGTGCCTTGAACAGCGGGAAGGTGCATACAATCGCTAAGGCAAGGCCCGCCATGATGATCGGCTTGCGGCCGATCTTGTCGGAGAGCCAGCCGAAGACGACGAAGAAGATCGAGCCTACTGCCAGGGCGATCGCGATCATGATGTTGACCGATTGCGCGTCGACCTTGAGCACGTTGGTCAGGAAGAACAGCGCATAGAACTGGCCGTTATACCAGACCACGGCCTGACCGGCGGTGAGGCCGAGCAGCGCCAGCAGTGCGATCTTGGCATTCTTCCATTGACCGAAGGCTTCCGTCAGCGGCGCCTTGGAGCCCTTGCCCTCATCCTTCATGCGCTGGAAGGTCGGCGATTCGGAAAGCGAAAGCCGGATCCAGATCGAGATGCCTAGCAGCAGGAAGGATACGAGGAACGGAATACGCCAGCCCCAGGCAGCATAGTTTTCCTTGCTCAATGAAGCCTGTACGATCAGGATCACAACCAGCGACAGGAACAGGCCCAGCGTCGCCGTGGTCTGGATCCACGAGGTGTAGTAGCCGCGCCGGTTGTCCGGCGCATGTTCGGCGACGTAAGTGGCCGCGCCGCCATATTCGCCACCCAGTGCCAGACCCTGCAGCATGCGCAGGATGATCAGGATCACCGGAGCGGCGATGCCCAAGGTCGCATAGCCAGGCAGCAAGCCGACCAGGAAGGTCGACAGGCCCATGATCGTCATGGTGACGAGGAAGGTATATTTACGGCCGACAAGATCGCCGATGCGGCCGAACAGCAATGCGCCGAACGGGCGCACCAGGAAGCCGGCAGCGAAGGCCAGCAGCGCGAAGATATTGCGGGTCGCTTCCGGGATGGCTGGACTGAAAAAGGTCGAACCAATGAACACTGCCAGCGAGCCGTAGAGATAGAAATCATACCATTCGAAAACGGTGCCGAGCGAGGAAGCGAAGATGACTTTCTTCTCCTCCCGCGTCATGGCGCGGCTTGCTCCGCCGGCGGTCGATGCTATTGCCATTTCGTTATCCTCCCGTGAGACCCGTTCTCGATGCTGCGCGACACCGTCCGCGTTCTCCTCCGAGCACGGACTCAACGACAGCCATTCGGGAAAAATGACAGAAAGCGCCCGCCAAAGGCAGCGCGTCTTTGGGATTATGACTTTGGTATTAGGTGCGCTGCGGGATGAAACCGGGCGAACTGGGAAACCCTTAGCCCTTGAGCGCTTCCAGCAGGCCGACAGCAGCCATCATGTCGTGCTTGCGAGCCGCGCGGCGGGCAACGGCTTCGGCGTCCTGCCCCCAATGCTCGATCTGCCAGTCCTCGTCGACATGAGCCGCGGCCCATGCAGCCTCAGCGTCGATCTCGCCGAAATCGACAGCCAGCGCCAGCAGCGCCGAACCTGTGAGCGACGTCATCACATGGATGGCGGCGAGACGCAGCGGCTCTGTTCGCTGGGCAAGATGGCTGCCCAGCACCGCGATGGTCTCGCGCGGCTGCTCGACATGGATGATCCCCTCGGCGAGATTGAAGCGCACCCCAAGTGTTCCCCTCGCCCAGTCTATCACCGAGTCCCAATGCTGGTTCTGCCGCTCCACCAGCCCTTGCGGCGCGTCGGCGCGGTAACAGAGCAGATCGGACGAGGCGAAGCGCAGAATGTCTTCCAGCACCGCCTGCGGGTCGCTGGCGACGCCATCGATGGCGGTGTTCACAAGCCGCATCACCGGCATGGTCACCGGATTGATGGTCTCGCTTTGGGTGGCGAACTCGTCGGCGACGAGCGCGGCTGCCGCCTCGGTAGGCACTGCCAGCAGCGCCTTGCCCGGCGTGCGCACCGGCTTGCCGTCGAGATGCACGGCAAAGCCGCCTTCGACCGGCGCGACCGAGACGGTCTTGTAGAAGCGCTTCGGCAGAGGCGTCTTCATCTGGATTTGGGCGCGGCGCACCGGATCCGGATCCGAAAGATATTTGCCCGCTTCAAGGTCGTTGAGGATGTCACGCATAGAAGGTCTCTCTTACACCGGCGTCAGCTTGCGCACTGGCCGGTTGACGATGATCAGGCCGGCGGCAATCAGGCCAAGTGCCAGGAAAATGCGCATGGTCAGCGGCTCATTCAAGAACATGGCGCCGCACAGCACGCCGAAAACCGGCGACAGGAAAGTGAAACTGGACAGGCCTGACGCCGGATAGCGCCGCAACAGCCAGAACCACAGCACATAGGTGAAGGCGACGATGTAGACAGCCTGGAAGAGCAGCGCCAAGGTCGGCAGCACGGTCGGGTCGCGAACGGGCGGGCCGGCGAGAGGCAGCACCAATATGCCGACGATCGCTGCCCCGGCGAGTTGGTAAAGCAGAAGCTTCTCGGCGCTCGCCTCGACCAGCTTCGACCGCTTGATGAGGATGTTGGTCAAAGCCCAGAAGAATCCGGAGCCGAGGCTCAGCAGATCGCCGAACAGCATGTCTCCGCCGCCGCCAAGCTTGTCGGAAAACACCGCGACAAGGCCGGCAAAGGCCAGCAGCAGGCCAAGGAATTTCCTCAATGTGATCTGCTCACCGAGCAGGAAATGGCCGCCGAGCAGCATCCAGAACGGCATCGTGTTGACCAGCAGCGTGTTGCGGGCAACGGTCGTATGCTCCAGGCCGACATAAAGGCAAAGGAACTCGATGCCGAAAAGCGCGCCAACCACGATGCCGGCGAGCAAGGTCCCGTCGCGCGTGAAAAGCGCGATGCCGCGCCACCGGCACCAGGCAAAGACACACAGGCCGCCGATGATCGAGCGCGCGATCGACAGGAAGACCGGGTCATAACCAGCGTAGGAGATCTTGGCGGCGACGTAATTCAACCCCCAGGAAAAGGTCAGCCCGACCATGATGGCGGCGGCGGCCATGTCGACCGTGTCGCGCCGGTCGAGCGCGTCACTGGCGCCGCTCACGATCAGTCCTCCGCGCTGGCGTCGTCGAAGCCGATCAGGTTCCAGCTCTGGCGCATGTGCGGCGGCATTGGCGCGGTGACATCGATGACGCCCTTGTCGGGATGCGGAATGATGATGCGGCGGGCGTGCAGATGCAGGCGGTTTTGAATGCCCCCTGGAAAGTCCCAGTTGGTGTCGGCCTCGAAATATTTCGGATCGCCCAGGATCGGGCAGCCGATGTAGGCGGCGTGGACACGAAGCTGGTGGGTGCGGCCCGTATAGGGCTCCATTTCAAGCCAGGTCATCGTCTGCGCAGCCTGCTCGATGATGCGGTAGTAGGAGACGGCGTGATCGGCGCCCTTTTCGCCATGCGCGGCGACACGCACGCGGTCACCGTCCGGCGTCGGCTCCTTGATCAGCCAGGTCGAGATCTTGTCCTCGCGCTTGGGCGGCACGCCCTTGACCAGCGCCCAATAGGTCTTCTTGGTCTCGCGGGCGCGAAACGCTTCCGAGAGCTTCATGGCGGCCAGCCGGGTGCGGGCGACGACCAGAACACCTGAAGTGTCGCGGTCGAGCCTGTGAACCAGTCTGGGCTTCTCGCCCTTCTGGCTGCGCCAGGCCTCCAGCATGTCGTCGACATTGCGGGTGACGCCCGAGCCGCCCTGCACCGCAAGGCCCGCCGGCTTGTTGAAGACGAAAACCTTGGGATCTTCATGGATCAGCATTTTCGACAGGACATCGGCATCGCCCTGGTTGCGGATCGAGTGGCCGGTCAGCGCACTCTCGCCCTTCTTGTCGACCTCGAGCGGTGGGACGCGAACCATCTGGCCGGGCTCGACACGGGTGTCGGCCTTGACCCGTCCGCCATCGACGCGGATCTGGCCGGAGCGCAGAAGCTTCTGCAAATGGCCGAAACCAAGGCCCGGGAAATGGGTCTTGAACCAGCGGTCGAGCCGCATGCCCGCCTCGCCGGCCTCCACCGTGATCTGTTCAACGCCTGCCATGTTTTTTGTCGCTTATCCGTTTCCCGAGCGAAGCTCGGCCTGTTCTTGGCGCGGCAATAGCACTAAGGCAGGCTTCTTGCGAGCCAAAGTCCCAGAAACAGGGCGATAATGGCGCCAATGACGCTGGCAAGGGCATAAGCCAGCGCAGGCAGCGTGGCTCCCCGCTCCCACAGCGTCGCGAAATCGAGCGAAAAGGCGGAGAAGGTGGTGAAGCCGCCGAGAATGCCGGTAGCAACGAACAGCCTGACCTCGTTCGATCCGCCACGGCGCATCATGGAGGCGATGAACAGCCCCATGGCGAAGGAGCCAATGATGTTGATGGCCATCGTGCCCCAGGGATAGCTGGGGCCGACAAAACGCAGCGCGCCGATGTTGGTAAGGTGACGAATTCCGGCACCGATGCCGCCACCGACGACGACGAGAAACAGATTGAACATGACCGTTTACTGCCCCCGCACGGCTGCCCCGTCAATCCCTCGTTGCGGGCGCAACCGCACGCAGATCGAGCTCACCACTCAGGCGTTGCCCATCCCGGATATTTTTTCCTGAACTCGTTATAGAGGTCATCGACCTCCGTTTTGCCGATAGGGCGCACCTGTTCGTAGAGGTAGCCCTTGACGTCGCCGGACAGCTGGTAAGCCGCTATGCGCCTGTATGCTGCGCCAATGCCTTTGCCCTCGACGATGTATTGGTCCGGTATCGAGACACAGAGCTGCGCGCCCTGCTGCAGATGGATAACGGGCGGGTCGGTCACGACAACGTATTTGGACTTCAACGCCGCCGGTCTGAATCGATCGCGACTATCGACCTGACAAGCCCACTCGATGCGAGGGTAAAGGTCCTTGTCCATTTCATACAGCAATGAATCGCTCATGATCCCGCTGGATGCAAACACCGACAACCGGTCCCCAGGTCCCATCTTTCCAAGAAGGTCATCGATAAGGCGCCTGTATTCTGGAAGATTGTCGAGGTGCAGCGGGAGCGTGGCTTCCCTGGCAAAGACGTAGCTGATCGGCGACAGAACCTGGCGGCCAGTCGGGAAAAAAGTACCGAAAAACGCCAGCCCGGCGGCAACGGCTATCGCGGCGTTCGACCATCGCGATCTCAGTGCCGGCATCGAAACGATCGCAACGATTGCCTGGGCGTAGGTAGGAAAGAGCCAAAGAAATACCGGCACCGAATGATGGCGATCCGGGTCCTGCATGCGGGTGAAGAGGACGAAGGTGAGTGCCGAAGCAACGGCACAGAACAGGGAAAATCTGTTTTGGCGTATAATGGAGATGTAAAGGCCAAATACGATCAACAGCCAGTTCACATAGCTGAGCCGGGATCCCACCTGGACAATCTGCGAAACGAAGTCCGTCTTGTATCCGCTGTAAAGATCGCCATAGCTGGTTCCCAGTATCTTGAAGATCAAGGGTTGCTGGAAGGTCAGCGCGGCTCCGACAACCACGAGGATCGCACACAGGCCTCCGACGGCGGCATTGCGGAGTGCCGGAAAGTCCCGATCTTTGGCAACCTGCAGAAAACAGAAGAAGGCTGCGGAAATTCCGAGCCCGATGACAGGATAGGCGTGCCAGCGGCGCAGCACGAACGCCAACCACAGGCATACGCCGACACGTATTCCGCTGATCACCGGTTCATGGGTCAGGAACCTCGATTTCCAGAGAAAATAGGTTGCCGCGCAAAGCGCGAGACAGCCGGCAATGTCAGGCAACCCACGGAGCGTCGCCGCCCAGAACGGCGTGTAGAGAAAGGCCGCAATCCATACGGTGAGCCAGCTTCGGCATGAAGACGTCCCGGTCGCCGCCTCCAGATAGCTAATTCTGCCGATGAGAAGAGCGGTCGGGACCAGATAAACAGCAACTATTCCGGCGATATAGGAAAACCTCGAATCGCCAAAAATGATGTGAAACGGCATCAGCGGCACCAGGATCGCCGCACTGTAGTCATCCGTGGCGATCGAGGTCCTCAAATGGCTGAGCCACTCGAGAGGGCTCTGAATCAAGAGCGTGCCTTGCCGGCTGAACGTGTCGAAATAGGCAGCGAAGTCCCAGTAATAGACAGGCTGCTCAAGCCCTACATAGGTGAGAGCAAGAGCAACTCCCAGCAGAGCGGTGCACACATATGTCGTTGCCCAAAATCCGAGAGATCTGTTCTTCGTCACTTGAAGCCGCCAGAAGGAGAAGAGGCAGAACTGTCAAAGTCAGCCCGGGGCCGCCGTTCATGCAGCCAGGAGCCGTTCCGGCGCATGAGCGGCCACAAGGATGGCCAAGTCTCACACGCAGAGCACCCAAATGCCGCCGGCAGCGCCGGTTTTCTAAAGCTCAGGTCGTGCCGGCATTCTTCGGCTTGGTCGAACCGATCATCTTCCAGTTCTTGTAGAACATGGAATTGATGCGCTCGACGCTGACCGAGACGATTGAGAGCATGCCCGCGATCAGTCTGGGAACCGGAGACGGCCGGATGATGTCCATGAAGACGCAGTAGCGGCGTCCGTCATACTCGTTGACCGAGCGATGCAGCAGCGTGTCGTCGAAGATGAACAGCGGATTGTCGTACCAATAATTCTTGACGTTGCCGCACTCGACGAAAATCTCCGACTTAACCGGGATCAGATTGTAGAGGATGCGCAGGCTGAGCCGCAGCGGGCCGAAATGCCAAGACGTCGATTCGCGCTTGCTGAAGACGGAAACGGCTATGGTCTTGATGTACTTGAAGTCCTTGTTGAACTCGGCGACGTTGTCGATCCTGTGCTTACCGTACCACTGGTAGACATACATGCCGCGCCGGCCGGCGCCGAAATTGGCGTCGATATCGGCAATGATCTCATCTTTGCGCGCCTTGAAGATGTCCAGGACCTCGTTGACCTCGCGCTGATAGTCGGCGGGAAACTGCTCCAGCTTCCAGACACCTGGATTTCTGTAGCACAAGAGGTCGACCAGCAGATTGAACGGCGAAAGCAGCCAGGTGAACAGGCCGTTGCCGAGAAAATAGCCTGAGAACAGCGACAGATCCTTGCGGTCGTTGCGCAGCACGTCGATCAGGCCGCAGATGATGAAGATCGTCGTCAGGATGGGAATGAAATAGAAGCCAAGGGCGAGAAGCGGGATGGCAATGGCGAATTTGCGAAGGGACTTGCGAAGGGTTTTTGTCATTTTTCCACGCGCGGAGCGCGATCCTGTTGCGAATGAAGTGCCCAAATCACGGCAACGACCACCGCCCGGTCGTGCGCCTTGATAAGGTTTTTTGGGTTACCACACAACGGCCCTGCTATCGTGGCCGGCTGGCTGCCTGGTGGATCTGGCCAACGGCCTCACGCAAGCCTGCTACTCCCGCTCCTTGCGCAGCTTCGCCCAATAGTCGAGCCGCTTCCTGATGTCGCGCTCGAAGCCGCGCTCGGGCGGATCATAGAAGGTCTGGCGGCCCATCTTCTCGGGAAAATAATCCTGCCCCGAAAAGGCATCCGGCTCGTCATGGTCGTAACGATAGCCGGCGCCGTAATCCTCCTCTTTCATCAGCTTTGTCGGCGCGTTGAGGATGTGCTTGGGCGGCAGCAGCGAGCCGTGTTCCTTCGCGGCCCGCGTGGCAGCCTTGAAAGCATTGTAGACGGCGTTGGATTTGGGCGCGGTGGCGAGATAGACGGTGGCCTCGGCAAAAGCCAGCTCGCCCTCGGGCGAGCCGAGATAGTCGTAGGCATCCTTGGCGGCATTGGCGACGACAAGCGCCTGCGGGTCGGCAAGGCCGATGTCTTCCATGGCCATGCGCACCAGCCGGCGGCCTAGATAGAGCGGATCCTCGCCGGCATCGAACATGCGTGCGAGATAGTAGAGAGCCGCGTCAGGGTCTGAACCGCGTACCGATTTGTGCAGCGCCGAGATCAGATTGTAATGGCCGTCCTGGCCCTTGTCGTAGATCGGCGCGCGGCGCTGGACGATGCGCTGCAGTCCCTCGGGATCGAAGACCTCGCCGGGTTTGGCTGCCCGCCAGACTTCTTCCGCGAGCGTCAGCGAGGCCCGGCCGTCGCCATCGCTCATGCGGATGAGCATGGTCCGCGCCTCGTCGTCGAGCGGCAGCGCCCTGCCCTCGGTCTCCTCCGCCCGCACCATCAGCTTGGAGATGCTCTCCTCGCCAAGCGAATGGAAGACCAGAACGCGCGCGCGTGACAACAAAGCGGCATTCAGTTCGAAGGACGGGTTTTCGGTCGTGGCGCCAACCAGCACGACTGTCCCGTCCTCCATGACCGGGAGAAAGCTGTCCTGCTGGGCACGGTTGAAGCGATGGATCTCGTCGACGAACAGCAAGGTCTGGCGGCCATTGGTGCGGCGCAATTTGGCCGCTTCGAACACCTTTTTCAGGTCGGCGACGCCGGAAAAGACAGCCGATATCTGCTCGAAGGCCAGGCTGGTTTCGCCGGCAAGCAGGCGCGCCACGGTGGTCTTGCCGGTGCCGGGCGGCCCCCAGAAGATCATCGAGCCGAGCGAGCCGGAACCGATCAACCGGGTCAGCGCGCCGTCAGGGCCGGTCAGATGCTCCTGGCCGACGACCTCGCCAAGGTTTCTCGGCCGCAGCCTGTCGGCCAGCGGCCGCCCAGGCGGGGTCTTTTCCGGTTCATCGACGCTGAACAGATCGGCCATGCACTTCTTTTTCGTTGGAGCATGAGCCCGAATGCACGGAACCCAGCCCTAATAACGCAACACCTGACGCATTATCTGCCCGCCACGCTCGACGGTAAAGCGCCACCAGCGCGTATCCGTCCTGGCCGCCAACTCCAGGGTCGCCGCGGTATCGATGGTGGTGCCGTTCACCTCGCGCACGATGTCGCCCGGCTGGAAGCCGAAATCGGCGGCCGGAGAATCACGGTTGATGTCGACCACGGTGACGCCCTTGATGTCCGTGCGCAGGCCAAGCCGCTGCGCGAGCCGGGGCGACAGCTCCGCGACCTTGGCGCCCGAAAACGGGCTGCGGCCATGCAGCGTCACCTCGGCAGCTTTCATGCCTTCCGGAGCACGCTCCAGCGCAATATCCATCGCCGCCTGCTGGCCCTTGGTCAAAACCGCGAAATTGGCGGTGGTGCCGATCGACAGCGTCGCCATCCGGTAGTCCAGCGCTTCGATGCTCTCGACCGGCTTGCCATTGAGTTGCAGCACCACGTCGCCGGGCTTGAGTCCTGCCTTGCCGGCCGGACCGGTCGCCTCGACCGACGAGACCAGCGCACCGGTCGGCTTCTCCATGCCGAGCGATTCGGCGATCTGCGGCGTCACCGATTCGAACTCGGCGCCGATATAGGGCCGTTCGAAGAAGTCGAGCCCGGCCTTGGCCGCGTCGGCAAAAGCGCGGACCATATTCGAGGGAATGGCGAAGCCGATGCCGATCGAACCGCCGCTGCGGCTGTAGATGGCGGTGTTGATGCCGACCAGCTGGCCGCCCATGTTGATCAGCGCGCCGCCGGAATTGCCAGGATTGATGGCGGCGTCGGTCTGGATGAAGAAGCTGGAATCGGAGACGCCGATATGGCTGCGGGCCAGTGCCGAGACGATGCCGCTGGTGGTGGTCTGGCCGACGCCGAAGGGGTTGCCGATGGCCAGCAACAGGTCGCCGACCTCAAGCGCGTCGGAATCGCCGATGGCGATAACCGGAAACGGCTTGTCCGAGGTGATCTTGAGCACGGCGAGGTCGAGTGTCTCGTCCTTGAGCAGCACCTTGCTGTCGAACTCACGCCCATCAGCGGTCGCCACCTTGACCCGGTCGGCATCCTTGATGACGTGGTAATTGGTGACCACGACGCCGGTCGGATCGACCAGCACGCCGGAGCCGAGCGAAGACTGTGCACGCGGCTGCGAGCGACCGAAGAATTCCTCGAAGAACGGATCGCCGTCGAAAGGCGACGTGACCTTGGCCGTCTGCGAGGCATAGACGTTGACCACGGCCGGGGCTGTCTGCTTGACCAGCGGCGCAAACGACAATTGCACCTCCTCGCGGCCGAAGGGTACGCGCTTGTCGGGACCAGCCGTGGCGTTTTCGCCTTCCACGCCATGCAGCAGGTCGGTCAGCACATCGGACAGGCCGGGATCGGTCTTCGTCTCCTCGGCCAATGCCTGCCTGACCACCGGTGCGGCCGCAAACGCCATGATGGCGAAAAGCAGAACAAGGGGCAGTCTTCTGGCGCGCATTCGCGAATCCTCCAAGGCAAGTTCGGGGGCATTGTCCCGACGATTGTGCAAAATGAAAGGCTAAGCCGCTGAAATCCGACTATTTGGGCAGCAAAACAGCTACAGCTGACCTTGAAACCGAAAACCTCGTGGCCCTGATGAAAAAACAACTCCTGTCTTTCCGTGACTTTTTGAAGACCGGCAGCTTGGGGCCGATCTCCCCCGACATGACAATGGCCGAGATTATCGAAGTGCTCGGCATGCCTGAGCATGTCGATCCAGATTACTGGACGTTCGGAAAGCTCGAAATTTCCTTTGATATCACGCCGCCTCGCCAGATGAACTGGTTTCAAATTGAGCAGGCCAGTTACCTCAAAGGCGATTTGGAGGCTCTCACCACTCGCTTTGCACTCTCCCTGGACGGGTTCAGCGGAAAGACAAAGCCATCAGAGTTCCTGGGTGCCGGCCTTTGGACTCCAGATCAGGCCAAGGTTTTCTACGCGGCATCCGGCCATGACATCGGGATGAACATCTGCGCCGGACCGATTCAGATACATTTTCATGTGGCTGCCGACTTCATCGGCAACCAAGATGCCGAAACCTATTTGAAGGCCTCCTCCCCGTCGCAAGCGATGGCGAAAATCGATTCTCGAGCCGTCCTCGACAGTATCTATTCATATCCTTACCCGAACACTGAAGAGGTACCGGGTGCATTCGATTGGAAGCTGTTGAGCGGAAGCCAGTACCTGGCGCTGGCCGATGGACAGCAAACATCGGCAAACAAAAAAGGGGCCCGCAGGCCCCTTTGAACTCATTTGGGAAAACCGAGCCTTATGCGGCTGCGGCGTCCGCGTCAGCGCTTTCGGCTTCGATGCGAGCGCGGTCGCCGGCGCCTTTGGCCGAAACGTCGCGATCGACGAACTCGATGACGGCCATGGCGGCGTTGTCACCGTGACGGAAGCCCGCCTTCATGATGCGCAGATAGCCGCCATTGCGGTTGGCGTAGCGCGGCGCGATGGTGTCGAACAGACGCTTGACGACGCCTTCATTGCCGATCTGGGCAATGACCTGGCGGCGGGCATGCAGGTCGCCGCGCTTGCCGAGCGTCACCAGCTTCTCGACGATCGGACGCAGGTCCTTCGCCTTCGGCAAGGTCGTGACGATCTGCTCGTGCTCGAGCAGCGACACGGCGAGGTTGGCGAACATCGACTTGCGATGGCTAATGCTTCGGGCGAAGCGACGGCCTTTGAAACCGTGGCGCATGGCTCTTTTCCTTCTTCAGTTGTTCAAGAGGCCGCGGCCTCTGATGGTTTTCCGCATGACCGTCGGATCGAGCGGCCCACGCCGCCCATCCTTGGAATTCATGCTCAATATTGGTCTTCGTAACGCTTAGCGAGATCTTCGATGTTTTCCGGCGGCCAGTCCGGCACTTCCATGCCGAGGTGCAAGCCCATCGCCGCCAAGACTTCCTTGATCTCGTTCAGCGACTTGCGGCCGAAGTTCGGGGTGCGCAGCATCTCGGCTTCGGTCTTCTGGATCAGGTCGCCGATATAGACGATGTTGTCGTTCTTCAGGCAGTTGGCCGAACGCACCGAAAGCTCGAGTTCGTCGACCTTCTTGAGCAGCGCCGGGTTGAAGGCGAGCTCGGTGACGGCCTCGGCGGCGACTTCCTTCTGCGGCTCGTCGAAGTTGACGAACAGGCCGAGCTGGTCCTGCAGGATGCGGGCGGCGAAAGCCACCGCGTCCTCGCCGGTGATCGAACCGTCGGTGTCGATCGTCATGGTCAGCTTGTCATAGTCGAGAACCTGGCCCTCGCGGGTGTTCTCGACCTTGTAGGAGACCTTCTTGACCGGCGAATAAAGGCTGTCGACCGGGATCAAGCCGATCGGCGCGTCTTCGGCGCGGTTGCGGTCGGCCGGCACGTAACCCTTGCCGGTGTCGACGGTGAATTCCATGCGGATTTCAGCGCCTTCGTCCAGCGTGCAGATGACGTGGTCGGGGTTGAGGATCTCGACGTCGCCAACCGTCTGGATGTCGCCGGCAAGAACAGCACCCGGTCCCTGCTTGCGAACGACCATGCGCTTGGGACCATCGCCTTCCATGCGGATGGCGATTTCCTTGATATTCAAGACGATGTCGGTCACGTCCTCGCGCACGCCGGCGATGGACGAGAATTCATGCAGAACGCCGTCGATCTGCACGGCGGTAACAGCCGCACCGCGCAGCGAAGACAGAAGCACGCGGCGCAGCGCGTTGCCCAGCGTCAGGCCAAAGCCACGCTCGAGAGGCTCGGCGACCAGCGTGGTCAGCGTCTTCTTCTTCGACGAGAACTCGATCTTGTTCGGCTTGATCAGTTCCTGCCAATTTTTCTGGATCATGATGCTTTCCTTCCGTTGACCCGCCACCATCCAATCGTGGCGGGCGACCTGGAATGCCGCGGAGGAGCGCCCAAGGGCGCTCGCGCGGCGTTCGGTAAATGCTTAGACGCGACGCTTCTTGCGCGGGCGGCAGCCATTGTGCGGGATCGGCGTCACATCACGGATCGAGGTGATGGTGAAGCCGGCCGCCTGCAGGGCGCGCAATGCCGATTCACGACCGGAGCCGGGTCCGCAGACCTCGACTTCGAGCATGCGCATGCCGTGTTCCTGGGCCTTCTTGGCAACATCCTCGGCAGCCATCTGGGCAGCGAACGGGGTCGACTTGCGCGAACCCTTGAAGCCCTGGGCACCGGCCGACGACCAGGCAATCGAATTGCCCTGCGCGTCGGTGATGGTGATCATCGTGTTGTTGAAGGTCGAATTGACGTGGGCAACGCCCGACGAGATGTTCTTGCGTTCGCGACGGCGAACACGAGCGGCTTCCTTGGCCATGATAGTCCTTTCAGTTGATCTCTACACCGCCGTAATGCCAGCGGCTCCACCTTCGTAAGGAAGTAGGGGAATAGGGCAGTAAGGGAGTAGGGAAAAGTGCGACCCGACTGGCGGGCATTCCCTACTGCCTTACTCCCCTACTCCCTTATTCCCCTAAAAAATTACTTCTTCTTGCCGGCGATCGACTTGGCCGGGCCCTTGCGGGTGCGCGCATTGGTATGCGTGCGCTGGCCGCGGACCGGCAGCGAGCGGCGGTGACGCAGGCCGCGGTAGCAGCCGAGGTCCATGAGCCGCTTGATGTTCATCGAGACTTCGCGGCGCAGGTCGCCTTCAACCTGGTAATCGCGGTCGATGGTTTCGCGGATCTGCAGCACTTCCGCGTCGGTAAGCTGGTTGACGCGGCGCTCGGCCGGGATGCCGACCTTGTCGACGATCTCCTGGGCGAACCGCTTGCCAATGCCGTGAATGTATTGAAGCGCAATGACAACGCGCTTGTTGGTCGGAATGTTGACGCCGGCTATACGAGCCATGTTCTTCCCTTCTCCATGTGGGCCGGCCAACCTCAAAAACGAGGCGGGCACGGCGCTGTCTTAAGTTGCCCCGCGTCCGGTGGAGGCCGGCCCATGCGGGAGTTTCCAGTTCAATGCGGCTGCCTTGCCCTTGCGGACAAGCAAAGCTCATGCCTGATAGGAAGACGGGCCGCCATACCGCAGCGAACCGCCTCCGTCAAGTGCAATCGTTAATTTCCCCGCACTGCGTCCTTGAGCACCGCTTCGATCTGTTCCGTCACGGCGTCGATATCGGCCATGCCGTCGACACTGCGGAGCTTGCCCTTGGCATAGTAGTAGCCAATCAGCGGCGACGTCTTCTTGTAGTATTCCCTCAGGCGCTCTTCGAACACGGTCGGGTTGTCGTCCTTGCGAACGGGAAGGCCGGCGGCCTGCGCCTCGTCGGCGCGCTTGACGATCCGGCCAACCAGGGCCTTGTCGTCGACGACGAGCTCAATGACGGCGTCGAGGCCCTGGGAGCGATCCGACAGCATCTGCTCGACCGCATCCGCCTGCACCAGGGTCCGCGGATAGCCGTCGAGGATGAACCCCTTGGCGCAGTCGGGCTGATCGATACGCTCGGCGACGATCGCGTTGACGATCGCGTCGGACACCAGTTCACCGGCATCCATCACCGCCTTGGCGCGCTTGCCGACTTCGGTGCCTGCCTGGACGGCAGCACGCAGCATGTCGCCCGTCGAGAGCTGGGGTATGCCGTGTTTTTCTACCAGTCTTTGTGCTTGCGTCCCCTTGCCCGCTCCTGGCGGCCCAAGCAATATCAACCTCATCTGGCTTTCTTCCCCCCGCGCAGCTTCGACTTCTTGATCAGGCCTTCATACTGGTGCGCGATCAGGTGGCCCTGAATCTGCGCAACCGTATCGAGCGTGACACTGACCACGATCAGAAGCGATGTGCCACCAAGGTAGAATGGTACGCCAGTCGCCGAGATCAGGAACTCCGGCAACAGGCACACCAGCACCAGATAGATGGCGCCGACGACGGTGATGCGGGTGAGAACGTAATCGATGTAATCGGCGGTGCGCTCGCCCGGACGATAGCCCGGGATGAAGCCCGAATGCTTCTTGAGCTGGTCGGCGGTTTCCTTCGGGTTGAAGACAATCGCAGTGTAGAAGAAGGCGAAGAACGCGATCATCGCCGCATAGAATGCCATATAGAGCGGCTGGCCGTGGCCGAGTGCGGCCAGGATCGTGCTTGCCCAGCCCGGCATGTTGGTCGTCTGCGAGAAGCCCGCGACGGTGGCCGGCAGCAACAGCAGCGACGAGGCGAAGATCGGTGGAATGACGCCCGCCGTATTGAGCTTCAGCGGCAGGTGCGATGTATCGCCCTGGAACATGCGGTTGCCGACCTGGCGCTTCGGATACTGGATCAGCAAGCGGCGCTGGGCGCGCTCGAAGAACACGATGAGCGCAATGACGACGACGGCGAGCACGATGATCGCCAGGATCAGGCCGGTCGACAGCGCGCCGGTGCGGCCAAGCTCCAGCGTGCCGGAGATGGCGTGCGGCAGGCCGGCGACGATGCCGGAGAAGATGATCAGCGAAATGCCGTTGCCGATGCCGCGGGCGGTGATCTGCTCGCCGAGCCACATCAGGAACATGGTGCCGCCGAGCAGCGTGAGGACGGTCGAGACGCGGAAGAACATGCCGGGATCGCTGACGATGCCGTTGCCGCCTTCCAGACCGACCGAAATGCCATAGGCCTGAACCAGCCCAAGCAGCACGGTACCGTAGCGCGTGTACTGGTTGATGACCTTGCGGCCCTGCTCGCCTTCCTTCTTCAGCGCTTCCAGCGACGGGATGACCGAGGTCATCAGCTGCATGATGATGGAGGCGGAGATGTAAGGCATGATGCCGAGCGCGAAGATCGCCATGCGCTCCACGGCGCCGCCGGCGAACATGTTGAACATGCCAAGCACGCCCTTGCTCTGCGAGGAGAAGGCCTGGGCGAAGGCGTCGGGATTGATGCCGGGAAGCGGGATGTAGGTGCCGAGGCGATAGACGAGCAGCGCGCCGATCGTGAACCAGATGCGCTTCTTCAAATCCTCCGCCTTGGCGAAGGCCGAGAAATTCAGATTCGAGGCTAATTGTTCAGCAGCCGAAGCCATGCCTGATTCTCCGCTTGGTAACGCTTGATGGCCCTGAGGTCAGGCGGCGCGTTTCACCGAAGCTCACGAGATAAGCTCCGGGCTCTAAACATGCAAGCGGCCGCGTTGACGCGGCCGCCTCGTCGAGCAGATCAAAGCGCAATCGTGAGCAAAAACGGATCCCACTCCTGCCGATCGCGCTTCAAATTGCCGTTACTCGGCAGCTGCCTTTTCCTGCGGCAGCTTGACCGAACCGCCGGCCTTTTCGATCTTCTCGATCGCGGCCTTGGAGGCGCCGGCGACGTCAAAGGCGAGCTTCGCCTTGATCTCGCCGTCCGAGAGGATGCGCACGCCGTCCTTGACGCGGCGGATGACGCCGGCGGCAACCAGCGATTCAGCCGTCACGGTCGCCTTGGCGTCGAGCTTTTTGGCGTCGATGGCCACCTGGATGCGGGCCAGCGACACGACGGTGAAGCTCTTGGCGAAGATGTTATTGAAGCCACGCTTCGGCAGGCGCCGGTAGAGCGGCATCTGGCCACCCTCGAAGCCGTTGATGGCGACGCCGGAGCGCGCCTTCTGGCCCTTGACGCCGCGACCGCCGGTCTTGCCGGAGCCGGAGCCGATACCACGGCCGAGACGCTTCTTGGAGTGCGTCGCGCCGTCCTTGTCACGCAGATCGTTGAGTTTCATCTGAGTTCTCCTGCGCTCTGGCTCAGCCCTCGTCCACGACGCGGACGAGATGCTGGACGGCAGCGATCATGCCGCGCACGGAGGGCGTATCTTCCAGCGTGCGCTGCTTGTGCATCTTGTTGAGGCCGAGGCCGACCAGCGTCGCGCGCTGCTCCTTCGGACGGCGGATCGGCGAACCAATCTGCTCAACGGTGATGGTCTTGGTTGCTTTCTTGGCCATGGTCAAAATCCCTGGTCAGATCGACTATTCTTCAGCCGCAACGGCGGTGCCGCGGCGGGCCTGAAGGGTCGAATACTTGATGCCGCGAGCAGCAGCCACATCCTTGGGATGCATCTGGCTCTTCAGCGCGTCGAAGGTGGCGCGAACCATGTTGTAGGGGTTCGACGAACCCATCGACTTGGCGACCACGTCATGCATGCCGAGCGTCTCGAAGACAGCGCGCATCGGGCCACCGGCGATGATGCCGGTACCTTGCTTGGCGGCGCGCAGCAGCACGCGTCCAGCACCCCAGCGTCCTTCGACGTCGTGATGCAGCGTACGGCCCGAGCGCAGCGGCACGAAGATCATGTCGCGCTTGGCCGATTCAGTTGCCTTGCGGATGGCTTCCGGCACTTCGCGCGCCTTGCCGTGACCAAAGCCGACGCGGCCCTTCTGGTCGCCGACGACGACGAGTGCTGCAAAACCGAAGCGACGGCCGCCCTTGACGACCTTGGCGACGCGGTTGATGTGGACGAGCTTGTCCACCATGCCGTCATCGCGTTCTTCACGATCGCGGCCGCGGCCGCCATCCCTACGTTCCTGTGCCATATCCTGTTCCTTGTTTTTTTCCGGAAGCACGGTTGCTGATAAGATCCGGTGCCTCGCCCCGAATAAATCGGGAAACGGTCACCGGGGGCGAAATCAATTCCTTCGCATAATCCCTATCCGAAAAGTCTGCAACTTTTCGGGACTATGCTTAGAAGCTCAAGCCGCCTTCGCGGGCAGCCTCGGCGAGCGCCTTGACGCGGCCGTGATAGATGTAGGCACCGCGGTCGAAAACGACTTCCTTGACGCCGGCCTTGGTGGCGCGCTCGGCGATCAGCTTGCCGATCGCGGCGGCGGCGGCGGTGTCGGCGCCGGTCTTGAGCGAACCCTTGAGGTCCTTCTCGAGCGTCGAAGCGGCAGCGATGGTGTGGCCCTTGGCGTCGTCGATGACCTGCACGTAGATGTTCTTCGACGTGCGGTGGACCGACAGACGCGGACGCTCGCCGGCGACCTTCTTGATCTGACGACGGACGCGCTGCGCGCGGCGCTGCGTGGATTCCTTGGTACCCATGATGGTCTTCCTTGCCTTCAAAAAACGGGGGCCGCCATATGCGGTAGGCGAAAGCGCCTCCCGCGACCGCTCCCCGCGGCGTTACACTTTTTGGCTTGGCCTCAACTTCCCGAGGCCAGGCCCGCTACTTCTTCTTGCCTTCCTTGCGGACGATCTTCTCGCCGGCATAGCGGACGCCCTTGCCCTTGTAGGGCTCGGGACCGCGATACTCGCGGATCTCGGCCGCAACCTGGCCGACTTGCTGCTTGTCGATGCCGGCCACGGTGATTTCGGTCGGCTTCGGCACGGTAATGGTGATGCCGGCCGGCGTCTCATAGACGACGTCATGGCTGAAGCCAAGCGCCAGCTGCAGGTTCTTGCCCTGAAGTGCCGCGCGATAGCCGACGCCGGTGATCTCGAGCTTCTTCTCGAAACCGTCCTTGACGCCCTGCAGGATGTTGACGATCTGCGTGCGCGACATGCCCCACTTGGAGCGGGCGGTCTTGGTCTGGTCGCGCGGCTGGACAGCGATCTCGCTGCCTTCCATCTTGACCAGCACTTCGTCGTTCACCACGAACTTCAGCTCACCCTTGGGGCCCTTCGCCGTCACGGTCTGGCCGTTGACGGTCGCGGTCACGCCCTGCGGCAGCGAAACGGGTTTCTTTCCAATACGAGACATTTTGTTGTCCTCGTCACTTCTCTTGTTTCAGGTCTCTGTCTTCGGGAACGATCCGAAGACCGGATTCCACTTTGCGGTCAACTGCCAGATCAGAAGATCTGGCAGAGGATCTCACCGCCGACGTTCTGTTCACGTGCTTCATGGTCGGCCATCACGCCCTTCGGTGTCGAAAGGATGGCGATGCCGAGGCCGTTGGCGACCTGCGGAATCGACTTGGCCGAAACATAGACGCGGCGGCCTGGCTTCGAGACGCGGGCGATTTCGCGCACGACCGGCGCGCCGTCGAAATACTTCAGCTCGATCTCGATTTCGGACTTGCCGTTGTCGAAGTCGGTCTGGCTGTAATCGCGGATATAGCCTTCAGCCTTCAGCACGTCGAGGACGCGGGTGCGCAGACGCGAAGCCGGCGTCGAAACGCTCGACTTCTTGCGGCCATACGCGTTGCGGATGCGGGTCAGCATATCGCCGAGAGGATCGCTCAATGACATGTTATGTCCTCCTTACCAGCTCGACTTGACCAGGCCCGGGATCTGGCCGTTATTGCCGAGATCACGAAGCGCGATGCGCGATACTTTGAGCTTGCGATAGTAGGCGCGCGGACGGCCGGTGACTTCGCAGCGGTTGCGGATGCGGATCTTGGCCGAGTTGCGCGGCATGGCGGCAAGCTTGAGCTGAGCGCGGAAACGCTCTTCCATCGGCTTGGACTGATCCATGATTATCGCCTTCAGGGCAGCGCGCTTGGGACCGTACTGGTCGGCAAGCTTGCGGCGCCTGTTGTTCTTCTCGACTGAGCTGGTCTTTGCCATTTCAGATTTTTCCTTTTCTCGCTGCCGTTACTGGCGGAAGGGGAAGTTGAAAGCCTTGAGCAATGCCCTGGCTTCGTCATCCGTCTTCGCAGTCGTACAAACGATGACGTCCATGCCCCAGATCTGATCAACCTTGTCGTAGTTGATCTCCGGGAACACGATGTGTTCCTTGATGCCCATGGCGTAGTTGCCACGGCCATCGAAGCTCTTCGGATTGAGCCCGCGGAAGTCGCGGACGCGTGGCAGTGCGATGTTCACGAGACGGTCGAGGAACTCGTACATACGTTCCTTGCGCAGCGTGACCTTAGCGCCGATCGGCATCTTCTCGCGGACCTTGAAGCCGGCGATCGAGTTGCGGGCGCGGGTGACGACGGCCTTCTGGCCGGCGATCATCGCCAGGTCTTCGGCCGCGATCGAAGGCTTCTTCGAATCGGCGGTCGCTTCGCCAACGCCCATGTTCAGCACGATCTTGTCGATGCGCGGAACCTGCATCTCGTTGTCGTAGCCGAACTGTTCCTGCAACGCCTTGCGGATGGTCTCGTTGTAGACCTGCTTGAGGCGCGGCGTGTTGTTCGCGGTCGCCTGCTTGGATTGAGCCTTAGCCATTGATGACTTCTCCCGAGCGCTTGGCGACGCGCACCTTCTTGCCGTCCTTCTGGAAGATGAAACCGACGCGGGTCGGCTTGCCATCCTTGGGGTCGGCCAGCGCGATGTTCGACAGCTGGATCGGCGCTTCCTTGGTGATGATCCCGCCCTCTTGGGACTGGGACTGCTTCTGGTGACGACGGATCATGTTGACGCCGCGCACCAGCGCGGTGTCTTCCTTCGGCTGCACCGAGAGGACTTCGCCCGAACGGCCCTTGTCCTTGCCGGCCAGCACGACGACCTTGTCGCCTTTTCTAATCTTTTGCATTGGTCCGGCTCCTTACAGCACTTCAGGCGCGAGCGAGATGATCTTCATGTGGTTCTTGGCGCGGAGTTCGCGCGGAACCGGTCCGAAGATACGCGTGCCGATCGGCTCTTTCTTGTTGTCGACGAGAACGGCCGCGTTCTTGTCGAAACGGATCACGCTGCCGTCCGGGCGGCGGATGTCCTTGGCCGTGCGAACCACGACCGCCTTCATCACATCGCCCTTCTTTACGCGGCCGCGCGGAATGGCTTCCTTGATCGACACCACGATGATGTCGCCCACGGAAGCGTATTTCCGCTTCGAGCCGCCCAGCACCTTGATGCACATGACACGACGGGCGCCGGAATTATCCGCGACGTCGAGGTTTGTTTGCATCTGAATCATGACTGGCCGCCTTCTTCTCTTCTAACGGGATGGGCTCAAAGCCCCTCCCCGGTCTGTCCAAAATTCGTTGTTTACGCCCGAGGTCAGGCTTGGTCCGAAGACACGACGATCCAGCGCTTGTCCTTGGAAATCGGCTTCGATTCCTGGATGAACACCTGATCGCCGACCTTGTGGGCGTTGTTTTCGTCGTGCGCCTTGTACTTCTTGGTCATGCGCACGGTCTTCTTCATCACGGGATGCGTGAAGCGCCGTTCGACCTTGACGACAACCGTCTTCTCGTTCTTGTCGCTGACGACGGTGCCCTGCAGAATGCGCTTTGGCATGGTTTTCGTCCTTAAGCCTTCTTAGCCGCGGACTTTTCCGCAGCGATGGTCTTGATACGCGCAATATCCTTACGGACCTGTCTCACGCGCGCGGTCTTCTCGAGCTGGCCGGTGGCCTTCTGGAAGCGCAGGTTGAACTGCTCCTTCTTCAGGCTGGCCAGGTCGTCGGTCAGCTGGTCCTGGGTCTTGGTCCGGATGTCTTCGGCTTTCATGATCAGCCCGTCCTTATTCTGCGATGCGCTGCACGAAGCGCGTCTTGACCGAGAGCTTGGCCGCGCCGAGACGCAGTGCCTCACGGGCGGTTTCTTCATTGACGCCGTCGATCTCGAACATGATACGGCCCGGCTTGACGCGCGCCGCCCAGTAGTCGACCGCACCCTTGCCCTTACCCATGCGGACTTCGGTCGGCTTCGAAGTGACCGGCACGTCCGGGAAAATACGGATCCAGACGCGACCAGCGCGCTTCATTTCACGCGTGATCGCGCGGCGGGCCGCCTCGATCTCACGTGCGGTGACGCGGTTCGGCTCAAGCGCCTTCAGCCCGAAACCACCGAAATCCAGGTTGGTGCCGCCCTTTGCGGTACCATGGATACGGCCCTTGAACTGCTTGCGGAACTTTGTGCGCTTTGGCTGCAGCATCGTTCTAACTCCAAATTCCTAAATGTCTCAGGCGTTTTCGCGACGACGACCGCGTTCGCGATCACCACCACCGCCATGCGCTGCATCGCTTTCGCTGGCCCGACGCTCCGAAGCCATCGGGTCATGCTCAAGGATTTCGCCCTTGAACACCCAGACCTTGACGCCGCAGATGCCATAAGCCGTGTGCGCTTCGGCCGTACCGTAGTCGACGTCCGCACGCAGCGTATGCAGCGGCACGCGGCCTTCGCGATACCATTCCATGCGCGCGATCTCGGCGCCGCCGAGGCGGCCGGCGCAGTTGATGCGGATGCCTTCGGCCCCGAGGCGCATCGCCGACTGAACGGCACGCTTCATGGCGCGGCGGAACGCGATACGACGCTCGAGCTGCTGGGCGATCGACTGGGCGACCAGGGTCGCGTCGATTTCCGGCTTGCGCACTTCAACGATGTTGAGGTGCGTCTCGGACTTCGTCATCTCCATCAGCTTCTTGCGAAGCTTCTCGATGTCGGCGCCCTTCTTGCCGATGATCAGACCCGGGCGCGCGGCGTGGATGGTGACGCGGCACTTCTTGTGCGGACGCTCGATCACGACCTTCGAGATGGCAGCCTGCTTGAGCTCCTTCTCGAGATACTTGCGGATCTTGATGTCCTCATGCAGCAGCTTGCCGTACTCGCCGGTGTTCGCGAACCAGCGCGAATCCCAGGTGCGGTTGATGCCGAGGCGAAGACCGATCGGATTGACTTTCTGGCCCATTATGCGGCCTCCCCTTTTTCTTCGACTTCACGAACGACGATCGTGAGGTGCGAGAACGGCTTCTCGATACGGCTGGCGCGACCGCGGCCACGGGCATGGAACCGCTTCATGACGATCGACTTGCCGACATAGGCTTCCGCCACGATCAGTGCATCGACATCCAGGTCGTGGTTGTTTTCCGCGTTGGCGATTGCCGATTCCAGCGTCTTCTTGACCGTGCCGGAAATCCGCTTGGCCGAGAATTCGAGATCGGAAAGCGCTGTCGCGACCTTCTTGCCGCGGATCAGCGCGGCAACGAGGTTCAGCTTCTGCGGGCTGATACGGATCGTGCGCAATACGGCGCGCGCTTCGTTATCAGCAAGCCTGCGCGGAGCTTTGGCCTTGCCCATGATTATTTCCTCTTCGCCTTCTTATCCGCGCCGTGACCGTAATAGGTCCGGGTCGGAGCGAATTCACCGAACTTGTGACCGACCATGTCCTCGTTCACCGAGACGGGAACATGCTTCTGGCCGTTGTAGACACCGAAGGTGAAGCCGACGAACTGCGGCAGGATGGTGGAGCGACGGCTCCACATCTTGATCACCTCATTGCGACCACCTTCACGAACCTTGTCCACCTTCTTGAGAAGGTAGCCGTCAATGAAGGGGCCTTTCCAAATCGAACGAGTCACTTGGCGTTACCTCTTCTTAGCTCTTGCGCTGATGGCGCGAGCGCAGGATGAACTTGTCGGTCGCCTTGTTGGACCGCGTCTTCTTGCCCTTGGTCGGCTTGCCCCAGGGCGAAACCGGATGGCGGCCACCCGAGGTGCGGCCTTCACCGCCGCCGTGCGGATGGTCGACCGGGTTCATGGTCACGCCGCGATTGTGCGGGCGCTTGCCACGCCAAACCGTGCGACCGGCCTTGCCGTCATTGATGTTGCCGTGGTCCGGATTGGACACGGCGCCGACAGTGGCCATGCAGGAGCCGTGAACGACACGCTGCTCGCCCGAATTGAGGCGCAGGATCGCCATGCCCTGGTCACGACCGACTAGCTGACCGTAACCACCTGCCGAACGGGCGACCTGAGCGCCCTTGCCCGGCTTCAGCTCGATGTTGTGGACGATGGTGCCGACCGGCATCGAAGCCAGCGGCATCGCATTGCCCGGCTTCACATCTACCGATTCACCGGAGACGATCTTGTCGCCGGGAGCCAGACGCTGCGGAGCGATGATGTAGGACAGCTCGCCATCGTCATACTTGATCAGCGCGATGAAGGCGGTGCGGTTCGGATCGTATTCAATGCGCTCGACCGTGCCGACGACGTCGAACTTGCGGCGCTTGAAGTCGATGATGCGGTACGAACGCTTGTGACCACCGCCGATGAAGCGGGCGGTGATGCGACCGTGATTGTTGCGGCCGCCCGACTTGGTCAGGCCTTCGGTCAGACCCTTGACGGGCTTGCCCTTGTAAAGACCCGAGCGGTCGACGATGACCAGCTGACGGGTGCTGGGCGTTACCGGGTTGAATTTTTTCAGTGCCATTGTTCTGTCCTCGCGGCCTTGCTCAGAGACCCGTCGCGACGTCGATCGACTGACCATCGGCCAGCGTCACAACCGCCTTCTTGACGTCGCTCTGGCGGCCAACCGTGCCACGGAAGCGCTTGATCTTGCCCTTGCGGACAAGCGTGTTCACGGCCATCACCTTGACGCCGAACAGCGCTTCGACGGCGGCCTTGATTTCCGGCTTCGACGCCTTCTTGGCGACGTTGAAGACGACCTTGTTCTGCTCGGAGGCCATGGTCGACTTTTCGGTGATCGCCGGCGAGACGATCACGTCGTAATGACGAAGGTCGGTCATTTAAAACGCTCCTCGAGAGCCTCGACGGCGGCCTTCGAAAGGACCAGCGTGCCGCGGCGCAGAATGTCGTAGACGTTGATGCCCTGGATGGGCAGCACGTCGATGTTGGGGATGTTCGTCGCCGCCAGCTTGAAGTTCTTGTCAAGCTCGGCGCCGCCGATCAGCAAAGCGTTGGTCAGGCCCAGCGTCGCGAAATTCGCGATCAGCGCCTTCGTCTTGGCCTCGGTCAGCTTCAGCTCGTCGATGATGATGATCGACGCGCTCTTGGCCTTGGCCGAGAGAGCATGCTTGAGGCCGAGAGCACGAACCTTCTTCGGCAGTTCGTGCTCGTGGCTGCGAACGACCGGGCCGTGGGCCTTGCCGCCGCCGCGGAACTGCGGAGCGCGTGCCGAATGGTGACGGGCGCGACCCGTACCCTTCTGCTTGTACATCTTGGCGCCGGTGCGCGCGATCTCGGCGCGACCCTTGGTCTTGTGCGTGCCCTGCTGCTTCTTGGCAAGCTGCCAGCGCACGACGCGCTGCAGGATGTCTTCGCGCGGATCAAGGCCGAAAATCTCGTCGGAGAGTTCCACCTTGCCGGCGTCCTTGCCGCCCAGCGTTGTGATCTTGAGATCCATTATTCCGCTCCCTCTGTGGCCGGAGCCTCGTTCTTGGCGCCACTTTCGGCAGCAACGGCGCGGATCGCGGCAGGCTTCGGCGCATTGGCCGGCAGTGCCACCTTGGCCGCATCGCGGACCAGGATCCAGGCGCCCTTCGATCCGGGAACCGCACCGCGGATCAGGATCAGGCCGCGGTCGGCGTCGGTCGATACGATCTCGACATTCTGCGTGGTGACGCGGGTGTCGCCCATGTGGCCAGCCATATGCTTGCCCTTGAACACCTTGCCCGGGTCCTGGCGCTGGCCGGTCGAACCGTGCGTCCGGTGCGAAACCGAGTTACCGTGCGTTGCACGGCCACCGCCCATGTGGTGGCGCTTGATGACGCCCTGGAAGCCCTTGCCGATCGTCGTGCCCGTCACATCGACCTTCTGGCCGGCGACGAAGTGCTCGACGGTGATCTCGGCGCCGACATCGATCATGTTGTCGGCGGAGACGCGGAACTCGGCGACCTTCGCCTTCGGCTCGACGGAAGCGGTCGCGAAATGGCCGCGCATCGCCTTCGACGTGTTCTTCACCTTGGCAAGGCCAACGCCGAGCTGAACGGCGGTGTAGCCATTCTTCTCTTGCGTGCGCTGGGCCACGACCTGGCAGTTCTCCATCAGGAGAACGGTGACGGGAACATGTTCCCCGGCATCGTTGTAGATGCGGGTCATTCCCACCTTCTTTGCAATCACACCTGAACGCATCGGTTCAATTCCTTTAGAGTTCCGGGCCAGGGGCACCGCCCCTTACCGCGCTCTCATTCCCTTAGAGCTTGATCTCGACGTCGACGCCGGCGGCCAGATCGAGCTTCATCAAAGCATCGACCGTCTGCGGGGTCGGATCGACGATGTCGAGCAGACGCTTGTGCGTGCGCATCTCGAACTGCTCGCGGCTCTTCTTGTCGACGTGAGGCGACCGGTTGACCGTGAACTTTTCGATCCGCGTCGGCAGCGGAATGGGGCCGCGGACGTTTGCGCCGGTACGCTTGGCCGTCGACACGATTTCCTTCGTCGAGGCGTCGAGCACGCGGTGGTCAAACGCCTTAAGGCGGATGCGGATATTCTGTCCGTTCATGCGTCACTTCCTTGTTCTGGCGCGGCGCGGGCAACTCCCGCGCCCGCGACAGATCGGTTTAAGTCCAAATTACTCTTTGATGGTGACGACGATGCCGGCACCGACGGTGCGGCCGCCTTCACGGATAGCAAAGCGCAGCTTCTCCTCCATGGCAATCGGCACGATCAGCTCGACATCGACCGTGATGTTGTCGCCCGGCATCACCATTTCGGTGCCTTCCGGCAGCGACACGATGCCGGTCACGTCGGTCGTGCGGAAGTAGAACTGCGGACGGTAGTTGGTGAAGAACGGCGTGTGACGGCCACCTTCATCCTTGGTCAGGATGTAGGCTTCGGCCACGAACTTCTTGTGCGGCTTCACCGTGCCCGGCTTGGCCAGAACCTGGCCGCGCTCGACACCTTCACGATCAACGCCGCGCAGCAGCGCGCCGATGTTGTCGCCGGCCTGGCCCTGATCGAGCAGCTTGCGGAACATCTCGACGCCCGTGCAGGTCGTCTTGGTCGTCGGACGGATGCCGATGATCTCCAGCTCCTCGCCGACCTTGACCACGCCGCGCTCGACGCGGCCGGTCACGACCGTGCCGCGGCCCGAGATCGAGAACACGTCTTCGATCGGCATCAGGAACGGCTTGTCGAGCGGACGAACCGGCGTCGGAATGTAGGCATCGACCGCAGCCATCAGCTCGCGGATCGCGTCTTCACCGATCTTCTTGTCGGAATCTTCCAGCGCAGCCAGAGCCGAACCCTTGACGATCGGAATGTCGTCGCCGGGGAACTCGTTCTTGGTCAGAAGCTCGCGAACCTCGAGCTCGACCAATTCGAGCAGCTCGGCGTCGTCGACCTGGTCGACCTTGTTCAGGAACACCACGATCGACGGCACGCCGACCTGACGCGCCAGCAGGATGTGCTCGCGGGTCTGCGGCATCGGGCCGTCGGCAGCCGACACGACCAGGATCGCGCCGTCCATCTGCGCGGCACCGGTGATCATGTTCTTCACATAGTCGGCGTGGCCGGGGCAGTCGACGTGAGCGTAGTGCCGGTTGGCCGTCTCATATTCGACGTGCGCCGTCGAGATCGTGATGCCGCGCGCCTTTTCTTCAGGGGCAGCGTCGATCTGGTCGTAGCGCTTGTATTCGCCAAAATACTTGGTGATCGCCGCCGTCAGCGACGTCTTGCCATGGTCGACGTGGCCAATCGTGCCGATGTTCACGTGAGGCTTGTTACGCTCGAATTTACCTTTGGCCATAATCGTTCTCCGTCTATTCTACCCGCTAAGGGGAAATTGTTATTCGCTCTTCAGATCCGGCACCGCGCAAGGAGCGCGACCCGGTGGCTAAGAAACCCTTAGGCGTATTTCTTCTGGACTTCCTGAGCCACTGCGGTCGGAACCGGCTCATAGTGATCGAACTGCATGGTGTAGGCCGCACGGCCCTGGCTCATCGAGCGCAGGTTGTCGACATACTTGAACATGTTGGCGAGCGGCACCATCGCGTTGATGACGACGGCGACGCCGCGCGCTTCCTGGCCCTGGATCTGGCCACGACGACCGTTCAGATCGCCGATGACGCTGCCGACGTAATCTTCCGGCGTCACCACTTCGACCTTCATGATCGGCTCGAGCAGCTGCACGCCAAGCTTGGGTGCGGCTTCACGGAAGCAGGCGCGGCCGGCGATTTCGAAGGCCAGAACGCTGGAGTCGACATCGTGGTAAGCGCCGTCGATCAGCGTCGCCTTGACGCCGATCATCGGGAAGCCCGCGAACGGACCCGAGGTCATGACGCTGTTGATGCCCTTTTCGACACCGGGGATGTATTCCTTCGGCACGGCGCCGCCGACGATCTTGGTCTCGAACTCGAACTCGCTGCTGTCCGGGTTCGGCTCGAAGACGATCTTGACGCGAGCGAACTGACCGGTACCGCCGGTCTGCTTCTTGTGCGTGTAGTCCTGCTCGTGCCTGCGGGTGATCGTCTCGCGATAAGCCACCTGCGGTGCGCCGACATTGGCCTCGACCTTGAACTCGCGACGCATACGGTCGACGATGATGTCCAGGTGAAGTTCGCCCATGCCGGAAATGATGGTCTGGCCGCTTTCCTCGTCGGTCTTGACACGGAAGGACGGATCCTCGGCGGCCAGGCGGTGAAGGGCGAGGCCCATCTTTTCCTGGTCGTTCTTGGTCTTCGGCTCGATGGCGATCTGGATGACCGGATCGGGGAATTCCATGCGCTCGAGAATGACCGGATGCAGCGGATCGCTCAGCGTGTCGCCGGTGGTCGTGTCCTTGAGACCGGCAAGAGCAACGATGTCGCCGGCAAAAGCCTCTTCGACGTCGGCGCGCGAGTTCGCATGCATCTGCAGCATGCGGCCGATGCGCTCTTTCTTGCCCTTCACGGTGTTGTCGACCGAGATGCCCTTGGTGAGCCTGCCCGAATAGATGCGGGCAAAGGTCAGCGAACCGACGAACGGGTCGTTCATGATCTTGAAGGCGAGCATCGACAGAGGCTCGTTGTCGTCGGCGTGACGCTCGATCTCGGCGTCGGTCTTGGCATCGACACCCTTGATGGCGGGAACATCGGCCGGCGACGGCAGATATTCGACGACGGCGTCGAGCAGCGGCTGCACGCCCTTGTTCTTAAAGGCCGAGCCACAGAACATCGGGTAGAACTTGACCGCGATGGTGCCCTTGCGGATCAGCGCGCGGATCTCGTCATTCGACGGCATCTTGCCTTCGAGGTAATTCTCAAGCGCCGTCTCGTCCATCTCGACGGCGGCCTCGATCATCTTCTCGCGGTATTCTTCGGCACGAGCCTTGAGGTCGTCCGGGATCTCGACAACATCCCAGGCAGCGCCCAGCGTCTCGTCGCGCCAGACAAGCGCGTTCATCTCGACGAGGTCGACGACGCCCTTGAACTCGGTCTCGGCGCCGATCGGCAGCTGCATGACAACGGCATGCGCACCGAGGCGCGAACCGATCATCTCGACCGAGCGGTAGAAGTCGGCGCCGATCTTGTCCATCTTGTTGCAGAAGATCATGCGCGGAACGCGGTACTTGTCGGCCTGGCGCCAGACGGTCTCGGTCTGCGGCTCAACGCCGGCATTGGCATCGAGCAGCGCGATGGCGCCGTCGAGCACGCGCAGCGAACGCTCGACTTCGATGGTGAAGTCGACGTGGCCGGGGGTGTCGATGATGTTGAAGCGGTGCATCTTGCCGTCACGAGCCTTCCAGAAGGTCGTGGTCGCGGCGGAGGTGATCGTGATGCCGCGCTCCTGCTCCTGCTCCATCCAATCCATGGTGGCAGCGCCGTCGTGGACTTCGCCGATCTTGTGCGACTTGCCCGTGTAGTAGAGGACGCGCTCGGTGGTCGTCGTCTTGCCGGCGTCAATATGCGCCATGATACCGAAATTGCGGTAGTCTTCGATTTTGTATTCGCGGGCCATCGTAGCTGCCTCTCAGTCTCGTTCGCGCTTTACCAGCGGTAGTGCGCGAAAGCGCGGTTGGCTTCAGCCATCTTGTGGGTGTCTTCACGCTTCTTGACAGCCGTGCCGCGGTTGTTGGCCGCATCCATCAGCTCGCCGGAGAGGCGGTCGACCATCGTGGTCTCATTGCGATTGCGGGCCGCAGCGATCAGCCAGCGAATGGCCAATGCCTGGCGGCGCTCGGGGCGCACGTCGACCGGAACCTGGTAGGTGGCGCCACCGACACGACGCGAACGCACTTCAACATGCGGCGCGACATTGTCGAGCGCCTGATGGAAGACGGTGACCGGCTCCTGCTTGGTCTTCGACTGAACCTGGTCGAGCGCGCCGTAGACGATGGTCTCGGCGACCGACTTCTTGCCGTCATACATGACGGCGTTCATGAACTTGGTGACGATCAGATCGCCGAACTTCGGGTCCGGATTGATCTCACGCTTTTCTGCACTGTGACGACGCGACATGGTTTTTGTCTCTCAATCTCATAACCCGACGCACCCAAGGAGCGCCAAGGCCGGAAAATCTTACTTCGGACGCCCCTTACTTCGGACGCTTGGCGCCGTACTTCGAACGGCGCTGCTTGCGGTTCTTCACACCCTGCGTGTCGAGCACGCCGCGGATGATGTGGTAGCGAACGCCCGGAAGATCCTTGACGCGGCCGCCGCGGATCATCACCACGGAGTGTTCCTGAAGGTTGTGGCCTTCGCCGGGGATGTACCCGATCACTTCAAAACCATTGGTCAGGCGGATCTTGGCCACCTTGCGCAGCGCCGAGTTCGGCTTCTTCGGCGTCGTTGTATAGACGCGCGTGCAGACGCCCCGCTTCTGCGGGTTCTGCTGCATGGCCGGGACCTTGTTGCGCTTCACCGGCGCAATGCGCGGCTTGCGGATCAGCTGGTTGACGGTAGGCATTAAACCCTCTTGTCTCTCAATTCCGTGTCTCGCCCGGTCAGGGCCGCTCAAAGCGTCATTTCCATACGCAAATTCGGGCCATAAGCCGCGCCTCGCGGTCTTGCCCGAACAAAAGGCAGAGGAAGCGGAAGCCGCTTCGTGCACGCCGGAAATGTCTTTTCGCTCGTAAAACGAACCCTGTTTGAGGCAAACTCCAAAGCGTGTCGCTTCGGAAGGGAGAGCCTCACATCGGTTCTGACTGGGCGGCTTCTACTCGTAAGACCGCGGACCGTCAAGCCCGGAGCATCAAATATTGCGCGCCGACCAAGGCTTGGCAGCCATGCGAAAACCGCATGTAATTTTCTTTCGCATTTTTGCAAGAGCGAGGAAGAAAGTGACAAGCCTTCAGGCAAAGTGAATGGGTTTGCGCTGTTGCGCGGCCTTGCTTCATGCGAAAAGGCCGCATGAGCAGTCAAAACCCCCCTCGCCCGCCCACCCGCTGCCAAGAGGAATCGGCCCGTGAACGACAATGAAGAACGCCCGGTCACCATCATCACCGGCCGGGTGTGGAAGAAAAAAGGCGGCAAACCGGAAGGCGTCCACGTCATGCTGGTCGCGCCCGACGACGATTCGGCGGTGCGCCGGGCACTCGAATCGCTTGCCGCCGAAGGGTACGCCGAGGCCGAACTCGACCAGATCGGCGACATGGACGGCATCCCCGACGACGAGCCGCATATCTCCGCCTTCCAGGGCGCGCTCGAAGGCGAAGTGTCGATCGTTACCTTCGACGTGCCGATCTGACTCCAACCCCCGGTCCAGCTTTCGAATCGACTGCCGAGACGAATCGGCGATCGAGGCATTCCCAGCCGACAAAATACGCACTGCCGCTCGAGGAAGGCTGAGTTTGGCTGCTTGGCTTCGGCTTGCCCGGGGCAAGTGTTCTGATAAGAAACCATCACCATCATCAAACAGACGGAGCGGCCGTGTCCCAGCCCATCAAGATAGGCATCGTCGGCGTCGGCAAGATCGTCCGCGACCAGCACCTACCGGCCCTGGCGAAAGACCAGGACTATCGCCTCATCGCGGCCGCCAGCCGTCACGGCAAGGTGGATGACATCACGAATTTTCCTGACATCGAAGCCATGCTCGACGCTGTGCCCGAGCTCGAGGCCGTGTCGCTCTGCATGCCGCCGCAGTTCCGCTACGATGCGGCGCGGACGGCACTGATGGCCAAGAAGCATGTCTTCCTGGAGAAGCCGCCTGGCGCCACTGTCAGCGAGGTCGAGGACCTCAAGACATTGGCCGCACAGAACGGGGTTTCGCTGTTCGCCAGCTGGCACTCGCGCTATGCGCCGGCCGTAGAGGCCGCGCGTGCATTCCTCGACAAAGCCAAGATCAGGTCGGCCGCCATCAACTGGAAGGAAGACGTGCGCCGCTGGCACCCGAACCAGGAATGGATCTGGGCTCCCGGCGGTTTCGGCGTCTTCGATCCCGGCATCAACGCGCTGTCGATTGCCACCCATATCCTGCCGGCGATGTTCATCACCTCGGCGGTGCTGGATTTTCCCGAAAACCGCGCCTCCCCGGTTGCCGCGCGCGTCGCCTTCCGCACCTCGAACGGGTTGCCGGTGACGATGGACCTCGACTGGCTGCAGACAGGCCCGCAAAGCTGGGACATCCTGGCCGACACCGACAAGGGCGCGATGGTGCTGTCGGGCGGCGGCTCGAAGCTCGCCATCGACGGCAAGGTGGTTCATGACGAGCCGGAGGCCGAGTACCCGATGCTCTACAAGCGCTTCGCCGAGATCGTCCGCGCCGGCACCTCCGATGTCGATCTGGCGCCGCTGCAGCATGTCGCTGACGCCTTCATGCTCGGCAAGCGCAACGTGGTCGAGGCGTTCTTCGATTGACAATGGGCTGTGAAGAGCGACCTCGCTCCGATCCCCACTTTCCGGATCATTTGCGAAGGGCGCGCCGCCCCTCATTGTCCTGCCGGACATTTCTCCCCGTATAGTGACGGGGAGAAAGGGGCAATGGCGACGCCGGCGTTCGCCCTGCAAGGTCGCCGATTGGCGAAATCGTCAGCGACGGCGTCCTTCTCCCCGTCACTATACGGGGAGAAGATGCCGGCAGGCAGATGAGGGGCGGCGCCAGCCTGCAAAACAAGGCACCAGACGATGCTCCTCACTTCGCCACCGCCACAAAGTTCGGCTCCAACGCAATGAAAAAAGGCCGCCGGGTCGCCCCGACGGCCTTTTTTTGCCTGAGATTCCAACCGCCGCGCTTACTGCGCGGCGGTTGTCATGTCGGCCAGCATCGGCTCGGCGACTTCCGCACCCGAGGCCTTGCGGCGCTCGTCGATGATCAGTTCGTCGCGCGAGGTGGCGATGCGCCGGATCTGGCTCATCGTGCCGCCGGTACCGGCCGGGATCAGCCGGCCGACGATGACGTTTTCCTTCAAGCCCTGCAGCATGTCGGTCTTGCCGGCAACCGCAGCCTCCGTCAGCACCCGGGTCGTTTCCTGGAAGGAGGCGGCCGAGATGAAGGACGGCGTCTGCAGCGATGCCTTGGTGATGCCGAGCAGCACCGGCAGGCCTTCGGCCGGCTTCTTGCCGTCCTCGACCAGACGCTCGTTGACCTCTTCCAGTTCGATCACGTCGACATGATCGCCCGGGATGTAGGTCGAATCGCCCTGCACCGTGATCTCGACCTTCTGCAGCATCTGGCGAACAATCACCTCGATGTGCTTGTCGTTGATCGACACGCCCTGCAGACGATAGACTTCCTGGATCTCGTTGACGAGGTAGGAAGCAAGTGCCTCCACGCCCTTGATCGCCAGGATGTCGTGCGGCGCCGGATTGCCGTCGAGGATGTAGTCGCCCTTCTCGATGACGTCGCCGTCCTGGAGATGGAACGGCTTGCCCTTCGGGATCAGGTATTCGACCGGCTCAAGCGTCGAGTCATGCGGCTCGATGATGATGCGACGCTTGTTCTTGTAGTCGCGGCCGAAGCGGATCGTGCCGTCGATCTCGGCGATGATGGCGTGATCCTTCGGACGACGTGCCTCGAACAGCTCGGCAACACGCGGCAGACCGCCGGTGATGTCCTTGGTCTTGGCGCTTTCCATCGGAATACGCGCCAGCACGTCGCCGGGGCGAACCTGCGAACCCGGCTCGACCGAAAGAATGGCCTCGACCGAGAGCAGGAAGCGGGCGTCGCCGCCCTTCGACAGCTTGCCGACCTTGCCCTTGGCGTCCTGGATCGCAATCGCCGGCTTCAGGTCGTTGCCGCGTGGCGTCGAGCGCCAGTCGATGACCTCACGCTTGGTGATGCCGGTCGACTCGTCGGCCGTTTCCTGAACGGAAATGCCGTCGACCAGATCCTCGTACGACACCCTGCCCTCGATTTCGGTGAGGACCGGACGGGTATAGGGATCCCACTCGGCGATACGCTGGCCGCGCTTCACCTTGTCACCATCGTCCACGAAGATGCGCGAACCATAGGTGAGGCGGTGCGAGGCGCGCTCCTTGCCGGCTTCGTCGAGGATCAGAACCGCCATGTTGCGGCCCATGACCATCTGCTGGCCGTCGGAGTTGCGCACCACGTTGCGGTTGCGGATCTCGACCTTGCCCTCATACGAGGCTTCAAGGAACGAGCTGTCCACGACCTGCGCGGTACCGCCCATGTGGAAGGTACGCATGGTGAGCTGGGTGCCCGGCTCGCCGATCGACTGCGCCGCGATGACGCCGACGGCTTCGCCCTGATTGACCGGGGTGCCGCGGGCCAGATCGCGACCGTAGCAGACCGCGCAGACGCCAACCCTGACTTCGCAAGTCAGTGCCGAGCGGATGCGGACCGACTGGACGCCGGCCTTTTCGATCTGTTCCACGTCACGCTCGTCCATCAGCGTTCCGGCCTTGACCAGGATCTCGCCCGACACCGGATGGGTGATGTCGTCGAGCGACGTACGGCCCAGCACGCGCTGGCCGACCGAAGCGACGACCTGACCGGCATCGACGATCGGCTGCATGGTGAGGCCCTTGTCGGTGCCGCAGTCGACGGAGTTGACGATGCAATCCTGCGCCACGTCGACCAGACGACGGGTGAGGTAACCCGAGTTCGCCGTCTTCAAGGCGGTGTCGGCCAGACCCTTGCGGGCGCCGTGGGTCGAGTTGAAGTACTCGAGCACGGTCAGGCCTTCCTTGAAGTTCGAGATGATCGGCGTCTCGATGATTTCACCCGACGGCTTGGCCATGAGGCCGCGCATGCCGGCAAGCTGGCGCATCTGGGTGGGCGAGCCACGCGCACCGGAGTGCGACATCATGTAGATCGAGTTCATCGGCTTCTGACGGCCATTGTCCTCGAACTCGACCGCCTTGATACGGGCCATCATTTCGTCGGCGACCTTTTCCGAGCACTTGGCCCAGGCGTCGACGACCTTGTTGTACTTCTCGCCCTGCGTGATCAGACCGTCATTGTACTGCTGCTCGTATTCCTTGGCCAAAGCCTCGGTGTCGGAGACCAGCTTGATCTTGGCATCCGGGATCAGCATGTCGTCCTTGCCGAACGAAATGCCGGCACGGCAGGCATGGCTGAATCCGAGCGCCATGATGCGATCGCAGAAAATGACCGTCTCCTTCTGACCGCAATGGCGGTAGACGGTGTCGATCATCTTGGAGATGTTCTTCTTGGTCATCTCCTGGTTGGCGGTCTCGTAAGGCACGTTGACGTTCTTCGGCAGAAGCTCGCCGATGATCATGCGGCCAGGCGTCGTGTCATGGATCTTCGACACGACCTTGCCTTCGGCGTCGACCGTACGGAAACGACCCTTGATCTTGGAGTGCAGCGTCACCGCCTTGGTCTCGAGCGCGTGCTGGAGTTCGCCCATGTCGGCAAACACCATGCCCTCGCCCGGCTCGTTCTGGTTGACGATCGAGAGATAATAGAGACCCAGAACCATGTCCTGCGACGGCACGATGATCGGCGCGCCGGAAGCCGGGTGCAGGATGTTGTTGGTCGACATCATCAGCACGCGGGCTTCAAGCTGCGCTTCCAGCGACAGCGGCACGTGAACGGCCATCTGGTCGCCGTCGAAGTCGGCGTTGAAGGCCGTGCAGACCAGCGGGTGCAGCTGGATCGCCTTGCCTTCGATCAGGATCGGCTCGAACGCCTGGATGCCGAGACGGTGCAGCGTCGGCGCACGGTTCAGCAGCACCGGATGCTCGCGGATGACCTCGTCGAGGATATCCCAGACTTCCGGACGCTCCTTTTCGACCAGCTTCTTCGCCTGCTTGACGGTCGAGGAGTAACCCTTGGCGTCGAGACGGGCGTAGATGAAGGGCTTGAACAGTTCGAGCGCCATCTTCTTGGGCAGGCCGCACTGGTGCAGCTTGAGCTCCGGACCGGTCACGATGACCGAGCGGCCGGAATAGTCGACGCGCTTGCCGAGCAGGTTCTGACGGAACCGGCCCTGCTTGCCCTTGAGCATGTCGGACAGCGACTTCAGCGGGCGCTTGTTGGCGCCGGTGATGACGCGGCCGCGACGGCCGTTGTCGAACAGCGCATCGACGGCTTCCTGCAGCATGCGCTTTTCATTGCGCACGATGATGCCGGGAGCGCGCAGCTCGATCAGCCGCTTCAGACGGTTGTTGCGGTTGATGACGCGGCGATAGAGATCGTTCAGATCCGACGTGGCGAAGCGGCCGCCGTCCAGAGGAACCAGCGGACGCAGGTCCGGCGGGATCACCGGAACCACCTTCATGATCATCCATTCCGGACGGTTGCCGGATTCCATGAAGTTCTCGACGACCTTGAGCCGCTTCAGATACTTCTTCTGCTTCAGCTCGGAGGTGGTCGAAGCCAGTTCCGAACGCAGGTCGCCGGCGATCTTCTCCAGGTCCATGCCCGCCAGGAGGTCATGAATGGCCTCGGCGCCGATCATGGCGGTGAAACTATCCTCGCCATACTCGTCGACGGCGATCATGTACTCTTCCTCGCTGAGCAGCTGGTGCTCCTTCAGCGCGGTGAGGCCAGGTTCGGTGACGATGTAGTTCTCGAAGTAGAGGACGCGCTCGATGTCCTTCAGGGTCATGTCGAGCAGCGTGCCGATGCGCGACGGCAGCGACTTCAGGAACCAGATATGGGCGACCGGAGCCGCCAGCTCGATATGGCCCATGCGCTCGCGGCGAACGCGCGACAGCGTGACTTCGACGCCGCACTTCTCGCAGATGACGCCCTTGTACTTCATGCGCTTGTACTTGCCGCACAGGCACTCGTAGTCCTTGATCGGGCCAAAAATGCGCGCGCAGAACAGACCGTCACGCTCCGGCTTGAAGGTGCGGTAGTTGATGGTCTCCGGCTTCTTGATCTCGCCGAAAGACCAGGACAGAATCTTCTCAGGGCTGGCAAGCGATATCCGAATGGAATCGAACACCTGCGCAGGCGCCTGCGGATTGAAGAGATTCATGACCTCTTGGTTCATGCCGTTCTCCTTTTCGGGGTCCTCGAAAACCCCTTGCATCTAGCGCGGGCCAAACGCCCGCCGTCGTGTGTCGGCCACCGGCCGAAGAATTTGGTGCGTTCGGTCGCGATTTCCGCGACCGAACGTCTTGTTTACTCGGCCGCGCCCCTATTCGGCAGCATCGGGCAGCCGGACAGGGTTGTCGTCGAGCTTGGTGTTCTCCAGCTCGACATTGAGGCCGAGAGACCGCATTTCCTTGACGAGAACGTTGAAGCTCTCGGGGATGCCGGCCTCGAAGGTGTCGTCGCCACGCACGATCGCCTCGTAGACCTTGGTACGACCGGCGACGTCGTCGGACTTCACCGTCAGCATTTCCTGCAGCGTGTAGGCGGCGCCGTATGCTTCGAGCGCCCAGACCTCCATCTCGCCGAAGCGCTGGCCACCGAACTGCGCCTTGCCGCCCAGCGGCTGCTGGGTAACGAGCGAGTACGGACCGATCGAACGCGCGTGGATCTTGTCGTCCACGAGGTGGTGAAGCTTGAGCATGTAGATGTAGCCCATCGTCACCTTGCGATCGAACGGCTCGCCCGTGCGTCCGTCATAGAGCTGCGACTGACCGCTGGTATGCAGGCCCGCCTGCTCCAGCATGATGTTGATGTCAGCCTCATGCGCGCCGTCGAACACCGGGGTCGCGATCGAGACGCCGCGGCGCATCTGCTCGCTGAGGCGAACAATGCTCTCGTCGTCATAGTCACGAACCGGCTCGTTGCGGTCGTTGGCCGGGATGAAGCTCTCGAGCGTCTTGCGCAGCGGCTTGATGTCGCCGGCTGCCTTGTACGTGTCGATCAGCTCGCCGATCTTCTTGCCCATGCCCGCGCATGCCCAGCCCAGATGCGTTTCCAGGATCTGGCCGACATTCATGCGGCTCGGCACACCCAGCGGGTTGAGCACGATATCGGCATGCGTGCCGTCCTCGAGGAAAGGCATGTCTTCGACCGGAACGATCCGCGACACGACACCCTTGTTGCCGTGACGGCCGGCCATCTTGTCGCCGGGCTGCATCTTGCGCTTCACGGCCACGAAGACCTTGACCATCTTCATGACGCCCGGAGGCATTTCGTCGCCGCGCTGGACCTTCTCGACCTTGTCCATGAAACGCTGTTCGAGCGCCTTCTTGGAATCGTCGTACTGGCCACGGAGCGCCTCGAGTTCGCTCTGGAGCTTTTCGTTCTCCACGGCAAACTGCCACCACTGCGAACGCGGATACTCGTCGAGCGTATCCTTGGACAGCGTCGAGCCCTTCTTGAAGCCCTTCGGTCCGGCGATCGCTTCCTTGCCGACGAGCACGTCGGAAAGACGCGCGTAGACGTTACGGTCCAGAATGGCCTGTTCGTCGTCGCGGTCCTTGGCGAGGCGTTCGATCTCCTCGCGCTCGATCGCCATGGCGCGCTCGTCCTTCTCCACACCGTGGCGATTGAAGACGCGCACCTCGACGACCGTGCCGAAAGTGCCCGGAGGCATGCGCATCGAGGTGTCGCGCACATCGGATGCCTTTTCGCCGAAGATGGCGCGCAGAAGCTTCTCTTCCGGCGTCATCGGGCTTTCGCCCTTCGGCGTGATCTTGCCGACCAGGATGTCGCCCGGCTGAACTTCGGCACCGATATAGACGATGCCGGCTTCGTCGAGGTTCTTCAGCGCTTCTTCCGAGACGTTTGGAATATCGCGCGTGATTTCCTCCGGTCCGAGCTTGGTATCGCGCGCCATGACCTCGAACTCCTCGATGTGGATCGAGGTGAAGACGTCATCGGCGACGATGCGTTCGGACAGGAGGATCGAGTCCTCGTAGTTGTAGCCGTTCCACGGCATGAACGCGACCAGCACGTTGCGGCCGAGCGCCAGATCGCCGAGCTCGGTCGACGGACCGTCGGCGATGATGTCGCCCTTGTTGACCCGGTCACCCATGCGAACCAGCGGACGCTGGTTGATGCAGGTGTTCTGGTTCGAACGCTGGAACTTCATCAGCCGGTAGATATCGACGCCGGACTTGCCCGGATCGAGATCTTCGGTGGCGCGGATAACGATACGCGTCGCGTCCACCTGGTCGACGATGCCGCCGCGGCGGGCGCCGATGGCGGCGCCCGAGTCACGGGCGACGATCGGCTCCATGCCGGTGCCGACGAACGGCGCCTCGGCGCGCACCAGCGGCACGGCCTGACGCTGCATGTTCGAGCCCATCAGAGCGCGGTTGGCGTCGTCGTTTTCCAGGAACGGGATCAGGGCCGCGGCCACCGACACCATCTGCTTGGGCGACACGTCCATCAGATCGACGTTTTCGCGCGGCGCCATCATCACTTCGCCGGCGCTGCGGCAAATGACGAATTCGTCGACGAAACCACCGTTCTTGTCGAGCTCGGCGTTGGCCTGCGCGACATGGTGCTTGGCCTCTTCCATCGCGGAGAGATAGACGACGTCATTGGTCAGCTTGCCGTCGACGATCTTGCGGTACGGGCTCTCGATGAAGCCGTATTTGTTGACGCGTGCGAAGGTGGCCAGCGAGTTGATCAGACCGATATTCGGGCCTTCCGGCGTCTCAATCGGGCAGATGCGGCCGTAATGCGTCGGGTGCACGTCGCGCACTTCGAAGCCGGCGCGCTCGCGGGTCAGACCGCCCGGTCCAAGCGCCGAGAGGCGGCGCTTGTGGGTGATCTCCGACAGCGGGTTGGTCTGGTCCATGAACTGCGACAGCTGCGAGGAACCGAAGAACTCGCGCACGGCGGCAGCCGCCGGCTTGGCGTTGATCAGGTCCTGCGGCATGACCGTGTCGATCTCGATCGAGGACATACGCTCCTTGATCGCGCGCTCCATGCGCAGCAGGCCGACGCGGTACTGGTTTTCCATCAGCTCGCCGACCGAACGCACGCGGCGGTTGCCGAGATTGTCGATGTCGTCGATCTCGCCCTTGCCGTCGCGCAGCTCGACCAGCGTCCTGACCACGGCCAGGATGTCGTCCTTGCGCAGCACGCGCACGGTGTCCTCGGCCTTGAGCTCGAGACGCATGTTCATCTTGACGCGGCCGACGGCCGACAGATCGTAGCGCTCACTGTCGAAGAACAGCGAGTTGAACATGGCTTCGGCGGTTTCGAGCGTCGGCGGCTCGCCGGGGCGCATGACACGATAGATGTCGAACAGCGCGTCCTGGCGGCTCTCGTTCTTGTCGACGTTGAGCGTGTTGCGGATATAGGCGCCGACATTGACGTGGTCGATGTCGAGAACCTTGATCTCGTCTTCGCCGGTGCCGAGCAGAACCTTCAGCGTCTTCTCGTCGATCTCGTCGCCGGCCTCGAGGAAGATCTCGCCGGTGGCGTAGTTGACGATGTCCTCGGCCAGATAGTTACCGAGCAGGTCCTCGTCGGTGGCCTTGATCGCCTTCAGACCCTTTTCGCCAAGCGCCCTCGCCTGGCGGGCGGTGATCTTCTTGCCGGCTTCGACGACGACTTCGCCGGTATCGGCATCGACCAGGTCGCCGACGGCCTTGAGGCCGCGGAAACGCTCGACGTTGAACGGAATGCGCCAATGGTCGCCGGCGCGCTTGTAGGTGATCTTGTTGTAGAAGGTCGACAGGATCTCTTCGCCGTCCATACCGAGCGCCATCAGCAGCGACGTCACCGGAATCTTGCGGCGGCGATCGATGCGGGCGTGCACGACGTCCTTGGAATCGAACTCGATGTCGAGCCACGAGCCGCGATAGGGGATGACGCGCGCGGCAAACAGAAGCTTGCCCGACGAGTGCGACTTGCCCTTGTCATGGTCGAAGAAGACGCCCGGCGAGCGGTGCATCTGCGAGACGATGACGCGCTCGGTGCCGTTGACGATGAAGGTGCCGTTCAAGGTCATGAGCGGCATGTCGCCCATGTAGACGTCCTGCTCCTTGATGTCCTTGATGGACTTGGCGCCGGTATCCTCGTCGATATCGAACACGATGAGGCGCAGCGTCACCTTCAGCGGCGCGGCATAGGTGAGGTCGCGCTGACGGCATTCGTCAACGTCGAATTTCGGTCCTTCGAACTCGTACTTCACGAACTCCAGCATCGAGGAGCCGGAAAAATCGGAGATCGGGAAAACCGACTTGAAAACAGCCTGCAGTCCCTCGTCCGGACGCCCGCCCTTGGGCTCCGCCACCATCAGGAATTGATCATAGGATGCCTTCTGAACCTCGATGAGGTTCGGCATCTCCGCAACTTCCGGGATCTTTCCGAAGAACTTGCGTACGCGTCTGCGGCCATTGAAAGTCTGGGTCTGGGCCATCGTCGCTCCTTAGCTCTAAACTCGGGACGAGCCTCGCCGCGGCTCGCCTTGCATTCTGGGCCACCTTGGCGGCAACCCTCTGTCTGTTTTCCCGGCGCCTGTCGGCGGCCGGCTAGAACGGGAGAAAACCCGTTTCCTGAAGGCCGGTTTTCGGCCCTCAGGAAAGAGGTTCTCGTAGATCTCGCGTTACGCGTGCTCCCTCCGGGCGAAGGGAGTGGCGGACGGCGCGAGGCCGCCCGCCGCTTTCACGATTACTTCAGGTCGACCTTGGCGCCGGCTGCTTCCAGCTGGGCCTTGAACTTGTCAGCGTCGGCCTTGGAAACGCCTTCCTTGACCGGCTTCGGAGCCGCTTCGACCAGATCCTTGGCTTCCTTGAGGCCAAGACCGGTGATGGCGCGGACTTCCTTGATGACGTTGATCTTCTGAGCGCCTGCCTCGGTGAGGACGACGTCGAATTCCGTCTTTTCCTCGACCGGAGCAGCAGCGGCCGCACCACCGCCAGCGGCGGCAACAGCCACCGGAGCAGCGGCGGAAACGCCCCACTTTTCTTCCAGAAGCTTCGACAGCTCGGCCGCCTCGAGGACGGTCAGCTTCGAAAGGTCGTCTACGATCTTTGCGAGATCAGCCATTGTTGTGTTCCTTCATAAGGTTCGAACGTGTGTTTGTGATAGCGAGGAACGGCCTCATGCCGCCTCGTCCTTCCGGGCGTAAGCGCCGATGACGCGCGCGACCGAGGCCGCTGGCGCATTGACGATCTGGGCGATCCGGGTTGCCGGCGTGGCGATCATGCCAACCAGCCTGGCGCGCAGCTCATCGAGCGACGGAAGTGTGGCGAGTGCCTTCACACCGTCGGCATTGAGCGAGGTGGTGCCCATTGCGCCGCCGAGAATGACGAGCTTGTCATTTCCCTTGGCGAAATCGGACGCGACCTTCGGCGCCGCAATCGGATCCTCCGAATAAGCAATCAGCGTCTGTCCCTTGAACAGCTCGATGATCGATGCGGAGTCCGTGCCCTGAAGAGCGATTTTGGCGAGACGGTTCTTCGCGACTTTGACGGTGCCACCGGCGGCGCGCATTTTCGACCGAAGGTCGTTCATTTGCGCGACGGTGATACCGGCGTAGTGGGCCACGACCACTGAACCTGCGTTCGAGAACGCACCGTTCAGGCCCGTGACGAGTTCGCGTTTTTCCGCTCTGTCCACTGCCTATCTCCAGTTGACCCCAATCCTGTTAACGGGAACATCCCATTGACGAGGACAGGCGTCGGGTTGCCTTTTGTCGGCCGGGCCATCCAGTAACGGATCTCCCGAACGACGCTCGAGGATCCTGCCCCCTTTCGCCACATCGACGGTCAAGCCGGCGATGCGCAGACAAAAGGCAAACACGGTTCGAACCTTTCATTGGAGCAATCGCTCCGTTGTCCGGTCTTCACCCGTCTCATGCAGGCCCAAATCGAATTAAGGCTTCTGGGCCGCCTGCAATCTCGGACAGGATGTCCGGAAACCTCTCGGCTTCCGGTACCGGGCCGCCAACTAGGTCGGAGGCCCGGAATTCTTTGCAGATCAGCCGTTTACCGGCCGATCTCGATCAAAACTTATCAGGACGCGTTGAGCGTCGCGACGTCGAGCTTGAGGCCCGGGCCCATCGTCGAGGTGACCGACACCTTCTTGACGTAGTTGCCCTTGGCGCCAGTCGGCTTTGCCTTGGTCACCGCATCGGCGAAGGCGCGGATGTTCTCTTCCAGGGCCTTGACGTCGAACGACACCTTGCCGACGCCGGCATGGACGATGCCAGCCTTCTCGACACGGAACTCGACGGCGCCGCCCTTGGATGCCTTGACGGCGGCGGCAACGTCGGTGGTGACGGTGCCGACCTTCGGGTTCGGCATCATGCCGCGCGGGCCGAGCACTTTGCCCAGACGACCGACGAGCGGCATCATGTCCGGCGTGGCGATGCAGCGATCAAAATCGATCGTGCCCTTCTGGACGATGTCGACCAGATCCTCGGCACCGACGATGTCGGCGCCGGCGGCGCGCGCTTCGTCGGCCTTGTCGCCACGGGCGAACACGGCGACACGCACCGAGCGGCCGGTGCCGTTCGGCAGGTTGACCACGCCGCGGACCATCTGGTCGGCATGGCGCGGGTCGACGCCGAGGTTCATGGCGACTTCGATGGTCTCATCGAACTTCACCGAGGAACGGTCCTTGAGCAGCTTCAGCGCATCGCCCAGGGCATAAGCCTTGTTGGGATCGATGCCTTCGCGGGTCTTCGATACGCGCTTTGCAATCTTTGCCATGATCTTAGCCCACCACTTCCAGACCCATCGAGCGGGCGGAGCCCTCGACCATGCGCATGGCCGCTTCGACGTCGTTTGCGTTCAGGTCTTTCATCTTCGCGGTGGCAATCTCGCGGACCTTGTCACGCGAAACCGTACCGGCCTTGACCTTGCCCGGCTCCTTGGAACCGGACGTCAGGTTCGCCGCCTTCTTCAGGAAGTAGCTCACCGGCGCCGTCTTCATGACGAAGGTGAAGGACTTGTCCTGATAGTAGGTGATGACGACCGGAACCGGCGATCCCTTTTCCATTTCCTGGGTCTGCGCGTTGAACGCCTTGCAGAATTCCATGATGTTGATGCCACGCTGACCAAGCGCCGGGCCGATCGGGGGAGACGGCGTCGCCGATCCCGCTTTCACCTGGAGCTTGAGCTGGCCTGCAATTTTCTTAGCCATCTCTTTTCCTGCCTTTGTCTATGCCGGTCATGCCGGCGGTTGCAGTCTGGTGGTGCGGTTCGCGCAGCCGGCTAAAGCCGCACTCGCCTCCCACCGTCTCAGGCCGCGCGCTTCCGCGCCGCCTCCCCTGATCGCCAAACCGGCGTCAGGGATTTCGGATCAGCCCTTTTCGACCTGTCCGAATTCCAGATCGACCGGCACGGCGCGCCCGAAGATCGAAACTTCCACCTTGAGCCGCGCCCGCTCCTCGTCCACTTCCTGGACGAAACCGTTGAACGACGCGAACGGACCATCCGAAACGCGGATCGCTTCGCCGATCTCGAACGTGACCGAGGGCTTGGGCCGCTCGACGCCTTCCTGCACCTGGTTCAGGATGCGCTGGGCTTCCGCCTCGGTGATCGGCACCGGCTTGGAGTCGCCCAGGAAGCCGGTGACCTTCGGTGTGTTCTTGACCAGCGAGAACACGGCGTCGGTCAAATTGGCCTTCAGCAGCACATAGCCCGGGAAGAACTTGCGCTCGGCATCGACCTTGCGGCCGCGGCGAACTTCGACGACCTTCTCGGTCGGAACCACGATCTGGTGGATGTCGGCGGACAGGCCCTTCTGCTTGGCCTTGTTCTCGATATCCTCGGCGACCTTCTTTTCAAAGTTCGAATAAGCGTGGACGATGTACCAGCGCGCGGTCATTTCAAGACTTCTCCGTAATCGCCGGACTTAGCGTCCGATGCCCAGAATCTGTTCGACCGCAAGGCCCATGAGCTGATCGGCGGTGAAGAAAAAGATCATCGCGATCACTGCGAAGGCCAGAACCATCACCGTCGAGATCATCGTTTCGCGTCGCGACGGCCAAGTCACCTTGGCGGTCTCCGCGCGAACCTGCTGGAGAAAGACGAAAGGATTTGTGGTTTTCGAAGCCATATGCCGCTCTGTCTTCAAGACCCGTTGGCCGGGTCTCCTGGATGATCCCGCTGGCCGGGACGTGCCGCCTGAGCCCAATCTCGCGCCGAATCAGCGCAATCATTTCGCCCATGCAAATCAGACGCGTAAAGCCGGTTTCCCAGCTCCACGCGTCGCGTGTCTGTTTCGTCTACATAAAACCGATTCTTGATCCACGCAAGTGGCAAGTCTCCGCTTTATGACCAAACACCGCCTCGGAACCATCCAGTCGTTCCGTCCCGGCTATGGCGCTCTTATGCCCCAATCGACCCTATATGGCAAGCGGGTCGCCGATTTTCAAAGGCCAGAGCATGGAAATATCGCTTTGAAACGCCATTTCGAAACGGCGAAACATTGCGTTGAATGCCATTCCAAGAAATGGCACGGGCAGCAGGGCTCGAACCTACGACCTGCGGTTTTGGAGACCGCCGCTCTACCAACTGAGCTATGCCCGTATCGTGCGCATGTCGGCGCAGAAGGCGCTTCCTAAAAGCTTCCGCACGCTCTGTAAAGAGCGGTTTGCAAGCAAACGCGCCTTAATCCCGACAAGGCCATCCGGGTCGATCCCAAGCTCCGGCCTGAAGTCGCCAGCGCGCGGTGGCGTGATTGAGAGAGACGTCGCCTGCCCTCTTCGATGTGGAGCGTCCTCAAGCGGCATTCGTGGCAGGCTGCGGTCGCCCGCGTGCAAGCCAAAGCGCCCAGCCGCATATCAGGAGTTCGCATGCGAACGTCCAGTGCAGCAAAAAGCTGAGCACCCAATTGCTGAAGTCCGCCGGTACAGTGACGAGTTCGAACGCCCGCCGATCGAATGGCATCAGCCACAATATCGGCGACGCCAGCGTATCGAGGACCATATGCAGCATGGCGGCGGCAAAGAAGGCAGCCGTGGCTGCCAGATACGAGCGGGCGCGCCAGCTGACGAATAGCAACGACAGCGCCCCTGCGGCCGCCCAGAACAGCGGCCAATGCGTCATATAGGAGTGATGGCGGGTGCGTCCGCCGTCGATGAAATGGAAATACAGCATATCGATATCGGGGATGACACTGCCGACTATGGCGGCCCCGACGATAGCCGGGCTGCCAGGCCACTGCCTGCGCATGAACGTTCCGAGAATATAGCCACTTGGAAGATGGGCGATCAGCATCTCGGGACCGTTCACGGTTGCAGGCCAGTGCAGCATTCCGCCCTATTGTGGCGTTATTCCGGATGCCTGCGCCCGATACGTTTCGTGCCGATCATGGTTTCGTACCGGTGGCTTATAGGGGCCGCCCGGCACGCCCCAACCCAGGCCGGCATCGATCCTCCGCCTGCCTGGCGCCGCCAGCAGCGACGATAGCGGAACAATCGGAAGCGGCTCAAGCTGCCTCATGCCCGGTTTCCGGCTCCGCCGCACACTACAATTTGGCCGGCGCATCAGCCTCGGCATTGGCGGAAGGCCGGATCCGGCAATTCTCGGGTCTTGGCACCGCCTCGCAAATGGTGGCACCGGTCAGCGCGTCGACCGATTGCAGGCCGGTCGTCAGGCCGACCTTCAGCATCATGCCGGGTTCCAGCCGGCGCTCGACCGAGCGCCGCTCGATCGCTGCGAACAGGGCGGGACCGATCGCCATCTCCTCGAGATAGGCCTTGACCATCTGCTTTTGCCCCATCGGGTAAAGGCTAAGCCGCGCCTGGGGACCGACAAACCGCCTGATGCCGCCGGCAAGCATCAGCGCGCAGGCCGAATCGCACTCCACGCCGGCATCGATGCTCAGCCCGGCATAGGCGCCCTCTTTGGCCAGGCAATTCCACGCCCCTGGGTCACAGCCGACGAAATCGGTGCGGCCAACGGCGACGTCGAGCTTCTTTTCATGGATAAGCCGTCCTGCCGCCAGGGCGCTGAGCAGGTCGCCTCCCCTCGAACTGATCACGACAGGCAGTTGCCGTTTGCCAAGCATGGCGAGCAATTGGCGCAGCTTCTGCGGGGTCCGGGGGGTGATCGCACCTTCCGCCGAAATCCATTCCGGGCAGTCTGGATTGCAGAGTGGATTGGTGCCGCGAACGACAACGAAGCGCATGTCCTCATCGCGCCGCGCCGCCTCGGGTTCGATCGCCGGCGGAGCAGACTTATCCGCGGTCGCCGTCAGGCCGTCAGGCTTGTTCCCCGGCATTTCCCGGCAATTCGCGGCCAGGCGACCGGGCTCGCACAGGCTTGCCGCGGTCAACACGCCTACAGCGTCCGTGCTGGTGACCAGCTTCATCGCCAGCATGTCGTCGAGGGCGATCTGGTGGATTTCGCTGGCCGGGGTGCCCTTCATCGTTTCGAGCATGCTTTGTTCGATGCCCATCTGTTTCAGGTAGGCCGCCAGCTTTTTCTCAACCGCCTTGCTCATCTCGTAGGTCTTGTAGCTGCCGGCGTTCTTGCGGCTGACGATCTTTGTGTTGAGGATCTTCTTCTTGCCTCCCACGACGCGATAGGTGGTCCGGTATTGCAATTTCGTACGGATGTAGGTCGTGGTGATCTGATGGACGCCGAGATAGGCCCATTCGCCGGCCACCCGCCTGATACCGCCGGCAAACATCAGAGGACAGGCGGAATTGCACATGGCGCCATAGTCGATGACATCGCCGAAGTAGCGGGCGTCACGGCCCTGGCAGCCCTTCGCATCGGGCTGGCAGCTGGAAAACACCGTCTTGCCGATGGCGATATCGAACTTGTTCTTGCGGATCAGCCGGCCAAGCGTCAGCGCCGCCTCGACATTGCCGCCGGGAGAATCGACGACAACAGGCAGTTTCCGCCCACCAAGCGTCTTCAGCATGCGTTTGAAGAGTGCCGGCGTGCCGGCTTCTATCGAGCCCTCGGCCGATATCCATTCCGGGCAGATCGGCTCGCACCCCGGTGCGTTGCTGCGAACGATGCCGAACCGCATCGTCGGCCCAAGATCCGGCGCCGCATCCGCCGCAAAGGCTCCCGGGCCTGCGGCAAGCAATGCGAGCAGCCAGGTCAGAGCCAGCGGCCACAATGCCCGACGATGGAAAAACCGCCTTGGAACCATTTGAAAAAAGCCCCTCGATGCAACCTATACTAGTCGAGGCCCGGAGCCTTGCAACAGGGTTCGGCCGACTGGGCCGCAACCGATAGCCTCGCAAAAGAAAAGGGCGGCCCGAAGACCGCCCTTTTCTTGTCGATCCGGCGAATGCCGGGCTCGATTATTCCTTGATGGTGACGACGATGCCGGCACCGACGGTGCGGCCGCCTTCACGGATAGCGAAGCGCAGCTTCTCTTCCATGGCGATCGGCACGATCAGCTCGACATCGACCGTGATGTTGTCGCCCGGCATCACCATTTCGGTGCCTTCCGGCAGCGACACGATGCCGGTCACGTCGGTCGTGCGGAAGTAGAACTGCGGACGGTAGTTGGTGAAGAACGGCGTGTGACGGCCACCTTCATCCTTGGTCAGGATGTAGGCTTCGGCCACGAACTTCTTGTGCGGCTTCACCGTGCCCGGCTTGGCCAGAACCTGGCCGCGCTCGACACCTTCACGATCAACGCCGCGCAGCAGCGCGCCGATGTTGTCGCCGGCCTGGCCCTGATCGAGCAGCTTGCGGAACATCTCGACGCCCGTGCAGGTCGTCTTGGTCGTCGGACGGATGCCGATGATCTCCAGCTCCTCGCCGACCTTGACCACGCCGCGCTCGACGCGGCCGGTCACGACCGTGCCGCGGCCCGAGATCGAGAACACGTCTTCGATCGGCATCAGGAACGGCTTGTCGAGCGGACGAACCGGCGTCGGAATGTAGGCATCGACCGCAGCCATCAGCTCGCGGATCGCGTCTTCACCGATCTTCTTGTCGGAATCTTCCAGCGCAGCCAGAGCCGAACCCTTGACGATCGGAATGTCGTCGCCGGGGAACTCGTTCTTGGTCAGAAGCTCGCGAACCTCGAGCTCGACCAATTCGAGCAGCTCGGCGTCGTCGACCTGGTCGACCTTGTTCAGGAACACCACGATCGACGGCACGCCGACCTGACGCGCCAGCAGGATGTGCTCGCGGGTCTGCGGCATCGGGCCGTCGGCAGCCGACACGACCAGGATCGCGCCGTCCATCTGCGCGGCACCGGTGATCATGTTCTTCACATAGTCGGCGTGGCCGGGGCAGTCGACGTGAGCGTAGTGCCGGTTGGCCGTCTCATATTCGACGTGCGCCGTCGAGATCGTGATGCCGCGCGCCTTTTCTTCAGGGGCAGCGTCGATCTGGTCGTAGCGCTTGTATTCGCCAAAATACTTGGTGATCGCCGCCGTCAGCGACGTCTTGCCATGGTCGACGTGGCCAATCGTGCCGATGTTCACGTGAGGCTTGTTACGCTCGAATTTACCTTTTGCCATTGTCTCTTTCCTTGGACGGCCCGGATCTTCAGTTCGGTCGAAGACCTTCAGTTCAGTCGAATGCGGGGCGATTAGCGACAAAGGCCAAAAAACACAAGCGTCTTTTGGCCGGGTGCCGTCTCACTCAGTCCGAACCATCGATCCGATTGCGGGATGAGACGCAGATATAGGAAGGCGAACCGTCAAATGGAATGGGCGTTGCATACTGGATCCGAAGCCGAGGATCGGGCGCTTGTCGATATGGCGAATATCTGGTTTGCTCAGCCGATACAGGTCATTCATATCGCTAGCGCGATGGCTGGGCGGATCGTTCGTTCCCGTGCCGATTGAGGGGCAACTTTCATGGAAGATCTGATCGACCGAATCTACGAAGCCGCATTCGTGCCAGAGCTGTGGCCGGTGGTGCTTGACGGCTTGAGCACGATGTCGGGATCGGTAGGCGGCGCCTTGCTGGTCGCCAGCGAGGCTCATCCGCCGCGGTTTGCGGCATCGGCATCGATTATGGATGCGCTGATTGAATTCTCTTCCGACGCGTGGCGAAACAACGATCGTCCGTTGCGCTGGAAGCCTAGTGTCGATGGGTTTCTTCGCGACGTCGAACTCTTCAGTCCGGACGAATTGGAAACCGATCCGATGAGACACGAATTGATCAGGTACGGATTGGGCTGGCAAACCGGCATGGTCATACCGATGACCAATGGCGAGGTCGTGATCTACAGTGTGGAGCGTCGTCTGCAGGACGGTCCGCATGACCCAACCTCCATCGCCTCGCTCAACGTCCTTCGCCCGCATCTTGCCCGCGCCGGGCTTGTTGCGGCAAGGCTTGGCCTGGAGCGGGCGTTGGCCACCGTATCGGCCCTGCAGAGCGTTGGGCTTCCTGCCGCAGTCATGTCGGCCGGCGGACAGGTGGTTGCCACCAACGGACTGTTCGATGCGTTGCCGTCCATTTTTCAGCCGCTGGCGTATGACGGCTTGGCAATCGGCGATCCGAAAGCCGATTTGCTGTTCCAGGAGGCAGTCAGGAGCACTTCGGCTGCCATCGTGCCAATCGTCAGGTCCATTCCCGTTCGCCAGACGATCGATCAACCCGCTGTCGTCCTGCATGTGTTGCCGCTTCGCCGATCGGCAAGGGACATATTCGCAGGTGCAAACATCCTTGTCGTTGCAGCGTCGATCCGCATGGGCAACCAAGAGCCGTCGCCGCAAATTCTGAGCGCGCTCTTCGATCTGTCTCCGGCCGAGGCAAAGCTTGCCGCATCGCTGGTATCCGGCCGTCCGCTGAAAGCGGCGGCACTTGACCACGGGATCACGGTCAAAACCGCCCGTACCTACCTTGAGCGCGTCTTCTACAAGACCGGCACCGGCCGTCAGAGCGAATTGGTGGCGTTGCTGAGCGGCGCTGCCCCATTGGCACCTCTTGCCGCCACCACCCGCCTCTGATCTTGTGGCCGGATGCATTTCATCCCTGCCTCTATCCGCGGCCCGCTGTTCATGATCGTCTCGACGGGGTCGTATCTCGTCAACGACACGATGATGAAGCTCGCGACAGCAGGCCTGCCGTCCTACGAAGTGTTGTTTCTGCGCGGTGCCGCGGCAGCCCTCTGGGGCTTCCCGCTGTTGTTCGCGCTGGGCTACGGCAAGCAGATCCCGCTGATCTTCGACAAGCGCGTACTGAGCCGGAACATGCTCGAGCTGGCGGCGATCCTTTGCTATGTCGTCGCGCTCGCCAACATGCAGATCGCCGATTCTACCGCGCTCGGACAGATCACGCCGCTCTTGATGCTGGTCGGCTCCTCGATCCTGTTTGGCGAGCGGATCGGCGGCCGGCGCATGGCGCTGATCGGGCTCGGCTTCGTTGGAGCGCTGATGGTGGCGCAGCCGACCATGCAAGGCATTTCGGTCTACGCCTTGCTGGCGCTCGGCAATGCCACATTTGCGGCGGCGCGCGACCTTGCCGGCCGGCGGGTCGCGGCCGAGGTGCCGGGGATGATCGTGGCGATCTCCGCCGTCGTGGTGGTGCTGATCGGCGCCGGCGCCGCGCATCTGGTTTCCGAGCGTTGGGTCATGCCCGGGGCACATCACCTGCTGCTGATGGCCGGCGCCGGATTTTTCCTGATCTTCGGCCATTTCTTCATCTTCATGGCCTATCGCATCGGACCGACCAGCGCCGTGGCGCCGTTCTACTATTGCTTCACCGTCTGGGCGGTCATTTCGGGCCTGCTGGTGTTCGGGCAATTCCCCAACGCGCTGGCGATCTGCGGCATCCTGCTGGTCATCGGCAGCGGGCTGACCATCGTGTCGCTGGATCAGCGTCGCCGCCGGCTGGCCGTCGTGGCGTAACCTTGGCACCCAGGCAGGTGCTCACGAGGCGTTGCCGGGCCGAAAAAGATCGTCTAATCGGCGAAGCAACGTTCGATCGACGACGACATGATCAATCAGCCAGCGGAGTTCCCCGTGACCGATTTTGACCAAAACAACAACTCCGACGCCGAGCACAAAGCCGCTATCCGCAAGTCGCTTGTCGGCTGGGCGGTGTTCATCGCCGGAACGCTGATCTTTTTCGTCGCCGCCGATGCAGTGCTGATGCCATAGACGAGCCGCTGCACGTACCGGCCTGAAGCCGGTCTTGCCTTCAGAAACTCGAAACCTCAGACGATCGGCAGGCGCCTAAAGCGTCCGCCTTGCGCTGAACTGATGGTAGGCCCACAGAACGACCACCGCGCCGATGACGGCAACGATCAGGCTGTAGATGTTGAGGCCGGTGACGCCTGACGCGCCGAAGGCACTGAAGATCAGACCGCCGACAATGGCGCCGACGATGCCAAGCACGATGTCCATGATGACACCCTGGCCGGTCTTGTTGACGATCTTGCTGCCTATGAAGCCGGCGACCACGCCGAGAATGATCCAGCTGATGATACCCATTTTTTCCTCTCCATCCCCTCGCCAGCCGAACATTTTCATAGGATTGTCAAAACCTCAAGCCAGCTTGAAATTCCGCCCGAATGCTTCATTGTTGAGGAGGGGTCGGGCCTTGGTCGCTATGGAGGATCCACTATGGGACTTTTTGACAATGCCGTTCCCGGCGGCAACATCACCAAACCCCTGATGATCGCGCTCGGCGCATTGCTGGTCGGCAAGATGCTGAGCGGCAGAAGTGCCGAAGCGCCAGAACAGTCTCCCGCGCCCGCTCCGACCGCCCCCGTTCCCGTCCCTACGGAAACCACATCCGCCGATGGTGGCCTGGCTGGCGGCTTGGGCGGCCTGCTCGACAAGCTCAGAAATGCCGGCCACGGCAATGCCGCCGACTCCTGGGTCGGCACCGGGCAGAACCAGCCGATCAACGCCAACGATCTTGGCGCCGCGATCGGACCGCAGATCATTCGCGAGATCGCGCAACGGACCGGGCTGGACGAGCAGGAACTGCTCAAGCAACTGTCCACCGCCCTGCCCGGCATCGTCGACAGACTGACGCCGAACGGCCAGGTGCCGCAGCAGCACCAGGTCGCCACCGCGTTCAACAGCTGACGCGGCAGCCACGACAATTGGAGCGCTGCGCCTCGTGCGCAGTGTTTCGGTTTGCCGGTGATGGGATGAGTGTCTGGAGCGGGTAGCGGGAATCGAACCCGCATATTCAGCTTGGAAGGCTGCTGCTCTACCACTGAGCTATACCCGCGCCTTACCTGAAGTACCGGATTCATCCGAAAAGCGCCATGCACTTTTCGGTCCGATTCTTGTCGCGTTTCAGGGCTTCCGGGCCGGCAGTGGTGGAGAGGGTTGGATTCGAACCAACGTAAGCTAAGCTAACGGATTTACAGTCCGTCCCCTTTAACCACTCGGGCACCTCTCCAGTCTGCCGCCGGAGCCATGCAACGAGGCATTCACGCCGATCCGGACCCGAGTTATGTGTTCTCCGAAACCAGCGCAGCGCCTTATGGCGGCAAGCCCATTGGGTGTCAACCGCGCAACCATGGTTTTTCGTTTCTGTTCGCCGGCTGTGACGGCGGGCCATATCCTTGGCCGGAGGACACCGCTATAGAAGCCAGCCATGAGCGATAAAACCAACACTCCCAAAGACACCCATTACGCCAAGCTGCGCCGCGCCTATCGCGACGAGAAAAGCGGCGGCGCGCCGGCGTTCCGGCCCCGACAGCCGGTTCCGCCGGGCGAAAATGCCGCGGACGGGCTGGTGAGGCTCTACGGCCTGCACACGGTGCGCGCCGCACTCGACAATCCGCGCCGCAAGATCAGGAAGATGCTGGTGACGCGCAATGCGGCCGAGCGCCTCGAAATAGCCGATCTCGCCGCCCTGCCCTTCAAGATCGAACTGGTCGAACCCAGGGACATCGACAAGATCACCGGGTCGGACGCCGTGCATCAGGGTGTGCTGATCGAGGCCGAGCCGCTGAAAGCCAAGCGGCTCGATGCGCTTGGTGACGCGAAGCTGGTGCTGGTGCTCGACCAGATCACCGACCCGCACAATGTCGGCGCCATCCTGCGCTCCGCGGTCGCCTTCGGCGCCGGCGCGCTGATCACCACAGCCCGCCACAGCCCGCAGGAATCGGGCGTGCTGGCGAAATCCGCCTCCGGCGCGCTGGAGCACATCGACCAGATCGAGGTGAAGAACCTCGCCGACGCGCTCGGCCAGCTGCACGAGGCGGGCTTTCGCACCATCGGGCTTGATTCGGACGCGCCGGCCGAACTCGAAAAGAGCTTTGCCGGAGAAAAGATCGCCCTGGTGCTGGGCGCCGAAGGCAAGGGCCTGCGCCAGAAGACCCGCGAGACGGTGACGACGCTGGCGCGGCTCGACATGCCCGGCGCCATCCATTCGCTCAACGTGTCGAATGCCGCGGCGATCAGCCTTTACGTGGCGAGGAAGTTTTTAGCGAGTAGCGAATAGCGAATAGCGAATAGCGAAAGTCGAATCCCGGCTATTCGTGGCTGCAATCCCTAATCCCTAATCCCTATTCCCCATTCGCTATTCGCTATTCGCTCCTTCCCCACCTCATGCCCCGCCATCCGCTCCAGCGCCCTGACCAGCGCCGAATGATCTTCCTTGGCGCCGCCATTGGCCGCGCAGGAATTGAACAGCTGCTGAGTCGTCGAGGTGTTGGGCAAGGAAACGCCGAGCGCCTTCGCGCCCTCCAGCGCGAGGTTCAGATCCTTCTGGTGCAGTTCGATCCGAAAACCCGGCGCGAAGGTGCGCTTGACCATGCGCTCGCCATGCACTTCCAAAATGCGCGAAGCCGCCAGCCCGCCCATCAGCGCCTGCCTGACCTTGGCCGGATCGGCGCCGGCTTTCGAAGCAAAAACAAGCGCTTCGGCGACAGCTTCAATGGTCAGCGCGACGACGATCTGGTTGGCCACCTTGGTGGTCTGGCCAACCCCGTTCGGCCCGACCAGGGTAATGTTCTTGCCCATCTTCTCGAACACGGGCCTGGCGCGCTCGAACGGGTTTTCCTCGCCGCCGACCATGATGGTCAGCGACGCCGCCTTGGCGCCGACCTCGCCGCCCGAGACCGGTGCGTCGAGATAGTCGCAGCCGAGATCGTTGATCTTCTTCGCGAACACCTTGGTCTCGATCGGCGAGATCGAGCTCATGTCGATGACCAGCTTGCCCTTGGCCAGGCCGGACGCGACGCCGTTGTCGCCGAACAGCACATCGGCGACCTGCGGCGTGTCGGGCACCATCAGGATGATGATGTCGGCGGCCTTGGCCACGGCGGCATGGCCGGTGACGGTCTTCAGGCCCTTGGTGACGAGATCGGTGGAGGGTTTCGATCGATGATCGCTGGTGATGACATGATAGCCCGCGTCCAGCAGATGCCCCGCCATCGGCGCGCCCATGATGCCAAGGCCGATGAAACCGATGGTTTCCATTTGTTTTCTCCGTCTTTTGTTAGGTCGCGTTCTGTCACGCCCCCCTCTGTCCTGCCGGACATCTCCCCCACCAGGGGGAGATTGGACATCACCACTGCCTTGGCCAATTGTTGAAGCTGCCAAAGTTGCGAGCCGACGCCGAAGCTGCCGATCTCCCCACCCGTGGGGGAGATGGCCGGCAGGCCAGAGGGGGGCGCGAAGGAACGCGACTTCTATTGCGATCGCCGCTAAGCCGCAGCGCTTCCCTGCCCGCTCAAATCCCGAAACCACCCCAACCCAGCTTCCGTCCCGGCCTTCGGCTTGTATTCCGCCCCGACCCATCCGGCATAACCAATGCGGTCGATATGCTCGTACAGGAAGGGAAAATTGATCTCGCCCGTCCCCGGCTCGTGACGGCCGGGATTGTCCGCAAGCTGGATATGCGCGATGCGGTCAAGGTTTGCCTCGATGGTACGGGCGAGATCCCCCTCCATGATCTGCATGTGATAGATGTCGTATTGCAGGAACAGGTTTTTCGAGCCGACGCGATCGATCAGCGCTAGCGCCTGGTCGGAGTAGTTGAGGAAGAAGCCCGGAATATCGCGCGTGTTGATCGGCTCGATCAGCAGCCTGATGCCGGCCTGCTCCAGCTTTTCCGCCGCGAAGGCGAGGTTTTCGGCAAAGACATCCTCCAGCACCTTGCGGTCGGCGGCGGCCGGCGCGATGCCGGCCAGGCAATTGACCTGCTCACAGCCGAGCGCCTGCGCGTAGGTGATCGCCTTGGCGACGCCTTGGCGGAATTCCGGCACGCGGTCCGGCAGCACGGCAATACCGCGTTCGCCCTTGCCCCAGTCGCCCGCCGGCAGGTTGAACAGCACCTGGGTCAGACCGTTCTTCTTCAACCGGGCGGCGACGACATCGGGCGCATGGTCATAGGGGCCGATATATTCGACGCCCTTGAAGCCGGCGCGGGCGGCGGCATCGAAACGATCGAGGAACTCATGCTCGCCAAAGAGCATCGACAGATTGGCTGAAAAACGCGGCATTCTTTTTCTCCTAATCCAACATCACGATCGCCGTCGGCGCATCCTCGTGGCTTTCGGCAAGCTCCTCGAATTCGGTGATCTTGTCGATCTCGGTGCCCATGGAGATGTTGGTGACGCGTTCGAGGATGAATTCAAGCACGACCGGAACCCGGTGCTCTTTCATCAGCCGCTGCGCCTCCTTGAAGGCTCCGGCGAACTCTTCCGGCTTGCGCACCCTGACCGCCTTGCAGCCCATCGCTTCGGCGACGGCAACATGGTCGACGCCATAGCCTGCCTCGGGATCGCCTGCCCGGTTGATGTTCTCGAAGGCAAGGTCGACCTCGAAGTCCATCGAAAACCCACGCTGCGCCTGCCGGATCAGGCCGAGATAGGCGTTGTTCACGACGACATGCAGATAGGGCAATTTGTGCTGTGCGCCGACCGCCAGTTCCTCGATCATGAACTGGAAATCATAGTCGCCCGACAGCGCCACGATGGTGCGGTCGGGATCGGCGGCGCGCACGCCAAGGGCTGCCGGCAAGGTCCAGCCAAGCGGGCCGGCCTGGCCGCAATTGATCCAGTTGCGCGGCTTGTAGACATGCAGGAACTGCGCGCCGGCGATCTGCGACAGGCCGATCGTGGTGACATAGGTGACGTCGCGGCCGAACGCCTTGTTCATCTCCTCATAGACACGCTGCGGCTTCAGCGGCACCTGGTCGAAATGCGTCTTGCGCTTCATCGTCTTCTTGCGGGCCTGGCATTCCTTCGCCCAGCCGGACCAGTCGCGCAGTCTGCCTGATGTCTTCCATTCAGTGGCGACGTCGAGCAGCATCTTCAGCGCCGCGCCCGCATCCGAAACGACACCGAGATCCGGCGCGAAGACACGGCCGATCTGCGTCGGCTCGATGTCGACATGGATGAACTTTTTGCCCTTGGTGTAGACATCGACGGAGCCGGTGTGGCGGTTGGCCCAGCGGTTGCCTATGCCGAAGACGAAGTCGGCTTCCAGCATCGTCGCATTGCCATAGCGGTGCGAGGTCTGCAGCCCGCACATGCCGGCCATCAGCCGGTGGTCGTCGGGGATAGCGCCCCAGCCCATCAAGGTCGGGATGACCGGCACGCCCGAAATCTCGGCGAATTCGATCAGCAGGTCCGACGCATCGGCGTTGATGATGCCGCCGCCGGCGACGATCAGCGGCTTTTCGGCCGCGTTGAGCATGGTCAACGCCTTTTCGGCCTGGGCGCGCGTCATCGCCGGCTTGAACGGCGTCAACGGCTCATAGGCATCGATGTCGAATTCGATTTCGGCCAGTTGCACATCGACAGGCAGGTCGATCAGCACCGGGCCCGGCCGCGACGAGCGCATCAGGTGAAACGCCTTCTGCAGCGCCATGGGGACGAGATAGGGCTCCATGACGGTGACCGCCCATTTGGCGACCGGCGCGGCAATGGCTGATATGTCGACGGCCTGGAAATCCTCCTTGTTCAGCCGCGCCCGCGGCGCCTGCCCGGTGATGCACAGGATCGGAATGGAATCCGCGGCAGCCGAATAGAGCCCTGTGATCATGTCGGTGCCGGCCGGACCCGAAGTGCCGATGCACAGGCCGATATTGCCTGCCTTGGCGCGGGTAAAACCTTCCGCCATGTGCGAGGCGCCCTCGACGTGACGGGCTAGCACGTGGCGGATCGTTCCCCTCGCCTTCAGCGCCGAATAGAACGGATTGATCGCCGCGCCCGGCACGCCGAAAGCGCAGGAAATGCCTTCCTTTTCAAGAACGAGAACCGCGGCATCGACAGCGCGCATCCTGGCCATTTTCCAGCCCTCCACGGGGTTTGTCATTGTTGGATTGGCCAAGGATGTCAGCACGCCGGGTATTTTTCAATTTTTTCAGAATATTTTTTCATTTCTAGAAAACGGCATTATCATTCTGATGTTATTTGGTTTTCTGTTTTCCAAGAACTCGGGTAGCGATCGTAGTGAAAAACTTTTTCATTGCGCATTTTGCGAAACGACCGAGAATGGCGGCATGGAAACGACCGAAAAACGGCAGCGCGGCCGGCCGCGCGCTTTCAACGGGCCCTCGGAGGCCACTTCGGTGCAGTCGCTCGACAGGGCACTGCGCATCCTGGCCATTGTCGCGGAAGGCAGCGGCCTGTCGCTGAGCGAGATATCGGCACAAAGCGGCCTTGCCGCCTCCACCGCCTACCGCATGCTGACGACGCTGCAAAACCACGGCATGGTCGAATTCGACACATCAGACCAGCTGTGGTCGATCGGCGTCGAGACCTACCGCATGGGCGCGGCCTTCCTGCGGCGCCGCAAGCTGGTCGACCGCGCGCGTGTGGTCATGCAAGAGCTGATGGAAAGAACCGGCGAGACCGCCAATCTCGGCGTCGCCGAGGACGATTGCGTGGTCTTCGTCAGCCAGGTCGAGACGCACCAGGCGATCCGCGCCTTCTTCCGTCCGGGCACACGCAGTCCCTTCCATGCGTCGGGCATCGGCAAGGCGGTGCTGGCGCATCTCGAGCCGGAGCGCGTCGGAAGCATCCTGCGCAAGGCAGGCCTGCAGCGCTTCACGGAGAGGACGCTGTCCGACATTTCGTCGCTTGCCCACGATCTGGCGCGGATCAAGCTGCGCGGCTGGTCGGTCGACGACGAGGAGCGGCACCCCGGCATGCGCTGCGTGGCAGCCGCCATCTTCAATGAATTCGGCGAGCCGATCGGCGGCGTCTCGGTGTCGGGACCAACGGTGCGGGTGACGCCGGAGCGGTTGGCCGAGATCGGCCCGCTGGTGCGCGATGCCGCCGCCGAGGTGACCAGGATGATCGGCGGCGTGCGAGCCGGCTGATCAGCCCGTCCCGGGCAGCGCGCTCCTGGTCGCGATATCAAAGAAATCGAGAAGGATGGCCATGCCGACGCCACAGGCGGTGAATATCAGGCCGGCCATGAAGATGCGGTTGGCGCGTTCATAGATGCGCCGTTGCAGGCATTTCGTGTCGAGCAGCAGCGAGAGCGCCCGCATCTGCAAGGCAATGCCGGCCAGGATCGGCAGGACGGCGACAAGATGGTAGGTCTGCCACGGGATCGGGTTGGCGGCCCAATGCGTGATGAAGCCCAGCGAAAACGCCAGCAGGATGCCGACGGCAGTGACGGTGCCGTTGCGGAAAACCGTTTCGACCAGATCTTCCCTGGGGTCCTGCTCGTCCAAAGGTCTCTCCCCGCGTTTCGCGGTCAGAATAGACGCTCGGAAAATCTCTGTACACCGCCCGGTCTGCCGCCCAGGCCAATCCTTTCTGCGCTGAATCGGCCGGTGGAGCACGCACCGCTACCATCCAGACAGCAGAAGAGGGGCTCGCATGGGCCCCTCTGTTGCTGAAACGGTCCTCCCCTCTAAAGACGGCAGTAGTGGCGGTATCCGTCGCGGCCGAGATAGGTATCGGAGTCCGCGTCGTAGCTGGCATAACGATCGTAGCAGCGGCGGACATGCCACGAGCCGCCGCCTTCGTCGACATAGACGGTGCGCGGCTGGGCGAGCAGGCTGCCGAGGACAAAGCCGCCGACGCCGGCGGCAATGCCGATACCGAGACCGTGATTGTGGTGATGGCTGTGAGCGGCCGAAGGCTGCACGGTGCCGGCCAGCGTGGCGGCGGCGACGGCGGTGGCGATAAGGCCGGAAACGAGTGTGTTCTTGAACATGACGATCTCCTTGCTTCGTTGACCGAGGCGATCCATCCGCCTCTTGATCATCTGTCGTCGCAGCCAGGAAAAAGGTTCGAATCTTTTGTCGATCTTCTGGGATCGAAGGTCTTTGTGACGGCGACGGGAAGAGGTTGGCGAGAACATTGACGATGCAGATCTCCCCCGATGGACGTCTACGCTATGCACATACCTTCTGATCTGCCCGATGCCTGATTACCACGTGGTTCCCCCAATCCGTCGCTGCTTCGCAGCGCCACCTTTCCCCCCTCCGGAGGGAAAGGAAAGGAGCGTTGCTGGACGAGCGTTAACGGCAAAAGCTTGGCGCCTTTCCTCTACCCCGTCGATCGGGGGAGAGGTGGCTCGGCGAAGCCGAGACGGAGTGGGGGTCGACCTGCGCCGCATAAGACAATGCATGCTCCAAGCTGCCATGCACCCTATCGCCAAAGACCAGTTGTTTGGAAATGTGTGCATGCCGTAGCTTGCGGGGGAGATCGCTAGCTTGCCCGCCTACATCGCAACGCCGAACGCAAAAAGGGCGGCCGAAGCCGCCCTTTTGGGAATTGGGTCCCTCCATCAAAGGAAAATGATCACCCTGCCGTGCCTGTGGTGATGGTTGTTGTGGTGGTTATAGTGCTTCCACCAGAACTTCTTGAAGTGCTTCTTGTGATGTTTGTGGTTGTGGTTGTGATGATGGCCGTGCATGCCGTGGGCTGACGACGTGCCGACAGTGCCGGCGAGCGCGCCGGTGGCGACGAAGATGGCGACGAGGCCTGAGGTAAGAGTGCGCTTGAACATGATGATCTCCTGGATCTTTTGATCGAGGCGACCCATTCGCCTCTAACCATCAGTCGGCGCGGCGCGGCAAAAGGTTCGATAGGTCGAAGAGATTTTTTGTGGGGCCTTTGGCCCGAGCGAATAGTGAATAGCGAATAGCGAGTAGGAAAAGGCAGGAACGCCACTTACCAATCGCTACGTTGCCGTTCCCTATTCGCTATTCGCTACTCACTATTCGCTCTCTCTCACCCCATCCCCGTGACATGGCGCAGCCAGAACGCCAGCGCGATGAAGCCGATGATGGTGGTGACGCCGGTCCAGTCGACATTGGCCTTCTTCACATCGCTGATGATTTTCACCAGCAGCATCCAGGCCACGAAGATGATCGGGAGAATGATGACTAATCTGATCATGCCACACCCCTGCTCGAAGCGATTGCACCCTTCCCTAGATGTAGGAAGCAATCCGGCGGTTTTCAGGATGCCCTCGTCGACGGGCCATGTGGCATGCCGGGGAAAAACGGAGTTTTGTCTTTACTGGCGCAACAAATATGCTAACCGGAGCGCCGTGCCCTTGTAGCTCAGCTGGTAGAGCAGCGGTTTTGTAAACCGAAGGTCGGCGGTTCGATTCCGTCCGGGGGCACCAGTTTCCACCCGACAATCCCCAGAAATCAAGGAACTCAAGGGTTTCAACGTCCCCCGAGGTACACCAAAAGGTACACCGAGGGGTACACCGAGGATGAAAATGGCACTGGAACATGTCCAGCCGCGCGGCAATAGGAAGGTCTATCGAAGGAAGGTGCCCAAGGCACTTCAAGGCATTCTGGGCAAGACAGAGATGGTGCTTCGCCTCGGCAAAACCGACGCCGAGGTGCGCAAGCAGTATGACGCCACCCACGCCGAGGCGGAGCAAATCTTCGCCAAAGCATGGGACGAGTTGCACGGAGTGAAGGCGCCCAAAGCGAAGCTCACAGCGCGCGAACTGTTCGACCAAGCAACCAAGCGACTTCGGGACCTCGGCTTCAACCCGTATCGCGCTGGCAGCGGCGATCCTGATGATCCTGAGGAACGATCGGAATGGATTGCTCGCGATGTCGTCGCTGAGCAGATCGCTAAAGGCTATCCGAGGGACGAAGAGACCGACCACCCCGTTGGCGTCTCTGACGAGGACCGGGCACTGCTGACGCTACTGACCTCCTCAAATAAGCCGGTCGGTCCCTCGCCCACCCTAGAGGACGCCAAGCGGGTCTATCTGAACGACCGTTTCACTAAGACCAATCCTTCCGAGAAATCGAAGAAGCGGGACCAGCAACAAGCCGACCGTGTGGTCGGGCACGTGAAGTCGGCTCTCGGCTTTGACCCGGTGCTGGCGGACATGAAGCGTGCCGACGCCAGAACCGTCGCCAACGCCATGTTGAAGGAAATCCCGACTGCTGCGACTGTGGACCGATACCTCAATGTCGTGCGCGCAATCGTTGCCCATGGCATTCGCGAGTTCGACCTAACCGGCACAAAGAACCAATTTGAAAAGCTTGATGTTGCCGACAGCAGTAGGGAGCCGGACAAGCGAAAGAGGCTTCCCTTCACCCCGGAGCAATTGGCCGCGACGCGGGAGCGGGTGCTTGACCGCGCCGCCAGCGATCTCCAACAAATTTGGAGGCTCCTAGAGGGCACCGGCTGCCGTCTATCCGAGATTACCGGGCTTCGGGTCAGCGACGTTATGCTGGAGGCCAAATATCCACACATTGACGTCGAGTGGCACGACGAGCGCCGCGTCAAAACCGAAGTGTCTCGTCGGAAGGTCCCGCTCATTGGCGACGCCCTTCAGGCAGCACATGAAGCCGTCGAGGCGGCAGGCGAAAGCAAGATGCTGTTTGCCCGTTACGGTCATGAAGGCGGTGGCGACAAAGCCTCGGCCGCGCTTGGTAAGCACGTTAGAGCCGCAGTGACCGACAAGAAGGTAACCACCCACTCATTGCGGCACCGAATGGAGGACTTGCTGGTGATCGCTTGGGTCCCCGAGAAGCTCAAGCGCTCGATCATGGGCCACTCAGGGGGTGGTGCGGGAGACAACTACGGCGGCGAAGAAGCGCGGCTGAAGGTGGCGACTGAGGCAATGCTGAAAGCACTTGGAGAAGAACACATCGAGAGGCCTTCCGAACTGTCTGAAATGACGTAGAACTGCCGAGCAAATGACATGAAGGAGGTTTCTTGACCCCAGCATCCGCTCCAGTGCCTATACGGACGCTAGATCGCTGGCGGCATCTGCTCAAACCGCTTCCAATCACAATCGACTGTCCGACGATGAAGATGATCGGCGGTGACTTTGAACCTCCGGTCTTTGCCGGCTCAGGTCGCATTGTAATTAAGAGCTTCACCGAAATTGAGTATCGGATGTATGCCACACCATCAGACAGTGCGGATGCGTTCAAGCGGCTCGCTAAGCAGCAGAAAGATCCCTACGATACCTCCAACACCTTTCGCCTCTTTGCCACGGACATACAGGGAACTGAGTGGGCAGCAGGCTGGACAAATCCGCAGCTAGGAGAGACGAAGACGGGCATTTGGGAGTTGTGGGGCGAGTTGGACTCGCTTCTCACTAGCGCGTCCGGGCGATGGGTTTCCCAACTATCGAGCGTGGAGTTGGTCTTTCAGCCTGAGGTGCGGGTGCCTGTAGAGAAGGCGATGGTTACGGTCACCACGCTTGATGACGTCGAGGTCGAATATAGTCGCCGGCTCGCCAAGCAAACAGTACAGGTTCTCGGTTCCGAAATTGAGTTCTTCCGTACGAAGGACGGAAGCGCTCTCTGGGTTACGGCTACGTCGTCCAAGGCGCTGCCGCACCCATGTACCGAGAATTGGCTGAGCGAGCCGTTGCGAATCTTGCTGGGTCAGTTAATTTTTCCTCGCCTCGTGGCGCGGAACTTTGGAGATGGCAGAGCACAGGTCTGGCTGCGACCGTCTCCAAGGCGTTTTATAGACTCGGGCATTGCCTCATTGGTGGATGGAAATCCCTTCGAATCAAAGCCGGACTTCTGGACCCTCTACGGGAAATTGCTCGAACATGTTGCGAATACGCGTGACGAAGGGGGGCATCTAAATTCCGAGCCGCATCTGATCACACGCCTTTACGAAGAGATCATACAAGCGACACAAGGATCGCGCTGGGTGCTTTGCCTTACTTTGGCGAGCGTCGCAGAGGGTCTTGCAAAGCTGTTGATGGGGCCAACTCCACTGAAGGCCGACTTCGTCGAGAAGGACTTGAGCGCGCTTCGGGATCACACTCAGACCTGGGACGGCGACGCGAGGCTGAAGAGGCGCATTCTTGACGAATTAACTAGAGCTGAAACAAAGACCGTGTCCAGTTTCCTAGGGGACCTTCGGCAGGGGGGCGCCGTCACAGCCGCGAATGTCAGCGCTTGGAGGAAGCTGCGAAATTCCGTGATGCATGGCAACTTGGTCTCGCCATATTCGACGAGAGAAGAAGATCAGCGCATCCTAGATTTGGCTGATCTCGTCCACCGATTGACGCGAGTAATTGTCGGCATCGACGCTAGGCAGCAACCGATCCTTGGCTCTGGATTAGTCAGCGAAGGCCACGCCTAAGGAACCAGCCATGTGCAACCTCTACAACCTCACCACGTCGCAAGAGGCCATCCGCCAATGGACCGGCACCTTGCGGGACATCTTGGGCAACCTTGAGCCGTCAATTGACATCTACCCCAACCGGCCCCCCGGTCCTGTAGTTCGCAATGCGTCGGACGGGCAACGCGAGCTTGCCAATCTGCTGTGGGGGATGCCGACGCCCGTAGAACATGTGAAAGGCAACGCCGATTACGGCACTACCAACGTGCGCAAGACCCACCTTGCCTACTGGCGGCAATACCTCGGCGTAGAGCATCGCTGTGTGGTTCCAGTGACGAGCTTTGCCGAGCCGAGCCCAGAGAAGAATGACAAGGACCCCCAGACTGGCGTTCAGCGGAACTATTGGATTGCCTTGAATGAAGACCGCCCGCTGTTCTTCTTTGCAGGGGTTTGGACGCATTGGCATGGGGTGCGCAAGGTGAAGGACGGTCCCGGCGACCATGAGGTCTATGGGTTCCTCACAACCGAGCCTAACGCCCTCATCAAGCCGATCCATGCGAAGGCCATGCCGGTGATCCTGACGACGAAAGAGGAAACCGAGACGTGGCTACGAGCCCCATGGTCGGAAGCAAGGGGCTTGCAACGCACCGCGCCTGACGATGCCCTTGTGATCGTCGACAAACCGGCCACGCAGATCAAGTTTCCGCTGGGCAAGAAAGATGGCCGACTGCCGTTGCTGTGAAGCTACCGAAGGGGACGACTTCGGCAACGGACATTTGTTTACCAAAGGCTAACGGACAGGCTGGACTACGAACTCCGGCATCAATCGCGGCACCAAATGCATGCAGTGTCCAATGCAGGCGCTAAAGCGTATGTCGAGGTCCTATCGCGGTTGAATTGTGGGAAGAACCCGGCGAAGGGCTTGCGTAAGTCCGGGAACCAAATTGTTGCGCAAGACGCGAGTTATCCACATTTCGAACTCGCTCATTGTCGTGTTCTTGAGATGTCTGGCCACGAGAGCCATCAGTCCCTTGTTGTCGTAGTGCTTGGCCAATTCGGCCATGTCCTGGTTTGCCACAGCGGCATCGATACGGGCCGTCGCTTCGGCTCCAATTGCGGCAATGTCCAGTGCTGCCGTCTTTGTGGCAAATTCGGCTGCGATTTCTGCAACCGTAGTTGCGCCGCTGAGATCAATCATCTTCAGGGTGCGGTCAATTCGTCGCCGGCAGTATCGCGCGATAGTGCCCGCAGCCGATGCTGGAGTGACGTCAGCGAAGACGGCTTGTCTCAGCGCGTCGAGCCGACTATCGAGATCTCCCCCGTTATAGCCCTCATGCTCCGCAATTCTGCGCCCCACTTCAGGAAGCAGGAAGACATTCTCGATCTCTGAAACCGGTAGGACGGCGACGCCGAGCCGTGCCAGATTCGCAATTTCTGGCCCTGAATAGTCATCGGCGTCTACGATCCCGGAACAGGTCACTCGTGTAAGGTCCGCGTTAGCGCGCATTGTTACAACTGAATGAATTACTTCTTCGCATGAACCGCGCGGGATGACTGTCCACTCGGGATAGCAGCAGCGATATATGACGGTGTCGAGACTTGTGCTGCCGCCTTCGACGAAGAGAATCGGGCGACGGCTCCCAAGGATGAGCGTCGCAATCTGCTCATCGAAACCGGTTTCTTCTGGCACCGGTTCGATCACCCAACCGGTCTTGGGATTGTAGTCCCGGATCACAATCTTTTGGGCAACCCGTGACGCGGCAAATTCGAGGTCATGTGTAATGAAGATGAAGGCACAATCGGGGCGTGCAGCCTCCATCTCGTCCCATAGTTTGGCCATGATAGATCGATGAACGTGCAGCTCCGGCTCGTCAAAGATAAGGAGCGTGTCGGGATCGGCGGCGAGAACTTGACCAATCATGTAGAACACTGACCGCTCGCCATCGCTCATGTCCTTGGCGTTATATTCCGTCTGCGATCCTGTGATTTGAACACGGATGTCGTCGCCGGAGATAACAAGCCTGCGGTGAGGCAGTAGCCGCTGCCAGATGCCGGCCAACAGCTCAAACTTGGTCGGCTCTGCCGCACCTGCATCGCCGGCCCTGACTCTCTGGTGGGTCTGCAGCGTCTTGTTGGTCTGATCGGCAAAGAGGGCCTGCAGTAGCACGTCGAAATCATTGAGGAGTCCAGTCGCCATGTCGCCTCGCCAGCGGCTTCCAACACGATGCCCAAGGTTCGCATCCGTACGGGAATTTCCTGTTCGAAGGCCCAATTTCGCATTCCGCTCGGTGATCTTGGCTACAGCGGGATTTAGCGTCAGCGCCCTGTGCGCGGAAATACGGTGCGCCCGGAGTTGGAGCTGATTCTCTATCTCCACGGCGAGGCGCGTCTTGCCTCCACCGTTTGAGCCGACAAATATCAGGGAAGTGCCTGGCAGCATGGCGAAGGGAATTGAGCTGGTAGGACTTGGGATCGTGAAATTAAAAGGCATTGGTGATCAATCTCTTGATTATTTGACCCACCGTACAAGACGAAAGGACGCCGCGCCAAGTGATCAAGCCCAATGGACGCTTTGTGGCCCTCAGCCTTCATCCCGCCAGACAACTCGCCGTACCATCCTGATTTCTGCAAGCCGCGTAACCCTGATGCCCTGCCTTTCTCGGGCCGATGGATTTTGTGTTTCGGCATCCATGTACTCATTCTTGCCGCACCGCTTGCAACTCATTTTGCCTCCCACCAATTCCGCTTCAATGTCCCCGAAGATTTCCTTCAGATCACTCGGCAGATACCATCGTTTGACGTTGCACAGACCGCACCGGACCAGCACAAGCTGCCCAATCTCGTGGGCATTGCCAAGCTTCCATTCGCCGCCGCGCCTTCGTCTTCCACCAGTGTCAGCCATAGCCCCAAAATAGGAACTCATTCCTCGCTTGGTCAATCCGCTCTTGACATTTATGTTCTCTTTTTGTTCACTAACGATCGAGACATTAGGAGACGCTCACATGGACCACATTGTGACGCTGGACAGCCGACAAGAAGCCGCCCTTCAAGCCGTCGCCGACAAGTTCGTTGCCGTTCACAGGGGCGACGTGATGAAGGCGCTCAAGGAAATGATGGTCCTCAACGGTCGCCTTCAGGACCAGCTTGACGCGCGCTCTATGCCGCGCCGCGCAAGCCGCAAGGAGGGGAACGCAATGGCCCACACGATGCGCGTAGAGGCAGTAGCCCACAGCGGGAACTCGTCTAAAGCGAACTGATCTGGCAGCCAACTCAGGGCGCGGATGGAGAGGCGGGAAATTTGAGAGAACGGCCCCAGCAAACGTGCTATGAATGGATCTAGGCAGAAAGAGACCGAGGCACCTGCTATGTCTGAAAAAGAGCCTGAACCACCGCCGCCCCCACCCCCACCGCCGCCTCCCACCGATTGGGATAGTCGAAAGAGCGAAGACCCGCCGAAGCGCGAACGCTAAAGCAAATTCGGCATCACTGCCGCCAATCCGCCGACTACCAGCGCGACCATGGGAGACAGGATGCCGCCCAGCTTTGCCCATCGCAGAGCTGAGGCTTGGCTTTCGTTGACAGATTTATTGATCTCGTGCTTTTCAGCGAGGACCTTGAGGTATTGCCGGAAGACTTCCTCACGGGTCCCCGTGGCATCTGCTGCCCAGAGCCAGAAGTCGGCACCCCTACCGGGAAGATTTATGATCCGAGGACTGATTACGCGGAAGCACTGCCAAGCCGAATAAACCATGGCGAGCGTAGCGGCTGCTAGCGACCACGCGAGTGGGGTCTGGATCAAAGTGTGGGGGACGATTACCGACGCAAAACCCGCACCAGTGGCAGTGGCCACGGTCAGGAAAAGTCGCATCAAGGCCAAGGCTTGATTATCTGAGGCTATAATTAGACCAACCAAAGCGTTGTGCCTGAAGCGCGCGTCTTCGATTGCTAACTTCCAATCATCAGGATTGAGCATCGCTGTCCTTAGTTCTTGGCCGCATCACATGCGAGCTTCTTTTCCGCTCTTCCCAAGCGCTTGTAGAAATCGTATCCCGATAAGCCTACCTCTTTGGTCCCCTTAGTTCTTCTAAGGTGTGACCGGGGCACAGATACTTAGGAGCGCGGCTCTATCACACGAGGCAAACCCGGCTTGCGTTAACCGGCGCTCGGATGATCTTCTCCCTCGGGAGAGATCGAGCCCAGTCCAAAGAGCCCGCCGAGCCCCAGTAGCCCACCACCGGTCGGAGCAGACCCTTTACCGTCAGGCTCACGCATTAAAGCTTCCGCGATACGTTGAAGCTGCATCCGGCCTTCGATCAGTCTTAATTCGTTATCGATCTTGTTGATGTTGTCGATGTGGCTAAGGAGTGTGCCTGTGGACCAATCTGTGGCGGGCCACTCAAGCTTGCTATTCGCCGACACCCGGAAGAACTCAACCCCATCAGATACGCTGCTAGCTCGAAATGGCGTGTGAGCAACGATATTGCGAAGCTCACCGCACTTCCTGGCCTGCTTTGCCAGTTCATCGAATTTCGCCGCTAGACTTCGATCAGAGATAAAGTGATCAACCAGCGTACGCAGAGTTTTGATCTTCTCATCGAAACCCATGTTTCTATTGATGATGACACGGCGGGCACCACTGACGCCAAGCACCTCTCCCAGAGCGTCTCCGATGCCAGCCTCAAGAAGTGCGAAATAGCCCATAAATGCACCAATTAGATAGAATGCTCTCGCGTCCGGACCCATTTCGAGTAGTTCGCTCTTGGTCAGCATTCAGGCAGCCTACCGAGTCTTTACCGATATAGCTATTGGACAGCCACCCGGCCGCTCATGAGAACCCCTGTTCTTTCGCAGTAGACGCATTGGTCCTCAAAGTCGTCCATGCAGAGCTGCCCTAGCAGTTCTCTCTTTGGTGTGGCCGAGGGTGCTTAGGGAGACTGCCGTAGTCAGGAGACCACCTACAAAGACCGAAGCATCCCCTGCTCCTTAGCAGCCTCCTCAAAGGCCTTCTGGACATCCTGGGGTGACGCTCGGTCCTCGAAGCAGTCGATGCAGAGCTGCACCGCCTTGTTCCACTTCGGTCCCTTCTCGGGCCACTTCATGAGTTCCTCAGCGGCGGTCTCGACGTTGCTGACGCCCAGCGTGATGCCGACCTTCTCGGTTCTGACGGGGACCACAGGGCTGAACCAATGGAGTTCCATCAGATGAACCTACGGTGGGAGAGCCTGCACTTGAGGTCTTCGGCATTCAGTAGGTCTACGAGATCGTCCGCATATTCCCTATTGAGGCCTATCGCTGGCCAACCATCAGGCGAAACCGGCTGCCCGGTGAACACGTCGAACACCGTCCAGGTCCCGTCTGGGTCTCTCCTCAGGTCGTACCTCAACTGCCTCATCAGGGTAATTTAGGGTTTCCTGATGAGCCTCTTCAATGGCGTCGAGCAATGAGGCTAGAGTTGGTGGTAACTCAGGGTCAACTTCCAGCCCGAAGGCCTGCTGAACCTGGTGGCGGTTGTCCTCGTTTCGGATCAGCTCCAGCAGATGGTCGGCAACGGTCTTGTGACCGGCTTTGTCACGCTTCGTCATCAGGGAGTCCCCACGAGTCCTGGCGCCTTTAACTTATTGTCCGATAAATGGTTCCATTGGGTCTTGCCTTAGGTCGTACCTCTGCTGTGCCATGAGGTCATTCGTTGCGTTTCCGATCTAACTCGTCAAGCATGGACCGATGCTGCTCGGACATATCCCAATCCACTGGGAGGTTCAGCAGTTGGCGGATTTGATGGCGCAGTGTCTCTGAAGTAATCCACGTCCGAATGAGACGCGATGTAGCCTGCTGTTGCTCGGGAGAAAGCTCTTCCATGGTCAGCCCACACGGTTAGCACCGAGCCCAACCCTTTGGTGACCTTAATGGTTCCCCCGAAGGATTGCCTGAAGAGATTTAGAGCAGCGCCTATTTCGGCGCGAGGGCCTGAAGCAGTTCATCGCCGCGAAGCCCGGATTGGTATGCTCCCATTAGGCTTTCGGCGGCTGTGGTAGCTTCAGGGCTTCGGCGGGTGATCCCACGCAGCGAACAGAGTTGATCGAACATTTCCTGGAGAACGGCTATCTCTTCAGGTTCGAAGGTGCCGTTAGCTAGCTGTGTTATCGGCATGTCGTCCTCTGCACTGATTTTTTCAGGATCATTCTAGCGGAACGAAGGCGATGTCAATGCGGGACCGAAGGCCCATATGGGGTCGGAATATTTGGCAGAAATTTCTGAGCGGGTGATCGGATAACTGGCACGCGCGCCGACCCCCCGTACCCCCTTTGTTGCCACGCTTGGCGCGGGGTGGTTTGTCGGAAATAGGTGTAGAGTGCCTCATGACCGATGACCCAGCCTTCCATATCGTCCTGGCTACCGTGCTTCGCCGCACCCTCGGCGAAACCCGCGTCGAAATGGTTCAAGCCCATGCCGCTCTCGCTGAAGTTCGGATGAACGTGAGGGACGACACCGCGCGCCGCTATCATGTGCGCCTAGGTCTCACCACAACGGCACCCCTCCGCCGTCCTTGAGTGGTCCTTAGCTCCCACGCGCTACGGCGGCGACCCATTCTGTCCTGTCCACAAACCTATACCTTCGTGAACACGATGCTTGACATGTGCACCAATCGTCCACTAAGTGATGTACACCAATTCTCTTAGAGGAAAGTGCACACATGATCATCGGCTATGCTCGCGTTAGCTCCACTGGCCAAGACCTCGACACCCAGCTTGAGAAGCTTGCGGCTGCCGGTGCTGAAAAGGTCTTCAGCGAGAAGCGGTCTGGTTTGGACGAGACGAGGCCCGAGCTTGAGAAGGCTCTGGAGTTTGCCCGTGAGGGTGACGTGTTCGTGGTGACCAAGGTGGACCGTCTGGCGAGATCAGCGGCGCACCTCCACCAGATCGTCGGGACGCTCGACAAGAAGGGCGTTGGTTTCAAGGTGCTGGACGACGCCTCGCTCGACACCACCACCCGAACGGGCAAGCTGGTCTTTGGTATCCTCGCCAGCATCGCCGAGTTTGAGACGGCCCTTCGGAAGGAGCGCCAGATGGAAGGCATCGCCAAGGCGAAGGCAAAGGCAGCGGCCCAAGGCGAGCCATGGAAGACCGGCAGGCCGGTGACGCTCGACCATGCCCTGATCAGGGCCCTGAAGGCTGACGGGCGCTCTGTGAGGCAGATTGCAAAGGAAGCCGGGTGCTCACCTTCAGCGGTCCAGAAGGTTCTGACAGCCGCTGGCTGACGACAAGCCACACCACTAGCACTACGAAGGCGGCTTCCAATGCCACCAGCACGATGAACGCGCGTCGTCACCGACTGACAACGGCCACCATCAGCACCTATCCAACGCTCCTCCCCCAAGCTGACCCGCGCGGTTCTCCCCTGCATTGCGATTGCCTGTTGCCTTGTTTGCTCCTTCCGGGGCGACTGGACGTGGCACTTGGCGGGTCAGCTTTGGTGAGGCGCGTTTGTCCTTATCCGTGCATTTCCATGGGGACAGCCTCTTCGACCACCCAACAAAGGAGCAATGGAATACACGACCGAACTACTCGACCGAACCACCGGCGACCTCGACACCGTCTCACTCGGCAACTGGGTCACCGTGACTGAATACGGCATCCTGAAGGGTGTCGGAACTCGGCAAGTCCGAGCAGTCTTGTCCCACCTCGGGCTACTCCAAGAACACCTTGAGGTGTCTAAGTCAGGGCACTCTCGGGTAGCCCGAAGACGCCTTACGGACGAAGCCGTCAAAGCCGGTCTCGGCAAGCGCATCTATCCAAGGAAGGCGGGGAGCTATCCCTTCGATGTCCTATCGCCGGAGGGCCAATCTTGGGCCGACCTCAGGTGGGAGGATGCGGTCAAGACCATGGCGTCTGAGATCGCTTCAAGCCCAATCGTCATAACGGCCAAGGAATGCCTCGACAGCTTCAAGGCTTCTCGTCGGTCAGAAATGACACCTCAGATGGAAGTCTGCTTCCTGTCCGACCACTTCCCTGACCTCCCCCAGGTCGACATCTGCAGGATCACCGGAGCATCGCCCCGAATGGTTTCCCTGCATGTGAACACCCGAGCGGACCAGATCAGGGCATGGAAGGCTTGGAAGCTGAAGGTTCTTCCGTGACCAAGCACGCCACCTTCCATTCATGATTGACACCTGCGGTTGGACTTCGAATTGAACCCGGACTGGGGATTTCCCTCCTTGGTCTCTCCCTTCGGTGGTCTTCAACCCGAGGGTTCCCCTATGTCCCCAATTGGTCCGCCTTCGGGCGTTCCCTGACTACGTCACCATGATCGTCATCCGACTGGATACCTACATTACACAAGGAGTTACATCGTCGAAAAATGACTACCGATGAGAAGGCGCTGGCGACCCTACGTCAGCCCGGATGGGACCCGAACGGGCTCCATGACCAATACGTTACCGAACATGTCGTGACGGCTTTCCTTGCGCCCTACCGGGACAGCCACCCCGAGGGTCGACCACTTCACGAACACCGGCTTGGAGCGTCGTGGACGGGGCCAAGGAATGCGGCTGGGGATCAGACCTATCTGCCGTCGCTATGGGCCATCCTCGACCATGTGGCCGACGTCAAGGACCTAACTGACAGACAGGTGGTCCATCTCGTCATGACCTCGACCGACAGCGAAAGCTACAAGCCGGAAGAGTGGCAGACTATGGTCGAGGGCAAGATTGCTGAGGCCAAGGTCCGTCACGATGCCAAGCGCAAGAACGAGAGAAATAACCACGACGATGAACGGGCCGAGCGAGGGGGCCGGGAACGGTTGACGCTCGACCACCTACCGGGCCAGCGGGTGATACCTGACGAGGCCATTTCACAGCGCGCGAAGATGCGCCGAACGAAGTCACTGAAGGAAGCGAAGCAGCGGCGAGACCAGAGGCGGAAGACTGCCGAGGGTGTCGTGATCCAACCGAAGAAGGAGGAGTGGCGGGCGATGAGCCCCGAGCAAGTGAAGCAGTATCACCAGACTATGGAGCGGCTGGTTGCCATGGGTGCCCTCGACCCGTTCACCGTGGACGAGATCGAGAACCCCGAGGGCTCGCCAATAGCGTATCTCTACCGAATGGGTCGGATGACCGCCAAGGGTGACCGGGCATGACGTTCGATGACATCAGGCGGCGTGACTGGGCTGCGACCTATCCCACGCGAGAGGCAGCCCTTGCCTTGGTCGAATGGATCAAGGCCGATGACTGGGAGACCATCTCGCAGCTAGACCGGAGACTGCCGGGGATCGGCATCGAATGGACCCAGAGCTTCAACACGGCTGCTGAACGATGCTTTGAAGTCTACGGCTATCCCGAGCTTGAGGCCGTGGCAGTCGCACGGCGTATTGCCGAGATGTCTATGAGACCCACGGCGCCGCGTGGAAGGGTCGCCGGAGCCAGCGATGGTCTTGCCGGAGCAACGACCCCAACCGGCCTTAGCGCGCGTCCAGAAGGCCTACAGACGATGACCTTTGGGTTCACCCTAAGGCGCTGACCCAGCCACCACAAGACCGACATACCGCACCCGGAGCAATGACGCGCCGGGGCGATCCATCACGACCAGAAGGAACGAACACTATGAACGATTTCAGCAAGGCCTCCGGGCTCCAGATCAACAGCAACCAGATCGACATTCGCGGGCAGGAAGCACGGGACCGACAGGGCCTTGAAGACCGCGTGGACCAGATGCGGCGCGACCATGAGCAGGCCGAGAAGGATCGTAAGGAAGCCGCCTTTCAAGAGCAGATCGCGGCGCAAACGGAAGCAGGCCTTCGGGCAAATCAACAGCTTCAGGCTAAGCGCCTTGGCATCAACACCGGGCAGGCGCTGAACGAGAGCCAGAAGGCTCAGGTAGCAGCGGCTAAGCCCATGAATGGCTCAGCGCCGCAGGTCCTTGTGGATCAGCTTGCGGTGACCGTTGGTGGCATCCAGTTGGGACCCCAGCAGGCCAAGGACATGGCGGCACGTGGGGAGATCAGCCAGGGCGACTACGTCGCGGCTGTGAACGCAGCTCTGGTCCCCTACGGCTATTCTTTCAGGTAACCACGGGGGCCGAGAGTGACGACGGGGCTTCGGCCCCTGAGTTGCCCACCGTGGGCGACCAGACCGACGACGATGAACTGACAGCCGACCAGAAGGAAGAGAAGCAGTATGCCGAGTTTGTGCGCATGGCCGACCAGAGCCTTGACCGCTTCAGGGACACTCACAGCGAACCCCAACAGCAGTTCATTGTTGACGCCTTCGTGGAGACTGGAGAAATCCCGACTGGGGAAGCCTTTGGGATCGAGGAGGTTGAAGCGGCTGTGGTCGTGGCTGCATTCGAGCAGCATCTGGAGCGCAACGTGCTTAGGCAGCATGGGCTGACCCTTGACACCTACTTTGAGCATGTCGACGACGCCGACTACCCGGCACTACGCAAGGCTGCAGCTAAGGGCGAATGGCACGTCTTCCATGGGCATGCCCAAGCCATAGCAGCCGCCCGGAAAGCCGGCACAGCCTTCACTGACTAACGCGTCCCCTGCCCCCGATGCATCGCCCCAAGAGGTGTGTCGGGGGTGGGTGCTTTGGGACCGGTATTCTACTGCCCAGCCTTGACCTGAACGAAGCGCATTGAGACTTTCCTGTCTCCGATGTATGCCCTAGACGGGTTGATGCTCACGGTGGGCCGCCGCCTTAGAGAAGGACAAAATGTTCCGGCCGCTGCGTACGCCGCCGTTCGTCTAGTTTGGTGGGCATAGTGGCTCTGATTTATGGGCTGATTAAGGGATGGCGCTCCGCCACGGTCGCCATTCTGGCGCGACTGATAAGGGCGAAGCGCGCTTGGGCGGAGATCGCGCGGCAAGCTCGTGAGCGAGCAGACCAGTAGAGGACACAGCGGGGGCCTTTTGTATACAGCATGAAGATTGTGGCGTCCTGCCCCACCGCCCCCAGCGCACGCTAGCCTTTCCTGGCCCTTAAGCGGGCTCCGAGCCTTCGGCGAACGGTTCTTCCGCGCGGTCAATGGGGTCCAGCACGTTCACCGGGACCCCTTTCGCTCTGGTGTACTCAATGAGCTTCTGCACGACGTGTTCTGCGACCAAGGTGACGCCCATACACATTTCGCTGAGATCATGTCTGGACAGGCGTATGGCGGTGCCGACCGGAAATGCACGCTCTTTCCAGTGCATCCCGAGCATAATCGGCCCACCTCGCGCCACGAACGACTGATCCGTCCCTATCGTGGCGTTGTCCATCAAGACGCTCTGACCGTCCTCGCCAACTACAGAAGCGCCAAACAAGCACCACCGAATGCGAAGTTCGCCGCTTGGAGCATCCTCCAAAGTCACATTGCCCATCCGATGTGAGAGGCAGTTTCGAGCGAGCCGAAAGGTCTCGAACATTTCCCCAAGATCAGGCCTGAGTTGCAGGTCCAGCGCTAGCCAACTGTACTGCGCGCCTACGTTGAGCTTCTCGAACTTCCGTTTCGCCTTCAGGTCTTCGCTTTCGGAATAGGTCATCGTTTGAAGGAGGAGGTGTATGAAAAATGCCTCCGTCAGGAACATAGAAAAACTGTCTGCCAAATCCCTTAGACAGTTGCCGATGGTCCAGCTTTCGAACTCCTCAAGGTAGTGTCGCTTCATTTCATCTGATGGGTCTGGTGGGACGAAATGGAACTGCACGTTGTCAGAGAGGATATGCGAGATAGGAGGATCTACCGCTATAGCGTTCGTACCGACCCCCATGAAAACAGACGCCCTCCGCACTCCGACTTCGGCCACCGCCTTCAGCTTGTTGAAGTCGATATTGAGTTGCATCTTGGGGGGCAGTGCTTCGGTATCGTCCATGCGACAGACTACCAGAAAGATGGCCAACGCGGAGTTTGTATCTGCCTTGACAGAAGGTACACCGCTCGGGCACAAAGAGGTACACCGAGCTTAACCGCTTCGGGGGAAGAGCCCCTTCTACCCCCTTGATTTTTAACGGTTAGTTCGGGTGGAACGCCTCAGTGGGATTTGGCATTTAGCGCCGTCCGGGGGCACCAGCAACATGCCGTTTGTCACGGTGGTGTAACCGCCGCAAAGCTGAAGACGTTCTATCCAGGTGGAAACGCCGAGCGGGATGCAACTTTGGTCGATGGTATTGTTGGAGCAGGCATCGACGTCGCTCTCACACACACGTGTTCTTGCGAGGCGAATACGACTTCTCCTTCTTCGGCAAGAAGTCGCTTGAATGTTGCGGCGGCGGATGCACGCTCGAACACCCGCTTCAGACGCACGATTTCCGCGTCGGATCGCGATGGAGTTCCAACTGTTCAGCTTCTGAGGTTGACGCTCTCCACAGGAATGGCAAGACCAAGGTCCAGCTTGTGAATGGCATTCCGCGGGCGCAATGTCGCCACGAACCCGACGGCCAGGGGCCTGGATCGCAAATAGTTCGCGGCTCAGGCCCCTCGTCCGTCCCGGACAATGCTATGGGGGCTCTTCTGCCGGGCGCTCCGGCCCTTGTTGTGCTGGCCCGGTCAAATTCCACCGGATGAACGTAGCATCCTTCCCGGTGACTTCCCGCACCGCCCTTAACAGCACCTCATGCAAGACGCGCGTCTGTCTGTAGTGGTCGCAATGCGGCGATATGAACGGCTTGATGATGCTCAGGTGCAGCGCTTCCGCCGCCACGAGAAAGCGCTCGATTTCAGCCAGCGATAATCGCTTTGAAGGTTTTGACCGAGCCATTGCGACACCTTTTAAGAGTCGCCCCACCCGAGGATAATATTCCTACTTTCCTCAAGGCATGTAAAGCGGTCACGCCCAAAGCCACCACTAAGACAGGAACCAGGCGGGAGACGCCGTCCCAGGGATGCGACGACGCATTGCCGAGATATTTCTCTGTTGTCGCGCAAAGAAAAAAGCCCGTCGCGGTTTGGCGGCAGGCTCTCTCTATGGGCTCCAGTGGACTAGAATTTGTAGGCGATGCCGAAGCGAACCTCATTGATCTTCAGATCGACATTACCAGTCGGCAATGATTCAGTGCCGAAATCAGTATAGCGATACTCGGCGCGCAGCAGAAGATTGTCGGTCATGGCGTAGTCCAAGCCCGCGCCTATCGTCCATCCAGTAAATGTGTCTCCGAAAGAACCTGAGACGGTATTACTGCTTGTGTCGATGTCGCCAAATGCAACGCCACCCGCGACATAGGGAAGCAAGCGATCAACGGCATATCCCAATCGAAGTCTTGCCGCCCCACTCCACTTAAGTTCCTCGGTCCCGATGCCGCCCGGAAATGGGAGACCGGGAGCGGCGAATATTTGGCCGCTGTCATCAACATTCGCATATACGACGTCCAGTTCCGCACCAATGACGATATTGTTCGGCATCTGGTAGTTGTAACCGGCGTAGACACCTCCAAGGAACCCGTCAGGATCTGTCTCAATGAAGCCCGGGCCGCTGGCCTGCCGTATATTCCCCTCACCCCGAGCGTAGCCTGCCTGAAGACCGATATACCCACCTGTCCAGCTAAAAACCGGGGCGACTTCTTCGACCATGGCATCGGCAGCGAACGCCGACGAAGCCAGCAGAGACAACGACAAACCAAGAAGCAGCTTCTTCATAGGTGATCCCCTGTAACCCACCCTCTCGTAGCAGAGCGCGCCGATATGTGCCGTTGTATTTCCGCCACATTAGACCCTGATTCAAAACTGCGGTCAGCGCGCTTGACGAGATTGTATTGGCGAGAATCTTGCGTGCCGACCTTGCCTATGAGCGAGCAGCAAATGCTGGTCTTGCTCGAACAGCTTGCTCACGCCCGAATGCTCGTTAGAGACGGCCACGATCCGCAGCCCTCTGCACGCCGCCCTTGCGTATCAAACCGTACGTTGAATCCTTCTTGGGTCACGCGCGAAAAGAGAGTAAATAAATCCCTTCGCAGGAAGGGAGGCCGCGATGGTTGAAACGCATATAGAAATCGCACGCGCGGCTATAGAAACCAGCTTTCGGTTGCGGCACCATTCCCTGGCCGGAACCGCCTTCATTTCGCCGCGGTATGGACCACTCCCGACGCGCAATCGAGGCCTCGCGCGAACTGCTCAAGGGCCTTCGCCAACGTCACCGCGATGACCTGGCCCGAGGTTGGGAAGATCCGGATCCAGATCCTGTTGCCGTCTCGGCCTTCGATGCCGACATTCTCCGCTCTGCATTTCGAAACCTGGTAAGGGAAACAAGCGTTCCCGCGTGTGAATGGCGCCACCTGGCTGAAAGCTTGGTCCGCGAATATGTCGGGTGCGAGCAGGTTGACGCAGGCTTGTTGGACTGGATTACCCACAAGTAGTCACCGCTTGGATAAATCGCGTACCGACGCAAAACAGCCCGTTCCGCCCACATTGCCGGTGACACGAAACGGGCTGCGGAAGCCGGCATGCGGTGCTTCCTGCAATCCAACTTTGGACGCGCACGGATGTTCCGTTAGCTTCTGCTGAAAAGCGGGTACATCCTGCTGCTGTGGCCATTCGACAGTCGCAGGTAGAGTAGACCCGCCGCTCCATTTGCGAAGCGACGGGCTCTCGCCCACCCCATACCCGTCAAAGCAATTTAGATGCCAAATTGTTTGACCCGTTATGGAGCACAGCCTTCGCCTTGCCAGTCGGTCCTGCCAGTCGCCTTCTCGTCGCTCTACCTCGACATCGATAACCATGCACATCATGCCGGCGTTGGCCGCGATCACGAAATTGTCGGATTCGTACGAAGCAGAGTTCTGTACGATTCCAACCCTTTAACTTTGTACACCCCTGTTTTGTAATTCGGCGGCTGGGGGGACGCCGTGCATCAGGTCGCATTTCACTGTCAATCGCGCGCCAGAGGGCGTATCTTCTCCAAATCGTCTGCACGTGTTTACGGGCGCAGACGGCAGGGAGATTGGAAAGCTCTTGCCCCAAGCGGGATTGAGCTATGACCAATCCAGAGAACGCTTCCTATAAAAACCAATTGTTGCGTCGGCTTAACCCTGGTGACCTGGGGCTATTGCAGCCACACCTTGAACTGTGTGACCTCGAGCTGAAAATGACCTTGGAGAAAGCCGATTCGGAGATCGAGACGGTTTACTTCCTGGAAGACGGCATTGCCTCTGTGGTCGCGGCGGCTTCAGGTAAGGAGGCCGAGGTAGGTCTTGTCGGCTTTGAGGGAATGACCGGTGCCGCGCTCGTGATGGGCGCTGACTATGCGGCGCATCAATGTTACATTCAGTCGCCCGGCAGCGCTTTCAGGATCGGAGCCGAGCCCTTCAAGGAGGCTCTTGCGAACAGCCCAACGTTGCGCCTGTTCCTGTTGCGCTATGTCCACTACTTCCACATCCAGACCAGCTATACGGCCCTGATCAACGCAAAATCAAACCTTGAAGAGCGGTTGGCGCGCTGGCTTCTAATGTGTGACGATCGGGTCCACGGCGAACGCCTTGCGATCACCCACGAGTTTCTCGCCGTCATGCTTGGAGCAAGACGCCCAGGGGTTACCGTTGGACTGCAAGTGCTGGAAGGGCGCGGTTTCATCTATTCTCGACGAGGCGAAGTGCATATCAGGGACCGCAGCGGCCTTGCGGCTTGCGCAAACGGCACCTACGGCAAACCGGAGGCCGAGTATGCGCGGCTGGTTGGATGAGAGCGCCTTCCCAGCATGCCGGACGTGGACCACTATAATAGGTGGTTCCAGACACTTGTGCCTCGCGCCAGCAAAACAGCCCGTCCCCATATTGCCGATACAGGAAACGGGGTGCGGAAGCCGCGATGCGATGCTCCCGCAATCCAACTTTGGACGCGCATGGATGTTGCGTTAGCTTCCGCTGACATGCTGCAGTCAGCTACCGCGACACCGAAAGTCGTTCATATCCCGTGGGTCAGTACAAGGTAAATAGCGGGCACTAACATCAACCAGCCGCCCATTCCTAGAACCACCAAAATGGCCATGCGCTCCGTTCGCCTGACAAGGTCGGCAATGTTTTCCTCGTCCGGCAACGAGACGGCGTCCGCAAACCCCGCGGCATGGTCGTTGTCATTTCCCGGTTGGTTTGCGCTGCCACTCGCATTCAATCTCTGGACCAATGTCATTGTTACCGTTCACCAAAAAGATCCCAACCGGCCCGTTCTCGGCGCGTGAGCCGGAACGGGCCAAGGCGGAAAACTAGTTAAAATCGAAGGACGACCGAAGGACCACGCCGGCGGTAGCACCGGACGCGACGGCGACCATGCCGCCAGTAACTGCGGCAAACCCGTCTCCAGCCTCGCCGGCGGCGGCGGTGAGGACGGTGGTGCCAGTCCCGATGGTAGACCTGCTGCACTTCTGCCTGTGAATCTTCGTCAAAGGCCTCTGTTTGTGGCGTCTCAAGTTCGTCGAGGATGCCGTGTCCGGCTCCTGGAACACCCGCCATTGCCTCGATTGGGCGGACAGCGCTTGCAAGGGCCGCTGCCCCGGCAACACCAAACATTGCGGTCAAGAAGGATCGCCGATCCATAATAAACCTCCCAAGGTGCATGAGCTAGAAAGCGCTCGCTGCCGAATGAGCAGCCCAGCGCACGGTGAAATACAGGACCCGCCAGCCGCCGAAAGCGGCTCACGGGTCCTATCAGCGCAGGAAGGGACGTAGCCGCGCCGATCCACGTCATGTCAGCCAAGGACTATCCCCATCACCAGGAAAGTGATGGCTGTTGCCAAAATCGGTGCGAGCAACCATCGCGCCTGACCGACACTTTTTTCCACTGTTTCTCTCCGCGTTTGCAGAGACAACAACCTTCAGGCCTAAGCCGTTCCGCCTACTCCCAGCGGGTAAGACCATTGCGTTTCCCAATCAGACTTTGGTCCTGCGGAGATTCCGACAGAAGCCCGTATGAGGAACGTTTGGCCTGGCGACGTGTTCGGGTAGTTCGCGCGCAGCCGATCGTGCTGCCGCCACATTAAAAGAGGAGGAAAACAATGGGGATGCACCTAACCAGCGCCGCTGCGGCGCTCTTGCTGCTGGCCAGCGTCGGCGCGGTTGCGGCACAGGATGTGGTTATCACACAGGAACAGGACACCGTCGTGCGCGAATACGTGAAGAAGCAACCCTTGGCTTCTGTGAAGCTTCCGGGGGTGGAGCTGAACGTCGGCACGGCTCTGCCAGACACGGTCGAGCTCCACGAGGTCCCCAACGTCAAATACCGCTATACTGTGGTCGACAACCGAACGGTTCTGGTGGACCCGAGCACACGCAAGATTGTGAAAGTCTACGACTGAAACTTCGAACCGGCCACGCCCGCCGGCAGGGATGGCGGCGGGGTGTGCTCGTCAAATCGCCACTGAATCGGACAAACGAAAATGATGAGCCCTGAAGTCGAGACGTCGCAAGCCCTCGTGGCGCGCCTGGCTGATCTCCAGGCGAAAGCGCGGGCAGCACCTATAAATGAAGCCGAAATGAAGACCTTCCAAAAGCTCGCAGCCGTCACGGACGACAGTTGCGGTCATTCGGCTCGGGATTTGGCCGTTCCAGCTTCGATGACGACATAGTGGTGCACGAGGTCAAACCCTGATCGCCGCCGCCAAAATCCGGTTCTGCCTGCGGATCGCCGCGCGCAGCTCCGGGTATCTTCGCCGCGTCGCGCTTCACGAACTCGATGAACATCATGTCATTGAAGGTCAGTTCGTCGAGCCCCGACGCTCCAAAATATCCCAAATTGGGCTGCCTTCTATGACGCGCTCGCAACCTGGGCGGATGCCCCAATCCTGGTGAACGTGTTCCGCACCCTGACAGACTTGTAGACGTAGGCGACCCAGAGCCCTGTCACCACAAACGAGACTATGGGGGCCACCAGCGCATCGCCTGCGAGCACCAGGCTCACCGGAACGCCCAGAACTGACGCAACCCAGATCGTGTCCAGGATAAACACGACGGGAATCGCCAGCCACTGGAGCAGAAACAATTGCGGAAAGCGGCGGCTACGCCGCAGCATCGAAACGAGCACAACCAGCTGAAGCGCCAGAAACGCCAGATTGAGGGCAACCTCGCCATACACCGCCAGCGGCCCATTCGAGAGGGTCATGAGTTGCTGGTAGCCGTCGGCCGAATTGGCGAAGTCGGCAAGCGTCCGCAATGGTGACACTGCCTGACCGATAGCCAGCAGCATCAGCCAGCCGCCGAAGCCCACAAGAGCCTCAGGATTCTGTGACGGCTTCGCGGCTGATCGAACGGCAAGGAAAACAGGCACGCCGATCAACAGCAGCAAGATCGCCCAATGCCAGACTGAAAACGTCCCCATTTACCCCTCCCTCTATTTATGCCCTTATAGGTTGTACCAGATTTCAAACTCAACTCAAGAGGCGACCCGCGTCTGAAACCAGGTCTTATGCGGAAGCGACGCTTTCTCCTGCCTGCTCCTGACGTCTCACACCCCAATCGCCGCCACCAATATCCTATTCTGCCTCCGTATCGCCGCGCGCAGTTCCGGTATCTTGGCCGCGTCACGCTTCACGAATTCGATGAACATCATGTTCATGTTGTTGAAGATCAGTTCGCCGAGCGCTGCACCGTCTATGTCCTGGCGCACCAGGCCAATCTCCTGCAGCCGGGCGATCAGGGCGCGGATCTGTTCGGTCAGGGCGCGGTCGAGCGCGGTGTAGGCCTGGCCGAACGGGCTGTCGGGCAGTTGCGTCGAGATTGCCATCGCCTGCCGCCACATCTCCTTGCTGAGATAGTGCAGCGAGTGCTCGATATAGATGCCGACCAGCGTGTCCAGCGCGTCGCCGACATTGGCCGGCGGCCTGGCGACGACGCCTTGCCCGGCATTCAGCACCTCGTTGACCTCCAGCGAGACGATGGCGCCGAGGATGTCGCCCTTGTTCTCGTAGTAGTTGTAGATCGTCCCGACAGAGACCTCGGCCTGCGCGGCGATCGCCTCGATCTTGGCGCCTTCGTAGCCGGCCTCGCGAAACAGTTCGGCCGCCGCCTCGATGATACGCCGGTGCCGGTCCGCCTTTTGCCTAGCCCGCAATCCGCTCATTCCCAGCCTCTTGCCACAAAAACAGAATTGACTCAATTTTAGAATTGGTTCAATTTTTTGCAAGAAGCCACAAAGGCAAGGGAGAACACTCGATGTCACACACAGCCAGCAATCCGCTTTCCATCCTGAAGACCCGTTTGCGCACAGCTGCCGCCGCCGCGGCGCTGCTGCTTTCGACGGGCGCGCAGGCCGCCGATCTCAACGCGCTGATCTGGTGCGATCATGCCGATCCGGCCTTGCTGCAGCCTTTCGAGGAGGCCAATGGCGTCAAGGTCAACGTCAAGGAATTCGAGGGCACCGGCGCCGGCCTCGCCATCGTCGAGCAGTCGCAGCCCGGCGACTGGGATGTGATGGTGATCGACAGCATCGACGTGCCGCGCGGCGTCGAGAAGGGACTGTTCGAGCCATTGCCGGAAGACAAGCTGCCGCTGGCCGATCTGTTTCCGCAGGTGAAGATGGACGGCTCCACCGTGGTCGGCGGCAAGCGCTACGGCATCACCGAAAAGTTCGGCTACAACACGATCGGCTACAACAAGACCAAGGTCGATCCAGCCGACATGCAGTCGATGGCAGCACTCACCGGCGACAAGTACAAGGGCAAGGTCGCCATCTACGACTACTACCTGCCGGTCATCGGCATGGCCGCACTGGCGATCGGCAAGAAGACGGCCGATCTCACCGAAGCCGACCTGCCCGCCCTCAAGGACGAGCTCTTGAAGATGAAGGCCAATGCCAAGCTGGTCGGCGAAGTGACCGCCAGCCAGACGGCGCTTGCGACCGGCGAGGTCGACATATTGGTCGGCGGCGGCGAATGGGTGACGGCGGGCCTGGCCAAGGAAAACCCGGCGCTGGACTTCTCGGTCCCCAAGGAGGGTGCGATTCTCTGGTCGCAGTCGCTGGCCATGTTCAAGGATTCCAAGAACAAGGACATGGCGCTGAAGTTTATCCAGTACATTATGAGCCCGGAAGGCCAGGCGCGCCTTGCCACCTCCTCCTGCTATTGGGGCATGCCGGCCAACACCAAGGCCGCACTCACCGACGACCAGAAGAAGGTTTTGCGCTTCGACGAGCAGCCGGGCTTCCTGGCGCGCGCCCAGGCCTATCCGGCGCCGAACGCCGATCTCGACAAGAAGATGCAGGATATGTGGACCGAAATGCTGCAGGCGAAATGAGCCGATAGCGCTCATGAGCAGCTCGGCAAACAACGGACGTGCCCTGCCCCGGGCGGGCTCTGCTCTGCCCCGGGCGGCCCTGCCCCGGGCGGGCTCTGCCCTGCCCTGGGCGCTGGTCACGCCGGCGCTCGGCTGGACGCTGCTGTTCTTCGTGCTGCCCTTCATCGCCATGGGGCTTTCCAGCCTGACGGCGCATGAGGGCGGCGGCTTCACGCTGTCCAATTACAGCCAGTTCTTCACCAACCCTTCCTACTGGCAGGCGATGGTGAACTCACTGCAGGTCACCGCGATCGTCACCGTGGTCTCGGTGCTGCTCGCCTATCCCTTTGCCTGGATCCTCGCCGAACAGGTGCCGGAACGCTGGCAGCGGCTGGCGCTGATGCTGGCGGTGCTGCCGTTCTGGACATCCTATGTCGTGCGCTCCTATTCCTGGCTGCTGGTGCTGGCGCAGAACGGCGTCGTCAACCGGGCGCTGACCGGCTCTGGCCTGATCAGCGAGCCGCTGCAACTCGCCAACACGCGTTTCGCCACCGTCACCGGCTTCGTGCATTTCTTCGTCATGCTGTTGACGCTGACCATCTTTGCCAACCTCAAGCAGTTGAGCCCGAGCTACCGCAAGGCGGCCGCCGATCTCGGCGCCGGGCCGGTGCGCACCTTCCTGCATATCGTGCTGCCGCTGACCTTGCCCGGCATCATGGTCGGCGCCTTCCTGACCTTCGTGCTGTGCATCGGCGATTACATCACGCCGCAGATCCTGGGCGGCAACAACGAGCTGCTGATGCCGCAACTGGTGATGATGCAGATCGGCCGGCGCGGCGATTTCCCGCTGGCCTCGGCGCTGTCGATTATCCTGATGGCGGTGGTCACATCAGCCTACCTCGCCTGCGCGCGCTGGCTGAAGATCGAGCGGGCCTGAGATGCGCCCGCTCGTCCACATCGCCTCTTGGCTCTACGCGCTCGCCGTCTACGGCTTCATCTTCCTGCCGGTCGTCGTGCTGGTGCTGTTTTCGCTGCAGGCGACGTCGTTCCCGATCCCGCCCTTCACCGGCCCGTCGCTGCGCTGGTACGATGCGGTTCTTTCGGACACGCGGCTGACCTCGGCGCTGGTCAACTCGCTGCTGGTGGCATCCATCTCCTCGCTCGCAGCCGTCACGCTCGGCTTTCTCTCCGCCTGGGGCTTTGCCCGCTTCGTCCTGCCTGGCTCCGGCCTGCTGCGCGGGCTGATCACCCTGCCGCTGACGGTCAGCTATCTCATCATCGGGATGGGGCTGCTGGTGCTGTTCAACTGGGCCGGCGTGCCGAAATCGCTGCTTGCCGCCGGCATCGGCCATGTCGTGATCAACCTGCCGCTGTGCTTTGCCATCATCTACAGCCAGATGGGCGACCACCAGATCAACATCGAGCGTGCCGCGCGCGACCTCGGCGCGCCGGAATGGAAGGTGCTGCTGCTGATCACCGTGCCGGTCATGGCGCCGGCCATTTTCGCAGCTTTCTTCCTGTCGATGACCTTCTCCTGGGACGAGTTCGTGATCTCCTTCCTGCTCACCCGCTTCGACACCACGCTGCCGGTCGAAATCTGGAACCTGCTGCGCTCCGGCCTTAACCCCAAGACCAACGCCGTCGGCTCGCTGGTCTTCGCCGTCTCCATCGTGCTGGTGGTGCTGTTCGAACTGACATTGCTGCGCAGGAGAAAGGCATGACCGCGCCTTTGGTCGATATTCGTGCCGTCTCGCATCGCTTCGGCCAGCACACCGTGCTGAATGACGTTTCGCTGCAGATCGAGCCCGGCAGCTACACCATCCTGCTCGGGCCGTCCGGCTCCGGCAAGACGACGCTGCTCTCCATTCTGGGCGGCTTCGTCACCCCCAGCGAAGGCAAGGTGTTCATCCGTGGCGAGGACTGCACCTCGGTGCCGCCGGCCAAGCGGCCGACGACGACGGTGTTCCAGGACTATGCGCTGTTCCCGCATATGAGCGTCGGCAGCAATGTCGGCTTCGGCCTGCGCATGCAGGGCGTCGACGGCGCTACCCGGGCGGCAAAGGCGCGTGAAGCGCTTGCGCTGGTCGGCCTCGCCTCCGCCTTCGACAAGAAGCCGCATCAGCTTTCCGGCGGCCAGCGGCAGCGCGTGGCGCTGGCGCGGGCGCTGGTGATCGAGCCGGCGGTGCTTCTGCTCGACGAGCCGCTCGGCGCGCTCGATCTCAAATTACGCCGGCAGATGCAGGACGAGTTGAAAGCGATCCAGAAGCGCGTCGGCACCGCCTTCATCCACGTCACCCACGACCAGGAAGAAGCGATGGCGCTGGCCGACCATTGTGTGGTGATGAATGACGGGCGCATCGAGGACGAAGGCCCGCCCGAGCGCGTCTATCACAGGCCGGCGACGCGCTTTTCCGCCACCTTCATGGGCGAAAGCTCGATCCTTGCCGGCACAGTCACGGAGGCGAAGGAGAGGACAAGCACCGTCGCCACGCCCGTCGGGCCGGTCTCGCTGCCCGGCGCGCTGCCGGTGGGCTCCGCCGTTGCGCTGGCCATACGGCCGGAGCATCTTGTCCTCGGCGAGGCCAGCGGCAGTGTCAGGCTCGGCGCGGCCAGAGTGAGCGACGTGGTCTTCCAGGGCAGTTTCAAGCGCGTGCTTGCGGTTTCCATCGAGGACCCCTCGCTTCACTTCATCGCCAAATTGCCCGCGACGGCGGCCGTCCAGCCGGGCGACACGGTCGCGATTTCCTGCAATACCGACCAGATTATTCTGCTGACGGACTGAGCTTTTCTGACGGATTGAACATGGCAACACTTCCGCTCATTGAGGCACCCGACTGGTACGAAACCATCCGCATGAGCGATGGCGTGACCTTGATCCACGAGCCGTGGATAAAGCCGTTCTTCCGCTGCAATATGTGGCATGTGCGCGGTCGCGATCGCGATCTCCTCTTCGACACCGGCCTCGGCCATTTCAGCCTCCGGCGCCATGTACCGCTGGTGAGCGAGCGCAAGCTGATTTGCGTCGCCAGCCACACGCATTTCGACCATATCGGTTGCCACCACGAATTTCCCGAGCGTTGCGTGCACGCCGCCGAGGCCGGCATCCTCGCCGATCCGCGCAATGAATGGACGGCAGCCGGCACCTATGCGACCGACGAGATGTTCGATCGCATGCCGCAAGGCTGGGACACGGCGCGCTACGGCATTCTGCCTGCGCCCGCCGGCCGTTTGCTCGGCCAGGGCGATGTCGTCGATCTCGGCGACCGTGCCTTCGAGGTGATCCACACGCCCGGCCATTCGCCCGGCGGCATCGCACTCTACGAAAACAGGACGGGCATCCTGTTATCCGGCGACATCATATATGACGGCCCGCTGATCGACGACGTCTACCACTCAGACATTCCCGACTACATGGCGACGCTGATGCGCCTGCGCGACCTCCATGTCTCAGTCGTGCATGGCGGGCATTTCCCAAGCTTCGGCAAGGTACGCTACCGCCAGCTTGTCGACGAGTATCTGGCGCAAAAGCGGCAGGCCGGCTGCCATCTGCGGCAGCCCTGAAGCAGTTAGCGCATCAGTTCGAAATGCCGGGGGAACGCCTGATGCAGCAGGAGCAGCATGGTCTTGCGCAGCACGTTGGTGTCACGGCTGGACGGATTGAGATGATCCCAATACCAGGCGCCATGAACCAGATAATTCAGGCTCTCCGACAGCGTATCGATGTCGACGCCGGTATAACCGCCACTGCGCGAAATCTCGATCAGCAGCTCGCGCGCCTCGGCGGTGTAGGCAAGGTCGCTCGGCAGGCCGATTTCGTTGTAGATCTGCATGCTCTTGCGGTCGCTGGAAAACACGACAAAAACTGAAACCCATTTCGGATGCTGGCGGGCGAAACGTTGCGCGCAATCGACCGCGCCCAGAGCCCGCTCAACCGGCGACAGGCCGGGCGCCCGCACCAACGTCACCCACAGCTCATCATATCGATCGCTGAGATACTGCAGGACGGCGCGAAACAGGTTCTCCTTGCTGCGGAAATGGAAGACGACCAGGGCATTGGACGAGCCGACATGTTCGGCGATGCGCTGCATGGTGACGCTTGCCAGCCCCTCCTCCGCGATGAGTTCGATGGTGGCGTCGATGATCCGCTGCACGCTGGCTTCGCCGCGCTCGCGCCGACGGTCCTTGGGCGGCGCGGCATCGTTTGCCGCACGCCCATTCTTCGCCGTAGCGCCTTTGCGTTTTGCCGCCGCAGCCTTTTGTTGCGCCATCTTCGTCCAGCTCCTTTCGGACCTTCTGGCGCGATCACCGGCGCCACCACAGATTCGTCTATTCGAGGTGTCCGGCGTCGGCTCTCCAACCGCGGCAAGAGCCGCATCGCCCTGTTATAGCGACGGACGCGTTTCGGCGTTTGTGTACCACTGCCCGTTGGCCGTCTCATAGGCCATGGCCGCTCGGAAAACATCGGCATCGCAATAGGTGCGGCCGACGATCTGGATGCCTGTCGGCACGCCGCTTGCCGCCCGACCCGAAGGGATGGACAGAACCGGACAACGGCTCATCATGTTGAACGGCGTCGTCATCACCCATCCCAACGACGGGTTCACCTGCTTACCGTTGATCTCGACCGTACCCGTGGTCTGATCGAACTCCGCCGGCACGGAGGGAAGCGCGTTGGTCGGGCAGATCAGCACATCGTAGGTCTCCAGCAGCGGCCCCAGCGTCTGGTACATCCTGGCCGCCACGTCGAGTGTTCCGACAAAGTCCGTCGCCTTCGACTTTTGCCCGTCCTCGGCGAACTGCCTGGCATAGCTCGTCATGTCCTTGCCGTGCTTCTTGAGCAGCTGCGACAGCGATGCGCCGAACAGATGCTCGAGATAGGCCATGCCCGCCCTGAGCACTTCGTCGCCCCAGCCCAGATCGACTTCCTCGACCGTGGCGCCGAGCGAACGGAACACATCGCAGGCGGCAAGCGTGTTCTTGCGCACGTCCGGGTCGACTTCGAAAGAACCAAGGTCCATCGAGAAAGCAATCTTCCAGCCCTTGATCGGCTTGTACTCGAGCGGCAGGCGCAGTTTCGGGCGCAGCGTGGCGATGTCGAGCGGGCTTGGTCCGGCCATCACATTCTGCAGCAGGATCGCATCCCCGACGTTTCGCGCCAGCGGTCCGGTGTGGCAGTAGAAGTCGAGGTTGAATGGCGGCTCGTCCGGATTGCGCCCGTAAGGCGGCTTGAAGCCGACAAGACCGCAGGCCGACGCGGGAATCCGGATCGATCCCGCAATGTCCGAACCGGTGGCGATCGACGACGTGCCGGATGCCAGCGTCGCCGCGGAGCCTCCCGACGAACCACCGGGCGTGAAATCCGGGTTCCACGGATTGCGCGTCACGCCCCAGCGTTTCGACCAGGTGTAGCCGGCGCAGCTGAATTCAGGCGTCGCCGTGCGGGCATGGACAATGCCTCCGGCCTTGATGATGCGCTCGTTCATCGTCGAGGTATGGCCACCGATAGCATCCCCGGACAGCAGCGAGCCGTGCGAGGTCCGCTTGCCCTTGATGTAGCTCTCGTCCTTTATGCCGATCGGCAGGCCCTCGAGCGCCCCGGTCCGGGCGCCCCTGGCGTATTTTGCCTCGGCTTTCCTGGCCAGGTCTATCGCCTCGTCGAAATGCGTGAAGGTGAGGCAGTTGATCGTCGCTTTGGTGGCTTCGGCGCGGCGGATGGTGGCCTGCATCAGTTCGACGGGCGAAAGCTTCTTTGCCTTGAACAGCCGCAGCGCCTCGCTGGCCGGCATGTAGCAAAGGTCGAGATCGGTCATGGGAAGTCTCCTGCGATCTGCGCATCGCGTTTGGCATGGACGGAAGATGACCGCGCCGCGTGCGGCGGCGCGGGAAAGCCTGGTCAGGTCATTTCTGCAGGTCGGTCCAGATCTTCGTGTAGAGCGCCTGCACATCGGGCGGGCAGGCCAGCATGAATTGGCCCTTGGCGGCGAACTCGGCGGGAATGTTGACTTCCGGCGCGGTCTTCATGTCGTCGGGCATGAAGGCTTCCGAGCCCTTGATGCCGTTCGAATAACGCGCAAAGGCTGAGATCAGCGCCGCATTCTGCGGATCCATGATGAAGTTCTGGAACAGCTTGGCGTTGTCGACATTCTTGGCGTCCTTGAGGACAGCGACATTGTCCATCCAGATCGGATAGCCTTCCTTGGGATAGCCATAGACGATCTTGTCGTTCTCAAGCCGCTCGCGCAGCGATATGCCGTTCCAGTTGACGCCCGCGGCGATGTCGCCCCTGCCCAGGCCATCGACGGCCGCATAGTCGAGCGAAAGCCATCTCGCCTTCGCCTCCACCAGCTTGTCATGCACCTTCTTCAGCATCTGCATGTCGCTGCTGCAATATTTGCCACCCTCGTAAGCGATGGCGAGGAACATGATGTCACCCATTTCGGGTACGACATTGATCTTGCCGACGAGTTCGGGAGGTGGGTCGAGGAAGATCGCCGATGTGTTCGGATCGCCGGCATAGACCGACTTGTTCACCGAAATGCCGGTCGTGCCCCACTGCCATGGAACGGTGTATTTACGGCCTGGATCGAATGGAACATCGACCCACCTCGGATCGACGTTCTTGAAGTTTTCCATCTTGTTGGGATCGGTCTCCAAGAGCAGACCTTCGCTGATCCAGACCGGCACGACGCTCGCCGAAGGCACGACGATGTCATAGCCGGAGGCGCCCTGCCGGACCTTGGCCAAGGCAGTATCGTTGGAATCATAGTCGGTGACGGTGACCTTGACCTTGTAAGTCTCCTCGAACTTCTTGATCAGGTCGGGGCTGGTGTAATTGCCCCAATTGTAGATGTTGAGCTCGCCGTCGGCACGGGCCACGCCCGTGACAGTCAGCAGCGACAGGCCGATGGCCGTCACGGTCAGTTTCAAGTTCATGCTGCATGCTCCCATTGTTGGACCGGCGGCGTTACGGCCTCAGGTCCGTTTCCTGCTGACGAAAAGATGACCGCGACAATGCCGATCGACGGCACGAGAGCGGCCGTCGACATCGCACTCGCGGCATGCGGCGCACCGGCAACGGCAAGCCGCATCGCGGTCGAGATATTCCCCTCTTCATTGTGGCCATTCACCGGCTGGCGCCGGCTGTCCAACTCAATTCGCGACCTCAGGAGTAACTATGACTAAACATACAGTCAATATCTTTCCGCGGGTACGGCCATTGCTCGGCGATTGACGATGCGCCCGATGAGATGGTGACTGAGTGAGCAGGCAGAAAGAGGTTTAGCCGCGATACCGGACGCGTCAGGCCGTGGAGGCCGAAATGCTCGCGGCCGCAATTCGCTGGCGGAACCAATCGAAGGTGCGCCCGATGCCTTCCTGATAGCTCGTCCTCGCTTCCCAGCCAGGAAGGACATGCCTCGCCAAAGTCAGGTCCGGACACCGATTTGTCGGATCCTGGGGAGCTGGAGGGTGGTGCTCGATGCGGCTGCCGGGGACAAGCGATCTTACGAATTCCGCGATGCGCAGGACCGAAACCTCGTGGTCGTTGCCAATGTTCAGAGGACCGCGATGCGAGATGCCGTCGCGCCAGAAGTAACGTTCCAGCCCCTCGACGATATCGTCGACATAACCCCAACTGCGCGATTGGGAGCCGTCGCCATAAACCGTCAGAACCCCGGTTGTCAGTGCCTGGATGGCAAAATTCGAGACGGCGCGTCCGTCGTCGATGCGGGTTCGTGGCCCATATGTGTTGAATATCCTGACGACGCGAATGTCGAGCCCGCCGACCCGCTGCTGCTCGAACAGCAATGCCTCTGTGCAGCGCTTGCTTTCATCATAGGAAGCCCTGGGACCGGTGCAGTCCACCGATCCCCTGTAACTCTCGGGTTGCGGTGAAACCAGGGGGTCGCCGTAGACTTCCGAGGTCGAGGCGAAGCAGAAGCGACCGCCGGGCTTGAGCAGCGTCAGGAGATTGAGCGCGCCGCCGATATTGGCCTTGATCGTGCGTACCGGCTCGCGCATGTACCAAAGCGGCGACGCCGGCGACGCGAGATGGATGATCTCATCGAAGCCCTGAAGGGATGAAAAGCTTTCGGCGTCGGCAATCTGCAGATCGAAACGCGGATCGGCGACATGCGCGATGTTGTCTCGCGTCCCGGTCCAAAGATTGTCGACGACGACCAGCTTTTCCAGATCGCTTCGCCGCAACAGACGGTCGACCAGATGCGAGCCCAGGAAACCGCAGCCGCCAGAGATCAACACGCTGCGTGACATGGAAAACCCCCGCTCCAGACACCGGCCAGTCAACGAGCCCAGGGCTTGTTTCCCAACAACAGCGGATGCGAGCTACCCAAAAGCCTTTCCGCCAATCGATGCACCCATCTACACCGCCAAGCGCCGCGAGTGCAAACAGCAAGCCTTCACGAGTGGAACGTGCGGCGGCCGACCGGCCTCTGCTTTTAAGGAGAGAAACTGCCGCGCGATGTCGCGCATCGAAGCGACCGCCGATGCTGCCCGTCATCGCGAGGATGATCAGGACATTTCAGGCCTACAGCGCCCTTTGCGGGCATGGCGCCCCGGCTGCATCACCACAGCGCGACGCCGTGGGCTGCGGCCGGAAGCTCGTCTCTTCGGACTGGCGCACCAGTTCGGCAAAGAGCAGCGCGAAGCTTCCCAGCATCAGGAAGACGATGATCAGGCGTGTTACCGGCAATATGTCGGCCTCGACTGGCTAGCCCCCACGCCACCCATCCACTGCCGGCTAACATGACCGATCCGGCTTTACGAGACTTTAAGGCCCGTCTTAACCATCACATTCGCGTAGCCTTTGACATGATACGCGAACGGCATGCCCGCATCCGCCGACCGGCATGGCCGTATCATCCGGGATGGCGTTGCCATCCGGGATGGTACCTCCCTTTGCAGACGTACCCCGCCCATGCTACCCCGGCGCTGGCGCGGCCCAGCAACCGGCCGCTGCCAATCGGTCGTCATCGGGGAGCCATGAGCAAAGCCGCCAGCCGCATCGCCTTCGTCTCGTCCGACACCGCTGACGCCAAGACGGCGCTGGAAAGCCTGTCGGTGCGCTATGGCCAGTCTTCCGTCGAGGAGGCCGGGATCGTCGTTGCGCTTGGGGGTGACGGGTTCCTGCTGCAGACCCTGCGCGACACGATGGGGACCGGCAAGAAGGTCTACGGCATGAACCGTGGCACCATCGGCTTCCTGATGAACGAGTATCGTTCCGGTGGCCTCACCGAGCGTCTCGAGGCCGCCGTCGCCGAAACGATCCGCCCGCTGGAGATGCTGGCCGTGACCTCGGAAGGCGAAACGATTTCAGCACTGGCGATCAACGAGGTGGCGCTGTGGCGCCAGTCGTACCAGACGGCCAAGATCCGCATCACCGTCGACGAACAGGTCCGGCTTGAGGAACTGAACTGCGACGGCGTCATGATCGCAACCCCGGCCGGGTCCACCGCCTACAATCTTTCGGCGCATGGACCGATCCTGCCGCTCGACGCGCCGCTGCTGGCGCTGACCCCGGTCAGCCCGTTTCGCCCGCGCCGCTGGCGCGGCGCGCTGCTCTCCAACAAGGCGACCGTGCGCTTCGACATCCGCGAGCCGGAAAAGCGGCCGGTAAACGCCGCCGCCGACCATACCGAGGTCAAGGCCGTGACCTCGGTGACGGTGCGAGAATCACCAACGGCGACAGCAACGTTGCTGTTCGATCCCAATCATTCCTGGAACGAGCGTATTCTCGCCGAACAGTTCCGCTATTGAGCCGGCGCTGCGACCGACAGGTCGATTAAGCATCCCGATTAAGGTTACAACTTCACAATCGTGCCATTGCTGCCCGTTTCTGTTGACAAATCGAGGGCTTGCTCCTAATTGCAATACCAATCTTGCAGGCGCGTGGCGCTTGCCGCGACAGACGCCATTAGACGCCGTTGCGCTTCCCCGAACCAGCCAAAGACAACAACACTTGTCCTCAGACACCACGACCGCTCCAGAAGCGTTGACCTTTTCAGACCTCGGCCTGTCGCCGAAGGTCCTTTCCGCAGTCACCGACGCCGGCTACACCGAGCCGACGCCGATCCAGGCGGGCGCCATTCCGCATGCCCTGCTGGGCAAGGACGTGCTGGGCATTGCCCAGACCGGCACCGGCAAGACGGCCTCCTTCGTGTTGCCGATGCTCACAAGGCTGGAAAAGGGCCGCGCCCGCGCTCGCATGCCGCGCACGCTCATTCTGGAGCCGACGCGCGAGCTCGCCGCTCAGGTCGAGGAAAACTTCGTCAAATACGGCAAGAACCACAAGCTCAACATCGCGCTTCTGATCGGCGGCGTGTCGTTCGACGAACAGGACAAGAAGCTGGAGCGTGGCGCCGACGTGCTGATCGCGACGCCCGGCCGTCTGCTCGATCACCGCGAGCGCGGCAAGCTGTTGCTCAACGGCGTCGAGATCCTCGTCATCGATGAAGCGGACCGCATGCTCGACATGGGCTTCATTCCCGACATCGAGCGCATCTGCGAAATGATCCCGTTCACCAGGCAGACGCTGTTCTTTTCGGCGACGATGCCGCCCGAAATCACCAAGCTCACCGAAAAGTTCCTGCACGCGCCGGTCCGCGTCGAGGTTTCGAAGGCAGCATCCGCCGCCACCAACATCATCCAGCGGCTGGTCAAATCAGGCTCCAAGCCATGGGACAAGCGCGAGACGCTGCGCAATTTGATCAAGGCCGAAGACGCAGAACTGAAGAACGCCATCATCTTCTGCAACCGCAAGGTCGAAGTGTCGGAGCTGTTCCGCTCGCTGCTGAAGCATGATTTCGACGCCGGTGCGCTGCATGGCGACATGGACCAGCGCGCGCGCATGCAGATGCTGGCCAATTTCCGCGACGGCAAGCTGCGCTACCTCGTCGCTTCCGACGTTGCCGCGCGCGGCCTCGACATTCCCGATGTCAGCCATGTCTTCAACTATGACGTGCCGATCCACGCCGAGGACTATGTCCACCGTATCGGCCGCACCGGGCGCGCCGGACGCTCCGGAAAATCCTTCACCATCGCGACCAAATCTGACACCAAATACATCGATGCCATCGAACGTCTGATCGGCAACAAGATCGAGTGGCATGACGGCGACTTGTCGACGGTGGTTGCCAGCGAAGGCGAGGACGATGCTCCGCGCCGTGGCAAGGGCGCGCCGCGCCGTGCCGGCCGCAAGGACGACGACCGCGGCAGGGAAAAGAGCGGCGAGCGCAAACCGCGCGAACGCCACGCCAAGCGCAGCGAAGATGCCGCACCGGAAACAGTCCGCGAGGATCAGCCGGTGGCCGAGGCCGCAGCCGCCGACATCGGCGAACGGCGTTCGCGCAAGGAAGCGATCCGTTCGGAAAACACCGAGCGCAAATCATCCGATCGCAATGAACAGCGCGCACCCGAACGCGGCGACACCCGGCCACAGCGTGACAACAGCCGCCCTGCCCGCCAACGCCACCAGGAAGACAATGATTCCACCGTTGGCTTCGGCGACGACATGCCGGCCTTCATGCGGATCGTCGCCAAGGTCTGATCCCGACCGCTTCGAAGGCGAGCCGGCCACTCGGCTGCCTTCTCGGCAAAGCTCTTTCAGCCTGGCTCGCCCGTTACATCGGCCCAGGCATCATCTTGGTCGGTTTTTCCAGCATCGGAAACTCGGCCTTGTTGCATTTCACGTTCGGGTTCGTCGGACTGAACATGCCGTTCGGGTTGTCCCCGAGCCAGGCATGAAGGTCGTAATGGACGAACTCCTTCGGGATGAGAGGGTAGTGCCCCTCCATAGGTCCCATGAAGGTTTGGCCAAACAGCTTGGGCGGCTCCTTGGTGTCCGGCGTCAGCGGCACCAGCCATTCCACTCCGACCAACTTCAGGCCTTCCTTGGTCGGCTCGTAGATCAGCACGTTCGGCCTCATCGGATCAAGCTTCTGGCCGACACTCGGGACATTGACGAAGTGGATGCCCATGGCGCCCTTCGGGTAGTCCATCGCGCCCGGTATCTTTTCTCCGCTGTAGTGGACGCAGCCGACGGTCGACAGATAGAGGTCGCGGACGGCAGCGGTGTAATCCTCATATTTGGCGAGCGACTTCTTCAAGGCTTCGATGTCGGCCTTGTTGGCGTCCTCGGCGCGAGCCGAAGCAACGTTCAGCCACGCGCCTACCAAACCTGTCAAAACGAGGACGCCGCAGCGCCCAAGGCTGGCTGTTCTTGTCATGCATTCCTCCCAGATTTCTGATCTGGCCGTGCAAGACCGAGGCGGAAAAATGCTGATTGCGCGGCCAGTGACACCGCCTCATCCCCTCAGGAACAGCGATGATGCTATTCCTTTCCATAGCTGCGGGAAAGATGTATTTTAGGAATAACTAATTGAATAACACCAATATCCGCTCAAACAAAAACGGCCCCCCATGGGAGCCGTTTCGCATTGGTTTGCCGTACAAATCAGGTGAGCGGCGAAAGCTGGATCTCGACGCGGCGGTTCTGGGCGCGACCTTCGGCCGTGGCATTGGATGCGACGGGGCGCGTCTTGCCGAAGCCTGTGACTGCGAAGCGTCGCTGATCCACGCCCTGACCGGACAGATAGTTCGCCACCGCCAAAGCACGACGCTGCGACAGATCGAAATTGTGCTGGTCGCCACCGGTCGAATCGGTGTGGCCGAACACGTCGACCGTGGTCTGCTTGAACTTCTTCAGCACCAGCGCGACAGAGTTCAGGACTTGGTAGAAGCCGGGCTTCACCGCATCCTGGTCCGAGTTGAAGGTGATGTCGGACGGCATATTGAGGATGATCTGGTCGCCGCTGCGGGTGACGCTGACACCGGTGCCCTCGAGCTGCCGGCGCAGTTCGGCCTCGTTCTGGTCCATGGTGGCGCCGATGGCGCCGCCGGCCAGCGCGCCGATGCCGGCGCCGATCAGTGCGTTGCGGCGGTCGTTGCCGCCGGCAAGCAGGCCAAGGCTTGCACCCGCCAGGGCACCAAGGCCGGCGCCGGCCGCCGTGTTGGAAATCTTCTGGTCGCCCGTATACGGATCGGTGGTGGTGCAGGCGCTCACGAGCACAGCCGTCGCCACGACGACGAGCACAGTCTTTTTCATAGGATGGTCCCTCTCCAAGTCACGCCTTGCGGTGGCGCCAAATCAGCCCTTCCCGCGACTTGTACCACGAATTGCGGCGAAAAGCGGAACGGCAAAAGCGCCGCTCACGGCTTTTCCCGAGGGACCGATACACAGTGATAGCGCCGCATCGCCGGGCCGCAATCGTTCGGATCAGGCTACCAGAGGTTCTTGCCGTCTATGACCACCACTTCGACCTTGTCGAGATCGAAATCGTCGAACAGTCGCGAGTTGACGCTGATCTTGGGATTGTCGAAATCCGGCTCGCCGGTCGACCAGTCCGGCGTTTCGGTAAAGGTGCCGCAGCCGCAGGTGGCGCAAAAACCGTGCTTTACGGTTTTCGATCCCCAGCGGTAGAAAGAGACGTTCTCCATCGGGCTGGTGAGCTTGAATTGCGAAGGCACGTAGTAGGCCCAGAGCGAGCCGCGCTTCGAGCAGAAAGAACAGGTGCATTGCGTCACCGTCTGCGGTGCCTGCGAAACCTCGAATGTCGTCGCCTTGCAATGACAGCTTGCCTTGATGGTCATCAACGAACTCCTCCTGTCGCCCGCCACCCCGTGCGGCAAAGGCAGCATAAAGAGGTGCTCCTGACAACTGTCTGTCAGCAGGCATCACCCGAACTGCGCAAACCCGGCCTGCGGTCCCGGTCACACGCGACCGCGGACGTCCGACCGCCGTCCTGTCGTCAATAGGAGCGCGGCGGCACGAACAGGCAGATTGTCTTGCCGGCGTCGAGGCCCGCCTGGTGCGCACACCAATGGAACTCGCCGTCCGGGCTGTCCTTGACACGCTTGTCGGTCATTGGAACGATCTCACCCGTTCCGGCGATGACATAGCCCTCGGGTTTCTCCAGCACTTCGCCTGTATGGGTCGTGCGACAATCATAGTTGGCGCAGCATGCGAACGGATAACTCCAGCCCTGTGGCTTTGCCGCCGTGGGTGTGGCGTCATGCGCGAAGGCGGGTGCCGTCAGCATTGCCATCGCGCCGATCGCGAACAGGGAAAACAAAAGTCGGCCAGCCGGTTGAACGGCATTGGCCGATCTGAGTGTGGCAGCAGACATGACGCGTTCCTTTCAAACGAGCTCAAGCGTTTCGCTTGCCCGTTCCCGGAACGTATCTTCCCAGTGGCCGGATCGTCGGGTCGCAGATATGCCGCGTCCGGCCATAAATGCTTTTTCTCTCCCAGCGTTTGGATGCTGGGCTGATTCCTTGGTCGGCGCAAGAAGATGCATTCCCGACATCGTTCTATAGACGTCAGGTATCCGCTACCGCCGACGAGATGAGGCCAAGGTCAATTCCCGGCAAACGGGCGTCGAATAAACGGAATTGGCCCGCTGTGGTTCCAGCCTATTGCTGGTCAGAGCCGGCAATCACGTGCTCTTGATGCTGCGGCAGGTCATCGGTGATGGTGAACCAGCCCGCCTTCGAACCGACGAAGATGTGCTCGGTCGGGCGGATGGACGGGTCGTTGACGAGCGTTCCCATGGCGACATGGACGTAGGCGCCGTCGCGCACCAGCGAATAAAGCAAGGAGCCGCACCGGCCGCAATGCGCGTTATGGCCGCTTTCGTCGCCAAAGATCAGGAGCTTGTCCCCGCCTTCGGTGAGGACAAGCTTTTCACGCTCGATACCGGCGAAAGGCTTGAAGGCCGAACCGGTGGTGCGCCGGCAGTTCGAACAATGGCAATTCGCGGCATAGAGGAATTCGTCGGCGACCTCGTAGTGAACCGCGCCGCAGAAGCACTTTCCGGTGAGCTTGCTCGGCAACCCACTCCTCCGTCGCTGTGGTGCGCAGGGGTATGTTCAGATTGAGGTCAGGCTAGCCTCACCTGAACATGGACATATCCTAATCCAGGTCTGCTACGGCTTCGCCCGCACCGCCTTCGATGCGCTGCGACAACGAGGCTTCCATGAAATCGTCGAGGTCGCCATCGAGCACGCTCGACGGGCTGGTGCTCTCGACGCCGGTGCGGAGATCCTTCACCAGCTGGTAGGGCTGCAGCACATAGGAGCGTATCTGGTGACCCCAGCCTATATCACTCTTCGACGCTTCGGTGGCGTTTGCAACTGCCTCGCGCTTCTTCAGCTCTTCCTCGTAAAGGCGCGAGCGCAGCATCTCCCAGGCCTTGGCCTTGTTCTTGTGCTGCGAACGTTCGGCTTGGCAGGCGACCGCAATGCCGGTGGCCAGATGCGTGATGCGCACCGCCGAATCGGTGGTGTTGACGTGCTGGCCGCCCGAGCCGGACGAGCGATAAGTATCGATGCGGACATCCGATTCCGAGACGTCGATCTCGATCGTGTCGTCGATGACCGGATAGACCCAGACGCTGGCGAAGGACGTATGCCGGCGCGCATTGCTGTCATAGGGCGAAATACGCACCAGGCGATGAACGCCCGATTCCGTCTTCATCCAGCCATAGGCATTGTGGCCTTTGATCATCAACGTGGCCGACTTGATGCCGGCCTCTTCGCCGTCATGCATTTCCAGCACTTCGACCTTGAAGCGACGACGCTCGGCCCAGCGCGTGTACATGCGCAGCAGCATCGAGGCCCAGTCCTGGCTTTCGGTGCCGCCGGCACCGGCATGGATTTCGAGATAGGTGTCGTTGGAATCTGCTTCACCCGACAGCAACGTCTCGACCTGGCGGGCCTTCGCTTCGCCTTGCATCGAGCGGATCGCGGCTTCGGCCTCGGCAATGACCCCCTCGTCGCGCTCTTCCTCGCCGAGCTCGATCAGGCCGATATTGTCTTCCAGCGCCTGCGTCAGACCTTTCACCGAGGCGATGCCCTCTTCCAGGCCCTGGCGCTCGCGCATCAGCTTCTGCGCTTCCAGCGGCTCGTTCCAGAGGCTGGCGTCCTCGGCGCGCACATTAAGGTATTCAAGCCGCTTTATGGCCTGATCCCAGTCAAAGATGCCTCCTCAGCAGGGTTATCGCCTGCCTGATCTCGTCGACAATATTCTGCGTTTCCGCGCGCATGGCTGGCTGTTCTGTCCTGTTTGCTGAAGTCGGTCGGCGCGATACATAGGCAGGCCGCCGCCGGCTGTAAAGCAAAATGGGCTGGCGCCAAGGCCAGCCCATCCGCTCATGAAAATCGTCAGTAGAGGCCGCCGCCGCCGGACTGGATGGCCTGGTTGGCCTGCGGTGACAACGCGCCACCGGTGGCATTGGAGCCGTCGGCGCCCATGCCGATGACCCAATAGCTGTCGGCGGGACCGGTACCCGGCTTGAAGGCTTCGATGATGGTGCCCGGATCGCCCGATGCGGCACGCATGCCGGTCTTGCGGTTGATGGCGACCAGGTTCATGCCTTCGGGCACCTTGAAATCGACATTGGGCGTGCCGTCCAGCGCCACCCGCATGAAGTCCTTGAAGATCGGGGCTGCGAGGCCGCCACCGGTGGCGCCATGGCCAAGGCCGCGCGGCGTGTCGTAGCCCATGTAGAGGCCGACGACGAGGTTGGGCGTGTAACCGATGAACCAGGCGTCCTTTTCGTCGTTGGTCGTTCCAGTCTTGCCAGCGATGTGACGGCCGAGTTCACTGATGGTGGCGCCGGTGCCGCGTTGCACGACACCTTCCATCATCGAGGTGATCTGGTAGGCCGTCATCGGATCGAGCACCTGCTCGGAATTGTCGACGAGTTCCGGCTCCGGCTGGTTCTGCCATTCGGGCGCATTGCAGCCCTGGCAGCCACGTTCGTCCTGCTTGAACACCGTCTTGCCGTAGCGGTCCTGGATGCGGTCGATGAGCGACGGTTTGATCGACTTGCCGCCATTGGCCATGATCGAATAGGCCGACACCATGCGCATCACGGTGGTTTCGCCGGAACCCAGCGCCATCGGTAGATAGGGTGCCAGATGGTCGTAGACACCGAAGCGCTCGGCATATTCGACGACCAGCTTCATCCCCATGTCATTGGCAAGCCGCACCGTCATCAGGTTGCGCGACTTCTCGATGCCGGAGCGCAGGGTCGCCGGACCGGCAACGGTGCCGTCGTAATTCTTCGGCGTCCAGCTCGTGTTGCCGCTCTGGATCGTGATCGGCCCGTCCATGATCACCGAGGCCGGCGTATAGCCATTGTCGAGTGCGGCCGAATAGACGATCGGCTTGAACGAGGAGCCCGGCTGGCGCATGGCTTGCGTGGCGCGGTTGAATTCGGACTGCGCATAGGAGAAGCCGCCGACCATGGCCAGCACGCGGCCGGTGTGCGGGTCCATGGCGATCAGGCCGCCTTCCACTTCGGGCACCTGGCGCAGGCTGTAGGCGCCATCGGCACCATCGTTTTTCTGCACGAAGATGACGTCGCCCGGCTTCAGCACCTCCGCCGGCGACTTGGCCTTGACGGTCTTGCCGGCAACCACATGGCGCATGGCAAAACCCATGTCCTCCTTGCTGACGGTGCCTTCGACGCGCTCCTTGACGATCTCGCCCGACGCCTGCCGTGCGGGCTGCAGGCCGATCGACAGCCCGGTCGCCGAACTGTCGAGCACGACGGCGAGCGACCATTCGGGAACATCCTCCAGCCCCTTGACGGCGCCAAGCGGCACGCCCCAGTCGCCCGACACGTCGATCGATGTTACCGGCCCGCGATAACCGCGCAGCGTGTCGTATTTCATCAACCCGTTCTGCATCGATTTGCGGGCAATGAGCTGTATCTTCGGATCGAGCGTGGTGCGGACGGAGAGGCCGCCTTCGTAAAGCGCGTTCTCGCCGTAGCGGGCGATGATCTGGCGGCGCACCTCTTCGGTAAAGTACTCGCCGGCGAACAGATAGGTGCCGCTGCGGCGCGGCGTCACGCCCAGCGGCTCGGCCTTGGCCTTGTTGCCTTCCTCACGCGTGACGTAGCCGTTCTCGACCATCTGGTCGATGACCCAGTTGCGACGCTCGATCGCGCGATCGGCATGCTTGAAAGGGTGGTAGTTGTTCGGCCCCTTGGGCAGGGAAGCCAGGTAGGCGGCCTCTGCCACGGACAGTTCGTTGACCGACTTGTCGAAATAGGTCAGCGCCGCACCGGCGACGCCATAGGCGCCGAAGCCGAAGAAGATTTCGTTGAGGTAGAGCTCGAGAATGCGATCCTTGGGATAGGCCTGCTCGATGCGGAAGGCGAGGATCATCTCCTTGATCTTGCGCTCGTAGGTCTGGTCCGAGGACAACAGGAAGTTCTTCGCCACCTGCTGGGTGATCGTCGAGGCGCCGACCTGACGCCGGCCCGAGCCGAGATTCTGCAGGTTGACGATGATGGCGCGGCCGAGGCCGGTCACATCGATGCCTGGGTGATTGTAGAAATTCTTGTCTTCGGCCGACAGGAAGGCCGCCTTGACGCGGTCCGGTATGGCCTGGATCGGCAAATACAGGCGCCGTTCGCGCGCGTATTCGGCCATCAGCGCGCCGTCCGACGCATGGATGCGGGTGGTCACCGGCGGCTCGTATTTGGCCAGCACCTCGTAGTCGGGCAGATCTTTCGACAAATGGCCGATGTAGATCGCAACGCCCGCCGCGACCAAAAGGGCCAGCGTCGTGCCGATGCCGAAAAAATAGCCAATGAGACGAATCATACCCGCTCCAGTCCTTGGTTCGGGAATTTCCTAAACGAAGCCGCCTTTCGCGCAAGCTTTCGAGCCGGTCCCAATCCGTAATCGAAAACCCTTGTCGCCGCCATGTGGACAAAATACGGCAATGCCTGATTTCGCGGTCGCGAGCAGGAAATAAAAAGCATTGGGTGTTGTCGTCGCGCAACGCCGCCTCTGGTTGCAGGCGCCGCCGGTCATGTCAACCTCCGGTTCCCGGTCCGGCCTTGGCCGACGCGAACAGCGCGACGGCGTTGGTTATACTCTGGGCCGCCTTGCCGCGCCAGTCGGCGTTGAGCAACTGCGCCTCGTCCTTGGCGTTCGAGAGATAACCGAGTTCGACCAGCACCGACGGCACGTCGGGTGCCTTGAGCACCTTGAAGCCCGCCGAACGCTGCGGATTGTTGATGAGGCCGACGCTGGTCGACAACTGGCCAACCAGCGTGTGGGCGAAACTCATCGAGAAATTGTGCGTTTCGCGGCGGATCAGGTCGATCAGGATGTCGGTGACTTCCTTGTTGTCGTTCTTGATTTCCATGCCGGCGAACTGATCGGAGAGGTTTTCTCGGTCGGCAAGCGCCTGCGCCTCGGGGTCCGAAGCCTTGTCGGAGACGGTGTAGACGGTGGCGCCGCGAATGCCCTTGACGCTGATCGTGTCGGCATGGATCGAAATAAGCAGGTCGGCCTCATGCTGACGGGCGATGCGCACGCGGTCATCAAGACGCAGGAATTCGTCTGTGTCGCGCGTCATGAACACATCATAATTGCCAACGGCTGCGAGTTTGTCGCGCAGCTCCGTGGCGAAGGCCAGCGTGACATTCTTCTCGATGGTGCCGTTCAGGCCCTCGGCACCGCCGTCGATGCCGCCATGGCCGGGATCGATGACGACGGTGAACCGATGACCCGGATTGGAAACCGGTCCGGTGCCGACCCGCCCTCCCTTGTCGGTCGAAACGGTCGATCCGGTGGTCAGCGCCTGATTGGCCAGCGCCACATCGAACTCGCGCTCGGATGCCGCCGACATGTCGATGGCAATGCGGTAGCCGGTTCCGTCCTCGTTCTTGAGCACGTCGAGCTTGTCGACGGCAAAGGGACCCTTGCCGGTGAGGATCAGCCGCGAAACGCCCTCGCTAAGCGCGCCCAGACGCACGCCCTTGACCAGGCCCCGCGCCTTCAAATCCTTGGCATCAACGGCGAATCTCGTATTCGCGAGATCGATGACAAGACGGTTGGGACCGCGCAGCAGGAACCATTTGATATCGGGTTCGCGATCGAAGTCCATGACGATGCGCATCTTGGTGGCATCGCCGGCCATCTTGTAACCTTTTGCCACGAGCGGAGCGTCGGCGGCATTGGCTTTTGAGGACAAGGCAGATGAGACCGCCAGCAGCAGCAAGAGGCAGAAAGCGGCCAGGATCCGGCCGCAGACACGACATCCCTTGTCTGTGAAGTCCGCCAATCCCATCTCTCTTCCAGTCGCTCCCGGTTTGGCGCCCGGCGCCGGTCGTTTCGTCGAAATGCCGGTTAGGCCGCGAACTCGATTAACGATTGGTATCCAGAGAAGGTTAACCAAGCCTTTTCATGCAAGGGCGGCAAGCTGGCTTACGCTACGGAACGGCTTTTTGCCGGCATCGGAAATCGGGGTTGCCTTCCACCCCGCCAAATCATAAAAGCGATGGTGGATCACTGCAATCCTGGAACCGCCCTCCTCCGCAGCTTCTTGCTACAGGGTCAGACGTAAAGGCGGCTCCTTTCGCTTCAGGCGAAAAGGGTTCAGGTGATCGCGACGAATTTCGCAGGCGTGCTCCCGTGGCGGGGGAATCGCCTGCGTGAGGAAAACGGCCGGGTTTGTTCCCGTGCCGGCTCTGTAGGAGCAAACAAGCTGGTCCGGTTCATCCGGGCTTTGGTTCAAAAGGTTCTGTTGGTGACGATGGCTTCAAGCGCAATCATGGAAAGGTCCGCATCAAACCGCGCCATTATGGCTGCGGGCGGCACCGCCATGGCGCTCAAGCGGCGGCTGACGGACGTTCAAATATCCGGCACCCACACTCCAGACACGCAGCAGCAGGCTTTGCCTCGCAAGCTGCGGCTGACGGCTGCCGGGGGGAAACGAAATAATGCCCAACAAAATGCTGATAGACGCCTCCCACCCGGAGGAAACACGCGTTGTCGTCATACGCGGTAACCGTATTGAAGAATTCGACTTTGAATCCCAGGACAAGAAGCAGCTCAAAGGAAACATCTACCTAGCCCGCGTAACGCGCGTAGAGCCCTCCCTTCAGGCAGCCTTTGTCGAATATGGCGGCAACCGTCACGGTTTTCTCGCCTTCAGTGAAATTCACCCCGACTATTACCAGATTCCGGTCGCCGATCGTCAGGCACTGCTGCGCGCGGAAGCGCAGGAGGCTGAGGACGAAGAGAACGAGGACGGCGACGGCGATGATCGCCAGAGCCGCGATCGCGGACGGCGCGGCCGCAGGCGCGGCGGCAAGCCCCGCGACCGGGGCGAGCACAAGCGTGATGCTGCCGATTCCAGCGAGGCAAGCGACACTGCCGACGAGGCGGAAGAGGGCGCCGACGCTGGTTTCGAGGAGATCTCGCACACGTCCGAGATCATCGAACATGCGGCCGATGCGTCCGAACATGCCGATGCGTCCGAACATGGCGAGGATTCCGCCGAGCAGGACGAAGGCGAAACCCGCGAAGGCGGCCCGACGTCGATCGCCGCCTCGGTCGAGGCCGATGTGATTTCCGAAGCCGTTCCGCAGGCCGAACAAGGCAGCGAGGCGACCTCCGGAGACAATGATCGCGGCATGCTGGAAGAAGTGCAGTCCTCGCATCCGGACGATCACGAGGTCGAATCAGTCGGCGCCGAGGACGCGCTGGAAGAAGTGCGCAACCGCCGCAAGCCGGTGCGCCGCCAGTACAAGATCCAGGAAGTGATCAAGCGCCGGCAGATCCTCTTGGTGCAGGTCGTCAAGGAAGAGCGCGGCAACAAGGGTGCGGCACTGACCACCTATCTGTCGCTTGCCGGCCGCTATTCGGTGCTGATGCCGAACACGGCGCGTGGCGGCGGCATTTCGCGCAAGATCACCAGCGCGGTCGACCGCAAGCGGCTGAAGGAGGTCGTTGCCGATCTCGAAGTGCCGCAGGGCATGGGCGTGATCCTGCGCACCGCCGGCGAGAGCCGCACCAAGGCCGAGATCAAGCGCGATTACGAATATCTGATGCGGCTTTGGGAAAATGTCCGCAATCTCACCTTGCAGTCCACGGCCCCTGCCCTGGTCTACGAGGAAGGCAGCCTGATCAAGCGCTCGGTGCGCGACCTCTACAACAAGGATATCGACGAGATTCTTGTCTCCGGCGAGGAAGGCTATCGCGAGGCCAAGGACTTCATGCGCATGCTGATGCCGAGCCACGCCAAGGTGGTTCAGCCGTTCCGCGACACGACGCCGATCTTCGTGCGCAACGGCATCGAGGCACAGCTTGACCGCATGCTGCAGCCGCAGGTGACGCTGAAGAGCGGCGGCTACATCATCATCAACCAGACCGAGGCGCTGGTTGCCATCGATGTGAATTCGGGCCGCTCCACCAAGGAGCACTCGATCGAGGACACCGCGCTCCACACCAATCTGGAAGCGGCCGAGGAAGTCGCGCGTCAGCTCAGGCTGCGCGATCTCGCCGGCCTGATCGTCATCGACTTCATCGACATGGAGGAGAACCGCAACAACCGCTCCGTCGAGAAGCGGTTGAAGGATCACCTCAAGAACGATCGTGCGCGCATCCAGGTCGGCCGTATCTCGCATTTCGGCCTGATGGAGATGTCCCGCCAGCGCATCCGCGCCAGCGTGCTGGAATCGACCATGAAGCCCTGCCCGCATTGCGGCGGCACCGGCCATGTACGCTCCGATTCGTCGGTCGCGCTGATGGTGGTGCGGGCGATCGAGGAATTCCTGCTCAAGGATTCGCGCAGCCACATCACGGTGCGGACGCCGGCGGCGACCGCACTCTATGTGCTCAACCACAAGCGCGGCACGCTGGTCGAACTCGAAAGCCGCTTCGGGCTGACGATCACCGTCGAGGCCGACGATTCGGTGGGTTCGCAACACTATGCGATCTTCCGTGGCGCGCTGGCTGAAAAGCCGGAAGGCTTCGTCGAGGCGCGCAGCTTCCCGGCCTATGTCGAGTTGGAAGAGCCCGAGGACGAGATTGTCGTCGTCGAGGAAGACGATGAAGCACCGGTGCAGGCCGAACAGCCACGCCAGCAGCCTCAGCAACAACAGCCCCGGCCCGCTGCCGGTGGCGAAGAAGGCGAAGGCCGCGACCGCAAGCGCCGCAAGCGTCGGCGCCGGCGCGGCGGCAAGGATCGCGATCGCGAACATGGCGCCCCTGCGGACGGTGCTTCCGTCTCGGCTCCGGCCGGTGAGTTTTCGGACCCGGACTCGGCCGCCAGCGATGGCGACACGGAAGCGGACGACAACGCCCCTGTCGGTGTTGCTGAAACGTCTGAGACAGCTGAAGCTTCGGACGAAGGCCAGGGCAAAAAGCGCCGGCGCGGCAAGCGCGGCGGCAAGCGCAACCGTCGCGAAGACGGTGAAGGCGAGGCTGAGGCAAGTGCTGGCGAAACAGCAGACGCTTCTGAAGGCGAAGTCCGGGCAACCGAGGTGATCGCCAGCGAGCCGGTCGTTGCCGCACCAGCCGAAGAGCCGGTGGCGCTTGCCCCGGCAAATGACGACGCGCCGGCCACGGAGAAGCCGAAGAAGCCACGTCGCGCGGCCAAGCCAAAGAAGGCCGCGGCCGAAATTGTCGCCGATGAGCCGGCTGCGGAGGTGGAAGCACCGGTCGACACGCCGGTCACCGCATCCGACGAGGCAGCCATCGCTTCTGTCGAGGAGGCACCGAAGGCCCGCCCGTCGCGGCGCAAGCCGGCGGCGGCGAATGCGCCGGTCGAGCCGGTCGTGTCTTCGATCGTCGCGGAAGAGCCCGCGGCCAAGGCCGAGGACAAGACCGAGGACAAGCCGAAGCGCGGCGGCTGGTGGCAGCGGAAGGGCTTTTTCTAAGCCTTTCAATCGCATGAGCTAGTTCTTTGACAAAAAATCCCGCGCCGTCTCGAAGACGGCGCGGGATTTTCTTATCTGGCGTTATGCTGGATCGCGAAAGGCTAAAACGCTTCTTTGATTCCAAGCATGTCGTTGTCCCAAAACCGCTGCGCACTTTTGGGTGACATGCATCACGGCGCGAAGATCGACCAGTTCATCATCCTGGCCAGCTTTTCCAGCGCGATCGACCCCAGCTTGGAGTTGCCGTTGGCATTGAGGCCCGGCGACCAGACGGCAAGCGACGCCACGCCCGGCACGATGCCCAATATACCGCCGCCGACGCCGCTCTTGCCGGGGATGCCGACGCGGAAGGCGAAATCGCCGGAGCCGTCATAATGGCCGCAGGTCAGCATCATGGCGCCGATGCGGCGTGCCCGCTCGGCCGACACCACGGAATGCCCGGTCGCCGGGTTCTTGCCGCCATTGGCGAGGAAGCGGCCGGCGAGCGCCAGTTGCCGGCAACTCATGGCGATGGCGCAGTGGTGGAAGTAGACGCCCAGCGCCAGTTCCGGCGCATGGTGGAGATTGCCAAAGGATTTCATATAATTGGCAAGCGCGAAGTTGCGGTAGCCGGTGGCGCGCTCGGACGCCGCCACCTCGCGATCGATGATGATCGTCTCGTCGTCGGCGAGGAACTGGATGAAGCGCAGGATCTCGCCGATCGCCTCGCGCGGCTGGTGGCCCGCAAGCAGGATGTCGGAAATGACGATGGCGCCGGCATTGATGAACGGGTTGCGCGGAATGCCGTTCTCATGCTCGAGCTGCACAATCGAGTTGAATGGATTGCCTGACGGTTCGCGGCCGACCCGCTGCCACAGCGCGTCGCCGACATTGCCGAGCGCCAGTGTGAGGGTGAACACTTTCGAGATGCTCTGGATGGAAAAGGCCTGGTCGGCGTCCCCCGCCGTCAGCACGCGCCCGTCATTGGTAACCGCTGCGATGCCGAATTTCTTCGGATCGACCTTACCCAACTGCGGAATGTAAGAAGCGACATCACCGCGATCGGTGCGATCGGCCATTTCGGCAGCGACTTCGGCCAATGCCTGATCAAGTTTGGAGGCCTGATCAAGTTTGTGGGCCTGATCAAGTCTGAGGGCCTGTTCGAGTTCCGGCATGGCGCTACCTCAACCAGCGTTCGAGGCGCGCCATCGCCTCGATCATGTCGTCGTGGCTGCCGGCGTAGGAGAAACGCATCGTGCGGTGCCCGGCCTGAGTGTCGAAGTCTTGGCCGGGTGTTGCCGCGACATGCGCCTCGGCCAGCATCTTGCGCGCGAAGGCCATGCTGTCATTGGTATGCCTGGTGACGTCACAAAAGGCATAGAAGGCGCCGTCCATGGGCGCCGCCAGCGGAAAGCCGAGTTCCGGGAGGCGTTTCATCAAAAGCTCGCGATTCCAGGCATAGCGACCCTTGACCGCCTCCAACTCCTCGGTCGCCCTGAACGCTTCGATCGCCGCGATCTGCGACAGTTCCGGCGGCGAGATATAGAGGCTCTGGGCGACGCGCTCGACCGGCCGCACCAGCTCTTGCGGCAGCACCATCCAGCCGATGCGCCAGCCGGTCATGCAGTAATATTTGGAGAAGGAGTTGATCACGGTCACGTCGCCTCCATAGGCAAGCGCCGTGGTGTCGGGGGCGGCATAGGCGAGCCGGTGATAGATTTCGTCGGAGATGACGGCGATGCCGAGGTCTTGTGCCGTCCTCACCAGGGCCGCCAGTTCATCGGCCGGTATGACCGCGCCGGTTGGATTGGCGGGACTGGCGAAGAGAACGCCTTTCAGCGGCTTTTCACGATGCGCGGTCTCGAGATGGCCGGCATGCAGGTAGGCGGCGTCGCCGAGCTCGATCTCGACCACCTCGATGCCGAGCGCGGCCATGATGTTGCGATAGGCGGGATAGCCGGGTGCCGCGATGGCGACGCGGTCACCCCCGTCGAACATCGCCAGGAAGGCAAGGTTGAAGGCGGCCGACGATCCAGTGGTTACCGCGATCCGGCCGGGCTCGATATCAAGCCCGTAATGATCGGCGTAGTGTCCGGCGATCGCCTTGCGAAAGCCTGCCAGTCCCAGCGCGTCGGTGTAGCCGATGCGTCCATCCTGCAGCGCCTTGGCGGCTGCGGCGCGAACCAGAACCGGTGCGGGATCGGAGGGCTGGCCGACGGCCATCGAAACAACCGGCACGCCCTGGGACTTCAGCCGGTTTGCCTCTGCCAGAATGTCCATCGCATGGAAGGGCTCGACATTGCCACGACGTGAGAGCGAGACGACCATTAAACCAGTATTCCCGATGACTGACGGCGCCAGGCACTGGCGCATGTGCCGCACAAATGCCCGATTGATGTGAGGATCACAAGTTGAGGAAGTTTCCGGCGCCGACTTTTCATCTTTCGCCCGCTCGTCTACCAGTGGAGCCATCATGTTGAGCCGACCCAGATCGACGATTGCCCAGGCAGCGCGCGTCTTCGCGACGCTTTCGCTTGGCGTTGCCGTTGCAATGGCGAGTTCGGTCAGCGCCTTTGCCCAGAACGTGCCGGTGGTGCGCGACGCCGAGATCGAGGCGCTGGTTCGCGATTACGCGCGGCCGATCTTCAGGGCGGCTGGCCTGGCGAATGACGGCATCGACATCGTTCTGGTCAATGACCAGAGTTTCAACGCCTTCGTCACCGGGCGCCGGCTGTTCATCAACACCGGCGCGCTGATGACGGCTGAAACGCCCAACGAGATCATCGGCGTCATCGCCCACGAAGCCGGTCATATCGCCGGCGGCCACCAGCAGAAACTCCGCGACCAGCTTGAACGCGCCAAGACGATGGCCATCATCGCGACGCTGCTGGGTGCCGGTGCCATGGTCGCCGGCGCGACAACCAATAGCCGCGGCCTTGCCGGTGCGGGCGTGGGCGTAGCCGCCGGCGGCGGCGAGATGGCACAGCGCAGCATCCTCGCCTACCAGCGCACCGAGGAGATGACGGCCGACCGCTCGGCGATCACCTATCTCAACGCCACCGGCCAGTCCGGCATGGGCATGCTGAAGACGTTTCACCGCTTCCAGACTGCGCTGTCGCTCTCGGGCGCGCAAGTCGATCCCTACCGGATCAGCCATCCGATGCCGCGGGATCGTATCTCCAATCTCGAAGTGCTGGTGAAACAGAGCCCCAATGTCGACAGGCCGGACCCGCCCGCGCTGCAGCAGCGCCATGACATGGTGCGGGTGAAGATCGCCGTCTACATGGAAGGCCAGGCGGCTGCGTCGCGGCTGATGCGAAAGATGCAAGGGACCCTCGCCGCGCTATATGGCGACGCCCAGTCGACCTACCTGTTCGGCAACATCGCCGCCGCGCTCGCCAAGACCAATGCACTGATCAAGGCGCAGCCCAAGAACGCTTACTTCCAGGAACTGCGCGGCGACATCCTGATGAAGGCAAACAAACCCAAGGAAGCCGCGGACGCCTACGCCAAGGCGGTCAGCCTCGATTCGGCGCGGTCCGGTCTGCTGCCGGTGTCCATGGGCCAGGCGCTGATGGCCGTCGGCACGCCCGACTCTCTGAAAAAAGCCGTCGTGCAGATCAACAACGGCCTCGGGCGCGACAAGGAAAATTCAGCCGGGTATCGCTATCTGGCACAGGCCTACGGTGAGTTGGGTGACATACCGGGCGCCGAACTTGCCACCGCCGAAAGCCATTTCTATTCCGGCAACTACAAGGATGCGAAGATTTTCGCCATGCGGGCGCAGCAGCAGATGAAACGCGGCGAGCCGCGCTGGCTTCGCGCCCAGGATATCATAAACTACAAGCCGTCAACCAAGATCAAGTGAACCTTCCGGCCGCGCGCCACGACATAGCCAGACCGGAAAACAGGTAGAAGGAACAGGAACGATGAAAAAGGCACTGCTGCTGGGCACCACGGGGGTTGCGGTCGCCCTGGCCATGCTGGCTTTCGGATTCGTTGCCGGAAACCCGCAGATCGCCAAGGCCGGTACCGCACAGCCGGTCGAGACCGCGGCGGCCGATACCAAGATCGACCGCACCGAGGTCGAAGGCATCATCCGCGACTATTTGTTGAAAAACCCGGAAGTCCTCCTGGAAGTCCAGGACGCGCTTGAGGCCAAGCAGAAGGAAGAGCAGCGCATCGCTCATCTCGGCGTGATCAAGAATGCCAAGGACCAGATCTTCAACTCCGCCTTCGACGGCGTCGTCGGCAATCCGAACGGCAAGGTCACCATCGTCGAGTTCTACGACTACAATTGCGGCTTCTGCAAACGCGCCATGGACGACATGCAGGCGCTGACCAAGACCGATCCGGACCTGCGCTTCGTGCTCAAGGAATTCCCCATCCTTGGACCGGAATCGCAGAAGGCGAGCGTGGTCTCGATGGCCTTTCACCTGATGCACCCGGAAAAGTACGGCGAGTTCCACAATGCGTTGCTCGGCGGCCAGGGACGCGCCACCGAGGCGTCGGCAATCAAGGTCGCGCTGTCGCTCGGCGCCGACGAAGCGGCGCTGCGCGAGAAGATGAAGGACCCGACAATCAACGAGGCCCTCGCCAAGACCTACGATCTTGCCAACAAGCTGGCGATCACCGGAACGCCGTCCTATGTCATCGGCAACGAGGTGGTGTTCGGAGCACTCGGGCAGGAAGTGCTGGCAGAAAAGATCGAGGCGGCGAAAGCCGCGCTCTGATCTTGCTCGCCAGCTATTTCTCACGGGCACATTTCCGCCTGTTGTGGACAGTGAAAGAACGCACTTGTGCTCTTTCCGCGGGCGGCTATGCCCATTATAGAGGGCCCAGCGCGCCGGCTTGATGACGGCGCCGGGAAAGGTCGGCTTTTTGAAAACGGTTTTCGTCCTGAACGGTCCCAATCTCAACGCGCTCGGCAAGCGCGAGCCGGGCATCTATGGCGGCAAGACGCTTGCCGCGATCGCCGACGACTGCAAGCAGGCAGGCGAGGCGCTGGGGTTCGAGATCGATTTCCGCCAGTCGAACCATGAGGGCGACCTTGTCGACTGGATTCAGGAAGCTGGCGACAAGGCTGTCGGCATCGTCATCAATCCGGGCGCCTACAGCCACACCTCGATTGCCATCCACGACGCCATCCGCGCCGTCGCGCCGTTGCCGGTGGCCGAAGTTCATCTTTCCAACATCCATGCGCGGGAACCATTCCGCCACATCTCCATGGTCGCGCCGGTCGCCGTCGGCATGATCTGTGGCTTTGGGCCGCTCGGCTATACGCTGGCGCTACAGGCGCTGGCCGCACGCCTATGACCGGCCAACAAACAGAAGGCTCGAAAATGTCGATAAAGAAGACCGGTGTTGACCAGCAACTGATCCGCGATCTGGCGGGCATACTGAACGACACCAATCTCACCGAGATCGAGGTTGAACTGGGCGACCTGAAGGTGCGCGTCTCGCGGCAGGCGCCGGCTGTTCATGCAATCGCAGCGCCGCAGCAGGCCTATGCGCCGGCAGCAGCGCAAGCTGCCTCCGCAGCTCTGCCCGTTGTGGCAGATATTTCCAAGAACGCAGTCACCTCGCCGATGGTCGGCACCGCCTACCTGGCGCCGTCGCCGGACGCCAAGGCGTTCATCGAAGTCGGCCAGAAGGTCAAGGAAGGCCAGACGCTGCTGATCATCGAAGCGATGAAGACGATGAACCAGATCCCCTCGCCACGTGCCGGCACGGTGACCGCGATCCTTTTCGAGGATTCGCAGCCGGTCGAATATGGCATGCCGCTCGTCGTGATCGAATAGAGCGGGCCTGATGTTTCAGAAGATCCTCATCGCCAATCGCGGCGAAATCGCCCTCCGGGTGCTGCGCGCCTGCAAGGAACTCGGCATCCAGACGGTGGTGGTGCATTCGACCGCCGATGCCGACGCCATGCATGTGCGGCTCGCCGACGAGAGCGTCTGCATCGGTCCGCCGCCATCGCGCGACAGCTATCTCAACATCCATCAGATCGTTGCGGCCTGCGAAATCACCGGCGCCGACGCCGTGCATCCGGGCTACGGCTTCCTGTCGGAGAACGCCAAATTCGCCGACATACTGGCCGCGCACAACATCACCTTCATCGGTCCGTCCGGCGACCATATCCGCATCATGGGCGACAAGATCGAGGCCAAGCGAACCGCCAAGCGCCTCGGCATTCCGGTTGTGCCCGGTTCGGACGGCGCCGTCACCGACCAGAAGGAAGCCAGGCGCATTGCCGCCGAGATCGGCTATCCCGTGATCATCAAGGCATCGGCCGGTGGTGGCGGTCGCGGTATGAAGGTCGCCCTCACCGAGGCTGACCTGGAGATCGCCCTGCAGACGGCGAGCACGGAAGCCGGTGCGGCGTTCGGCGACGATGCCGTTTATATCGAAAAATACCTGGAAAAGCCGCGCCATATCGAAGTCCAGGTGTTCGGTGACGGCTTTGGCCGCGGCGTGCATTTCGGTGAGCGCGACTGTTCCTTGCAGCGCCGCCACCAGAAGGTCTGGGAAGAGGCGCCCTCGCCCGCCCTCAATGCCGAAGAGCGCGCCCGCATCGGCGGCATCTGCGCCAAGGCCATCGCCGATCTCGGCTATTCCGGCGCCGGCACCATCGAGTTCCTCTACGAGAATGGCGAGTTCTACTTCATCGAGATGAACACGCGCCTGCAGGTCGAGCATCCGGTGACGGAAGCGATCACCGGCATCGATCTCGTGCATGAGCAGATCCGCGTCGCCTCCGGTGGCGGCCTCTCGGTGAAGCAGGAGGACATCAAGTTCAACGGCCACGCCATCGAATGCCGCATCAACGCCGAGGACCCGCGCACCTTCACCCCCTCGCCCGGCACGATCACCCATTTCCACACACCGGGCGGCCTGGGCATCCGCGTCGATTCCGGCGTTTATTCCGGCTACAAGATCCCGCCATACTATGACAGCCTGATCGGCAAGCTGATCGTGCATGGGCGTAATCGCGTCGAGTGCATGATGCGCCTGCGCCGCGCCCTGGACGAGTTCGTCGTCGACGGCATCAAGACGACGTTGCCGCTGTTTCGCGATCTCGTCGGCAATGCCGACATCGCCAATGGCGACTACGACATCCACTGGCTGGAAAAATACCTGGCCAAGGAAGACTAGCGCGGAGACGCGATGACCCGCCCCTACGCGCCCGGCTATCGCATCCCCACCGACCTTCTGCTCAAGGCATACGCCTCGGGCGTCTTCCCGATGGCCGAAAGTGCCGGCGACCCGGAGGTGTTCTGGGTGCGGCCGGAGACGCGCGGCATCATTCCGCTCGATGGTTTTCACGCGCCGAAAAGCCTCAGGAAAACGATCAGGAAGAACCCCTTCGACATCCGTTTCGATTTCGATTTCGAAGCGACCATCGACGGCTGCGCCGAAAAGCGCGTGGAACGGCGCTCGACCTGGATCAATGCGCCGATCCGCGAAGCCTATGTCGAGTTGCATCGGATAGGCCATTGTCATTCGGTCGAGGCGTGGCGCGAGGACCGGCTGGTCGGTGGCCTCTATGGCGTGTCGCTCGGCCGGGTGTTTTTTGGCGAGAGCATGTTCGCCAGGGAGACGGACGCTTCCAAGACCTGCCTTTTCTATCTCGTCGAGCGCTTGAAGGCACGCGGCTTCGCTCTGCTTGACACCCAGTTCACCACCGAGCACCTCAAGCGCTTCGGCGCGGTCGACGTGCCGCGCGGCAAATATGAAAAGATGCTGGCCGACGCGCTGAAGGGCGAGGCCGTATTCTATCCCTGAAGATTGAGCCTACTTCCCAGTGGCGGCTTCCAATGGCGTCTGCGAATGGAACATCATCTTCCAGCCGTTGACGCGATGGACATAGCCGGTGCTGACCAGCGCGACGTAAGGTTCGCCGTTCTCGCGTGTCGCATGTGCCTCGTAGGTCAGCATGATGATGTCGCTGCCCGGCTCGATAATACCCTTGAGGTCGATTTTCAGGTCGCGCCAGCGGTTGGGCCTGGTTGCGGTCTTGGCGAGATCCGCATTGTCCATCGCCTGTGCCATCTGCGGAAACGCCACCAGGCATTCGGTGTCGACATTGGCCGCATAGTAGGCCGCGTCGCCCGTCCAGAATCCCTTTTCAAGTTCCAGCAACTCTGCCTTGCCAGCCGTGATCCGCTTGCTGTCTGACATCGGAAGATCCTCCCTGCGCATAGATGCGCGCTCATCCGTGCCCCAACGTATGGTGGCAAGGAGGGTTCCGGAGGATCAGTTGGTGTCGGTCGTATCGGGGTCCGAAGCGTCCGGCTCCGTCACGCCAGGATCTGTCACGTCCGGAGCGGTCGCGGCTTTCGGTTTGGCCGCCGCGGGCTTGGGCGCCTCGGCTTTGGTTGCGTCAGCCTTGGCGCCGTCGGGCGCCGGCACATCCGACTTCTGCTTGCATTCCTTCAGCCAGACGTCGTAGACGGCATGCTCGACGGCATTGAGGCCGGGGCTTTCGGCAAACATCCAGCCGGTGAAGATGCGGCGAATTTTGCGGTCGAGCGTGATCTCGTCGACCTCGACGAAGGAATCGGTCTTCGGCGCCTCGGCCTGCGGCCGCGAATAGCAGACGCGCGGCGTCACCTGCAAAGCGCCGAACTGCACCGTCTCGTCGATATAGACATCGAAGGTGATGATGCGGCCGGTAATCTTGTCGATACCGGCAAACTCGGCAACGGCATTGGTGACCCGGTCCGCTCCGGCGGGCAGCGCCGGCGCGGGTGCCGCGGGCTCAGGCGAAGCGGCGAAGGCCACGGTGCTGACGGCAAGACCGGCGGCTAGCGCCAGACTGGCCGATATTGAGTAAGAAAAGCTCATGCAAAGATACCGGTGGTTCGCGCCCGGGTGATTCTGTCGATCGCCAAGGCTAGTCGCCGTTTTCTGATCAGCAAGCAGCTAAACACCAATTGTGGCGATAAAGGACCGGCTTGCACCCTGTCGCCTACGACCCGGGTGTCCAGGCATCGTAGTCGCCGGTGACCTGCGGGCGGTGCTGATTGGTCAGCACCGAGCCCTTCGGGCGATAGGCCGCCGGGCTGCCGGTCAGATTGGGCTGATGCGGCTTTTGCCAATCGCGCGGCTTGTAGTCCTCGCTGGACGGCGCGACGTCGACGCGGTGGTGCATCCAGCCGTGCCAGCCGGGCGGTATCGCCGAAGCCTCCGAATAATTGCGGTAGATGACCCAGCGGCGCGTGCGGCCTTCCGAATCGATGCCGCCTTCGTAATAGAAATTGCCGGTCTCGTCCTGGCCGACCTTCTTGCCGTACCGCCACGTGTGCAGGCGGGTTCCTATCGTCTGGCTGTTCCACCAGGTGAAAAACTGCGTAAGGAAAGTCTTCATTTCAAAACCCTCGCGCCGGCAGCGCCCGTTTTCCTGCTTATGGCGTCAGGCCTTGCCGAAGGCAAGGCTTTTGCCACGGCGTGCGCGCAAATGGCTTGCCTGAAGCCCGACACAAGCCTGTGATCCTCCCGGTCGCTGCATGCACGCTTGCCAAGCCTTTGCGGTATTTCTAAAGCTCTGCGCGCCCATGCCTGCATCCAGCCCGGCTTGAGGCCAAGGAGGTGACGATTGGCCACGGAATTGCCGACCACCGACATTCGCATCAGCGCCGAGGCGATTCGCCACCGCAAGGGCGGCACGCCGATCGTTTGCCTGACCGCCTATACCTATCCCATCGCCCGTCTGCTCGATCGCCATGTTGACCTGCTTCTGGTCGGCGACAGTGTCGCCATGGTCCTGCATGGCCACAAGACGACGCTGGGCGCCTCGCTGGAGATGATGATCGCACATGGGCAGGCCGTGATGCGCGGCTCGGCCAGGGCCTGCGTCGTCGTCGACCTGCCGGCCGGCACCTATGAGGCAACGGCAGCGCAAGCCGTCAACTCGGCGCGGCGGGTCGTCGACGAAACCGGCTGCCAGGCGGTGAAGCTCGAAGGCGGCCTCGACATGATCAGCCAGATCGAGGCCATCGTCGCCGCCGGCATTCCGGTGATGGGACATATCGGCCTGCAGCCGCAATCGGTCGAGAAGGACGGCGGCTACAAGATCAAGGGCCGCACCGAGGAGGCTGTTGCGGCATTGCTTCGCGATGCGCTCGCCGTCGAGAATGCCGGCGCTTTCTCGGTGGTCATCGAAGGCACGGTCGAGAGGGTCGCCGCCGATATCAGCCGCCGCCTCGCCATTCCGACCATCGGCATCGGTGCCAGCGGTGAATGCGACGGCCAGATCCTGGTCATCGACGACATGGTCGGGCTGACCGTCGATCGCGTGCCGAAATTCGTCAAGGAATACGCCGACCTGCGCAGCGTGATCTCGCATGCGGCGGAAACCTATGCAGCCGAGGTGCGGGGCCGGACATTCCCCGGCCCCGGCCATGTCTTTTCGGCGGCAAACAGCAGGGACGACACATGAGCCAACCCGTCGTCGTCGACAGCGTAGCCGCACTTCGCGCGCAAATCCGGGACTGGCGGCGCGACGGCCTTCGTGTCGCCATGGTGCCGACCATGGGCGCTTTGCATGACGGGCACATCTCGCTGGTCAGGATCGCGCTCCAAAAAGCCGAGCGCTGCGTCGTGTCGATCTTCGTCAACCCGACGCAGTTCGCGCCGAGCGAAGACCTCGACAAGTACCCGCGCCAACTCGCCCGCGACCTCGAGCAGTTGGGCGCGGCAAAGGCCGACCTTGCCTTCACACCGACGGTTGGCGAGATGTATCCCGCGGGCTTCGCCACGAAAATCTCGGTCGGCGGCCCCTCCGGCGGGCTCGAATCGGACTTTCGGCCGACCTTTTTCGACGGCGTCGCCACCGTGGTGGCAAAGCTCCTCCTGCAGGCAACGCCCGACTGTGCGGTCTTCGGCGAGAAGGACTACCAGCAGCTTTGTGTGGTGAGGCAGCTCTGCCGCGACCTCGACCTGCCTGTCGAGATCATCGGCGCACCGACGATACGCGACGCGCATGGTCTCGCCATGTCGTCACGCAACGCCTATCTCGATGAGGCCGAACTGAAGATCGCCCGCCAACTCAACGTCATATTGCGCAATACGGCTGCGGCCCTGGCGGCAGGCGCCGGCCAGAGCGACGCAACCGAAGAGGCCAGCCGCGCCCTCATCGCCGCCGGCTTTCAAAAGGTCGACTATGTCGAGGTACGCCAAAGCCTGACGCTTGCGCCATGGCGCCGAAACCGCGAAGGGCGTCTTCTCGCGGCAGCATGGCTCGGCAAGACCAGACTGATCGACAATGTGGAGGTTCCCGCTGTCTAGCGCGAAGGCTCGATCCTTCGGCCAGACAGACACGGGCCGACCACAGTCGATGGTCCCGTACTCTTTGGGGTCGACGTATCGCGGCGGATTGCTGCCGCGCCTAGCTCTCGCTCTTTTGTCCGCCGGCCCTGACGATCAGGTGTCCCGCCACGATCCCAACCACCCCGGCAAGGGCTTTCACCAATGCATCGATGAGGCGTGCATGGCGACCGGGATCAATGAGCTGAAGCAGTTCCAGCATGCCGGCGGTCACAGCCACGAAGATCACGACCTGGTACAGTCGGTTGGGGAAGCCGATCGCCAGGGCGAAGCCCAACAGGACATAAGCCAAGGCACGCTCGACATTCGCTTCAGCGAGGTGCGGCCGCATCTGGATCGGCGACAAGGTCGCGAAAATGATGATGGCGAGCAGCGCCAGCGCTGTAATGCGGGACAGTTTGGTCATGCCCTTGCATATCCGTCGTGAGCCGGCACAGCAAACGCCGCGATGACGCATGGCCAGGTCGCTCTATTCATCCCGGTGGCAATCTATCCGAGCGACTTCTCGAAACTCAGCGTCGTCGGTCTTGAGGTATCGCGGGACTCCTCCGCGGCACTGACAGGCAAAAACCCCTTCGACCGGTAGAAAGCAATGGCGCCGCCATTGGCCTCCTCGACCTCGACGCGCAGCGTTCGCGCTTCCGGGAAACTGGCCTCGACCTCGTCGAGCAGTGCTTGCCCGATCCCGCGCCTTTGGCAGTCCGGATGGACGTAGAGCTGGTTCAGCAGGATGATTTTCGCATCGGCGGTGGCGGCGGCGAAAGCCATGCCGCCGATCCGCTTGCCATCATCGGCCACCAGGAATTCCGAATTCGGCCGCGTCAGCCGCGAGCGGAGCGAAGCGACCGAGTGCCATTCGTCGGTGATCTCGGTGACTTTGGCAGCGCCATAAATGGCGTCATAGGTCGCATGCCACGTTTCCACCAGCAGCGTCCGCACAGCGGCAAGGTCGCGTTCACCTGCGGTGCGGACGAACACGGCGCTACTCGATGCCCAGCTTGGCCTTGACGAGGTCGTTGACGGCTTGCGGGTTGGCCTTGCCGCCGGTCGCCTTCATCACCTGGCCGACGAACCAGCCGGCCATGCTCGGCTTGGCGCGCGCCTGTTCGACCTTGTCGGGATTGGCGGCAATAACGTCGTCGACGGCCTTCTCGATGGCGCCGGTGTCGGTGACCTGCTTCATGCCACGGCTCTCGACCAGTTGGCGAGGGTCGCCGCCCTCATTCCAGACGATCTCGAACAGGTCCTTGGCGATCTTGCCGGAGATGGTGCCATCCTTGATCAGATCGATGACCGCACCGAGCTGCTCGGGTGAAACCGGAGCGTTTTCAATGTCTTTTCCGGCCTTGTTCAATTGCCCGAGCAGATCGTTGATGACCCAATTGGCGGCAAGCTTGCCGTCGCGGCCGGCGGCCACCTTCTCGAAATAATCGGCGATCGGCTTTTCCGACACCAGGATCGAGGCGTCATAGACGGACAGGCCGAGCGACGCGATCAGCCGCGCCTTCTTGTCGTCCGGCAGTTCCGGCAATTCCTTGGCCAGCGCATCGACATAGGCCTGGTCGAATTCCAGCGGCAAAAGGTCGGGATCGGGGAAGTAGCGGTAATCATGCGCCTCTTCCTTGGAGCGCATCGAACGCGTCTCGCCCTTGACGGCGTCGAACAGCCGCGTCTCCTGATCGATCTTGCCGCCATCCTCGAGGATGGCGATCTGCCGGCGCGCCTCATAGTCGATGGCCTGGCCGATGAAGCGGATCGAGTTGACGTTCTTGATCTCGCAGCGCGTGCCGAACTCGCCGCCCGGCCTGCGCACCGAAACGTTGACGTCGGCGCGCATCGAACCTTCGTCCATGTTGCCGTCGCAGGTGCCGAGATAGCGCACGATGGTGCGCAGCTTGGTGACATAAGCCTTGGCCTCGTCGGCCGAGCGCATGTCCGGCTTGGAGACGATCTCCATCAGCGCCACGCCGGAGCGGTTGAGATCGACATAGGACATGGTCGCATGCTGGTCGTGCATCGACTTGCCGGCATCCTGCTCCAGATGCAGCCGCTCGATGCCGACCTCGATGTCCTCGAATTCGCCCTGGCGGTCCGGGCCGACCGAAACGATCACCGTGCCTTCGCCGACGATCGGCTGCTTGAACTGCGAGATCTGGTAGCCCTGCGGCAGGTCGGGATAAAAGTAGTTCTTCCGATCGAAGACCGACTTGTGGTTGATCTGCGCCTTCAGCCCCAGGCCGGTGCGGATCGCCTGCTTGACGCATTCCTCGTTGATGACCGGCAGCATGCCCGGCATCGCCGCATCGACCAGGCTGACATTGGCGTTGGGCGGCGCGCCGAAGGCCGTCGAGGCGCCCGAAAACAGCTTTGCTTCCGACGTGACCTGCGCATGGACCTCGAGGCCGATGATGATCTCCCAGTCGCCGGTGGCACCGGAAACAAGGCGCTTGGCGTCGGGTGTGCGGGTGTCGATGAGGGACATTGTGGCCTGCGTATTGGAACTCGGATTATGCATTTACGCATATTTTGGTTTGCAACTTCGCTAGTGCAAACCGCTTCGCGAGACAAGCGCCCAAAAAACACAAGCGCAAAGCCACGGACTGGCCTTCTCAGCCGCTTTCGCCTATAGGACGTCCATTCCAATGGAGAGTGGATGTCCACTTACGCTCAGTCCCGGTAAGGCCCTGACCTCTTGGCGAGGCAGGGCAGAAAACCTGAAACCCCGTGCCGCGAAGCTTCGCGGCGGCGGCATTTTTTGTTTTCCCGGAAAACTCTCACATGGATATTTCGCGCACTGAACAGCGCATCCTGCACCTGCTCGCGCAGGGCGGACGCATTGAAATCGAAAAGAACGACAAGAAGCGGATCGCCTCCGTCAAATGCCTGACCCGCGACGGCTGGCACTATCCGGACGTCGATCTCGACATGTTTCGAAAGCTGAAGCGGAAGAAGGCGGTTTCTTCGTCGGGAGGCGGCCCCTACCGCATCACCCGGCGCGGGCTCGCACTCGTCCGCTCCGAACTCGACAACAGGTAGCCCGCGGTTCCGCCGGTCGGTTCTCCGGCCGGCGGTTCGCCTCACCGTTCAGGCAGTGGCGATATAGGCCCTGATCTGGTCGGCCTCGCGCTCGACATCCTCGATGCGGCGCTTGACCACGTCGCCGATGGACACGATGCCATCGAGCATGCCGTCCTTTTCCACCGGCAGATGGCGGAAACGGCCGCGGGTCATAATCTCCATCACCTCGTTGACGGTGTGATTTTCGTTGCAGATCTTCACCTTCGGCGTCATCGCCGAACGCACCGCGATATCGAGCGCGGCTCCACCTTCCCGGGCGACAACCCGGACGATGTCGCGCTCTGACAGGATGCCGACGATCTTGCGATCGCCATTGGTGATGACCAGCGCACCGATCTTGTGCTCTGCCAGGATGCGGATGGCTTCGCTCAGCTTTTCGTTCGGCCCGAGCGTCAACACGTCATGGCCTTTTCTCTCGAGAATTGCCTTCACCGTCATGGCGTCCTCCTCTGCTTTGCCTGCCGGTTCCTGCCCTGACCGGCCTTCACGTAAGAGTGAACATCGTGCGCCGTGATCGGTTGCATTTCAAGTGCGGTGGTCAGTCGTCTCCCACTCGGGCGCCTGCCATCGCCTGTCGAACCAGCGCAGGCCGAAGAAGCCCGCGACAAAGCCGCCAATATGAGCCTCCCAGGCGATCTGACCATCTACCCCTGGGGCAAACCCGAGCAGGCCGGTGGCGAGATTGATGACCATCCACATGGCGAGGAAGATCACGACACCGCGCAGGCGCAATACGAATGCGATCGGCAGCACAGGGCCGGCGAAGGCGGCCTTGCCGGCCGAACGGTCGGTGCGGAAGCCGAAACGCGCCGCAGCCCCCATCATGCCCGATATCGCACCGGAAGCCCCGACCAGCGGCGCCTCACCATAAGGATGCATCGCCCAGAAAAGCGCGACCGAAGCCAGCCCGGTTGCGGCAAAAAACAGCGCGAACCACAGCGCTCCCAGACGGTTTGCCAATGGTGAACCAAACGCGGCGAGCCACACCATATTGATGGCGATATGGGCAAAGCCGCCATGCATGAAGGCATAAGTGAAGGGCCGCGAAAACAGGAACCAGTCGAAGCCGTATTGCCCGGTGTAGAGAACGGGGATGAAGGCCCCGTCATACAGCAATGTCATCTGCTGGGATTCGCTCAACACATATTGCTGCAACAGGTAGACGACGACACAGATGCCGATCACCGCCAGCACGACGGGCGGCAGGTTGAACACCGGCTCGCGCCGCGGTTCAGGTGCGCCCTCGACCGGGTCGACTTCCGAGGGAGATGCCGGTTCACTCATTTGAAATTGCACTCTGCGGGATTCGGGGCTCGAGCATCTAGATCACCACGGACCGAACCGCAAACCGCGAATCGCCGCGGCGCGAATCAAAAAAGAAGCCGTTCAAGGTTTCCCTTGAACGGCTGGTCGAGCCCCCTGCTCCCCTAAAACTCTTGACTGAAGTGCTGCCGATCGTCGCGAAACGACCGCTTCTGGAGTGGTTTTTGTGTGCCACGGGGCTCGCTTCGATGCAACGTAAACCACTTGTTAACCTTAACGGCCCCGACCCGTGAACAAGTGTTAACGACGCTGGCACGCTTCCTGCTCCGCAACGCATGTAGGTCATCGGAGGGCGCCCTTCTGTTCACCGATGGGACATCAGACGACAGATTGCGCGGAGCAGCATAGTATGAACCAGAATGGATCGATCACGCTGTTCCAATATTGGAACCGCCTGCGTGATGGACGCCCTGCCCCGAAGCGTTCGGAGGTCGAGCCGGCCGACATCAAGTCGCTGCTGGCCGACACCTTTATCCTGGAGCGGGACACGCGCGGACAGGCCGTATTCCGGCTGGCCGGCACCAGGCTTTGCGCCTGCTACGGCCGCGAACTCAAGGGGTTTTCCTTTCCATCGCTGTGGCGCGAGAAGGATCAGCGGCTCGTCTCGCGGCTGATCCATGGCGTCTTCGAGCAGAAGTCGGTCGTGCTCATCAGCTATGAGGGTTTCAGCCGCAACGGGCGCTCCAACAAGTTCGAACTGCTTGCCCTGCCGCTGGACGGCGGTGTCGAAAATCCGCGTTGCCTGGGCGTCATCAGCGCCGTGGAGAAGCCCTTCTGGCTGGGTGCCGATCCGATCACCGACGCGTTGATCGATTCGATACGCGTCATCGATCCGGAGAAGGAGCTTCTCAACAATCGCCCGGCGATCGATGTTCCCTCGCTCGTTCCCGATGAACTTGGAGCACCCGAGACGATCTCGGCGCTCGGCCGGGCGCGCCGCATCCGCCATCTCGTCGTGTTCGATGGCGGGCGCGAGGAATAGTCCGTTTGCGGCCTGATGCACGTCGCCCAAAACTGCGCGGCTGTTTTGGCACCGCGACCTGCAAAAAGGAAACCCCTGGAGCGCCCGCTTTTTCCCTTTGTTAACCCGCTTTGTTGTACTTCTCTGATGAAGTTCCTCGCATCGGCGCGCGGGATGCCAAACGGGGTGTAGGCAGTCATGAGGTCAGCGGCGGTCGACTATGCGCCGTCCCAAGCTGAAAGGCGTAACTTTCAGCGCGTCCGGGTTAAAATCTACGGACGCTTCATGCTGGAAGACCGCACCGAACACCCCTGCCAGGTCGTCGACATGTCACCGGGCAATGTCGCGTTTCGCACCGACCGCATCGGCATGCCCGGCGAAAAAATCATTGCCTACATCGATCATATCGGCCGCATCGAAGGTGTAGTCACCCGCACCTTGCAGGACGGTTTCGCGATGACCGTCATCGCGTCGGATCGCAAGAAGGACAAGCTGGCCGCGCAATTGACCTGGCTCGCCAACAAGCATGAACTCGACCTGCCGGAAGATCGCCGCCACGAGCGCGTCGCGCCGCGCAATCCGACCAGCGTGCTGCAGCTCACCGACGGCCGCCAGTACCAATGCCGTATAATCGACCTTTCGCTCTCCGGCGCCGCGGTCGAGATCGACGTCAAGCCGGCGATTGGCATCCAGTGTGGCCGGTTTTTTGTTTTCGACGCCATGACCGGCATGCTTAGCCCACTCTTGGCGGGCTTGGGAGCCCTCCGCGCACCGAGATTGGCGCCTCAATATGCAAACGAATTAATACTCAAATGATTCAAATTTTACGTTTATTCTACTGGAGTTTTACTCAATATCTACTTCGAGCTTTTGCGTCAAATAAATCCACATGTGGCAATGTCTCCTTCGAACGGGGAGACTACAACAATGAAGAACACGAGGGGCAAGCTGTTGCTGGTGGCAATGGCGATGCAGCTTTCCGCTTGGGGATCAGCATATGCCGCGGGACCGGCCTATATGCACACCGGCGGACGCACCACCCAGCCTGTTGGCCATTATGAGTTCTGCCAGCGCAGTCCTGGCGAATGCAGCGAACGGACCCCGAAGGGTGCGCCGGTCGAACTGACCCGCAAACTGTGGGCGACGATCGTCAACATCAACAATTCGGTCAACACTCGCATCAAGCCGCGCACCGACATGGAAAACTACGGTGTCGAGGAATATTGGGCCTATCCGGCCAATGGCTATGGCGATTGCGAGGATTACGCGCTGGAAAAGCGCCGCGAGTTGATGGATGCGGGCGTGCCGGCCGGCAATTTGCTGATGACAGTGGCGCGCCAGCCGAATGGCGACGGCCACGCGGTGCTGACCGTGCGCACGAGCCTGGGAGAATTCATCCTCGACAATCTCGAGACCAAGGTCCTGTCCTGGACGGACACCGACTACACCTATCTCAAGCGCCAGTCGGACCAGAATTCCGGCGTTTGGGTGACGATCAATGACGGCCGCTCCGACGCGGTCGCCAGCGTCCGCTAGAACAGAGCTCAAGCGCGCCGCGTGAATGCGAGGCGCTTCAGGAGAAACCCGGTCGAGTCCCCACCCTCCCCGTCCCCAACGACCGGGTGAAAGGAGCCGGCCCCGTCCCCGGGCCGGCTCCGCCATTTCTGGCGGAGAATCGAAAACCAATCAGCCTGCGGTAGGCTGAAGATCCCAATCTCATTCAGTCGAATCGTCCCGCCTTCCCACGCCCGGAAGATCGAGGCACTATAGGCCGTCAGTTTCGCCTTCTGGATCACGGCCATGTTGGAAATCCCGGAAGATCGATGCGAGCGCCATCGCCTGTTCAACGTTATCGACGATGCCTTCAAGGCCGGCGACTTCGAGGGCCTCGGCGTGGCGTTGGGCGGCTCTTCCCGCTGGTTCGACGAGCGCATGCCGTTCGAGCTCGGCCTCGGGCATCCGCTGGAATATGCGATCTATTGGAGCCCCGTCGGCTTCATCTCGTCTTTGCTGGATGCCGGCTCGAATCCAAACTATCAGGATCACGGTGGGTTTCCGTCCATCATTGCAGCGCTGTCCACCGACCGCGCCGACCGGCTGGACATCGTGCGGGTTTTGATCGACGGCGGTGCCGACCCCAACATGCGGGGCGTCAACGACTGGACGCCGCTGCACTATTCGGTGGCCATCCGCAGTGTCGATGCGATCGGCCTGCTTTTGGCGGCGGGCGCCGACCCGGTGCTCGAAACCCGCATCGATGACTACAGGACCGCGATCGAGGAAGCCGAGATTGCCGGCTTTGAAGGCGGTGCTTCCTTGCTGCGCGATGCGATGGCCGGGCGCAACTGACGGACAGTGAGTTGGGGCGCGACGAAACCACCGCCAGCAAATGCCAGGCTGATCTCAGACCTTCTTCAACCCCGCCTTGAAGCGTTTGCCATTGGCGACATAGTGCGCCGCCGAGCCGCGCAACCTGGCCACGGCCGCGTCGTCCAGCACCCTGATCGCCTTGGCCGGCGAACCGACGATCAGCGAATTGTCCGGGAATTCCTTGCCTTCGGTGACCAGCGCACCGGCGCCGACCAGGCAATTCCTGCCGATTTTCGCGCCGTTCAGCACGATGGCGCCCATGCCGATCAGGCTGTTGTCGCCGATCGTGCAGCCATGCAGCAAGGCGCGGTGGCCGATCGTGCAGCCTTCCCCGATCGTCAGCGGGAAACCGGGATCGGTGTGCATGACCGTATGTTCCTGCACATTGGTGTCGGCACCGATGACGATGGGCTCATTGTCGCCGCGGATGACGGCGCCGAACCAGAAGCCGGCATTGCGTCCGACCCTGACGTCGCCGATCAGCGTCGCATCGGGTGCGATCCAGTTCGAACCCGCATCGGCGAAGCTGGGCTCTGTTCCATCGATCGCATAAAGCGGCATTTCTGGTCTCCGAATCGTCTCAAGCTGGCAGCTCGGACCCTAGGAGACGGACCGTCCATGAGGCAATGGCAAGCACGACGACGCCCAGCGCCAAGGTCCACGCAATTGCCGTGCAGCCGCAGGACATCAGCGCCAACGTTGAAATGCGGCGCTGACGCCGGGCATCGATGGCATCATTGACCAGCATGAAGGGTCCGGCACAGGCAGTGGCGAGCAGCGAGCGCAAGACATGTGACGGCGACACATAGGGTTCGGTGAAGGCGACCTTGCGGCCCGACACCAGTTCCATAGCCGATCCGGCCAGCCCGCAGGCCGTCAACCCGACGGCAAAAGCAAAGAGTGTGAGTTCCAGCGGTCCCATCTTAACTTTCCATTTACCATGAAATTGCACAGTCGTTCCACGCAGGCTGCAAGAGCCGTGCCGTACGATGTGTGCCGCCCAGGGACACTGGAGGCGGACGGACGGCCCGAGATCCGAGGACTGAGATGAAGCAGGCAGCGCTCGCCAACGAACTCACTGTGGTCGATTCCAGGCTGATGAAGCGGGTGCTCTACGGATTCGCGGCGCTGGCCCTGCTTTCAGCAGCGATCAGCCTTGCAGGCAAATGGTTTGGCCATTCGATCGCCATGGCCGGATACACCGACGACGCAACGATGCACCAAGTGGTGATCGGCAACAATGTCATCACGGTCCCGGCCAACGCCATCCGTTTCGCCCAGGCCCGGCGCGACGGCATCGCCTCGCGGCTCGACCTCTATCTGCGCTATCCCCAGATGGACGGCTACAGCGAGGCCGCGCGGGATGATTTCAACCATACGGGGACAGCCAAAAGCATCGTCTTTCTGGCCTTCGAACAGCAGATGATGTCGCGTGACATGAGTGGCCGCTTCGCGCCGATCTACAGCGCGTTGATCATCCAACCCGGCATTGTCGGGCCTGGCGGCACGATGATTTATGGTTTCAACGAGAAATCAGGCTATCTGAACGAGGTGCTGGTTGTCGGCAATCGCCCCGGCAAGGAGCCGTTTGTGGCCCGTTGCCTGAGCGGACCGAGTGCCGACCAATCGCTGGCGCCTTGCGAGCGCGACATCCAGGTCGGCGACGAGCTCAGCCTCACCTATCGCTTCCCAAGGGAGTTTCTGGGCGATTGGCAGGCGCTCGACGCGGCAATCGCCACTGAAGCCGGGCGCGTCCTGAAAACAGGACGTTAAGAAAGCCTCGGAAGGTCCGGCCGGCCGGCCGCATTCGAGGCGGAGCCGGCCGAGCGCAAAATCGCTGGCTCAGGCCAGATCGATGTCGAGGATCGCCATCGAGAAATTGTAATCGCCGTCGTCCTCGTCCTTGAAGACGATGCCGAGGAATTCGTCGCCGACATAGACCTCGGCCGAATCGTCCTTGCGCGGCCGTGCCTTGACCTCGAGCTTGGGGTTCTGGAAGACGCGCTTGAAATAGGCGTCCAGCTTTCTGATTTCGTCCGGCTTCAACAGTCTTCTCCGATCATCGGGCTTGCTCGTTCGAACGCGCTTCTGGCACGTCGACAATGGCGATGTAAAGGCAAGCGGCCTGATAAGGCGAGACAACCGCCCGCTCCTGCCCGCGGCCGGAATCCGACAGCAGACGACGGCGCCGTGAAAATCAGATGTCGAAACTGACGACCTGATCCATCGTCTGCGACGGCAGAAGCTGGTCCATCTGGCGCGACGGCTGATCGCAGCCGGTCTCACCGACGACGCGGGCCGGCACGCCGGCAACCGTCTTGTTGTGCGGCACAGGCGACAGCACCACCGAGCCGGCCGCTATCTTCGAGCAATGGCCGATTTCGATGTTGCCGAGGATCTTGGCGCCGGCGCCGATCAGCACGCCGTAGCGGATCTTGGGGTGGCGGTCGCCGCCGGCCTTGCCGGTGCCGCCCAGCGTCACGCCATGCAGGATCGACACGTCGTCCTCGATGACAGCGGTCTCGCCGACCACGAGGCCGGTGGCGTGGTCGATGAAGATGCCCTTGCCGATGCGGGCGGCGGGGTTGATGTCGGTCTGGAAGACCGAGGACGAGCGGCTCTGCAGATAGAGCGCGAAATCCTTGCGCCCCTGGTTCCACAGCCAATGCGCCAGCCGATGGGTCTGGATGGCGTGGAAACCCTTGAAATAGAGCACAGGCATGATGAAGCGGTCGCAGGCCGGATCGCGATCGTAATAGGCCTGGATGTCGACACGCACCGTCGTCGGCCACTCCTTGTCGTCGGCCAGCATGGACTTGAAGGTCTGGCGGATGAGATCGGAGCCGATGTCCTGGTGCGCCAGCCGCTCGGCCAGCCGATGAATGACTGCTTCTTCCAGGCTGTCCTGGTTGAGGATGGTCGAATAGAGGAATGCAGCGAGCAGCGGGTCGCGGTTGACAGCCTCCATGGCCTCGTCGCGGATCGAACGCCAGATCGGATCGACCGGCTTCAATGCGCTGTGTCGGGAAATGCTGATGCTGTTCATCGCCGTCTCGTCCTGCGTCCTGCCTGGCTTGCCTGTTGTGCTTGCCTGTTGCCTGGCCGCACATATAAGCCAGATCATAGCACGATTGAACTCAATTTTCCTTAGTGCTTTGTCAAATGGATTTGGTTCGCGGGAATTCAAGCAGCCATGGAAAACGAACCCTTGATCGACGACGCGCTGAAAAGCGAGCTTTCGGCGCTCTACCGGGCACAGGGCCGCCACTACCACAACCTTGCCCATATCGAGGCGATGCTGGCACTCGCTGGCGACTATCGAGGATTGCTCGGCGACCCCGAGGCGATCGAAGCGGCGATCTGGTTCCACGATGCCATCTATGACAGCAAGGCCAAGGACAATGAGGCGCAAAGTGCTGCCCTTGCCGAGAAAAAGCTGGCGGGCCGCGCAAATCCTTCACGCCTCAACCGCATCTCGGCAATGATCGTCGCCACCGCCACGCACCAGGTGCCGCCGTTCGAAGACGCGGCGGCCACACGGGACGCAAGTCTTTTCCTGGATATGGATCTGTCGATCCTGGGAGCCGCGCCGGACGCCTTCGACGCCTATGAGCGCGCCGTGCGGCGCGAGTACCACTGGGTGGAGGAGCCAATGTGGCGGGCCGGACGCAGTGCTGTCCTGAAGACTTTCCTCGCCCGCCCGCACATCTTCCACACTGAAGAGTTTCGCCAGCGCTTCGAACCGCAGGCCAGGGAAAACATGACGCGGTCATTGCAGGCCCTGCAAACCTCTTTGTGATCTTCGCCGGTGGCGCGCTTGCATGTCGCCCTATCCCGCCACGGGCGTTGCATCGAACAATGCACCGAGAAACGCCTGAACAAGCGAGCGCTGGGCGTCGGTCTTGCGATAGGCGACGCGGTGTATGGAACTGAACGAATAGGCCCTTGGCTTGATCGCCCGCATGTCTCCGGCGGCGACCCAGGGATCGGCAAAATGGCATGGCAGAAAGCCGATGAAGTTGCCCGACAGGATCAGCATCAACTGCGCTTCCATGTGCACGACCGATGCACTCGCCTTGGGATGGCCGACCAGGTAGAGGTCGTCGAAATGTCGATAGCTGCGCACCGAGAACCGCGCGGCATCGACGGCGCCTTGATCGATCCTTGAATCGGGCATCGCAAAGAGCGGATGCCGGCGGCCGCAATAGAGAAGATGCGGTTCGCCGCAATAGTCGCGATAGACAACCCCAGGCGCTTTCTGCGACAGCGGCCCGATGACAACGTCGCGACCGCCATCGGCAACTTGTTGCTCGAGTTCGGACGGCGTACCCACCGAAAGGTCGATGAAGACGTCGGAATCGGGCCCCATGAAGCGGCTGAGCGCGTGCTGGATACCCAGTTCGCCACTGGTGAAGACCCCATCCGACGTGCCGACCCGCAAGCGGCCCGACAGGCTGCCGCTGGCTGCATTGATGCGATGTCCGAAATCGTCAAGGTCGCGGAACAGCCTCTGCGCCGCATCGTAGGTTGCCTGTCCAACCTCGGTCAGGCGGAATTGCTTGCGCCCGCGATGGCAGAGTTGGGCACCGATGCGTTTCTCCAGCTCCGCCAGATGCGTGCTCAGCGTCGGCTGTGACAGGTTGAGCGTGATTTGCGCAGCGGCGAACCCGCCTGAATCGGCCAGCGCCACGAAAACGCGCAGCAGGCGGATATCGATATTGTCCAGCCGGCGCATGCCATTCCCCATGATGCACAGAACGATACATCGATGTTATTCGATGTATCGTTCTAAATAAACTCATTTACATCAATGTCAGAAATCGCGAGCCTGTACGGAACAAAATTGGGGAACAATCATGAAACCGTTACCAGGCACCGCCTTGTCCGCAGCCCTGCTGCTCGCCAGTTCGCAGCTCGCCCTCAGCGCCGACCAGATCCGCATCCTGGCGCCGACATGGCTGGGATTTGCGCCTGTCCATATCGCCAGCGACCTTGGCTGCTTCACCGCCAAGGGCCTTGATGTCAGCATCAAGTTCGAGGATGACCTGACCAACGTCATGGCGGCGATGGCGCGCGGCGACATCGAGATGCAGATGCGCTCGGTCGGCGAATATCAGGGCCGCCCGCGCGACGCCTCGACGCCCGGCATCATCATCGGCACGATCGACGAATCCGTCGGTGGCGACGGCGTCATCACCGATGACAAGATCAAGTCCGTTGCCGATCTGAAGGGCAAGGTCGTCGCGGCCGAGCCCAACATCCCCTCGCGCCTGCTGCTGCAGATGGAGCTGAAGCAGGCGGGCCTGTCGCTGAAGGATCTGCAGATCAAGGACATCGCGACGGCCGATACGGGTGCGGTTTTCGTCGATGAATCGATCGCCGCGATCGCGACCTACGAACCGTTCATGTCGCAGGCGCTGAAGGCCTCGACCCGCACCGGTGCCCGCATGCTGATCTCGTCCAAGGATCATCGCGGCATCATCATCGACGCGATCATCGCCCGCAACGACGACTTCAAGGCGAACCCCGACAAATACGCAAAATTCCTCGGCTGCATCTATGAGACGGTCGATTTCATCAAGGCCGAGCCGGAAAAATTCGCCGACATGGCGTCCAAGCATTTCGGCCTGACGCCTGCCGAAGTGACCGACATCGTCAACTCCAGCCTGTCCTACACGACGCTTGCAGAATCCCTGGCCTACATGGGCAAGCCGGGAGAAAAAGGCACGTTGCACGGGATATTCGACACGGTGATGGATCTAAACCTGGAGAACGGCGCCGCCGACAACAGACTGGTGGCGGCGGACCAGATCGACAGTTCGGCGATCAACAAGATCCCGGCGAAATAGCGGCCGCGCGGCCGGGCCGGCAGCTTGTCTCGGCTGTCGGCAGCGATGTCATTCCGGCTCGCGCCGGTGACGGCCGTTCTTTCGATCATCCGGGGATAATGATTTGTTCAGCAGCCTGTTTGTCTTCCGCGGTCGCGCATCGCCGATGCTGGAGTTTGCCGTCAGTGTCGCCGCGGCTGTGCTCGTCGTTGCCCTGTGGGAGCTGGCGGCGCGCGCGGGCATCATTGCGCCGCAGTTCCTGCCCTCGCCGAGCCGCGTCGTCATTGCCCTGTGGACGATGCTGACCGAGCAGAACCTGCTGTGGCACGTCGCGGTTTCGACCACCCGTGTCTGGATTGCCTTCCTGCTGGCCGCCGTCATGGCGATCCCGATCGGCATCATGATGAGCAGCTACCGGATCGTCGGCGCCGCCCTGGAGCCGATGATCGATTTCATCCGCTACCTGCCGGTCCCCGCACTCGTGCCGCTGTCGATCATCTGGTTCGGCGTCGGCGAGGAGACCAAGATCTTCCTGCTCTGGCTGGGGACGTTCTTCCAGCTCGTGCTGCTCGTCGCCGACGACATGCGGCGCGTGCCGCAGGAGTTCGTCGAGGTCGCCCGCACCGTCGGTGCCAATTCGAGGCAGGTCATGGTCGACGTCGCCCTGCGCTGGATGGGCCCGACGCTGCTCGACAATCTGCGCATCACGCTCGGCTGGTGCTGGACCTATCTGATCATCGCCGAGATCGTCGCCGCCGATTCCGGCATCGGCTATGTGATCTGGACGGCCCGGCGCTTCGTCAAGACACCGGAGGTCATGGCCGGCGTCGTCGTCATCGGCCTGATCGGCCTTGTCACCGACCAACTTTTGCGCCTGCTTCACCGCCGGCTGTTCCGGTATCTGTGAGGAGCATGACATGACCGGATATGTTCAATTCATCGACACGGCCAAGTCCTTCGGCCCCGTCGATGTCGTGCGAAACACCAGCCTTGGCCTCGAGCGCAATTCGCTGGTCGTCTTTCTCGGCCCATCGGGCTGCGGCAAGACCACCTTGATGCGCATGGTCGGCGGCCTCGACGAACCGAGTTCGGGCTCGATCCTGCTTGGCGGGGAAAAGGTCGTCAGGCCGGACCGTCGGCGCGGCATGGTGTTCCAGTCCTATTCGTCGTTTCCCTGGTTGACGGTCAAAAACAACATCGCCTTCGGCATGCGCTACAGGAAGGACCTCGGTGCCACCGAAAGAGCCGAGCGTATCAGCCACTATCTCAAGCTGTTCGGGCTCGCCGACTTTGCCGACTCCTATCCAAACCGGATCTCGGGAGGCATGCGCCAGCGCGTGGCCATAGCCCGCACGCTCGCCGCAGGCTCAGACGTGCTGTTGATGGACGAGCCTTTCGGCGCCCTCGACGCGCTGACGCGCGAGCGGCTTCAGGTCGAGCTGCGGCAGATCCAGATCCGCGAGGAAAAGACCATCATCTTCGTCACCCACGACGTCGAAGAAGCCGTATTTCTCGCCGACCGGATCATCCTGTTCTCACGCCGTCCAGCCTCGATCGTCGCCGATATCGACGTGGCGGCAGAGCTTGGCCCGGACCGGCCGCTGGAGATTCGCGAAACCCAGAAATTCTTCGAGCTGCGCAACAAGGTCCTGCATCTGATCCGCAACGAAACCGGAGTGGTCGTATGAGCCTCTCCTTTTCCGGAAAGACGGTCGTGATCACCGGAGCGAGCCGAGGCATCGGGCTCGGCATCGCCAAGGGCTTCGCCCAGGCCGGCGCCAGCCTGCACCTCATTGCCAACGACGCGGCCGTGCACGAACGGGCCCACGACTTGGGCGCCACAGGCACGGAGGCCGACATCGCCGACCGCGAGGCGGTCGGCGCGGCCCTCGGACCGATCTCCCGGATCGACGTGCTCATCAACAATGCCGGCCTCGAGCTGATGACGCCGATCACCGACAGCAGCGACGAGGCCGAAGCCGCCTTCCGGCGCATCATCGAGATCAACGTCATCGGCACGGCGCTTGTCACCGCGCGCGCCTTGCCGCGCATGCAGGCCGGCGCTTCGATCATCAACACCGCATCGATCTGGGGCCGCGTCGCCGAAGCGCGGTTCGGCGCCTATGTCGCCTCCAAGCACGCCATCATCGGCCTGACGAAAACCTGGGCCAAGGAACTTGGATCGAAAGGCATCCGCGTCAATGCGGTCTGTCCGGGATGGGTCCGCACGGAAGCATCGATGCGCTCGCTTGGCCGGATGGCCGAGCAAGGCGCCGTCAGTGAAGCAGCACTGCTCGAAGACATCGTTGGCGCGCAAGCCCTGCCCGGCCTGATGGAGCCGGCCGACATGGCCGGCACCTATCTGTTCCTGGCGTCGGATCTCGCGGCCAACATCACCGGGCAGTCGCTCGGCGTCGACAGGGGAGAAGTGCCTTGGTAACCCCGCTGCACGGAAAACGCGCGCTGGTCACCGGTGCGGCCAGCGGCATCGGTCGCGCGACCGCGCTCGCCTTGCGGGACGCCGGAGCCATTGTTCTCGGCTTCGATCTCAAGGCATCCGACGGCGATATCCCGATCCTTGCCTGCGACCTTGCCAATGAGGCCGACATCATTGCCGCGGTCAGGCAAGGCGCGCAACGGATCGGCGGCTACGACATTCTGGTCAACAATGCCGGCATCCTCCATGAAGCACCGCTTGAGGCGATTTCGCTCGACCATGTCGACCGCATGTTCGCCGTCAATGTGCGCGGCGCCATCATCGTGGCACGGGAAGTCCTGCCGCACCTTCCCGATGGCGGCCGCATCGTCAACATCGCCTCCGAGCTCGCCTATCTCGGCCGGTCGAACGCCTCGGTCTATTGCGCGACCAAGGCGGCATTGCTCGGCCTGACCCGCTCCTGGGCGCGAGAGCTTGCCCCTCGCATCCTGGTCAACGCCGTGGCGCCGGGGCCGACCGACACGCCGCTTCTCGGTTTCGAGGCGCTGAGCGAGAGCCAGCGCGCGCAGGAAACGACACACCCGCTGGGGCGGATCGGCCGCCCGGATGAAATCGCTTCCGCGGTGGTCTTCCTTGCCGGCCCCGGCGCCACCTTCTTCACCGGACAATGCCTGGGCGCCAATGGTGGCGCGGCGATGCTTTGAAACGAGATGATCATGAAAGACCGAGTTTTCCTCGCTGAACTGCCATGGCCCGAAGCCGAGAAGAGGATCGCCGCCGGCGCTCCTATCTTCCTGCCGCTCGGCTCGACCGAGCAGCATGGCCACCACATGGCGATGAATGTCGATGTCGTGCTTCCCACCGCCATCGCCGAGACGGTCGCGAAGCAGGTCGGCGGCCTCGTCGCGCCGACCATCGCTTACGGCAACCGCTCGCAGCCGAGAACAGGCGGCGGCCCGGCCTTCCCCGGCACGATCAACATCACGGCGCATACGTTTTCGCTGCTGGTCAAGGATGTGATCTGCGATCTCTATCGCCAGAAGGTCCGGCGTATCGTTGTCCTCAACGGCCACTACGAGAACATCGGCCCGTCAATCGAGGGCATCGAACTGGCGCTCGACACCATCGGCCGCGAGCGTGCGGCGGATCTGACGATCCTGCGCATCGATCATTGGGAAATGGTGCGCACAGAGACGCTGGCGAAAGTGTTCCCCGATGGTTATCCCGGCATCGAGCTGGAACATGCGAGCGTCATCGAAACCTCGATGATGCTGGCGCTGCGTCCCGAGCTCGTCGACCTCGGCAAGGCACTGCATGACGGCCCGGCGCAGTTCAGGCCATATGATCGCTATCCCAAGCCAGCCGAGGAAGTGCCGCCATCCGGCGTGCTGTCGCTGACCGAGGGCTCATCGGCGGAAAAGGGCCGATGGTTGCTCGACGACTGCGAGACCCGCATTGCGGAAATCGTCAAACGCGAATTCTTCTGAGGTGCCGACACCATGAGCAGCAATTTCTTCCAGCCGATCGACGCCTCCGCCGTGCCTCGCTTCGCCGGACTTTCGACCTTCATGAGACTGCCGGCCGTGGCAAGCGCGGAGGGGCTCGACATCGCGCTCGTCGGCATACCGTGGGATGGTGGCACCACCAATCGCGCCGGCGCACGGCACGGCCCGCGCGAGATCCGCAACCAGTCGAGCCTGATGCGGCGCGCCCATCACGTCTCGGGGACCGAGCCGTTCAGCATCGCCAACGTCGCCGATGTCGGCGATCTCTCGGTCAATCCGATCAACCTGCTGGACGGGCTGAAGCGCATCGAGGACGGCATCGCGGCGATCGTGGCAGTGGGCGCCATTCCGCTTGCAGCGGGCGGCGATCATCTGACGACGTTGCCGGTGCTGCGCGCCGTGGCCCGCAAGGCGCCCGTCGGCATGATCCATTTCGACGCGCATTCGGACACCAATGACCGCTATTTCGGCGACAATCCCTATACACATGGCACGCCGTTCCGCCGCGCCATCGAAGAGGGGCTGCTCGATCCCAAGCGCGTCGTCCAGATCGGCATCCGCGGCTCGATCTATGAACCCGGCGAACATGACTGGGCGGTCGCCCAGGGCATCCGTATCATCTACATGGAGGAGTTCGTCAGGCGAGGCGCGGCCAGCGTCGTGGAAGAGGCGCGCGGCATCGTCGGAAACAATCCTGTTTATGTCACCTTCGACATAGACTGCATCGACCCATCGATGGCGCCTGGGACCGGAACGCCTGAACTTGGCGGCTTCACCACCCGCGAGGCCCAGGAAATGGTCCGCTTGCTCGATGGATTGAACATTGTAGGCGCCGACGTCGTGGAGGTGGCGCCGCCTTTCGACCTGGGTGGAATGACGGCGCTCGCCGGCGCGACGATGATGTTCGAGCTGCTGTGCGTGATGGCGAAGTCGGTTCAAGCAGCGAGAGCGCCAGACTGAGCGCAAGCGTCAAAGCCGCCTGACGCGTCGCCGTCCGCTCAAAGCGGATTCTCGGCATAGAACTCCAGCACGCGCTGCTTGAAGGTCTTGTCCCCGACGGCCAGCATATGGTCCCGGCCCTCGATGTGAAAGGCGCTGGCGTTCGGCATCAACGCTGCAAGCTCATCGGGCGAGCCGCCAATGTCGTCGGTGGTTCCGACGGCGACCAGCGTCGGCTGGGCGATGCGGGCGATATCCTGCTCGCTCAGCAATTCGCGCGATTTGGCGATGCAAGCGGCCAAGGCCCGGCGATCGCTGCGGGTCTGGTCGGCGAAGGCGCGAAACGACCGGCCGCGCGGATGGCTGGTGGCGGCCGGATCATCGGCAAGCAAGGCGGCGGCGATCGGATCCCAATCGCCGACACCGTCGACCATGCCGATGCCGAGACCGCCGAAGACCAGCGTCGCCACCTTGTCCGGATCGGACAGCGCCATGAACGCCGCGATGCGCGCGCCCATCGAATAACCCATGACATGAGCGCGCCCGATGCCGAGATGGCCGAGCAAGGCAGCGGCATCGGAAGCCATCTTGACCGGCGTGTAGTCGGCCTCCTCATAGCTCTTGGACGACGAGCCGTGGCCGCGATTGTCGAAGGCGATGGCGCGGTAACCGGCGTCGTTCAGCGTCTTGAACCAGCCGGGCGACACCCAGTTGACATAATGGCTCGAGGCGAAGCCATGGATCATCAGCACCGGATCGCCCTCGCCCGATGCCGGCTGGCGGTCGAGGAAGGTAAGCTCGAAGCCGTCATGGGTGAAAGACTGCATCTGCGATCCCGCCTGTGTGCTCAACCGCCACCGCCATTGGGTGCATCGCCATTGTCGGCTGGTGGCATGCCGGGGCCGGATACCGTGCCCACGGCCGGATGGCGCAAAAGGTCGCCATACTCGATGCCGTTCCTGGCGGCAGTGCCGGCCTTGAGCTCGAGCACGAAGCGCACCGGTACGCCGGGCGAAACGACGGCGTCCGATTGCGGCTCGCCGTGCTTGACCGCCCGGATCTTGCCATCCTGGCCGACGAAAATCAGATCAAGCGGCATTGGCGTGTTGTGCATCCAGAAGCCAACCTGCTGCTGGACCTCGAAGACGAACAGCATGCCGTGGTTGTCCGCCATGTCCTGGCGGTACATCAAGCCGGCCTCGCGCTCCGCGGCGGTGTCGGCGACTTCGATGGAAAAAGAGCGATCACCGCCTTTCGTCACCACGACCAATGGCGCCGGATCGGCTGGAAGGATCATCGCCCGGCTGTCCGCCGAGGTCGGCTTTTCGGAATAGAAGTAACCACCGGCGGCGGCGATGAAGGCAATCGCGCACATCGCGCCCGCGGTCAGCCAGTTCCTGTAAGCCATTCGAAATCCTCGGCCGGAAACGCCCTAGTGCGAGACCGGCAAGGTCCCCATATCGGGGTGAATTTCGGCGGCCATAAGGCCTTTGTCGCCGCGTCCGAAACGAACCAGCACGACCTGCCCCGGCCGAAGCTCGGTGATACCGTAACGGCGCAAGGTCTCCATATGGACGAAGATGTCCTCGGTGCCCTCGCCGCGGGTGAGAAAACCAAACCCCTTGGTGCGGTTGAACCATTTCACCAGGGCGCGTTCGAGACCGCTCTCCGGCGTCACCGCGACATGGGTGCGCTGCTCCTGCATCTCGGCCGGGTGGACCGCGGTGGTGACGTCCATAGAGAGCACCCGGAAGGCCTGCAATCCGCGGTCGCCATGTTTGACGAGGCAGACCACGCGTGCGCCCTCCAGGGCCGTCTGAAAGCCATCCCTTCGAAGACATGTCACATGGAGGAGGATATCGCCGGAAATGCCGTCATCCGGCAAAATGAAACCATAGCCCTTGGCCACATCGAACCACTTGATGGCGCCGGCTATTTCGAGCAAGTCCGCGGCATCGCCGCCTTCGTCACGCTGCAAGGCGTCGCCGAGGGGTCCGTCCCGCCCCGTCAAAGAGGCCTTTTCCCCCATAAGAATGCCCCCTTTTTTCAAGAACACCGCAACTGATTCTTGCCAACAGATTAACACTGCGGCTTCCGGTCTGTGCAAGACCTGCCGTGCCTTTTTTCACGGTTCATTTGGGCAATACCGGATTTGTTCTTTGCCGGCATTGCGCACCGCCGCACGATTGCCCTTTGACAGGGCCGACCCTATGTTGCGCCGCAACGCAATTTATCGAGGAAATCACATGCGCTATCTGCACACCATGATCCGCGTCACCGACGTCGATGCCTCGCTCGACTTCTACTGCAACAAGCTCGGCCTCAAGGAAGTGCGCCGCTACGAAAACGAGCAAGGCCGCTTCACGCTGATCTTCCTCGCGGCCTCCGAAGACGAGCAAAGCGGCATCGCCGACAAGGCACCGCTGATCGAACTGACCTACAATTGGGATCCGGAAGACTACAAGGGCGGACGCAATTTCGGCCACCTCGCTTATGAGGTCGACGACATCTACGCCACCTGCCAGCATCTGATGGACAATGGCGTCATCATCAACCGGCCGCCGCGCGACGGCAACATGGCTTTCGTCAAGTCGCCGGACGGCATCTCGATCGAGCTTCTGCAGAAAGGCCCGGCCAAGGCCAAGGCGGAGCCCTGGGCTTCGATGGCGAACACCGGAAGCTGGTAGCCGATCACGCTGTCTTGAGCGGACAATGCCAGGCTGACGGCCCGGTACCGTTTGGTTTTTCAGGGGCGGCGCCTATCTGTCTGGCTGAGGCGCCAGGCTTGGGCCGGCGCCCAGCCATGCAACAGGCGCTTGCCCAGGAGAATTCATGCCGACCAGCCATGCCGACGTCGCCACCGAACATGCCAGCCGCTACCTGCAGCAGCTGTGCAAGCACTGGGCGCACAAATTCCCGGTCGAGTTCGATCCCACCCACGGCACCATCGATCTCTCAATGGGCCGTACCGTCATGGATGCCAATGCGGCGACACTGCATATCACGGTGTCGACCGACGAAGCGGGATCGATCGAGCGCCTGGAAAGCGTTGTCGCCGATCACATCAAGCGCTTTGCTTTCCGCGAAGAACTGACCTTCGACTGGAAACCAGCACCGGCGGCATAGGCCGCCTACTTCCCACCGGTCTGAGCAGCCATCTCCAGCAGCGCCTGCACGGAGCGCCAGTTGCGTGCGGTGCCCGGGACTTTCAGCGTGCGCGGGATCAGCCCGGCAAACACCGATTTGCCCAGCCCGTCCGGCGCGTGCAAGTAGAGCACATCGCCCTTGATCTCGAAGCGTTCGGGGCCGGTGCACTTTTCGGTCAGTCGCGCCACCTCGTCCGCTGTCGGCTCGCGCTCCAGCACATAGGCATGCAGCTTGGTATGGTCCCCGGCAACTTCCGGGTAAGGGTTTTCGTTCACCAGCCGCTCGAACCATGAGAGATCGCGCACCATGATGCGCGAATAAAAACCCCATTTCTTCTCGAAGGCTGCTTCGATCTGTTTCGTCAGCGCGGCCGCGTCGCCCTTCTTCGCCCGGAACACGGCATTGCCGCTCTGCACATAGGTGGCGACATCGGAAAAGCCGAGATCCTCGAAGAACGACCGCAGCTCCGCCATTTTGACGATGCGGTTGCCGCCGACATTGATGCCGGAAAACAGCGCGACGAAGATTTTTCCTGCCTCCTTGCCGCTCATATGATGAACCCGGCCAATGTCTCGTTGTCGGTGATGTCCTGATACTGGACGCCCTCGGCCTCGAACTTCGCTTTGAGCAGATCGAAATTGCGGCGGTCCTTGGTTTCGATGCCGATCAGCACCGAACCGAAATTGCGCGCCGATTTCTTCAGATATTCGAAACGGGCGATGTCGTCGTCGGGCCCGAGCAGTTCGAGGAAGTCTCGCAGCGCGCCGGGCCGCTGCGGAAAGCGGATGATGAAGTATTTCTTCAGCCCCTCGAAGCGTAGCGCCCGTTCCTTAACGTCCGGCAGCCGCTCGAAATCGAAATTGCCGCCCGAAACCACGGCAACGATGGTCTTGCCCCTGATCTCCTTCTTGGAGAAATCCTTGAGCGCATCGATCGCCAGCGCGCCGGCCGGCTCCAGCACGACGCCTTCGACGTTGAGCATTTCGATCATGGTGGCGCAGAGCCGGTTTTCCGGGATCAGCCGCACTGTGTCGGCCGGAAAATCCTTGAGACGACGCAACGGCTCGCGGCCGATCTCGGCCACCGCGGCGCCATCGACGAAATTGTCGACCTTGGCGAGTTTGAGCCGTTTTCCCGCCGCAAGGCTTTCGCGCAGGCTCGGCGCGCCTGCCGGTTCGCAGAAGACGAAGCGTGCTTCCCTGCCCTGATCGGCGAAATAATGGGTGACGCCCGCGGCAAGTCCGCCACCGCCGACCGGCAGCATGACGATATCGGGCATGCGGGCGCCCGGCATCTGATCCGCGATCTCGTAGGCGACGGTTGCCTGGCCCTCGATAATGTCCTTGTGATCAAAGGGCGGCACCATATGGGCGCCGGAACTGTCGGTGAATTCCAGGGCCGCGCGATAGCAGTCGTCGAAGAAATCGCCGACCAGCCTGATCTCGATGAAATCGCCGCCGAACAGCTTGGTCTTGTCGATCTTCTGCTGCGGCGTCGTCACCGGCATGAACACGACGCCTCGCCTGCCGAAATGGCGGCAGACGAAAGCAAAACCCTGCGCGTGGTTGCCGGCGGACGCGCAGACGAACAGTTCAGCCTCGTTGCCGGCCGCCAGTGTCTTGCGGAAGAAATTGAAGGCGCCGCGGATCTTGTAGGAGCGGACCGGCGACAGGTCCTCGCGCTTCAACAGCACCCGCGCGCCGGTCTTTTTCGACAGATAATCGTTTTCCTGCAGCGGCGTTTCAGGGAAGATCTGGCGGATCGCGGCGGCAGCGGCAGCAACGCGGGAAGAGAAACTGTTCATCGGAAACCACCCTTGGGAAAGCCACCTTGTGTTGCACGCTGTCCGCGGACCTCTATCATTGATCGGGTCGCGCACGTTCGGTTGTTGAGCGCCGGGACAAGGTGCGGCGCGAGCCAGCCTATTGCATATCCGGCTACGTGGCGCCATCGTCCATCATGTGCGTCGTTCCGAGCGGAAATTTTGCGGAATATTTTCAGTTACTTGTGGGTACATTCTCATGCCCCTGGCATCAGGCGGCTTAAAATCGCTATCTCTGCGGGAATTGGAAGGCCGGCGGCGACGCCGCCATTTTGGCTTTCGCGCAACACTGCGATGGCCGTAGCGGGGCGCCGATCACATTTCGACTGGACATGACTTAGTTCTGCCGCACTCTGCCTGTCCGGGAGGTATCGTGAGGATAGACAGGCCTTTCGGCCGGAGTTGGAAATTCAGGCGTGCCTTTGAAGAAGATTTTTATCGTTGTCCTGGCCTTGCTCGTCGCCGGCTGCGCCGGCCAGCAAACACAGGAATTGCTGGGCAGCGCCATGGTGTCCGCGCCGGTGACGGAGATCGCCGGCAACCACTCGATCTTCATCGCCACGACGCGCAAGAAATCCGACGATCCCAACAAGGTTTTCGACGGCGAACGCTCGGCGACGCTGAACTATGCCCGCGTCAACGTCACCGTTCCGGGGCTTCACAAGACCGGCCAGATCGAGCGCCGCTCGCGCGGCAAGTCGGATGACCCGGCCAAATATTTCATGGCTTCCGAGGTCGTCGGCTACGACACGCAGCCGAAATTCTCCAGCGCGCTCAATGCCGACATCGCGGCGCGTGGCGGCCGCGTCATGGTCTTCGTGCATGGCTACAACACCGGCTTCGATGCCGCCGTCTATCGCCTCACCCAGATCGTCCATGATTCCGGCTATCCCGGCACGCCCGTGCTGTTTTCCTGGGCATCGGGTGCCAGGACCACCGACTACGTCTATGACAAGGAAAGCGCCAGCGCTGCCCGCGACCAGTTGGAGGTGACGCTCAGGATGCTGGAGCAGTCCGGCGCGCGGCGCATCGACATCGTCGCGCATTCGCTCGGAACCTGGGTCACCATGGAAACGCTGCGGCAGATGGCCATCACCGGCGACCGCGATCTCGGCGGCAAGCTCGGCGACGTGGTGCTGGCTTCGCCCGACATCGATGTCGACGTGTTCAAGAGCCAGATGCGGCGCTATGGCAAGCCCGACAAGCCGTTCATCCTGCTGTTGTCGGACGACGACCGCGCGCTGCGGCTCTCCGGCCTGATCGCCGGATCCCGGCCGCGCGTCGGCGACTACAAGGATGCCGCCGATCTCGCCTCCTATGGCGTGTCGGTCGTCGACCTGTCCAAGGTCAAGGGATCGGACAGCTTCAACCATACGAAGTTCGCCGACAATCCGACGCTGGTGAAGATGATCGGCCAGCGGCTGCGCGAGGATGACGGCTTTGCCAGCGACCGTGACGTGACAGACCGCATCAGCCTGCTTGGCCAATAGGTGCGGTCCCGCGGTTTTCGCCGTGCCTGCCCGGCATCGCGGACGTGTGGATTCACTTTGAACTGGACCGCGCCGGTCTCTGGCCTTATCGGAATAGCCAGCGACGTCACGCGTTTGACGTCCCCCTTGGCGGGAGCCGGCGTATGACCATGCGTTCGAAGAGCTACCTCGTCGTTGCATTGGCGCTCGCTGTCACCGGCTGCGCCGGCGGCAAAACGCACGACCTGCTCAACAAGACGACGGTCACGGTGCCCGCTTCCGACATCGCGGCCACGCATGAAATCTTCGTCGCCACCACCCGCCAGAGGGCAACCAAGGACCCGCGACAGGTGTTCGACGGCGATCGCTCGCTGACCACCAGCTTTGCCCGTGTCGACGTCACCGTCCCGAAAAACCATCAGGTCGGCGCCATCGAGCGGGCCAAGGGATCGGCAAACAGCAACCCGGCCAAGGATTTCACCGCCAAGGACGTCACCTTCTATGAAGGCGCGCCGCAGTTCGCCAAGGCGGTCGGCGCCGACATCGCCATGCGCGGCGACCGTGCGCTGGTTTTCGTGCACGGCTTCAACAACGGCTTCGATGACGGCATCTACCGGCTGACGCAGATCGCGCACGACACGAAATATCCCGGCACGCCGGTGCTGTTCTCATGGGCTTCGAGCGGCAAGACCACGGGTTACATCTACGACAAGGAAAGCGCCAACGCAGCGCGCGACGACCTCGAGGCGACCCTCAGGATGCTGGCCAAGACCAAGGTCAAGAGCATCGACATCATCGCCCATTCGATGGGGACCTGGGTGACCATGGAGGCTCTGCGCCAGCTTGCCATCACCGGCGATCGCGATCTCGACGACAAACTCGGTTACGTCATCCTGGCCTCGCCCGACATCGATGTCGACGTGTTCAAGAAACAGATGATCCGTTACGGCAAACCCGACAAGCCATTCGCCATCCTGCTCTCGGCGGATGACCGGGCTCTCAAGCTGTCCTCCCTGATCTCGGGCGATAAGCCGCGCGTCGGCGATTACGGCGATGCGGCCGACCTCGCCAGCTATGGCGTGTCGGTGGTCGACCTTTCCCAGGCCAAGGGCGGTGACCGCCTCAACCACGCCAAATTCGCCGACAACCCAATGCTGGTGCAACTGCTGGGCGATCGGCTGCGGGCGCCTGCCGGCCTTGCCTCGGACGAGCCCGTCCCGACTCAGCTCAACAATCTCGGCCAGGGCCTCGGCAAGGCCGTCGGCTCGGTCGCGGAAATCGTCATCACCACGCCGTTCAAGGTGCTGACCATCGCCACCGGCGGGTAGCCGGGGGCAGCTTCCTGGTGGAGACCATCAGGTGTCGAAGTCGGCGCTGCCCCTCACCTGCCTGCCGGCATCCTCTCCCCGTATAGTGACGGGGAGAGGGGCGCTATTATCACCGGTTTCGCCAATGACCAGCATTGCAAGAAGAGGACAGTCGTTGCGGCCAGCCCCTTCTCCCCGTCAGTATATGGGGAGAAGTGCCCGGCAGGGCGATGAGGGGCGGCGCCGACGCTCGGCAAAGGTGAATTCGAACCTGAAGCGATTGCCCGCCGGGCATGGCCTGAATATCAACAATCCTAGACGAACAGATCGACCTTCTGGAACGTCGTCACGTCGATCAGGCCGACATCGGAAATCCTGAGTTCGGGAATGACGACCAGCGCCAGCAGCGAGTGCTGCATGTAGGCGTTGTTCAGCGAACAGCCCATCTTGCGCATCGCCTCGGTGAGCTTCTCTGCCTTGGCCGCGACGATCTCGGCCCGCTCGTCCGACATCAGCCCGGCGATCGGCATTTCGACCAGCGCCAGTTCCTTGCCCTTGGAGAACAGCACGACGCCGCCGCCGACTTCGCCCAGGCGGTTTACGGCCAGCGCCATGTCCTGCTTGTTGGTGCCGACGCAGATGATGTGGTGGGCGTCATGCGCCACGCTGGACGCCATGGCGCAGTCGCCCACATAGCCGAAGCCGGAAACGAAGGCGTTGGTGACGCCGCCCGTGCCCCGGTGGCGCTCGACCAGCGCGATCTGGCAGATGTCGTTGCGGCGGTCCATGGCGACCAGCCCGTCCTCGACCGGCAGATCGGCCTCAAGCGCGCGCGTCGGCGCCTGGTTCTCGATAACGCCGATGACACGCACCCGCACCTCGTTGGCGCCCTTGGGCGCCGTGATGTCGAAGTCGTCGCCCTTCAGCTTCTTGCCGAGCTTGACGGTGTTCTTCGCCGTCTTCGGGTAATCATAGGCCGGAATATCGATTTCGAGCTTGCCGCCCTTGGCCACCCTGACGCCGCGTGCATAGACCTCGTCGATGGTCATTGCGGCGAGATCCGAAACGATCAGCAGGTCGGCCAGCCGGCCCGGCGCGATCGAGCCGATCTCGCGCTCCAGTCTGAAATGCTGGGCGGTGTTGAGCGTCGCCATCTGGATCGCCGTCACCGGCTTCAACCCCTGTTGGATGGCGTGGCGCACCACGCGGTCCATATGGCCTTCCTGGACCAGCGTGCCGGAGTGGCTGTCGTCGGTGCACAGGATGAAATTGCGCGGGTCGATACCGCTCTCCGTCACCGCCTTGATCTGCGAGGCGACGTCGTACCAGGCCGAGCCGAGCCGCAGCATCGCCTTCATGCCCTGGCGCACACGGGCGATGGCATCCTCGGCGCGCGTGCCCTCATGATCGTCCTCGGGGCCGCCGGCGACATAGCCATGGAACGGCAGGCCGAGATCGCGCGAGGCATAGTGGCCGCCGACCGTCTTGCCTGCATGAACCGTCGCCGCGATCTCGCCCGACATGACAGGATCATTGGCGGCGACACCGGGAAAATTCATCACTTCGCCCAGGCCGATAATGTTCTCCCAGGTCATCGCCTCCTCGACATCGGCGACCGTCAGCTCGGCGCCGGCATGTTCCAGCCCCGGCGCCGAAGGCACGCAGGACGGCATCTGCACATGCACGTTGATGGGCATGGCGACCGCTTCGTCATGCATCAGCCGCACGCCGGGCAGGCCAAGCACATTGGCGATCTCGTGCGGGTCGATGAACATCGAGGTGGTGCCGTGCGGAATGACGGCCCGGCAGAACTCGGTCACCGTCACCATGCCGCTTTCGACATGCATGTGCGCGTCGCAGAGACCGGGCACCAGGTAGCGCCCGCCGGCGTCGACCACCTTGGTGCCCTGGCCGATGGCACGGCTGGCATTGGGCCCGCAATAAGCGAAGCGCCCGCCGGCAATGGCGATGTCGGTGCCGGCGATGATCTCGCCCGAATGGACGTTCACCCAGCGGCCGTTGCGCACGACCAGGTCAGCGGGTTTGCGCCCCATGGCGACATCGACCAGATGTGTCGCCATCTCGGTCCACGGTCTGGGTTTTGCGAGCGTTGCTTTCGTCATTCGCGATTCCTTCGGTTGTCGCCAGTCTCGCAAATGTCGGCGGGCGCCGCCAGAGCCGTCGGGCCAACACACCGCGGCAGACTGAGCTTGTTGACTAATCTGGCCAAAGCGCGATGCTGGCTACGGACCGAGCCGTAAGGGGGAAACATGACCCGTTTTTGGAAAGCGTTCGCCGTCGTCATCTTGTTCGCAGCGTCGACCACTTTTGCCGCCGCCGAGGAACGTTGGCAGACCTTGCCGGAGCCTGCGGCCATGCCCAAGCCCGATCAGAGCGGATATGCGCCGGTGAACGGCATCCAGATGTACTACGCCGTTTTCGGAGCGGGTGACCCCGTGCTGCTCATCCATGGCGGCCTCGGCCACGCCGACATCTGGGCCAGCCAGGTGGCCACGTTTTCCAAAACCCACAAGGTGATCGTCGCCGACAGCCGTGGTCACGGCCGCTCCACCCGCACCGAGCAGCCCTATGGCTATGACTTGATGGCGTCGGACTATCTGGCACTGCTCGATTACCTGAAGATCGACAAGACCGCGCTCGTCGGCTGGAGCGATGGCGGAATTATCGGTATCGACATCGCACTGCATCATCCGGAGCGGCTGACAAGGCTCTTTGCGCAAGCCGCCAACGTAACCACCGACGGCGTCGATCCGGGCGTGATGACCAACAAGACCTTTGCCGCCTACATCGACCGCTCCGGCCGCGACTACAAGAAGATGTCGAAAACACCGGACCAGTATGACGCCTTCGTGGCGCAGATAAGCCATATGTGGGAGACCGAGCCGGCGTGGACCAAGGAGCAGCTCGCTGAGATAACCACGCCGACGGCGATCGTTGCCGGCGACCATGATGAAGCGATCAAGCGCGAACACACCGAATATATCGCCTCCGCCATCCCGGGCGCGAAGCTGATTATCCTGCCCAACGCCAGTCATTTCGCCATGCTGCAAGCGCCGGATGAATATAACCAGGCTGTGCTGGACTTCATCGACGCCAAATAGCGGATTCTGTGCGGCGACAGGGGGATTGCGATTGCGGCGAATGCGGTTATCCTTCTGGCGAGGATCTTTCTGAACCGTCATTTCGGGGAGTTCGATGTATCGCCTGATGGTCGCAAGTGCCGGTTTTCTTGCCGCTCTGGCCGTGCCGGCTTTCGCCGCCGACCCAGCGGCCGATGTTCCGATGACCGCGCCCGGCTTCGACTGGACCGGCTACTATGCCGGCATGCAAGCCGGCTATGGCTGGGGTCGGTCCGACATATCAGGAACAGAGGGCGAGCCGTTTTCGGCCACACCCGATGTTGACGGCGGTTTTGTCGGCGGCCATGTCGCCGGACTGTGGCAATTCGACCAGGCGGTGCTGGGCGCCGAGGCGGAACTCAACTATTCCTCGGTCCGCGGCACGACGGTATCGGCCTTCGGAAGCACATTCGGCACCGACATCAAGTGGTTCGGGTCGGTCAACGCCAAGGCGGGCTACGCCATGGACCGCTTGCTGGTCTATGGCATTGGCGGCGTCGCCTTTGCCGGCATCGAAACATCGCAAGTCGCGGGTCCGGCGTTCGACAGCACGCGCACGAATGTCGGCTGGACCGTGGGTGCCGGCGTCGACTACGCGTTGACCGACAAGTTCGTCGTCGGCGCACAGTATCGCTACTATGATTTCGGCTCCGAGCACTACGACGTAGCGGAACCCTTCAACGATCGCGATCAGAACGTGAAGCTCAACACGGTAGGCATCAATTTGAGCTACAAGTTCTGAGCAGGGCCACAATCGCGACGCTGCCGGACCAGGCAACCACTCAAAGGGCTCTTTCATGGAAGAGCGGCCGGCGCTCCCAGTGGGCGGGGGGAATGGGTTGGGCCTGAGAGGCGCCGGCCTTGGCGGATCAAATCCACCACACGCATCCTACCATTACCCGCCGCGCCGATAATTCCGTGATCGCGCCAGTATCATCAAGTCGCCCGGTCTGTTCGCACGTTCGGCGAACGCTCAACAACACGACTTGACGGGCTGTGTCTGGCGTCTGAAAAGGGCTGGCCTGCGGACGTGGCGGAATTGGTAGACGCAAGGGACTTAAAATCCCTCGATCTCTGATCGTACGGGTTCGATTCCCGTCGTCCGCACCACCCTTCGCTCTTCGAGCTTCGGGTGGCGGGCCACCTGAAGCTCGTTAGTGCATGCCGCCCAAAAGTGAACTCGGTTTTGGGAGGACGACATGCACAAAAAAAAGCGTCCTCCGAAGCCTTGGCGAAGGAGGACCGGTTCGAATTTCATCCGTTCAGGCGCACCAATTTCACCGGCTACAGCTTGTCGGCATCTCTACGCCTCGAACACCTTCTCAGTGAACCATTCCGCCAACCTGGCAAGCTCCGGCCCCAGCACGCGATCGGCGCCGACAGGCGGCACGATAGCTCTGATTTGATCGACGAAGGAGCGCAGTGCCGGCGGCGGCGTCCGTTCGGTGACGTGCAGCGCCTGCGAGGCGATCATCGCCAGCATCGCCATGGCCGCGTCGACGCAGCGGCCGGCGGTCGCTTCCTTGGTCCATGCGAAGAATGCCGTCGTGGCGACGTCGTCCTGCCCCGCGCCCGCTGATTCCGTGCCCGGCATGAAGGTACGTTGCGCTGCCAGCTTGGCCTGTTCGAGATAGCCGGTGATTGCCATCGGTACGTAGCCGACATTGCCATGGCCATCGCTGTCGGCCGAGTGACGTCCGGTCATCAGCAGATCCGGCAGCAGCGACACCTTGCCGTTCAGAAGCTTCGAGGCGTGGCGGTCGCAGAGCAGGCAGATATCGGCCCATATCGCCGCCAGATCGTCCAACGCCGGCGTCGCCATGGCGTTGTGATAGCCGCCGGTCGAGATGCAGCGGCCGAGCGGATGTGCATCGTCGGGCGGGATGTAGACCGGATTGTCCGATATAGAGGCCAGCGACACATTGGCCGCCCGCTCGGCCGACGACAACGCACGATGCGCCTGGCCGAGGACGCGCGGCACGATGCGGTAGCTGACCGGCGCCTGATAGTTGCGCCGCCCGTCGCCGGCGCCAACCAGAAATTCCCGCAAACCCTGCAGGGCCGCGGCCTCATGCTCATCGCCCCAGAGCGTGTCGAGGGCGGCGTCATAGTGTTCGAGGGGGGCACGAAACGCCTCGATCGACAGCGCGAACACCTGGTGCGCCATGCGGATCCGGCGGCGCGCCGCGAGCGCTGCGTCTGCCACCAGAGCGGCAGCGCAAGGCGAGCCGTTGATGAGCGAACCCCGTTCCTTGACCTCGAGGTCGAAACGCGTCGAAAGTTCTGCAAACAAGGGGTAGAGCGCCAGGATCTCACCGGCGCCGCCCTGGCCGGAGGCCGGCACGACAGGCATCGGCTCCCCGTCGAGCATTGCGGCCACGGCTAGCGCGATGCGCGGCGTTGTGGCGGCGTTGCCCTCGATGAAATTCGTCAGACGGGCAAGCACGATCGCCCTGACCACGCGATCCGGCAAGGGATCGCCGAACGAGGTGGCGGCGGCAAACGCCTTGATGCGCGCATGGCGATCACGCTCGTCAGGTTCGAGCTTTCGGCTTGCCAATTCCCCCATGGCGGTTGTGACGCCATAGATGACCGGTGGCGGATCGGATTCGATCAGCCTGAGAAACGAGGCGCGGCATTCGGCGATGCGCTGCAAGGCCTTCTCGCCGATCGCCACCGTGTCCTTCTTCCAGGCGACGCGGAAAACAGTGTCGAGGTTGATGTCGTCACGCTTCGACAGGCTAACTGGCATGCTTCACACCACTGGAAATAAGGGACTTAGTAGAGTGGTTCCTCGAATAGCGTCTTGTCGCCGTCGACCAGCGCCTTGATCTGCGCGGTGCCGTCGCCGGCGAGCGCAAGACGGATGCCGAATGGCCGCACCCGCATATCGTTCTGGATCGCCATCCCCTCGCCTTCCGGCAAATAGAAGCGCTCAATACCGTAGTCCGGCGCGATGGTCGCCTCTTCGCCGCGAAGGTCCCAGCCCTCGGCGACGTGGCCTGATATATCGGCCTCGTCGGCAGCGGCGGGCGTCGGCGCCTTGCCGAACCAGGCGGCCGTCGGCTGCCAATAGTTGTCGGACCCCTTGTTCAAGCGGACGACTATCGTGGTGTCGTCGCTTGAGAGTTTGTCGGGTGGAATGTTGGCGATCATTTTCACCGGTATGCGCGAAATATCGTAGCCCAGGATAATATAGTCGCCGCGCAGGAGGTCGCGCGGATCGACGGGCTCGATCTTCAGCAGCACCTCTTTGCCGTTGCGCAGGATCGCCGCGCGGCCGGCGATGATCCAGCTCAGGAAGCCGATCTGGACGAGCGCCAGCACCAGTGCCGAGATGACAAGCCTTTTCCCGGTGATCATGCCGTGGCTCCTTTGGCATCTGGACCTTTCATACGCTTTTCCACGCGGATGATGACGATCGCAAGGATGCCGAGCAGCACCGCGGCGGCCAGGAAGAAGCCGGCCGTATCGAGCATCGATTGCAAGGTCACCACATAGATGATGGCGAGTTCGAAGGCGAAGCCGAGATAGGCAAACCAGCGCAGCCCACGGCTTTCCCGCCCTGCCAGCACGATTGCGGCGACAATGCCGGCAAGCGCGATCACCGAAGCGAGGGCAAAACCGCTGTTGTAGGTGCTCTCGTCGGCGAGTTCGAACTGAATCATTGCGAGGCCGGTGAGGAAGCCGAGCAGTGCGTGCAAGGGCAAGCGGCCGCCGAGCTGCACGACCCGGTCGACTGGATCCGGCGCGAAGACCGAGGCCGCGAACAGCAGCGCCGAGACGACGACCAGCGGGATCGCCACCTGCAGCGTGTCGTGGTTGGTGACCAGCAGCACAAGATAGAACAGAACCGACAGGATGATCAGGTGGCGAGCCGCCTGGCTGCGGGTCCAGAACGAGACGGCAAACAGCACGATCGCCATGATCAAGAAGGCATGCGGAAATTCGCTGCGGCTGTAGTAGTCGAAGCCTTTCAGGAACAGCCAGGCATCGGCGATGCCGACCGAAGCGACCGTCAGCGGATTAGAACGCAGCGCCACCGCCGCCAGCGCCGTTCCGGCGCCCCAGGTGACCAGAGCCGAGGCCTCGTCGCCCGAGAGATGATACATCTGGCCGATCAGCGCGATCGAGCCGCCGAAAGCCGCAGCCGCCACGATCCAGAGCGCTTCGCCGATCGCCGCATGGTCGCGGGCCTTCAGCACCGCGCCGCCGACATAGCCACCAAGGATGACGGCAAACAGTGCCGCCACGCGCGCCAGCCGCGGGGTCGCGTCCCAATTGGCGGCGACGAAAATCAGGATGGCGGCTCCGAACAGCACGGCAGCCATCATCGCCAGGATAGAGCCGAAGCTGAGCGACTTGCGCTCGTTGGCCTCGACATCGCGCGAAAGCGAATCGGCTGTGGCGGCGTCAATCAGCCCGGCCTGCAGCCAACGCGCGATATCCGCCCTGACCCGCGACGAATAACTCGCCATGCTGCCACTCCCCCAGTTCGGTCTTTTTTTCAGCCGATCCGGTCAAACCGCTGACGCGGCGGCATTTTCCGATTCGGGTTTCTTTGTGTCAGGTCCGTGAACGCCCGTTAATGCTGCATTGCACAATTTGCATTGCTGCCATGCAGCCATAGCGCTTTTAAATCGATATGGGTCCGCCTATTTATAGTTCGTACACAAACGGAATGATCCGCAAGAAAGACGAAACGAGAACTACCATGAACCTGATCCGCAACTACCGCAACTGGCGCCGCTACAGGGACACCGTGTCCGAGCTGAGCCGCCTGAGCAACCGTGAACTGACCGACCTCGGCATCAGCCGCAGCGACATTCCTTACGTCGCTCGCAAGGCGGTCTAATTCTTCGGACCGCGAATGGTCCGAACCAGTTTTGAAAAAGAGAACGACAATGAACCTGATCCGCAATTATCGTAACTGGCGCGTTTATCGCGAGACGGTTACCGAGCTGGGTCGCCTTTCCAACCGCCAGCTGCATGATCTCGGTATCGTCCGCGACGAAATCAAGATCATCGCCCGCCAGGCGATCTAACCAGAATTTCGCCAGGGTCGACCTCCTCCCCGACCCTGACGGATCCGGTCAACCTTCACCTCCTCCCGAGGGTTGACCACCAAAACGGCGCCCGCCGCACCTCCTCCCGCGGCGGGCGCTGTTACCCGGGGCAAAAGGAATTTTGCCCCAAAAGGTTTCGCCCCTTTCAAACGGCGAAAGAGTTTTCGTCAAAGCCGACCTCCTCCCCGGCGATGACGAATAGGCCCGACCCTCACCTCCTCCCGAGGGTTGGCCACAAAAACGGCGCCCGCTGCACCTCCTCCCGCGGCGGGCGCTGTTTCCCCGGAGTAAAACGAATTTGCTCCAGAGGTTTCGCCCCTTTTAAAAATGGCGAAAGGAATTTCGTCAAAGCCGACCTCCTCCCCGGCGATGACGAATATGGTCGGCCTTCACCTCCTCCCGAGGGTCGACCCCAAAAACGACACCCGCCGGACCTCCTCCCCCGGCGGGTGTTGTCGTTTTCAGGAGGCGCTCCCATCAGCAGCTGTTTGCCCCGCACCGCGCACGGCAATTGCAATCGCCGCACCAAGCGATTATTCCGGCGCTCATGAGCAAAAACCCCATCCATATCATCGGCGGCGGCCTCGCCGGTTCCGAAGCCGCCTGGCAGGCAGCGCAGGCCGGCGTTCCGGTCATCCTGCATGAAATGCGGCCCGTTCGCGGCACCGATGCACACAAGACCGACAGCCTGGCCGAGCTCGTCTGTTCCAATTCCTTCCGCTCCGACGATGCCGACAACAACGCAGTCGGCCTGTTGCATGCCGAAATGCGGCTGGCCGGCTCGTTGATCATGAGCGCCGGCGACGCCAACCAGGTTCCGGCCGGCGGCGCGCTGGCCGTCGATCGCGACGGGTTCGCCGACGCAGTGACGAAAAAGCTCGAAGCACACCCGCTGATCACCATCCAGCGCGAGGAAGTGCCTGGTCTGCCGCCGGCGGATTGGGACCAGGCGATCGTCGCCACGGGCCCATTGACCGCCCCCGGGCTTGCCCAGTCGATCGCGGAAGCGACCGGCGCCGATGCGCTCGCCTTCTTCGACGCCATCGCGCCAATCGTCCATTTCGACACGATCGACATGGATACCTGCTGGTTCCAGTCGCGCTACGACAAGGTCGGGCCAGGCGGCACCGGCAAGGACTACATCAATTGTCCTATGGACAAGGACCAGTACCTTGCCTTCGTGCAAGCGCTGGTCGACGGCCAGAAAACCGAATTCAAGCAATGGGAAGGCACGCCCTATTTCGACGGCTGCCTGCCGATCGAGATCATGGCCGAGCGCGGCGTCGAGACGCTGCGCTACGGGCCGATGAAACCGATGGGGCTGACCAACGCGCACAATCCGACCGTAAAGGCCTATGCCGTGGTGCAGCTGCGGCAGGACAATGCGCTGGGCACGCTCTACAACATGGTCGGTTTCCAGACCAAGTTGAAGCATGCCGAGCAGGTGCGGGTGTTCCGCACCATTCCGGGTCTCGAAAACGCCGATTTCGCCCGCCTCGGCGGCCTGCACCGCAACACCTACATCAACTCGCCGACCTTGCTCGACGCTTCGCTGCAACTGAAGTCGCGGCCCGGCCTGCGTTTCGCCGGCCAGATCACCGGGTGCGAAGGCTATGTCGAAAGTGCCGCGATCGGTCTGCTTGCCGGCCGCTTCGCCGCAGCCGAGCGTCTCGGCCACTCACCGTCCCTGCCGCCGCTGACCACGGCCTTCGGCGCCCTGCTCAACCACATCACCGGCGGCCACATCGTCTCCGATGACGAACCGGGAAAGCGCTCCTTCCAGCCGATGAACGTCAATTTCGGCCTGTTCCCGCCGGTGGAGGCGCCGAAGACCGAAGGCAAACGCATGCGCGGCAAGGACAAGACCGTTGCCAAGCGCCATGCGATCACGTCGCGTGCGCAGGCTGATTGCCGAGAATGGCTAGGGCTGCCGGCACAAGCGCAAGCCGCCGAGTAGTCCATGGCCAAGCACTCCGAGCTGCACCAGCTTCTGCCGTCGGACCTGCCGCCGAGTGGCGAACCTTTCGCCGGCGACTACGAAATTTGCTGGAGCATCTATGTCAGATGCACCAACCTGCGGAAGCTGCGCGAAGTTCATATACCCGCTATCGAGGCGCTAATAGGTCAGCCTCACGGGGGCCAAGGTTGGCTGTACGAAAATGAAAATTACAATGAGAACCGCGATCGAAGCTTGAAGAGAATCATTGCCGTTCAGCCTGTCGAAGGTCCCTACAATGACCGGCTAATTCTGGATTTCATGAAAGCGATCTATTCGCTGTCATCCTTCTGGGCGATCCAAACCCGTCTGGATCCCTCACATCCTCATGGCGTCTACCTCAGTGCACGATTCACGCAGGAGGCTCCCAGCTCGGAGGCGCCGGCTATCGTCGACGCGCTGGTTGAGTTCGAAGCCAATTTTACAGATTTGGGGGGCCGTGAATTCGGCCGGCATTTCGGCACAACTCGGCGCATTAGCGCCACCATGCCGGATGGTTCGGAAGCCGGCCGGGCGAAACCCAGGCGCTAGGACCTCATCGTTGGCCGCACGGATGAAGCAGGATACAATCCTACTTGCGGTCCAATGGGAGCCGTTCCATGGAATTCGCCGAGAAACTTTCTGTCACAGTCACGCCAGCAATGGCCCGCCTTATCCGCCAAAAAGTCGAAGACGGCTCTTTCGGCTCGGCGAGCGAAGTCATCCGCGCGGCGCTCCGGGCCTTCCAGCGCGAGGAAGAGGAGCATGCCGAGCGCCTAGCCGCGATCCGGGCCAAGATAAAGGCTTCGATCGAAGATACGCGTCCCGCTGTTCCGCTGGATCACGCCATCGCGCAAGTGACGGAACGAATCGCGCAATTGGCGTACGACAGCGATGACGACGGACCCTCCTGACATAAGAAGTTCTACTCGGCGGGCTCGCCACCCACGCTTGGCAATCCCGGCTTCCCCGCCTCAGCAGGATTTCGCCTGACATAGGCAGCCTTCAAACTCTCCGAAGTCTCGCGCGAGCCGTCATGGCTCCACCCTGGCGGCTTGATCAAGTAGTTGATGCGGTCGCGCACCGTCAGCCTTGGCACAAACGCATCCCTGAACATGCCGATCCATTCATGGAACGCCACTTTCAGTGGATTGAAGGTGCCGAGGTTCCTGACGATGCCATAGCGCGGCCGGTCTTCTTCCAACTCTCCGACGAAGGTGCCGAACATGCGGTCCCAGATGATCAGCGTGCCGGCATAATTGGCGTCGAGATAGCGCGGATTGGTGGCGTGGTGGACGCGGTGGTGTGAGGGCGTGTTGAAGACGAACTCGAACCAGCCCCACATCTTGCCGATCGTCTCGGTGTGGATCCAGAACTGCCAGACGAGGTTGAAGCCGAAGGTGAAGGCAATCACCGCCGGATGGAAGCCAAGCAGCACCAGCGGCGCCTGCAAAACGAACATGAAGGTGAACAGGCCGGTCCAGTTTTGCCGCAGCGCCGTCGATAAATTGTAGTGCTGGCTGGAATGATGGTTGACGTGTTCGGCCCACACCCAGCGCACCCGGTGCGCGATACGGTGATAGACGTAGTAGCGCAAATCATCGAGCAGGAAGGCGGCCAGGAACACCCAGACCGACAGGCCGAGATTGAAGATGCGGAACTGCCAGAGCCACAGCAACGCCCAGTAGGACACGACGCCAAGCAGCAGCCCGGCAACGACATTGCCGGTGCCCATCATCAGGCTGGTCAAGGTGTCGCGCGTTTCGAACGAACCCTTGGCGCGGCCGGTGCGCACCAGCCAAAGCTCGATCAGGATCGCGACCACGAAGAACGGAATGGCCAGTTGGGTGACTTGCGGGAAATTGTAGCTGTCCATCATGCGGCCGCCCCAGTGGAATTCGAACGTTGCTGCTCAAGCGCTTTCAGCAGGCCCTGCGCATCCGTTGAGCTGGCAAAGCGGAAGCGGCCGCCCTTCCAAGTGAAGTCGGCGAGCCGCAGCGAAACCGTGTTCGCCCCTCCGGCGTTCAAAACCATGACATCTTGAGGTGTGACGATGCGGGTCAAGAAGCAATCGCCGATGCCGTGAACGATGCCGATGCGCCCTCGCCCGATATCCAGAAACGCAGTCCTGGCATCCGCTGTCAGGCGGACTACCGTCGCGATCTCGTCGGGAAAATCCTCAGCGAATCGGCTCACCGCGCGATTGGCACTGCTGAGCGTCGCTATCTTGCTGCCGCCGGTGAAATGCACCGCCGCAACCGACAGCGCGATGCCGAAGGTAACGATCGCCACCAATATGGGTAAGCTCATTCATCTCCTCCGGGCCGGCCTGTTGTCTTCGGCAACAGTTTGGCGCGGGGACGTCTTAACACGATTGACGTTTACGTCAAAGCGCAGGCCAGCCCTTGCTCGCGCGACGCAGCAGCAGCCAATGCCGGCGCAAGGCCGACAGCCGCGCCACGCCTTCGAGCGGCGAACCATTCTCCATCTTGCCGAGGTAGGCACGTGACAGGGCGAGCGGCAGGAATGCCGGACGCAGCGAGACAGGCAAGGTCGGTGCGCCTTGCTCGAAGGCGGAAAGATGTTCCCGTGCCAGCGCCATCATCGCCGCCACCGCGCGTTTGGCGCCGGGTCCGCCATCACCAGCAATGAATTCTTCCGGCGACGATCCCGCCGCCGCCAAAATATCGGCCGGGACAAAACACTGTCCGCGCCGGCGATGCAGCGGCAACAGCAGCAACAGGCCGGTCATCGCCTGCGCACAGCCTGCCCTGCCCGCCAGATCGGCAAAGCGCGGCGCCCCGACGGGATCGAGCACCATCGCCGCAAGCTGGATGAGCGCGGCAGCAGTCTCGCCGCAATAGCCTTCCAGGTCAGTGCGCGACGGCATCGGGTCGTCATAGAGGTCGAAGATGCGTGCATCGAGCATGTTCTCGAAGGCCGGCTTCGGCAGGCCGAACGTCGCTATCGTGGCGTTCAAGGCTTCGGCTGTGGGATGGCCGGCGCCCGCTTCTCCGCCAGCGGCAATGACATCGCGCCACCATTGCAGCCTCACCTCGCCCGGCAGCGCTTCATGGATGCGATCGCGGATTCCTGCGATCTCGGCATTGAAGGCGTAGAGCGAAAACAGCGCGTCGCGCTTGTCGTCGGGCGCGTAGAGCGCGGTCAGATAGCGGTCATGGTCGGCGGCGCGCACCGCGTCCATGACGATTTTGGCATTCTGGGACATGTCAATCGACGGCGATGAGCGCGGCGGCCACGGCGCGCTCTTCCGCCAGAAGGACATTGTAGGTCCGTACCGCGGCACCGGTCGACATCGGGTCGGACGCAATGCCGGCAGCCTTCAGCGCGGCTCGCAGTGCGGCGGGCAATGGCCGGAGATCCCTGCCCATGCCGACCAGCAGGATCTCGACCTTGCCGGCCTCAGCCAGCAGCTTGTCGAAATCCGCCACCGTCAGCACCAGAGGATCAGCCGGTTCCCAGCCATGGATGCCGGATGGCAGGCACATGAGCGAACCGCGATGCGACATGTCGGCAAAGCGGAACCCGCCATTGCCATAGGCTTCGATCGGCGCGCGGCCCGGAAAATGCGCCTCGCGGATGACGATGCCTTTGCCGGTCACCGCTATACCCCTTCGGGGCGGCGCGTCAGGTCGCGACCGCCTTGCCGCCATTGACCGGCTTCTCCTCGTCGGCCGAAGCCTGCGGCCTCAGCTTGAACAGGATCAGCAACGGTGCGGCGATGAAGATGGACGAATAGGTGCCGAAGACGACGCCGAACAGCATGGCCATCGTAAACGAGCGGATCACCTCGCCGCCGAACAGCACCAGCGCCAGCAGCGCCAGGATCGTCGTCACCGAAGTCAGCGTCGTTCTCGACAGCGTCTCGTTGATGGCGTTGTTCAACAGCTGCGGCAGCGGCATGCGCTTGTATTTTCGCAAATCCTCTCGAACACGGTCATAGACCACGATCGTATCGTTCAGCGAATAGCCGATGATCGTCAGGATCGCCGCCAGCGATGACTGGTTGAACTCCAGTCCGGTGATGACGAAGAAGCCGAGCGTCATGACCACATCGTGCACCGTCGCCACGATGGCGCCGACCGCGAACTGCCATTCGAAGCGGAACCAGACATAGACCAGGATGCCAAGCAGCGCGATCAGCATGGCGATCGTGCCTTGCTTGGCAAGCTCGCCAGAAACGGTCGGGCCGACCACTTCGACGCGGCGGAAATCGTAATTGTCCTGCAGCTCGCCACGCACCTTGTCGATGACGGTCTGCTCGGCATTCTCGCCACCATCCTGCGTCCCGACGCGGATCAGCACGTCGTTCGGCGTACCGAACTGCTGCACCTGAACTTCGCCGATGTTGAGCTCGGTCAGCCGCGCACGGAGGTCGGCGAGGTCGGCATTGCCGCTCTTGGCCTGCACCTCGATCAGCGAACCGCCCTTGAAGTCGATGCCGTAATTGATGCCGACGGTCATGAACAGCACCACCGACAGGATCGACAGTGCGCTGGAGAGCGTGAAGGTCCAGCGACGGATGCCCATGAAGGGGATCTTGGTGCCGGGCGGAACGAAGGTCACCGGTGCCTTCGGCAATTCCTTCGGGCGAGCCCGGCGCAGCCAGATCGAGACCAGCAGGCGGGTGAAGGTGAAGGCGGTGAAGACCGTGGTCAGGATGCCGATGGCGTAGGTGATGGCAAAGCCCTTCACCGGCCCGGTACCGAGATAGAACAGCACCACGGTGGCGATCAGCGAGGTGATGTTGGAATCGACGATGGTCGCCAGCGCCTTGGTGAAACCGGTATCGATCGCCTGGATCACGGAGCGGCCGGCGCGTCGCTCCTCGCGAATACGTTCATAGATCAGCACGTTGGAATCGACCGCCATGCCGATGGTCAGTACGATACCGGCGATACCAGGCAAGGTCAGCGTAGCGCCAAGCAGCGAGAGCACGCCGACGATCATCGCCACGTGCACCGCCAGCGCGATGTTGGCGAGGAAGCCGAGGAAGCCGTAGGCGACGAACATGAAGGCGACGACGAGGATAGAACCGATGATGCCGGCGACCTTGCCGGCATGGATCGAATCCTGGCCAAGGCCCGGACCAACGGTGCGTTCTTCGATCACCGTCAGCGTCGCGGGCAACGCACCGGCGCGCAGCAGCACCGCAAGGTCGTTGGCGCTCTGGGCAGTGAAATTGCCGGAAATCTGGCCGGTGCCGCCGAGGATCGGCTCGCGGATCTGCGGCGCCGAAATCACCTGATTGTCGAGGATAATGGCGAACAGCTTGCCGACATTCTGCGCCGTGGCCTGACCGAAGCGCGCCGCTCCTTTCGAATCGAAGCGGAACGACACCACCGGCTCGTTGTTCTGCGAATTGTATGTCGCCTGTGCGTCAACGAGGTTTTCGCCCGAGACGATGACGCGATTTTCGATCAGATACGGAACCGGCGGATCGTCCTGCGAATACAGCACCGATGACCCGGCGGGCGGACGGCCATTGAGCGCGTCCTGCACCGGCATCGACTGGTCGACCATCTGGAAGGTCAGCTTGGCGGTCTGGCCGAGGATTTCTTTCAGTCTCTGCGGGTCCTGAAGACCCGGCACCTGGACAAGGATACGGTCGTCGCCCTGCCGCTGCACGATCGGTTCGGTGGTGCCGAGTTCGTTGACGCGGCGTTCGACCACCTCGATCGACTGCGTCAGCGCGGTCGACGTGCGGTATTTGATGCCGGCGTCGGTGACGTTGAACTTGAGCAGGCCGGGCTCGGAATCGTCGAGCGTCATTTCCTGGACGGAGCCGCCGGTGAACAGGCCGGCAGCGACCGGATCGGTCAGCGTCTTCAGCGCCGTCTTGGCGGCATCGATCTGGGCGGGATCGGTGATGCGGACCTGCAGGGTCCGCCCCGTGCCGGCAAGGCCGGTATAGCCGATCTTGGCGTCGCGTAGCAGCGTGCGGATTTCATCGCGCGTCGTCTCCAGCCGATCCTTGATCAGATCGTTCTGGTTCATTTCCAGCAGGATGTGCGAACCACCCTGCAGGTCGAGGCCGAGCGTCATCTGCCGCTTCGGTACCCAGCTGGGCAATTGCGCCAGCGTGCTGGCGGAGAACAGGTTGGGCGCGGCGAGGATCACTGTGATGGCCACGGCCACCCAGATCAGGATCATCTTGAAGCGCGAAAAATACAGCATATGGCGTCGTCCGTCAGAGCGTGTCCGCGGATCGCTCCGCCTAAAATTGGATTATTTCTTGGCGTTCTGGTTGGCCACCGGCTCGCCCTTGACGCGCACATCGGCGATCGTCGAGCGCAGCGCCGTCACCTTCAAGCCGTTACCGAGGTCGATCTCGAGCTCGTTGTCGTCGATCACCTTGGTCACCTTGCCGACGAAGCCGCCGCCGGTGACGACCGTGTCGCCGCGACGGACAGCCGCCAGCATCTCGCCGCGCTTCTTCAGCTGCGTGCGCTGCGGCCTAATGATCAGAAAATACATGATCACGAAAATCAGGACAAAGGGCAAAATGCTGATGAACATGTCGGGAGAAGCGCCGACGCCTTGGGCGTATGCCGGTGTCACGAACATCGAGGTACTCCTGATCTTTGAAAACAGCCGCCAATTTGGCGGCCCTTGAAATTTGGCCGGAATATAGTCGGTAAAGTTGTCAATGCAACTGCGCGGCCGGCCAAATCGGCTGCTTTTACGGCCTGTTGAGCCGTGTTAGAGCATGATCGCGAAAAGCGCGAGCCGGTTTCCGCAAAAGATTATGCTCTAACAAAAGGTTGCGACCGGTTTTGTATCAGGCGGAATCGGGCAGCTTCACGCCCCCAGACATCAAAAACGCGAAAACAAAAGACAGTCATGACCGACAGCAGCATTGAATCCCTGAACCAGAAACTCGACCGGCTGATCGAGGCGGTGAGCCGCCTTGCCCCGCCGCCGGTGCCCCAAACCGACCTCGGCGAGGCCGATTGTTTCGTCTGGCAGGCCGATCCCGGCTATCTGGAGCCGGTGCGCAGGGTTAACCGCGTCGACATCGGCCTGATCCGTGGCGTCGACCGCGTCCGCGACATCCTTGTCGACAACACCGAACGCTTCGCCGCCGGCTACCCAGCCAACAACGTGTTGCTGTGGGGCGCGCGTGGCATGGGCAAATCGTCGCTGGTCAAGGCCGTGCATGCCGAAATCAACGCCAGGACCAAGTCCGACCTGCCGCTGAAGCTGATCGAAATCCACCGCGAGGACATCGACACGCTGCCGAAGCTGATGGGATTGCTCAAGGCGGCCCCCTTCCGCTTCATCCTGTTTTGCGACGACCTCTCCTTCGACCATGACGACACTTCCTACAAATCGCTCAAGGCAGCGCTCGAAGGCGGCGTCGAGGGTCGGCCAGTCAATGTCATCTTCTACGCCACCTCGAACCGCCGCCATCTGTTGCCCCGCGACATGATCGACAATGAGCGCTCGACCGCGATCAACCCATCCGAGGCGGTCGAGGAAAAGGTGTCGCTGTCCGACCGGTTCGGGCTGTGGCTCGGCTTCCACAAATGTTCGCAGGACGAGTATCTCGACATGATCGATGGCTATGTCCGGCACCATGGGCTGGCAATCGATCCCGACACGCTGCGTGCCGAAGCATTGGAATGGGCGACGACGCGCGGCAGCCGCTCGGGCCGCGTCGCCTGGCAGTTCACCCAGGACCTGGCTGGACGGCTCGGCAAGCCACTGAGGGACTGACACGTTGGGTGGCGTCGCCAACGCCATCCAATGACAAGATCATTTGGGCTGCGCCCGGCGCAAATCACGCGGCGTTTGGCCGATCTCGCGGCGCATCCAGTGCGCCAGATGTGACTGGTGCGCAAAGCCCGTCAATTCCGCCACCTTGCTTGTGCTGAGATCGCCTCGCTGCAGCAGGGCGCGTGCGCGTTCGACGCGACGTCGCACCACGTAGCGGTGCAGGGTGACGCCCGTCGCCGCCTTGAACCAAGCCCGCAAGTGCGAGCTGCTCGCCCCGGCAACTCGGCTCAATCGCTGGATTGAAAGGGGCTCGTGCAAGCCAGCTTCGATATGCTCCAACACTCGCTTGAGCTGGGCATCTGACAACCGGTTTGTTCGCTCGACATCGGAATTCTCAAGACCGAGCAGCCTCACCGCCAGAGCGGCGCCAATGCTGTCGGCAAACAAAGATCCACTCGGTGAGTTTGCGCCGAGATCGCTCTCGAGTGCACGGGCGAGATGTTGGATGCGCTGATCACGAAGCAGATGACGTGTGTCGAGCGGCAACGCGCGCGCCTTGCCACCTAGCTCAGCCGCCACCCTTTCCATCAGGGCTGGTTGTAACGCGATCTCGATCGTGTCGAACGGGGTTTCGGTCTCGAAGCCGCCCTCTTGGCCAGCGGGCACCAGGTCAATATCGCCAGCGCGCCTCACGAAATATCGACCAACCTCATTGCAGTAGGAACGCGTCGCCGCGCTTGCATGCACCATGATGCGATGATGGGCCGCCCTGGAGAGACGATGGACGCCCGCTTCGATATGCCAGAAGGCCATTGTGACGTCGGGCGGAAATCGGGCCGGAACAGACTGCGAATGCATGCTCTCTCGCTTCCTGGCAAAACCTGTCCAAGAATTGGCAATTCCCGCGCGATTTTCAATGCCGGGGACATGTACCTACGCCTCTCCATCGAGCTTGGACGAGAGGTTAGCCATGAGTTTTTATGTAGTTGTCGGAGCAGGCCCGGTCGGGCACGAGACCGCGCGCCTTCTGGGCGAAGAAGGACATGACGTCGTTCTCACGAGCCGGAGTGTCGGCTCAAACGCGTTGCGGAACGTCCGGGCGGTGCAGGCCGATGCCACCGATGCCGTTGAACTGGCGCGTATCTGCCGAAACGCCGACGCCATTTTCATGTGTGCCATGGCCGCCTATCACCGGTGGCCGACCGACTTCTTCCCAATCATCGACGGCACCGTGCGTGCCGCGGAAGCGGTCGGCGCGAAGCTTGTGGTTCTCGGAAACCTCTATGGCTATGGGAAACATGCCGATAGCCCGCTTCACTCCGACCTGTCTCTGGATCCGACTTCGAAGAAAGGGACCGCCCGCACGATCATGTGGCAGCGGGCGGTCCGTGCGGACGTGCCGGCAGTCGAAGTGCGGTCCAGCGATTATCTTGGACATGGCGCGATCAGCTCTTTCTCACTGGTCGCGCTGCCCTCCATAATCGAGGGGAAGCCGACTGCTTTCATTGGAAACCTCGACGCGACTCATGCCTGGTCCTTCACGAAGGACGTGGCCAGGACGCTGGTCGCCGCTTCCCGCTACACGGGCAAATGGCGACGGGCGTTCCATGTTCCATCGCAACACGCCTCACCCCGGGAACTCATCCTGACGACGGCGGCAATGCTTCACCGTGAAATTCCAGAAACACGTTCCTATTCCATCCCCGAAATGGAAGCATTGGGCATGCATGAACTCATCGAGATGAGCTATCTCTTCGACAATCCCTTGCTGGTCGATTCCTCCGACGCGGAGACGCTTCTCGGAATCAAGGCCAGCGGCCTTGACGTCATGATCGCCGACACTCTGCGTGATCATCTTTGAAGCTTGAAGACTGGCGCGTCGCGTTGAAACTGAAAAAGCCCGCTCCTTTCGGAACGGGCTGAGCCGGCGGGCCGGACTGGAGGTCAGACGGCCCGCAAATTGCTTTTTTTCTTCTATTCGAGGTAACCCGAGGGATCGACCGGGGCCGAGTTCTTGCGCACTTCGAAGTGCAGCTTCGGCGAGTCCGTCGTGCCGCTCATGCCCGACAGCGCGATTTCCTGGCCGCGCTTGACCTTCTGGCCGCGCTGCACCTCGATCGAGCTGGCGTGGCCGTAGACGGTGACCAGGCCATTCTCGTGGCGCACCAGCACCGTGTTGCCGAATTCCTTGAGGCCGTCGCCGGCATAGATGACGACACCGTTCTCGGCTGCCTTGACCGGTGTGCCCGAGGGCACGGCGATGTCGACGCCGTCTTTGCCGGAGCCGAAACCGGAGATCACGCGACCGCGCACCGGCCAGCGCATCTTGCCGATGCCGGTGGCGTCAGGCGCGACGGCATCGTCGGCCTCGGCCTGCTGGATGACCTTCGAATCCTTCTTCGGCGGCGTGTAGGACGCCAGCGTTTCCGACGGCGTGGTCTTTGCCGCGGGCTGCGTCGTGGCCGTCGTCACCGGATCGACCTTGGCCGGTTTGGCGGCGGCGACGGTCGCGGTTCCACCCGCCGGCACCTTCAGGGTCTGGCCGATCTTGAGCAAGCCATCCTGCATGCCGTTGGCCTGCTTGATGGCAACGACTCCGACACCGGTTTTCCTGGCAATCGAGGAAAGCGTGTCGCCCGACTGAACCGTATAGGTGCCAGCTGCATTGGTCGCCTTGGCCGCGGCTACCTGCGGCTTGGGCTCCTTGGGCTGGCTCGCGGCGGCCGACGTATCGACCTGAGCGGTGGATTTGCCCTCCCTAGGCTTCGGCTGCTGCGGCAGGACGGCGACTTTGTCCGGCGCAGTGGCCGGCAGGTTGTGCTTGGTGTCTTTCGCCGGCTTGGCATCCGCGAGCTTCGGCTCGCTCTTGCTCGAATAGGCGTAGGCCGGGATGACCAGCTTCTGGCCGGTCTTCAGCCCCTTGGTCGCGCTCAGCCCGTTGACCTTCATGATCACGTCGGACGGCACCTTGTAGCGCTGCGCCAGGCCGCCGATCGTTTCGCCGTCCCTGACGACGATCTCGGTTGCATGCGGAGTGCCGGAAGCAGCCACGCGGGGTTCGTCAGGTTGCGAAACCTTGAAAGGCGATGCCACCGGGGCGACGGTGCCGGTCGTGGTCCTGTCGACATGCGGTGCGGGAGCCAATGCGGTGCGCACCGGCTTCGATACCGGCGCCACTTCGGGAGCCTGGGCAACGGGCGGAGGCAGCGGCCGCGTCGAGACCGGATCGAGGCTGGAGCGGCTGACCGACTGTGTATGGCTGCCATCGATCGGAGCGGCGGCGACATCGCCCGGATAAGGCTGCTGTACGGCATCCTGCTTGTTGATGATGGTGCGCTGATTGTTGGTCGAGGATGTAAAGACGTCGTCGACGCCATTGAACCGCGAAACTTGGGAACTGCACCCCGCAGCAGCACCCGCGACCATCAGTATGGCGCAGCCTCGCGCCAGATTGCGACCGCTTGTCTTCAAAACACTGAGTTGCATCGCACTAACCCGCACATACCCGGTACAAACTAGGCATGATTAAAGCGCGTTAATGTTACTCGACGGTTAACCCCATGGAATCCGGCGCAATTTTTCTTAAAATATTAGAGAGCGAGCCCAGGGGAGATTTTCAGGTCATGCCGGCCGGGGTCGAAGACGCACCCGACGCGGCGCGGCCTGAACATCGACATGCGCGCTAGATGATAGCGGCGACACCGCGCAGGATCGGCTGCAGGCGAACGAGGCCGATGTCTTCACGCTCGAAGCGGCTGCCGACCTTGGTCAGCTTGGCCAGCACCTGTTCGCCCTCTTCGGGGCCGATCGGCGCGATGACGATGCCGCCGCTCGACAATTGGTCGAGCAGGAAACGCGGCAGGCTGTCGAAGGACGCCCATGCAACGATGCGATCGAACGGCCCTTCATTCGGCAGGCCACCGGAACCATCGGCGTGGCGCACGATGACATTGCCGATGCCGAGCGCCTCGAAGCGCTGCCTGGCCTGCTCGGCGAGCGTCTTGTAGCGATCGGTGGTGATGACCCGCGCCGCCAGCCGCGACATCACCGCCGAGGTGTAGCCCGAACCGGTACCGATCTCGAGCACGCGGTTGCCCTGCTCGATAGCGAGCGCCGCGATCACCGCCGCCTGCATGTCGGCACCTTCGATCGCCTCGCCGCATTCGATCGGCAGCATACGGTCCGACCAGGCGATCTGATGGAACTGGGCCGCCAGGAAGCCGCGCCGCGGCGTCGCCTCGAAGGCGGCGATCAGCGCTTTCGGTACAGTCCCCCGACCGCGCAGACGCAGCAGAAAGGCGGCAAAACCTTCACGGTCATCGATCCCTTGGTTCATGCAAGCGCCTTGCTCAATTGGTCACGGATTTCATGCGCGGTCAGATCGAGCTGCAGCGGCGTCACCGACACCAGCCTGTTGCGCAAGGCGTAGAGATCGGTGCCTTGCTTGCCCTCGACCGGCTCGCCGCCGAAGCGCAGCCAGTAGTATGGCAGGCCGCGCCCGTCGCGGCGCTCGTCGACCCACAGGGAGTGCACGAGCTTGCCTTGCGTGGTGACCACCGTGCCGGCGACCTCTTCGGGCGTGCAATTGGGAAAATTGACGTTGAGCAGCACGCCGTCCGGCAACGGCGTCGCGACAAGCTTCTTCAGCAGCGCCGGCGCCAGCACCTCTGTCGTCTCGTAGGGCACGACGCGATCTTCGCCGACATAGCTGTAGCCCTGGCTGAGCGCGATCGAGCGGATACCGAGCAGCGCGCCTTCCATGGCGCCGGCGACGGTGCCCGAATAGGTGACGTCATCGGCGATATTGGCGCCCGAATTGATGCCGGACAGGATCAGGTCGGGTGCGCCAGGCAGGATTTTCTTGACGCCCATGATGACGCAATCCGTCGGCGTGCCGCGCACGGCGAAATGCTTCTCGCCGATCTTGCGCAGCCGCAGCGGCTCCGAGATCGACAGCGAATGCGCGTAGCCGGACTGGTCCTGCTCGGGCGCCACCACCCAGACATCGTCGGACAGCGTGCGCGCGACGCGTTCGAGCGACGCCAGGCCCTCGGCATGAATGCCGTCGTCATTGGTCAGGAGGATACGCATTATTTCGCTTCGATCTTTTCCAGGCCGCCCATGTAAGGCCGCAGCACTTCAGGAATGGTTACGCTGCCATCCTCGTTCTGGTAGTTTTCGATGACGGCGATGAGCGCGCGGCCAATGGCTGTGCCCGAGCCGTTGAGGGTGTGGACGAAGCGGTTGCCCTTGCCGTCTCTGTCCTTGTAGCGCGCGTCCATGCGGCGCGCCTGGAAATCGCCGCACACCGAGCAGGACGAGATCTCGCGATAGGCGTTCTGGCCGGGCAGCCAGACCTCGATGTCGTAGGTCTTGCGCGCGCCAAAGCCCATGTCGCCGGTGCACAGCGTCATGGTGCGGAACGGCAGGCCGAGCCGCTTCAGCACTTCCTCGGCGCATTGCGTCATCCGCTCATGCTCGGCAAGTGACGATTCCTGGTCCGTGATCGACACCAGCTCGACCTTGTAGAACTGATGCTGGCGCAGCATGCCGCGCGTGTCGCGCCCGGCCGAACCCGCTTCCGAGCGGAAGCACGGCGTCAGCGCGGTGTAGCGCAGCGGCAGTTTTTCATGCGCGGTGATTTCTTCACGCACAAGGTTGGTGAGTGGGACCTCGGCAGTGGGAATCAGGCCAAGCCTGCCCTCCCCGTGCGGCGTGAAGAACAGATCTTCCTCGAACTTCGGCAACTGGTTGGTGCCGAACAGAACATCGTCCTTGACCATCAACGGCGGGATGACTTCTTCGTAGCCATGTTCGGTCGTATGCAGGTCCAGCATAAACTGGCCGAGCGCACGTTCCATCCGGGCCAGTCCGCTTTTCAGCACCGTAAAGCGCGAGCCCGACAGCTTTGCCGCGCGCTCGAAATCCATCATGCCGAGCGCTTCGCCGATCTCAAAATGCTCCTTCACCCAGTTCGGCCGCGTCGGCACCTTGCCGACGAGGTGCTTGACGACATTGTCGTGCTCGTCCTTGCCGACAGGCACGTCGTCGAACGGCACGTTGGGAAGCACTGCCAGCGCATCGGTCAGCGCCTTGTCGAGCTCGCGTTCGCGCGCCTCGCCGTTCTGGATGAAGACCTTGATCTCGCCGACTTCGGATTTCAGCGTCTCGGCCAGGGCGGCATCGCCCGAACGCATGGCGTTGCCGATCTCCTTCGACGCGGCATTGCGGCGCTCCTGCTTGGTCTGCAGCTCGGTGACGTGCTCGCGCCGGGCCTCGTCCGAGGCGATCAGTCCGTCGACCATGGACTGCGCCTCACCGGCCGACCACGAGCGCTTCACCAGCGCCTCGACAAGGGCCTTCGGGTTGTCGCGAATCCATTTGATGTCAAGCATGGTTTGAAACGCTCCTGGGTAGCATGTCGCCCAAAAGTGCACAGCGATTTGGGACAACGACATGCTCAAAACAAAACTGAAACGCATCGCTTTGAGCGCGATGCGTTTCAGCCAGAGGGCGTAAACCGCATCCGGGATCGATGCAAGAGGACGGGGCGACGACTATGTTTTTCCGCCGCTGCAGCCGCTCTGTCGCCTATGAGGAGGCAGGTGCCGGGGGCTCGTCCGGTGCTTTGTCCGCCACCTCTTCCGCCGCGCCCTGCTTCTCGCGTGCCACGCGCTGCTTTTCCCGATCGCGCTCGATCAGCCGGGCAGCCCAGATGGACACCTCGTAGAGAAGGATGGTCGGGATGGCCAGGCCGATCTGACTCATCGGATCGGGCGGCGTCAGTATCGCCGCGACGACGAAGGCAATGACGATCGCCCATTTGCGCTTCTCGGCCAGTCCCTTGGACGAGAGCATGCCGACCCGTGTCATCAGGCTGGTCACCACCGGCAGCTGGAACACCAGGCCGAAGGAGAAGATCAGCGTCATGATCAGGCTGAGATATTCCGACACTTTCGGCAGCAGCGAAATCTGCACCTGATCGTCGGTGCCGGCCTGCTGCATGGCGAGGAAGAACCACATCACCATCGGCGTGAAGAAGAAATAGACCAGCGATGCGCCCATCAGGAACAGGATCGGCGATGCGATCAGGAACGGCAGGAAGGCGTTGCGCTCGTTCTTGTACAGGCCGGGCGCGATGAACTTGTAGATCTGCGTGGCGATCAGCGGAAAGGCGATCACCATGCCGCCGAACATGGCGAGCTTGACCTGGGTGAAGAAGAATTCCTGCGGCGCCGTGTAGATCAGCTCGACCTTGTGCGGATCGAGCCCTGCCCACTGCGTCGCCCATTTGAACGGCACGACCAGGAGGTTGAACAGTTTCTTGGCGAAGAAGAAACAGACCAGGAAGGCAACGAAGAAGCCGCCCAGCGACCAGATCAGCCGCCGGCGCAACTCGATCAGATGCTCCATCAGCGGCGCGGACGATTTCTCGATCTCGTCCTTTTCGGTGTCCGAAACGCTCACTTGGCGGCTCCCGCCGTCTTCTTGGCCACCGGCTTCTTCACCGCTGCAAGCTTCGGTTCGGCTTTCGCCCCCATCTTGGTCGCTACAGTCTTGGCCGCGACAGCGTTGGCCGCAGCGGGCGTCTTGGCGCTGGGCGCTTCAGGCTGTGCCGTCGTCATGGCCTTCGCCTGCGTCTTGGACGCAGACGCTGCCTTCGCGGCAACCTTTGCACCATTTGCCGAAGCTTTTGCAGCCGGCGTCGCTTTTGCCGGCGCAGGCTTGGCTGGTTTCTTCGCCGCGGACGCCTTCGGCGCCGCAACGGGTTCCGCCGGCGCTGACGAGGTCACCACCGATTCGTCGGTCATTGCCGGAAAAACCGGCGCTGCTGGCGCTGCTTCCGGCGCGTTGACGCCAGGCATGGTCGTTGCACCGTTCTTCAACGGCTCGGCCGTTTGCGGGGTCGAAGCGACAGAGCTTGCCGGATCGGCTGCCGGCTTCGGCTTCATCGCCGCATCGACGCCGGAGCGAACGTCGGCCGCGGCCTGTTCGAACGGATTGAGCTGCTTCCTGATCTCAGCCATCGGGCTCATGCCCCTGAGCTCGTCGACGGACTTCTTGACGTCGTCGAGCTCGGCTTCCTTCAGCGCCTCGTTGAACTGTTTCTGGAAATCGGACGCCATGGCGCGCAGCTTCGCCGTCGTGCGGCCGAAGGTGCGCAGCATATTGGGCAAATCCTTGGGTCCGACGACCACGATCATGACGATCGCGATGACCAGCATTTCGGTCCAGCCGACTTCAAACATGGCACTCTGTTCCGACTAGAACCTTGGGCTCAGCTCTTGCTGGCTTTTTCCTTCGCGGCCGCAACGGTCTCGTCGGCACGATGTTCGACGGTGCGCTTGTCTTCGGCAACCTCGTCGTCGGCCATGCCCTTCTTGAAGCTTTTGATACCCTTGGCCATATCGCCCATCAGCTCGGGAATCTTGCCGCGGCCGAACACCAAAAGCACGATCACCAGCACGATCAGCCAATGCCAAATCGAAAATGAACCCATAGCAAATCTCTCTCGAATGTTTTCCCTGGCGATGATCTATGCGTTTTCGCGTTGGGATTCAAACACAACTGCGACAGAGTTTATGAAAGGGTGACGGATGTCACGCATTTTCGACGGGAACGCCCGCTACGAATCCGCGCATCCTCATCAAGTTGGCCGCCAATGCCAGTCAATCTTCCGTGACGCGCGGCGTCAGCAGGCCGAGTTCCTCGAGATCGATGTCGGTCAGCGCATCCTCGTCGTCGGTCAATGCGTCGGGATCGGCCGGCGGCTGCGGAATGGAGAAATTCGACGGCATGCGGCCCGAAAGCAGTCCAGCCCCCTTCAGTTCCTCCATGCCAGGAAGATCGCGAATCTCTTCCAGCGCGAAATGGTCGAGGAAGGTCTCCGTCGTACCGTAGGTCACAGGGCGTCCGGGCGTCTTACGCCGGCCGCGCATGCGCACCCATTCCGTTTCCAGCAGCGTGTCGAGCGTACCTTTCGAGGTTTCGACGCCGCGGATGTCCTCGATCTCGGCACGCGTCACCGGCTGGTGATAGGCAATGATCGCCAGCACTTCGAGAGCCGCGCGGGAGAGCTTCCTTTGCTGGACGGTATCGCGGCTCATCAGGAAAGCCAGGTCGCCGGCGGTGCGGAACGCCCAGGCGTCGCCGACACGCACCAGATTGACGCCGCGCCGCGCATAGATCTGCTGCAGCTCGGCCATGGCCAGGGCAATGTTGATGCCGTCAGGGAGGCGTGCCGCGAGCTGCTTTTCGCTGACGGGTTCGGCGCTGGCGAACACGATCGCCTCGGCCATGCGCACGGCCTCGGCCAGATGCAGCCGCTCGGCCGGGTTCTGTAGCTGCTCGGCCGGATCCCGGGAAAGCGACTCCTCTTCGGGTGCATCGCCGACCTTGAACGGGATAACCGAAGCGTTGGCGCGTTCGCTCATGATGCCACCTCGACTGCCTTGATTGCCTGCGTGCGCCCGCGCAGGTAGATCGGCGCGAACGTCTGATCCTGCCGCACGTCCATCGTGCCGTCGCGCACCAGTTCCAATGTTGCCGCAAAAGAACTGGCGATTGCCGTGCGCCGCTCCTCGGGGCTGGTCATGTATGCGATCAGAAAACTTTCCAGCGCCGTCCAGTCGCTTGCAGCCCCGACCAGGCGGGTCAGGATGTCGCGCGCATCCTTGAGCGACCAGACACCGCGCCTGGCGATCGTCACATTGTTGATCGCCTGCTTCTGGCGTTGCTGGGCATAGGCGGTCAAGAGATCGTAGAGCGAGGCCGAATAGGCGTTACGCTTTTCGACGATGACCATTTCCGGCATGCCGCGCGCGAACACATCGCGGCCGAGCCGGTTGCGGTTGACCAGACGCGCCGAGGCGTCGCGCATGGCTTCCAGCCGCTTCAGGCGGAACTGCAGCACCGCCGCCAGTTCCTCACCGCTTTCGCCCTCGTCGCCGGGCTGCTTGGGGATCAGGAGCTTGGACTTGAGGAAGGCCAGCCACGCCGCCATCACCAGATAGTCGGCGGCAAGCTCCAGCCTGAGCGCCCTCGCCGTCTCGACAAAGGTCAGATATTGCTCGACCAGCGCCAGGATCGAAATGCGAGCCAGATCGACCTTCTGGGTGCGGGCAAGATGCAGCAGCAGGTCGAGCGGACCTTCGAAGCCGGCCACGTCGACAACCAGCGACGGGTCGCCGGTAACGCGTGAATCGTCATTCTCGGCCCACAGACGGTCCATCGGTGCGGCCTTCGAGGCCTTGCTTTCCAATGTCTCCGCCACTCCGTCACTTCCCTTTGCTATGCCACCGCATCGAAGTAGGTGGCGAATTCGGCACGTATTTCGGTTTCTTCGACCGTGTCACGGTTCTTTATATAGGTCAGCGCCCGCTTGGCGCGCTCCAACGACGTGCCCTCAAGCCCTGTGGTGCGCGATGCGATGCCGGCCATCTCCTCGAAAACGCCGTTGCAGTGAAGGACCAGATCGCAGCCCGCCGCAAGGATCGATGCCGCCTTTGTCGGGAAATCCCCAGAAAGTGCCTTCATCGAGGTGTCGTCGCTCATCAGCAGTCCGTCGAAGCCGATTTCGCGCCGGATGATCTCGTCGATGACCTTGCCGGAGGTGGTCGCCGGATTGTTGGGGTCGATCGCGCTGTAGACGACATGGGCTGTCATCGCCATCGGCAGATGGCTAAGCTCCTTGAACGGGGCGAAATCATGCCGCTGCAGATCGCTGAGCGAGGCATTGACCACCGGCAGTTCGAAATGCGTGTCGGCAAAGGCACGTCCATGGCCCGGAATATGCTTCATGACCGGCAGCACGCCGCCCGACATCAGCCCTTCCGCGGCTGCGCGGCCGAGCTCGATCACCGGTCGCGGATCCTTGCCATAGGCCCGCGCGCCGATGACATCGCTGGCGCCCTCGATCGGCACATCGAGCACCGGCAGGCAATCGGCTGTGATGCCGTAGCGCAGCAGGTCGAAGGCATGCAGCCGCGCCATCAGCCAGGCCGCGCGGGCGCCGGCATCATGATCGTCGCGCCACAGCGCGCCGAGCGCGCCGCCGGCGGGATAGTTCGGTGCCAGCGGCGGTCGCAAGCGCTGCACACGGCCGCCTTCCTGATCGATGAACACCAGCGCGTCCGGACGCCCTATGCAGTCCCGCATCTCGGCGACCAGATCGCGGATCTGTTCGGTCTCGCCAATGTTGCGCGCAAACAGGATGAAGGCCCACGGGCATTCATTGCGATAGAAATTGATTTCTTCGCGGGTAAGCGATTTCCCGGCACAGCCGAGGATCATGGATTTTGATTCGGTCATGTCGGCAGTTTAGGGCTTTGTGCGATCAAAGGGAATCGCCAGGGATTCATCCGGGACAACGCCGGATCTGCTTTCCCCATGAAAAAAGCCGGCGCGATGGACCGCGCCGGCTTTTGATGGTCGGCTCCGGCTTTAGCGCGAGACGAAGCAGTTGCCGCCGGCGGCCTTGTAGCTGGTGCACAAATTGATTGCGTCATTGCGTGACTGGGCCGGAACGCGCACGCGGTAGAACGTGCCTTTGCCGGCGATCTCGGCCTTGACGATATTGGCGGTACGCCCGGCAAGCACGCTGCCATAGCGGCGCTGCAGATCCTGATAGCTGGACTGAGCGCTTTCGACGGTCGGCTGCGAGGCGATCTGCATCGACCACGAGCCACCGCCGGCCGCAGTCGATGCCGGATCTATGGACGCAACCTGATCGGGCTTGACCTCGCCGACAACATCGACCGGCTGGTCGGATGGACGCTGCGGCGCGAGCGGAACCTTTGCCGGCGTGTTCGCCGATTGGGCCTCGGCTTTCGGCTTGGCGACCGGCTTGAGGGCCGGCACGTCGTCCGCCTGGGCGGCGGCAGGCGCCACGGTGCCGGTCTGGTCCGCGTCGGCTTGGGCCACTGGGGCAACATGCTGCGGCGCCGGATCGACCGGCTCGGTGGCGGCCACTAGCGGCGCGGCGGGCGCTGCCGGATCTTCACGCGGCACCAGCGAACCGTCCGACTTGACCACCATGGTCCTCACCTTGCGCGGCGCAACGGCGACGACATCGGCATTGGTGCCCTTGTCGGCATCCTGCAGCACCTGCGCAATGCGGTCCTCGGACTTGGGCGCGGGCGCCGTATTGTCGGCAGAAGCGTTGTCGGCCGAAGCGGCGCCGGCCATCGGCGCGGCATTGCCGACATCGGTTCCAGCGGCGGCTGCATTCTGGTCCGGCGAAAGGTCGATGGCGCGGGCCGGATCTTTCGCCTGGACGTCCACTGGCTCTTCGACGTTGGTGACCAGCTTTTCCTGGACCGGCTCGGCTGGCTTGGCGCCCCTGACCGCGTCGTAGACCTTGTTGTCCTGATTGGGCACCACGGCGCCGCCCGGATTCTCCGGCTTGACCTTGATCGGCGCGTTGTCGGCCTTGACGATGACAGGCGCTTCGCTGCCGCCCTTGCCGCCAAAGGACAGCGCAAAGGCCCCGAGACCGCCCGCGACCGCGACCGCGCCGACAATCGCGGCGATGAACAGTCCGCGTCCGCGCGTCGGCCTCCCGGCCTCACGCTCGCCGAGACCCGGAACAGCCATAGCCTCGTCGAGTTCGGGATCGTAGTCGAGTTCATCGACAGTAAAATCATCGGCTTGCGAAACCGGCTGGCTCCCTGGCAGGCCGTCGAGGTCGAAGCCGGAGGCGTCGGCATAACCCGTGGGCGCCGCCGCGCGGGCGGACATGTCCATCGGCCGCGCGGCATAGGTCCGCGCTTCCGGCTCATAGCCCGGCTTGAGCCCGTCGTAGCCCGGCTTGACCCCGTCATATGCCGGCTTGAGGCTGTCATAGCCCGGCTTGAAGCCCGCGGCATAGGAGTCATCATCGTAAGACGCGCTGGCCACATTGCTCGTGGGAACAGGAGCGACCTCCACCGCGTTCATCTCGGAGAGAAGGCTGGAGAACTCCGCATCGAGATCGTCGTAGCCAGACGACGCCGGCTGGTCTTCCTCGAAGTGCAGTTCGGGAATATCGAGATCGTCGGCTAGCGCGACGACACGCTCGGGTACATCGACCGTTTCGACGTCGGGCATGTCTTCGTAATGCGCAGGCTGGCGCGATTGGGGCGCCGGCACCGGGGCAGCGGGAGCCACGGTCTCGACCGGCTCGGACGAACGGTAGGACGTCATGGCGGCGACTGCCGGCGCGGCGGCCACGGATGCCACCGAAGCGGCCGGCTGAGCAAACGCAGGCTGAGCACTGAATGACGGCTGCTGCGGAACCGGCGTCACGCGGCTCCACGAACGCGTCGGCTCTGCCGGTTGGGAACGCTCCGCAAGCCAATCGAGAGAATCCGCCGAATTGTCCCGGTCAGTGGCTTCGTCACGCGGATCAAGATCCTTGGGCAAAGCCGCGTCGAACGCATCATCGTCGAAATCGACATCGCCAGCCGTGTGCCAAGTCGTATCCTGGAGTTCATCAAGCATAAGGTCGTCAATATCCGCATCGGCCGCTTGGGCCGTGCCAACATGCCGGTCCTGCTCAGGCGCGGGTTCGTCAAGATCCCAGTCGAGGTCGCCGACAAGATCGGCCGGTTCCTCGGCGGGCTCGGCAACAGGCGGCAGGGCGGCGACAGCCGGCTGAGCCGTGACGGGCTCACTGGCGACCAGCGCCGTGCGCGCCGTCATGGCACCCAGCAGCGCATTCAACTCGTCTTCCAGGCTCCGTTCGTCCGCGGCCGGGGCATGCGCCGCCGGCGCAACATGAGCCTCTGGCGCCGCCGGCTGGACCGTAGCGGCAGCAACCTCGGCGACCGGCTCTTCGGCCGTTTCGGCAAACGCGTCGTCCAAACTTAGGTCGAAAGCATCGTCCGAAATGCCTTCAGGGATGGGAATGTCGCCGTTCGCGTCAGTGATATCGACAAGCGCATCATGCGCGTGCGGCTCGTCGAAGGCATTCGGCTCATCCGCGCGAACGTCGAAATCCATGTCGACATCAGCCATCGCGTCGTCGAAATGGCCGGCAAAGCTCTCATCGGAAATTGCATGGCCGTCACGCGCCGCCTGCTCCGGCATGGGATACTTGACGGGCTCGGCGGCCATGAATGACTGTTCGGCCGCCGAATGGTCGTCGAGCACCAGCTCGTCTTCAAGCGAGACTGCCACCGCATCGTCGAATTCGTCATCGGAGGCAACTGGCTCGATAGAAGCGGGCGTGTCGGCAACGGCGTACTGGGCCTCTTCAGCGTACTGGGCCTCTTCGGCTTCCTCATCGATCCGGAGGTCCTGGTCGAGCGAAATGGCCAGCTCGTCCGCCATCGAATGATCGTCCTCGAAGGGAGAGACGTCCTCAAGCGAACCGGCGACGGCATCGTCAAAATCAGACGCGAAAGCCGGCTCGACGGACGGCGCCGCTTCAGCTGCGACCGCATGGCTGGCGCCGGCGACGTGATCGTCTATCTCAGCCATGTCCAGTTGGAAATCGTTGTCGAGCGACACCGAAAGCTCATCGTCCATCGCGCTGGCGTCAGCCGCTTCGAATGCCGGCTCAAGCACGAAGGTCGGCTCATGAGCCTGAACAACCGGAGCGGCGTCGCTGTCGTCAGCGCCGAACTCGCCCATCATTTCTTTTTCGAGATCGATATCGAAATCGCCCTCTTCGAGCCCGTGATCGGCGGCTGGGGCCTGCGGCTGGGCGGGCGATTGCGGCCTGACCGGCTGGCGCGGGTCGAATCCCATGATCCTGGTCAGTTCCGCGAACGGATCATCGTCAGCGATGTCGTTGTTGTCGGCTACTCTCAGCTGGGTTCTGTCTGCCATTATTGTTCCCGAACTCGCACTCATTCGGACGCCATGGACGTCGCGTAGGGTTGGCCCTTACCAGCGCAATGTGGGCAAAAGGTGACAGGTTATTTAGTCAAACCTAACGCATTTCGGTGGGCGCGGCGGCTCCGATCAACGTCAGGCCGGACGTCAAAACGTCCGAAACAGCCTGCACCAGCCCTAGTCTGGCATGCGTCAATTGTCGGTCGTTAACCTTAACAAAACGTAAGTCCGGATTATCCGTGCCACGGTTCCAGTGTCCGTGGAAGCTGGAAGCCAGATCATAGAGGTAAAATGCCAGCCGATGCGGCTCGAGCGCAAGGGCGGCGGACTCGATCAGCCGCGGGTATTCGGCAAGCTTGCGGATCAGGCCGATCTCGCCCTCGTCGGTCAGCAATGCCGCGGCAGACGCCAGGCTGTTGCGGTCGAAATTGGCTTCGCCCAGTTGCTCGCTCGCCTGCCGGAACACCGAATGACAGCGCGCCGAGGCGTACTGGACATAGAACACCGGATTGTCCTTGGACTGCTCGGTCACCTTGGCGAAATCGAAATCCAGGGGCGCATCGTTCTTGCGGTAGAGCATCATGAAGCGGATCGCGTCGCGGCCGACCTCCTCCACCACTTCGCGCAGCGTCACGAAATCGCCCGACCGCTTCGACATGCGCACCGGTTCGCCCTCGCGAAACAGCTTGACCAGATTGCACAGCAGGACAGTGAGCTTCACCTCGTCGCCGGCAATCGCCCGCGCCAGGGCCTCCAGCCGCTTGACGTAGCCGCCATGGTCGGCGCCGAGCACATAGATCAGGTCGACGAAACCGCGATCGACCTTGTCCTTGAGATAAGCGACGTCGGCGGCGAAATAGGTGAACGAGCCATCAGACTTGACCAGCGCCCGGTCCATGTCGTCGCCGACCGCGGTCGAGCGGAACAGCGTCTGCTCGCGGTCCTCCCAATCTTCGGGTTTCTCGCCCTTGGGCGGCGGCAGCTTGCCCTTGTAGATATGGCCCTTCAGCGTCAGATCGTTGATCGCAGAGCGGATCTTCCTGGCTTTGTCGGCGTGCAGCGTGCGCTCGGAGAAGAACACGTCGTGATGCACGTTGAGCATCGCAAGGTCCTCGCGGATCATCGCCATCATCGCATCGATGGTGCGATCCTTGACGATGGCGAGCGCCTCGTCATCGGGCATCTGCAGAAGCGAGCGGCCGTATTCCGCGACCAGCGCCTGGCCGACAGGCACCAGGTAATCGCCGGGATAGAGACCGGCAGGTATTTCGCCGATGTCGTCGCCCAGCGCTTCGCGGTAACGCAGGAATGCGGAACGGCCGAGCACGTCGATCTGCGAGCCGGCGTCGTTGATGACATATTCCTTGGTCACGTCGTAGCCGGCGAAGGCCATCAGATTGGCAAGCGCGTCGCCGACGACAGCACCCCGGCAATGGCCGACATGCATCGGCCCGGTCGGATTGGCCGAGACATATTCGACATTGGTCTTCCTGCCGCCGCCAACCGTCGAGCGGCCATAGTTGCGGCCCTCGCCGAGCAGTGCGGTCAGATGTGTCTGCCAGAAGCCGTCCTTGAGCCTGAGATTGACGAAACCGGGCCCAGCCACTTCCGTCGCCGCGACATCCTTGTCGTCGCGCAGCGCCTGCGCCAGTCTTTCAGCCAGCGCGCGCGGGTTCTGGCCGGTCGGCTTGGCCAGCACCATCGCCGCATTGGTCGCTAGGTCGCCGTGGCTGGCGTCGCGCGGCGGCTCGACGGCAATGCGCGACAGGTCAGGCGAAACGCCGTCTTTGTCTTTCAGATCAAGCGCTTCGACGGCTTTTATGATTCGCGCGGTGAAATCGGCGAAGATGTTCATTTGTGTGACTCTGGGGTCTGGCTCTGGCGGCTTTGCAGCGAATCCGGCTCGTTGGCCGGCAAAATCGAGCCCGCCCTAGCCCAATTCAGGCGTATGGTCAAACAAACGCCGGTGTTCCTTGAGCGCGTAGGTGTCGGTCATACCCGCCAGGAAGTCGGCGACGCTGCGCGCCTTGATGCGGTCGTCGGCCCGATCCAGCCCCTCGCGCCAGCCGTCCGGCATGGCGCGCGGATCGGCGAAATAGGCGTCGAACAGATTTTTGACGATCTGCTCGGCGTCCGCGCGCACCCGCATAACCTCCGCGTGCCGGTAGAGGTGCTTGTACAGGAAGGCCTTCAGTTCTTTCTCCAAGGCAGCCATTTCGGCCGAGAAAACCACCATCGTCTCGCCAGCTGCCCTCACCGCATCGGCGCTCCGCGGCCTGATGCGATCGAGATTGGCGGTCGTCGACTTGATCACGTCCTCGACCATGGCGGTTATCTGCCGCCGCATCAGCTCGTGGCCAGTGCGCACATCATCGAGGGAGGGATAGCGTGAGCGAACGCCTTTCAGGATCGTTCCCGGCAGCGAAACCGTCTCCAGCATGTCCAGCGTCAAGAGCCCTGCCCTCAAGCCGTCATCGATGTCATGCGTGTTGTAGGCTATATCGTCGGCGATCGCCGCGCATTGCGCCTCGATGCCGGCAAACCGGTCGAGTTCGAGATCGTGCAGTTCAGAGTAATCACGGATCGCCTGCGGCACCGGCCCTTTCAGACCTTTGCCGTTAGCATTCGTCAGCGGCCCATTGTGCTTGACCAGGCCTTCCAGCGTTTCCCAGGTCAGGTTGAGCCCATCGAACTCGGCGTAGCGCGCCTCCAGCCTCGTCACGATGCGCAGCGATTGCGCGTTGTGGTCGAAGCCGCCCCAGGCGGCCATCTTTTCGTTCAGCGCGTCCTCGCCGGTGTGGCCGAAGGGCGTGTGGCCGAAATCATGCACCAGCGCCACCGCCTCGGCGAGATCCTCGTCGCCGCGCAGCGCCCGTGCCAGGGCGCGCGCGATCTGCGCCACTTCGATCGAATGGGTCAGCCGGGTGCGATAGTGGTCGCCTTCATGCGCGATGAAGACCTGCGTCTTGTGCTTGAGCCGCCGGAAGGCCGTCGAATGGATGATGCGGTCACGGTCACGCTGGAATGGCGTGCGGGTCGGGCTTTCCACCTCGTCGAACAGCCGCCCGCGCGACTTTGCCGGATCGCAGGCATAGGCGGCGCGCGGCCGATAGCCGAATCCGATGTCGCCCAACTCGTTGGTCATGGCTGATGCTGCCGCAGTTGACTTAGCCAGGTTGACTTGGCCCCTCGCGCTTCATACCTATCATGTGAAACCGAAAGCAAGGTGACGCCCATGGGCGCTGATGCCAAGACTGCCATGAAAGTCGATATGACCGAGGCCGCCGCCAGGCGGATCGCCAGGATTGTCTCGAACGAGGCCGGCAAGACGGCGCTGCGCGTGTCGGTCGAAGGCGGCGGCTGCTCGGGCTTCTCCTACAAGTTCGACCTGGTCGATACGCGCAACGACGACGACGTCGCCATCGAGAAGGACGGCGCCACCGTGCTGATCGACGACCTGTCGCTGGTCTATATGGGCGGCTCTGTGATCGATTTCGTCGACGATCTGATGGGCCAGTCGTTCCAGATCCGCAATCCGAACGCCGTCGCCTCCTGCGGCTGCGGCACGAGTTTCTCCATATAGAATGCCTGCCATTAGTGCGATCCGTCAGATCGCGCTGTCGGCTGGCCGTGATCTCGACACCACGCTGGCTTTCTGGCGCGACGTGCTCGGCATGGCGGTTCATGCGCGCTTCGATCCGCCGGGCATCGCCTTCATCATGGCCGGCGATATCAGGCTGCTGTTCACTGACGGCATACCGGCCGGAACCGTCTATCTCGACATATCCGGCCTCGACGACTTCCATGCCTCTGCGGTCGCGGCAGGCGTACCCTTCACCGCGCCGCCAACACTTGTCCATCGCGACACGGAGGGCCAGTTCGGTCCAGCGGGGGAAAGCGAATGGATGGCCTTCCTAAAGGACCCGGCTGGCAATACGATTGGCCTCGTCGAACGCCATCCGCCGCAAGAATCCAACTGAATAGCATCGAGACCGCCATGAAAATCGTCACCTGGAACATCAACGGTGTCCGCGCCCGCATTGGCAATCTCACCCATTGGCTGACCGAGAGCGCACCCGACATCGTCTGCCTGCAGGAGATCAAGACCGTCGACGAGCAATTCCCGCGCGCCGAGATCGAGGCGCTTGGCTACAATGTCGAAACCCATGGCCAGAAGGGTTTCAACGGCGTGGCCCTGTTGTCGAAGCTGCGCTTCGACGAAGTCATCCGGGGCCTGCCCGGCGACGATGCCGATGAACAGGCGCGTTTCATCGAAGGCGTTTTCTCGACCGACAAGGGCGCCTTGCGCGTCGCCTCGCTCTATCTGCCGAACGGCAATCCGATCGATGACGAGAAGAAGTTTCCTTACAAGCTGTCCTGGATGGCGCGGCTGGAGCGCTGGGCCGAAGAACGGCTGAGACTTGAGGAGGCCCTGGTGCTCGCCGGCGACTACAACGTGATTCCCGAGCGGATCGACGCGCGGTTTCCGGAGAACTGGCTGGGCGACGCCCTGTTCCAGCCGCAGACGCGACAAGCCTTCCGCCGGCTGCTCAACCTTGGTTTCACCGAGGCGGTGCGCGCGGTCACCGACGCGCACGACACCTACACGTTCTGGGACTATCAGGCCGGCGCCTGGCAGAAGAACAACGGCATCCGCATCGACCACCTGCTTTTGTCGCCGGAAGCCGCCAACCGGTTTTCTTCCGCGTCGATCGAAAAGCACGTGCGCGCCTGGGAAAAACCGTCCGATCACGTCCCGGTGGCGATCGATCTCGCGCTTCAGCCGGCCTGAGAGAACCTCGCCGGGCACGCAGGCGCTGGACCTCATATCGCCACATTTCGCGCCGTTCATTGCGGTCCAGCATGGCGGCTGGGGTTCCATGAGCACACGATTTCATCTTTGTCCGATCGGCCTGGCATTTGCCATGGCCGCTCCCGGTGCGGCATTTGCCGACCAGGAATGCTTGGCCAATGGAAAATCCTACCAGCTTGGCCAGGTCGCCTGCCTGACGGTTGCCGACCGGAGCCATCTGGCCCGCTGCGACATGGTGCTCAACAACACATCGTGGACGAAGATCGGGGATAGCTGCCCGGAAAACACCTTGGCGCCACACCCCCATGTCACGCCGATCTCGACGCCGGCGCCCAGCATGGTGCCGACGGAGCCGATCGAGAACTGATCGCGATCGAAATCGAGTGCTGCTGGTGAAGCTGACGCAGCCGCGAGACTACTGGTCCGCGTTGTTGCCCTTGGTGAGGATATCATCGGCCAGCGAGATGGCGGTGCGGCGGTCGGCCTCGCCGGCGGTGGCAAATGCCTCTTCCTGCATGCCGCGGATCCAGGGCTGGTCAGCCGGCGAAGCGCGTTCGAGCGCTGCCGTCATCATCGCCAGGCCGCGAACGATCTTGCCGCTCTGGAACAACAAATGGCCCAGTGTCGCCTGGGCGCCGGCATGGCCTTTCTCGGCGGCGAGTTGGAACCAGCGCCCGGCCTGCTTGACACTGGCCTTCACGCCGCCCTCGCCCTTCAAGAACATCTGCCCCATCTCGAACTGCGCGTTCGGATTGCGGTAGTTGGCGGCGGCGCGCATGTAATATTCCTGGGCCGCCACCTCGTTCTCGGCGACCGGGCTGCCGGGAATGCCCGTGCGCAAATAGTCGCCAAGCGCCACCAGCGCGTCGGAGACATAGCTTTCCTCAGGCGAGCCGGGCTCGACGTCCTGGTCAACGATCTCGGAGAAGAACTTGAACGCCTCATAGTCATCGCGCGCCACGCCGTCGCCCTCGGCATACATGCGGGCAAGCTTCCAGGTGGCACCGATCTGGCCGTTTTCGGCAGCGTATTTGTAGGCCTCGGCAGCCTGTTCCTTGTGGCCGTTCTTGTAGGCGGAGAAGCCGAACTGGAAGACCGCCCAGGGGCTGGATTGCGGCTTCACCCCGGTCTTGTCGTCGAACACCTTGTCGTCGAAGGCCATGGCCTGGCCCACGGCGCCAAAGGTCGCGCCAAATGTGGCGGCCACGACCAGTGCCGAAAAGACAGACGACCTCAACAACTCAGATGTCCGCATAACAGTGTGTTTCTTTCGCACCGCCCGGATGGGTCACCGCGCCATCGCGCGCCGGCCCTACCGTCTGTGCATATTTCCATATCGCGCCCGACTGATAGTCGGTCGTGCGCGCCTTCCATGTCTTTGCCCTCGCCGCCAGTTCGCTATCGGACAACGCCACGTCGATCGTGCCGTTCACCGCGTCGATCGAGATCACGTCACCATCCCTGAGCAGTCCGATCGGGCCGCCCACGGCTGCTTCGGGGCCGACATGGCCGATGCAGAAGCCGCGCGTCGCGCCCGAAAAGCGCCCGTCGGTGATCAGCGCCACCTTGCCGCCCATGCCCTGGCCGTACAGCGCTGCCGTCGTCGACAGCATCTCGCGCATGCCGGGGCCGCCGCGCGGCCCTTCGTAGCGGATGACGAGAACCTCGCCTTCCCTGTAGTTGCGATGCGTCACCGCCTCGAAACATTCCTCTTCCGAATCGAAGCAGCGTGCCGGGCCGGAGAACTTCAACTCCGCCATGCCCGCGACCTTCACGATCGCGCCTTCGGGGGCAAGGTTTCCCTTCAAGCCCACGACACCGCCGGTTTGGGTAATGGGTGTGTTGGCCGGGCGGACCACATCCTGATGCTCATTCCAGACAACGTGCTGCATGTTTTCGGCCAAAGTGCGGCCAGTCACGGTCATGCAGTCGCCATGCAGATAGCCGTGGTCGAGCAGCGTCTTCATCAGCAGCGGAATGCCGCCGGCCTCGAACATGTCCTTGGCGACATATTTGCCGCCCGGCTTGAGGTCGGCGATGTAAGGCGTCTTCTCGAAGATCTTGGCCACGTCGAACAGGTCGAACTTGATGCCGGCCTCGTGGGCGATCGCCGGCAGATGCAGTGCCGCGTTGGTCGAACCGCCGGTGGCCGAGACCACGGTCGCCGCATTCTCCAGCGCCTTCAGAGTGACGATGTCGCGCGGCCGGATATTTTTCGCGATCAGCTCCATGATCTTTTCGCCGGAGGCGAAATTGAACCGGTCGCGCATTTCATAGGGTGCCGGCGCGCCGCAGGAATAGGGCAGCGCCAGGCCGATCGCCTCGGCGACGGTGGCCATGGTGTTGGCGGTGAACTGGGCGCCGCAGGAGCCGGCCGACGGGCAGGCCGCCTGCTCGATTTCGAGAAGTTCGGCATCATCGATGGTGCCTACCGAATGCTGGCCAACCGCCTCGAACACATCCTGCACGGTGATCTGGCGGCCGCGATAGCTGCCGGGCAGGATCGAACCGCCATAGATGAAGATCGACGGCACGTTGAGCCGCACCATGGCCATCATCATGCCGGGCAGCGACTTGTCGCAGCCGGCGAGCCCGACCAGCGCATCGTAGCAATGGCCGCGCATGGTGAGTTCGACCGAATCGGCGATGACCTCGCGCGACACCAGCGACGACTTCATGCCCTGGTGACCCATGGCGATGCCGTCGGTGACGGTGATGGTGCAGAATTCGCGCGGCGTGCCGCTGGCGGACGCGACGCCCTTCTTGACCACCTGCGCCTGGCGCATCAGCGAGATGTTGCAGGGCGCCGCCTCGTTCCAGCAGGAGGCGACCCCGACCAGCGGCTGCGCAATCTCGGCCGCCGACAAACCCATGGCATAGAGATAGGAACGATGCGGCGCACGCGCCGGACCGACGGTCACATAGCGGCTAGGGAGCTTAGCCTTGGAGATGACTTTGGCGTCCATACTCTTCCTTGCCCCATCTTCCCTGCAAATGGGGCGGAGCGGCTGCCCCCTCGCCGAGCCTTTTGGCGCGTGTCCCGAGACCAGATCGAGGTGCGCCGGGTTTATGGCGGGAAATAGGCAATTTCCTCAGCCCGGCTTCCAGCGCAGGGGTTGCTCAGAAAGTGTTGCCAAAACATCACAATAGCAGGAGGCGCAGGCGGTGCGAATTATATGCAACGCACTTTGGATGAGACAAATCGGGGCGATGCGATCCCAAACAAAAAAGGCCGGGTAATCCCCGGCCTTTCAGACTGCTGACAAACCCCGTCGATTTTCGGCGGGGTTTTTTGTTATGTGATTGAAGTGTCTTGGACTGTTTGTGTCAGGAGATTTTGACAAGAGGCATTGAGCCTCATGCGCGGGCCGGCTT
>NZ_JANIFC010000014.1:0-187229 GCF_024518615.1 Mesorhizobium sp. SEMIA396
TGTGCAAGGGCATGAACCGAAGCTTCATCTCGGTCATTCTCGGCGGCTTCGGCGGCGAGACGGCAGCGGCCGCCGATGACGGCATCGAACGCACGGTCAAGCAGGGTTCCGCCGACGATGCCGCCTATCTCATGATGAACGCCCAGAAAGTCATCATCGTGCCGGGCTACGGCATGGCGGTTGCCCAGGCGCAGCATGCGCTGCGCGAAATGGCCGACAAGCTCAAGGCCAATGGCGTCGATGTCAAATATGCCATCCACCCGGTCGCCGGCCGCATGCCCGGCCACATGAACGTGCTGCTCGCCGAAGCCAATGTGCCCTATGACGAGGTGTTCGAACTCGAGGACATCAACTCCGAATTCGCGCAGGCCGATGTCGCCTATGTCATCGGCGCCAACGACGTCACCAACCCGTCCGCGCGCGACGACAAGTCGTCGCCGATCTACGGCATGCCGATCCTCGACGTCGACAAGGCCCGCACCTGCCTGTTCGTTAAGCGCTCGCTCGGCTCCGGCTATGCCGGCATCGACAACACGCTGTTCTACAAGGACGGCACCATGATGCTGCTCGGCGATGCCAAGAAGATGACTGAAGAGATCGTCAAGGCGATGGATCACTGATGGGATCAGGGCTGGGACACGCCTCATTGTGTACCCGGATTATCTTGCTGTTTTGCTTCGAGACGAATTCTCAATTCAGATGGCCACCATCAGCGAATGTCGGTGTCGGTGGTTGCGCCTCCAGGTCCGCCCGGCGCCTAAGGCTTCTCGGTGCTGCGCTAGGTCAACTCGTGGCGCAAAGGAGAGGCGAGGGGCGGAGACAACGTGTTGTCGGTGCGCGATCTTGCCGTGCCACCGAAGCTTTCAGGTGTCTCGTTCGATCCCGAGGCGAGGCGAGGTGCTGGGTTTCGCCGGCCTGCTCGGCTCGGGCCGCACCGAACTGCTGGGGGCGATCGGTGGGGTCGATACGGTGCGTGCCGGTACGGTCTTGCTCGATCAAAAGAACATCACCAGTGCCTCGTATGGCGAGAGAGTCAAAAGCGGAATCGGGATGAGCCTGAAAGTCGCAAGGAGGATGGCATCTTGCCGCTACTCGGCGTTGACGAGAACACCGTCGCCACCGACTTCTCGAGAGTGGCGGTGAACGGCGTGATCTCGGCATCACGCATGGCAGACGCGGCGGGCGATATCATTCGTCGTATCGGCATCAAGACGGCGCGGATCGACACGCCGGTCGGCACATTGTCGGGCGGCAACCAGCAGAAAGTGGTGATTGGGCGCTGGGTCTATGCCGGCAGCCGAATTCTGTTGCTCGATGAGCCGACCCGCGGTGTCGATGTCGAAGCGAAGTCGCAAACTATGCCGTCGAGCGAGATGCGGCCGCCAAATACCCGGTTGACAACGAATATCGGTTTATGAAAGGGTGAGAACGTTCTCAGAGAACGTTCTCACTGCAGTTGCGACCTTACCTTGGGAGGAGGGATGAGCACCGACGAGACCCCTCTAGCCGTTCGCATCGCCAAGATTGCGAAGTCTTACGGACCGACAGTCGCGCTCGATTCCGTTTCCATTGACCTGCGTCCGGGTGAAGTCCATGCACTGCTGGGCGAGAACGGCGCCGGCAAGTCGACGCTTGTCAAGATCCTCAGCGGCGTGGTGAAGCCGGACAGCGGATCGCTGTCGATCTTTGGCGCGCCCTATGCGCCGCACGACATCGTCGGTGCGCGGGCGCAGGGCGTGGCGACGGCCTTCCAGGAACTCAGCCTGCTGCCCAACCTCAGCATCGCCGAGAATCTGATGCTGCCGAAAATGCCCAGGGGCATGCTCGGTCTCGCGTCGCATCGCACGGCGATAGCCTCCGCTCGAAAGACGCTTAAGGATTATGGTTTGGCGTATTTCGATCCTGACACGCCCGTGGGTGTGCTCTCGCTGTCGGACCGTCAGCGGCTCGAAATCGTCCGTGCTTTCACCCACGCTTCGAAATTATTGATCCTCGACGAGCCGACGGCCGCGCTGGCCGACGTCGAATGGCTGTTCGAGCTGGTGCGGCGGCAAAAATCCTTGCAGACCGCAATCCTTTATATTTCCCATCGCCTCGGGGAAGTACGCAGCTTGTGCTCGCGTGCCACTATACTGCGCAACGGCCGCAGCATCGGCACCGTCGAGCTTTCGGGCGCCTCGGACGAGAACATCTTCGAGATGATGGTCGGCCGCAGCGCGCGTGAAACGGTCAACACATTGCCCGTAGCAGGTGATGCCGCGCCCATCGCGCTGAGCGTCAAAGGCCTTTCGGGCGGCATCCTGAACGAGGTGTCGTTCAATGTCAGGCAGGGCGAGATCGTCGGCATCGCCGCGCTTGAAGGTCAAGGGCAGCGCGACCTGTTCAGGACACTGGTCGGCCTTGCCAAGGCGAAGGGCGGAAGCATCGAGATCGACGGCGTGCGCGCTCATATCGGCAGCCCAGGCGACGCGCTCTATTTTGGCAACGGCCTTGCCTACCTGCCTGAGGATCGCAAATCGGAAGGTATCCTCGGCGGCCTTACCACGGCCAGCAACATGGTGCTGCCGATCATTTCCCGCATTGCGCAGGGCGGCATCGTCTGGCCCGCCGGCGAGCGTCGCGCCGCGAGGAAAACCGCCGCGGCGGTCGACCTTCAGGAGCGCTACCTGCATTTCAAGATCGACGAGCTTTCGGGTGGCAACCAGCAGAAGGCGCTTCTGGCGCGCGTCATGATGACCGGCGCGCGCACCTTGCTGCTCTTCGATCCCACGCGCGGGGTCGATGTCGGCACCAAGCAGTCGATCTACGAGGCGATTCGCAAATTCGCCGCCGACGGCGGCTCGGTGCTCTTCTATTCATCCGAACTGCCGGAACTCGTCCATCTCGCGCATCGCTGTATCGTGCTCTACGGCGGCCGCATCTTTGCCGAATATCAGGGCGACGCCATCGACGAGCAGACCATCGTCGGCGCGCTGATCGGCCACGCTCGGAGTGCGGCGAAGGGAGTGGCTGCATGAGCGCGATCGCGGCAAATCCAGCGCCTCGCCGCTCGCCTTTCTGGCGCGCCGTCATCAGCGGCACCGGTATCGTCGCGCTGATCTACGTCCTGCTCTACGCGCTCTACGCGTTCTGGCAGCCCGATGCGCTCTCGGTCTACACATTCACCGACCTCGTCAACAATTCGACGCCGCTGGCGCTGGCGGCGGCGGGCGAGACGCTGGTCGTCATCAGTCGCGGCTTTGACCTGTCAGTCGCGGGCGTCGTCTCGCTGACCAACGTGCTGATGGCCGTCTATCCGCTCGACGGCCCGGGCGGAGCGCTGATCAGCCTGCTGATGTGCTGCGCGATCGGCGCCATCGTCGGCATGATCAACGGCATTCTGGTTGCCAGGCTCGGGCTCCAGACCATCGCGGCGACGCTCGGCACGATGATCATCTGCCAGGGGCTGGCGCTCGTCATCCTCGACGCGCCCGGCGGCATGGTCTCCGACTTTGTCACCTACACCTTGACCGACACGCTCTTCGGTGTCGTTCCGATTGCCGGTCTGTTCCTGGTTGCCGCCGCCGTGCTGTGGCTGGCCTTCCGGCGAACGAACACCGGCATCGGCCTTTATGCGATCGGCGCCGACGAGCAGTCGGCCCGTTACTCCGGCGTGGCCGTATCGGGCGTGCGCATCACTGCCTTCGTCGGCGCTGGCATCCTTTATGGCGTCGCCGGCTTCATGCTGAGCGCCCAGACCGCGACCGGCAATCCGACGGCGGGCACTCCATTCCTGGTGCTCACCTTTGCCGCCGTGGCGCTTGGCGGCACACCGCTCAGCGGTGGCCGCGGCAGCCTTATCGGCTCGATCCTCGGCGCCGGCACGCTCATGCTTTTGCAGAAAGTGCTGTTCTCGGGCGGTGTGTCGTCTTTCTACACCGGCATCTTCCAGGGCTTCGTGCTGGTGCTCGCGATCGTCTTCGGCAACGCGGTGGCGCGCCTGCTCAAGAAGGACGACGCCCGGTGAACGCGCATAAGGACATGGCGATGCCTTTCGACGCCTCTTCCGACCAGCGCGGCAGGCAGAAGCTGGACCGCGAAACGGTGAACACACTTGTCGTGTTCGGACTGAGCATCGTGCTCGTGTTGTGCTCGCGCTTCATCAGCCCGGCGCTCGGCTCCTGGAGCCAGGTTCTCACAGTGCTGATCCTTGCATCCTTCCTGATCATCCTTTCCTTTGGGCAGGGGCTTGTCATCCTGATCGGCGGACTGGATCTGTCGATACCCGCGCTCATCACGCTCGGCGGCGTTTTGACGACGAACTGGATCGGCACGAACGACGCCGGCATCTGGTACATGCTGCCGGCCATCCTGCTCATCTGTGCCCTGGTCGGCGCGGTGAGCGGCGTCGGTATCGTCTGGCTAAAGGTGCCGCCTTTCATCATGACGATGGCGACGTCGATCGTCATCGCCTCCGCGGCGCTCGGCTATACTAGCGGCACGCCGCGCGGCGGTTCGCCATCGGCCCTGTTATGGCTGATGAAGGCGTGGTTTCTCGGCGTGCCGGTGGTCATCTACTTCACCCTCGCCTTCATCCTGCTCGGCTGGCTGCTGCAGAACTTCACCGCGCTAGGACGTCGGCTTCGCGCGCTCGGCACCAACAGGAACGCCGCGCTCATCGCCGGCGTCAACGTCAACCGGCTCGAACTCATGCCCTATGCGATCAGCGCCGTTTGCGCCGGCTTCGTCGGCATGATGCTGGTCGGCTACTCTAACGGCGCGACGCTCAGGATGGGCGACAGCTACATGCTGCCCTCGATAGCCGCCGTCGTGATCGGCGGCTCCTCGATCCTCGGTGGCGGCGGAACCTTCATCGGTACGGTCGGCGGCGCAATCCTTCTGACCACGCTCGGCATGATGATCTCGGCCATCGGGCTCAGCGAGGGATGGCGCACCATCATCGAGGGCGCGATCATCGTCGGGGCGCTGCTGGTGCTGCGGGGCGAGTTCCTGACCCACATCGGAAATCGGTTGCTGACGCGAAGGAAATGACCATGCGCCTGCGTGTGATACTTTTTGTCCAATTGTGAGAACGTTCTCACAAGCTCTGGTCCGGCACCTGAAAGGGCCAAATCCAAAGGGAGGTTGATGGAAATGAAGCTGTTAAGAAGACTGGGACTGGCCGCGTCGCTGACGCTTGCCACAACTGCGGGCGTTGCGACGGTCATCGACCATGCCGACGCGCAGGACAAGAAGCTCAAGGTCTATCTGTCGCTGAGCTACAGCGGCAATTCCTGGCAGTCGGAGGCCGCGAACATCGTCAAGGCGCTGGCGCAGACGCCGCCTTACGACAAGACCGTGGAGCTGAAGGAGGTCATCTCCGGCACCGATCCGCAGGCGCAGATCTCGGCCTATGAGAGCATGATCCAGGATGGCGCCGACGGCATCATCAGCTTCCCGATCTCGTCGACGGCGCTGAACCGCACCATCCATCGCGGCTGCCAGAAGGGCGTGCTCTTCTTTATGTATGACGCGACGGTGACCGAACCCTGCGCCTACAACGTCAGCTACATCACCGCTGGTTTCGGCGAGAACAGCGCCCAGGCGCTGGTCAACATCCTCGGCGGCAAGGGCAACATCTTCCTGAGCCGTGGCGTTCCGGGCAACTCGGTCGATAAGCGCCACACCGACGGCGCGATGCACATCTTCAACCAGTATCCCGGCATCAAGGTGGTCGCGGAATACTATTCCTACTGGGATGACCGCACCACGCAGCAGGAGACGGCCAAGGCGCTCGCCGCGCATCCGGACGTCGACGGCATCTGGGCCCAGGCCGGCGAATACGGTGCGATCCAAGCGCAGCTCGACAAGGGCAACAAGCTCGTGCCGATGACCGGCGAGAACTCCGACGGCTTCCGCCTCGGCCTTGCCGATCCGAAGATGCAGGGCATGGGTCTCAAAGGCGTCTCGGCCGGCTCGCCGCCCGCCACCTCCGGCTACGCCTTCAAGCTGATGATGGAGATCCTGACCAAGAAGCGCGACCTGAAGCCGATGAACATCGAGTACCCGCTGCCCTGGGTGCCGGCTGATCAGGTCAAGCCTTGCAAGGGCGACACCTTCGCCGACGGCTGCAACGTGTTCCCGTCCGACAAGGTGCCCTCATCCTTCGTCACCGAGGTCTTCAATCCCGAGCTTCTGCCGGAACTGTCGCTACAGTCGGCGCTCGAGGGCAAGCCGACGCCCGGAGCGGCCATCCAGCCGCTGCCGGCGGATGTGAAGCAGGCGCCCGACGCGCCCGGCATCAACTGCTCGTCGTGCAAGGCCCCGGCCGACGAATACAAGCTCACCAAGATCGAGCCGACGGTGAAGCCCTGACGACCAGCAATGCGATCGATGGACGGCACCCTGCCGTCCATCCCACCCAAGACAAGGATGAGAACATGCCGACCTTTCTGAAGCGGGGCAGAGATCCCGAGGCTGTCGCCCAGGGCGACGCGGTTGTCCGAACGACCGTCGAGACGATCCTCGCCGATATCGAGAAGCGGGGCGACGCCGCCGTCCGGGAACTGTCGGAGCGTTTCGACAGATGGTCGCCGCAGAGCTTCCGGCTGACCGACAGCGATATTGAACAGGCCATCTCCAAAGTCTCGGCAAGGGATCTGGAGGACATTCGCTTCGCCCAGGCGCAGGTCCGCAATTTCGCCGAGAAGCAGCGCGCCTGCCTGCAGGATCTCGAGGTGGAAACGCTGCCGGGTGTCGTCCTTGGCCACAAGAACATTCCCGTCGACACGGTCGGCTGCTACGTGCCGGGCGGCAAATATCCGATGGTCGCCTCCGCGCACATGAGCGTGGTGACGGCAAGGGTCGCCGGCGTGAAGAAGATCATCGCCTGCGCGCCGCCGTTCCAAGGCGGGCCGCATCCGGCCATCGTCGCCGCCATGCACATGGGTGGCGCCGACGAGATCTACGTTTTGGGCGGCATCCAGGCCGTTGGCGCCATGGCGCTCGGAACCGAGACCATCGGGCGCGTCGACATGCTTGTCGGTCCGGGCAACGCCTTCGTCGCCGAGGCCAAGCGCCAGCTCTACGGGCGCATCGGGATCGATCTGTTCGCCGGTCCGACCGAAACGCTGGTGATCGCCGACGACAGCGTCGACGGCGAGATCTGCGCGACCGACCTGCTCGGCCAGGCCGAACATGGCCCGACAAGCCCGGCGGTGCTTCTGACCAATTCGCCGAAGCTGGCGCGCGACACCATGGCGGAGATCGAGCGGCAGCTGAAAATCCTGCCGACGGCCGAGATCGCCGCCAAGGCGTGGGCTGACTACGGCGAGGTGATCGTATGCGATTCCTACGAGGAAATGGTTGTGGAAGCCGACCGTATCGCCTCCGAGCACGTGCAGGTGATGACGCGCGATCCCGACTACTTCCTCGGCAACATGCGCAACTACGGCGCGCTGTTTTTGGGGCCGCGCACGAATGTCGCCTATGGCGACAAGGTCATCGGCACCAACCATACGCTGCCGACCAAGAAGGCGGCCCGCTACACTGGCGGTTTGTGGGTTGGCAAGTTCATCAAGACCTGCACCTATCAGCGCGTCCTGACCGACGAAGCGAGCGCCATGATCGGCGAGTACTGTTCGCGCCTGTGTGCCCTGGAGGGTTTCTACGGACATGCCGAGCAGGCCAACATCCGGGTCCGCCGCTACGGAGGTCGCAACGAGGCCTAAGGCAGCGCAACGGAGTTTTCATGTCGGTCATCGCCCGCAACAAGAACAGCAAACCCCGCCTGACCGTGAAGGATCTGGCGCGCGACCTCGGCATGTCTGTTTCGACCGTCTCCAGGGCTTTTCACGCCGATGCGGTGATCGCCAAGGGCACGCGCGACGTGGTGTTGAACCGCGCGAGGGAGATTGGCTATTCGCCAAACCCCTTCGCGCGCAGTCTCATCACCAAGAAGACGCGCATTGTCGGCGTGGTCGTCGCCGACATCAAGAATCCGTTCTACCCGGAAGTCCTCACCCGGCTCACCACCGAGCTGCGCGCCATCGACATGAACGTGATGCTGGTCGCGGCCGACCAGTCGGGCGAGGTCGACCAGGCGCTGCGCCTTCTTCTCAACTACCAGCCCGACCTCGCCATCATTCTCGCGGCAACATTGTCGTCGGAAGCCGCGCAGGAGTGCCGCAACGCCGGCACGCCGGTGATCTTCTTCAACCGGCTGTCGGCCGACGACCACGCTTTCGGCATCTCCTGCGACAACATCCTGGGCGGCCGCAGCATTGCCGACTATCTGGCCGACACCGGCCACCGGCGCCTGGCCTACATCGCCGCGCTGGCGGATGCCTCGACCAATGTTGCCCGTCACCGCGGCTTCAGCGAACGCGCGGTCGAGCGCGGCCTTGCAGTGCCTGCCGTCATCGATGCGGGGCAGTTCAGCTACCACGCCGGCTACGAGGCCGCCTGCAAGCTACGTGATCTTGAAGAGATGCCCGACGGCGTGTTCTGCGCCAACGACATTCTCGCCATAGGCTTTCTCGACGGCGTTCGGGAACTGGGCCTCAACGTGCCGGACGACCTCTCGATCGTCGGCTTCGACGATATCGAAATGGCGCATTGGCCTTCGCACGGGCTGACGACCGTCAAGCAGCCCATCGAAAAGATGTTGGAGGCGACGATTTCGCTGGCCAAGGAACTGGGCACGAATGCTGGCCGGGAGCCGGTCGTGCAGATGATTGCGCCAGGCGCCGTGATCGAGCGCGCGACGACGCGCAGGAGGCATCATGACTGATCTATCCGCAAAGCGCTTCTTCGAACGCGCGGTCAACGTTCACCGCTACGACTGCGAGCTGGTTGCAGCGCCGCAGCCGTCGGACGCTGAAAGCGGGCAATTCCAACCAGCCATCGACAAGGACGGGGCGACCGACGAGGCCGTCGTCCGCTACGTGGTCGCCACCCGTCCCATCTATGACGGCCTGCGCCGGCTGATTGGGCAGGTCGCGGGCTTGCTGGTTTTGGCCGAAGCTGGCGGTCGCCGCGATGTGCTCGACCTGCCGGATATCCCGGCGGCCTGTGAACAATGGGCCGAGGTCAAGCAGCGCCTGGGCGCCTTGCAGACGCCGCGCGGTCTGGAGGCCCATTGCGTGCGCCTGGAGACCGCGCACGCGACGCTCGGCGAAGTGCTTGACGAATTCGGCCTGGCCCGGCTGCGGCGCGACTGGCAGCAGCATCTCGACCGGGCAGCGGAGAGGATCAAGCACGCCTATGCCTGGCTGCAGGCGGCGTCGGAGCCGCGCGCCGGCATGACGCCGATCGATTTCAATCATGCCTGCTGCAGTTGTGCACAGCGCTGGCGAAAACAGGGAGGAAACGATGGGTCAATATTCGATCTGGGTGCTTGAGTACAGCTACGTCACCAACTACCACAAGAGCGGCGTGCTCTACGGCGCCCACAATCAGGGTCACGTCAAGCTTCCCTACTGCTATGCGCTGATCAAGGGCAACGGCCACGTCGCCATGGTCGATGTCGGCTACAACAACAAGGACTACGGCAAGCATCTCGGCGACAAGTTCGGCGTCGAGAACTGGCACTCACCCGAGGCCGTCCTCAGCGAGATCGGCCTGTCGCCGCAGGACGTCGACACGGTCTTCGTCACCCACGCCCACTTCGATCATTTCGGCAATGTCGAGGACTTCCCGAAGGCTACCTTCTACATCCAGGAGCGCGAAATCGCGAAATGGGTCTGGGCGATGTCGCTGCCGGACCGCATGCGCTGGATGAACGTCGCCGTCGACCCTGGCGATATCGTACGCGGTGTCGACCTGGCCCGCCAGAAGCGGCTGGTGACGATCGATGGCGCAAAGCAGGACGTGCTGCCGAACGTCGATCTCCATCCCGCCTTCGATAGCCACACCTACGGTTCGATGTGGGTCACCGTACGCAACGGCAACGAAGATACCTGGGTGCTGGCAGGCGATCTCGTCTATGTCTTCGACAATATCGAGGGCTCGGGAGCTGCCGTCGATGTCGAGACGCTCTACGTCCCGGTGGGCCTTGCGGTCGGCAGCCAGACCAATCTCGTGCTGGCGACCGAGGAGATGATGAAGCAGGTGAATTACGAGGCACGGCGCGTCATTCCCATCCACGAAGAGCGGCTGAAGGACCGTTTCCCCTCGCGCATCACCAAGGATGGCCTGCGCATCACTGAAATCTGCCTCGCGGACGGCGAGAAATCGTGGGTGCAGTAATGGAGCAAATCCGCAAGGTGGCCATTGTCGGGGCAGGGCTCGTCGGCCGCGGCTGGGCGATCGTCTTCGCTCGTGCTGGTCATGACGTGACCATCTATGACGGCAGCGACGACATCCGCGTGGCGGTGATTGACAGGATCCGCGCCAGTCTTGCCGACATGCACGAAGCCGGGCTGATCGATGCGATCGATCCTGTCATGCGGCGGTTAAGGGTGGTCGACACGCTCGAGAGTGCGGTTGCCGATGCCGACTATATCCAGGAATCGGTGCTCGAACGGCGCGATGTCAAGCAGGCCGTCTGCCTCGAGATCGATCGGGCCATGCGGCCCGATGCCGTCGTAGGCAGCTCCAGCTCAGGTATTCCTGCCTCGGCGTTTACGGAACAATGTGTAAAACGCGCACGCTTCCTCGTGGTGCATCCGGTGAATCCTCCACATCTGATCCCGTTGGTCGAACTGGTTCCGGCGCCATGGACGGACGCAAACATCGTTCCTTGGCTACGGGAACAAATGGAAGCCGTGGGCCAGGCGGCCATCGTCGTGCGCAAGGAGGTGGAGGGCTTTGTCCTGAACAGGCTCCAGGGTGCGCTGCTCAACGAAGCCTGGGCATTGCTTGAGGAAGGTGTCGCAAGTGCCGCCGACATCGATCTGACGGTGTCGCACGGGCTTGGCTACCGCTGGTCCTTCATGGGACCGTTCGAGACGATCGACCTCAACGCGCCTGGCGGGATTGCCGACTATGCGCGGCGTCTGGGGCCGCTCTACCACGCGATCGCACTGGCAAGGCGCGATCTGGCGCCTTGGTCCGAAGCGCTGATCGGCAAGGCCGAAGCCGAACGCCGCGAGAAACTGTCGGCATCCCGCCTCGGTGAACGCAGCACCTGGCGCGACCGCAATCTCATGGCGCTCGTCGCTTATAAGCAACGTACCAGCGTCTGACACGGAGAGGGCCATGGCGGCAATGCTGCAAGACAAGGTTGCCCTGGTGACCGGAGCGACCGGTGGTATCGGCGCGCAGATCGTATCGAGGCTCGCGCAGGAAGGGGCGTCGGTCGTCGTCGGCTACAACAGTTCACGCCAGGCGGCCGAAGCGCTGGTCTCGTCGCTAACGCCCCGCGATCATCTCGTCGCCGAGGCGAGCGTCACCGACAGCGACTGCCTCGCGCGATTGGCCGGCCAGATCGAGGAAAGGTTCGGCCGGCTCGATATCCTGGTCAATTGCGCCGGCATAACCCGTTTCGTACCGCATCCGGACCTCGATGGTCTGGACGACGCGTTGATCGACAGCATCTTCAGCGTCAACGTGCGTGGTGTCATCGCCGCGACGCGGGCAATGCGGCCGCTGCTCGACCGCGCCGCCAGCGGCGTCGTTGTCAACATCTCGTCGATTGCCGGCGCAACCGCCATGGGCAGCAACATCGCCTACTGCGCCTCCAAGGCCGCTGTCGACAACCTAACCAAGTCGCTGGCGCGCGCCCTGGCTCCGAAAATCAGGGTCGTGTCGGTGTCACCGGGCGTCGTCGACACTGATTTCATCAAGGGCCGCGACGAGTCCTGGCGAGATGAACAGGCGAACCGGACGCCGCTCGGGCGATTGGGCACGCCCGACGATGTTGCCGAGGCGGTTCTGGCAGTCGCGACCCATCTTCGCTTCGCGACAGGAGTTGTCATTCCGGTCGACGGCGGGCGGCCCCTGGTATGATTTTTGTCCTGAACGTCCGCACAGCGCTTATGGAGAGCTGAATGACCGCAACCATAGCCATCACCATCGGCGATCCGGCCGGCGTTGGACCCGAGATCGCGCTCAAGGCCGCCCATCATTTCGCGGCGGTCCTTGAGACTGGCACGGTTCGGCTCCGCCTGATCGGGTCACTTGCGGCGCTTGGCGGGACAGCCCGGTCGCTGGCCTTACCATTGCCCGCCGTCGCGAATGCGGATGAACCTCTCGGCATCTGGCCGATCGAGGGTTCCGCCGTTGAGATCGGACAGGTGTCGGCGGAAGGCGGCAGGCAGGCCTATGAGGCCGTGGCCGAGGGTGTGCGGCGTACGATGGCCGGCGAGGCTTCGGCCATCGTCACCGCGCCGCTCAACAAGGAATCGCTGCATCTTGCCGGTTATCGGTTCCCGGGTCACACCGAGCTGCTGGCGGCGCTTACCGGGGCGCGAGACAGCGCGATGATGCTCGCGCACGGTTCTTTTCGCGTCAGCCACGTCACGACCCACATTCCGCTGGAAGATGTGCCGAAGAGGGCGACGGAGCCGCGCATGCGGCGGGTTCTCGACCTGACGATCGAAGCCCTGAATCATCTGGGGATCACGGCGCCTCGCGTTGCGATTGCCGCGCTCAATCCGCACGCCGGGGAGGGCGGTATTTTCGGGACCCACGACATCCGCATTACCCAGCCGATTGTCGCCGACTACAGGGCGCGCGGCCACGACGTCCATGGTCCCGTTCCGGGCGATACCGTCTTCGTGAAAATGCGCGGCGGCGCCTATGACGCGGTCGTGGCCATGTACCACGATCAAGGCCATATTCCGGTGAAGCTGCTTGGCTTCCAGATCGACCCGCAGACCGGTGAATGGCTTGGCCTGAGCGGCGTCAACATCACGCTCGGCCTGCCGATCGCGCGGACCTCCGTCGACCACGGGACCGCTTTCGACATCGCCGGCCGCGGGATCGCCCGCGAAAGCAGCCTCATAGAGGCGATCGACTACGCCTTGTCGCTGACCACGGAGAACGCTGCGTGAACCGTAGCCCCGACGGGCGCGGGCTTGGCAAGCCGGATGTCCTGATCGTCGCGGACGACATCACCGGTGCGCTCGACACGGCCGGCTATTTCGCGAGTCCAGAAAAACCGGTGAAGGTCTGGCTCGACCTGCCGCCGGGCCTCTCCGGCTGCAACGCCATTGATCTCGACAGCCGGGACTTAGGGGAACGAGCGGCATACGATCGTGTCACAGGCGTTTTTGCCGATCGCAAAGCGGGCGCACGGTCGCTGTCGTTCAAGAAAATCGATAGCGTCATGCGTGGACACCCTGTCGCAGAGTCGGTTGCGGCCTTTCGCGCCGGACGGTTTAGGCGTGCCCTTTTCGCCCCTGCTTTTCCGGCGTTGGGCCGGGCAACAGTCAACGGCCGGCAGCACGTAGTATCGCAGGATGGGATAACACCCGTCGGTCCGGCACTTGTCGATGCATTATTGGGCCACGGGGTTCCGGCTGCCATGATCGGCGAGGCCTGCGCAAGCGAGGGATTTTTTGTCGCCGATGCGTCAAGCGATGCCGAGCTTGCGGCGGCGATTGCAGCCTTTGGAGTGGATAGCGAGGATCTTTATGTCGGCTCAGGTGGATTGGCCTCCATGCTCGCTGGAAGTCGGACGGCCCACCTTCGGCCACAGGCACTCGATCTCGCCATCTGCGGCACGAACCATCCGGTTGCTTTGCGCCAGGTCGCAGCGGTCAGCGGGCTGAAGACCGTCGTGATGGACGGCTCCAGTCCCATGCCTCTCGAACCACCGTTTGTTTTGCTCGCGCCCTCCCACGCTGCTTCGGAATCCCAGGCGCGCCTTGCCATCGAGCGATCGCTCATCCAGCTTGTGGCCAGGCTGCCGACGCCGCGTTCTGTCTTGGTGACAGGCGGGTCGACGCTGCGGCTGCTGGCAGGCATCTGCGGAGCCAGCCATTTCTTGTGCGAGGGACTCTACGAGCCCGGCGTGGCGGTCAGCAGGATGGTGTCGGCCACATGGAATGGCGCTGTCATCGTCTCCAAGTCAGGCGGGTTCGGGAGCGACGATCTTCTCGCTCACTTGGTATTTCCAGATGGACGAAATCGTCTACCGTAGGGCGCGTCAGGTCCGTTCGCTTTTACGATGCTGTTTCGACCTTTGCCGCCCGCGTCGCGATAGGCGGCCTTGAAGCACTAGCTGACGATCAATCTCCTCGCGTGGTATCGACATTTCACGGCGGCCAGATATCGCTGCCCAGATCTCGCTGCCAGCGTGGACCGGATGTCGCCGCAGCATACCAAGAAGGACGGTGCTCTTTGACAATCTTCCCCTTCACCGAAGCCACCTCGATCCAGTTCCAGCAGCCCCTGCCGAAGACTTCGGACGTCGTGATCATCGGCGGCGGGGTCATTGGCGTGAGCACGGCACTGTTCCTGGCGCGACGGAACGTCTCGGTGACGCTGCTGGAAAAGGGCCGCATCGCCGCCGAGCAATCCTCGCGCAATTGGGGCTGGATCCGGCAGCAGGGCCGCGATGCCGACGAACTGCCGATCGTCATCGAAGCGCAGCGCCTCTGGCGGCAACTGGCGCAGGAGTGTGGCGAGGACATAGGACTGAAGCAGACGGGCGTCACCTATCTTGCGCGGACGGACAAGGAGATGGCCGGTTTCGCGAAATTCCTGACGATCGCCCAGGCTCATGGCGTCGACACGCGTCTCCTCGACCAAGGTGAGTTGGCAAGCCTGATCCCGGCCATGGCGCTACCGTTCAAAGGCGCAATGATCACCCCGTCGGACATGCGCGCCGAACCTTGGGTCGCCGTGCCCGCGCTTGCGCGCCTGGCGGCCCGCGAAGGCGTGACGATCATCGAGAATTGCGCGGCACGTATGCTCGACATCTCCGGGGGTCGCACCAGTGGCGTCTGGACCGAGAAAGGGCTCATCGCGACCTCGAGCGTCCTCGTCGCCAGCGGCGCGTGGACGTCGCTCTTCCTGCGCGCCCATGGCATCTCGATTCCGCAGCTCAGCGTCAGGGCGACCGTCGCCGCGACAGCACCGATGGCGGAAATCCACGCCGGTGCCGCCGCGGATGAACGCATCGCTTTCCGACGCAGGCAGGATGGCGGGTATACGCTCGCATCGGGAGGCAGTAGCCAACTCTACATAGGGCCGGACGCATTTCGCCATGCGGGCAAATATATCAGCGCCCTGATGGCCAATCCCTTCGGCACACGCTACCTGCCGGCCGCGCCGCGAGGATACCCGGATGGCTGGTCGACGCCGCGCAGATGGAACGCGGATGAAGAAAGCCCTTTCGAACGGATGCGGGTCCTCAATCCCGCTCCCGAGACGTCGGCGCTTCGCGCCATCGACCGCGGGTTCAGGGAACTGTTCCCTCAGTTCACGACTGTGCCGATCAAGGCGAGCTGGGCGGGCATGATCGATGCGATGCCTGATGTCGTGCCCATCGTCGATCGCGCCGCTGCGATCCCAGGTCTCGTCATAGCGACCGGGATGAGTGGTCACGGCTTCGGCATCGGACCCGGCATCGGCCGTGTGCTGTCCGACCTCGTCCAAGGCAACGAGACCGGGCACAATCTCTACAGGTTCCGTCAATCCCGTTTCAGCGACGGCAGTCCGATCCGATTGGGGCCATCGCTGTAAGCGTTCCTGCCGCCCGCCAGGCCATCCGCTCTGGCCTTGAAGTGCCGGACGAGGATCTCAGGTGCCGCATGCCCCGGCGTAGGCCTCGATGCTCCGCCGGACGTGACCGATCGCGATCTCCTCGACGTCGCAGGCGCGGCCAGCCCATGTGACTGCAGAAGGCAGGTGCTGGAGAAACAGCGTCACCGGCACCTTGCGGCCGTTCAACGTATCGAAGAGACGGTTGCAGGCGGCACGGGCTTGCGGGATCGCCCAATAATATCGGATGCGATCGGAATAGGAGTAGTGGCGCAGCGTCCGCTTGTCGGCATCGCTTCCATGATAGTGGCTTGCCCAATTCTTGGGGGTGGCTTGCATCTGCTCTTCCATGGCGTGGTAAAGTGGCCGCTCGCCATAGCCAGGCACCAGGTCGGAAGCGATCAGGTCGAGCGCGTACAGCGCCTCGCGCAGCTTGAAGGTCAGCTCGGGGCCGACCTTGAGGATGGCGAAGCCGTCCTCGACGAGTTCACGCAGCGGCCTCTCGCCCTGATAGTCCGTCGAATGAGCTTCGAAAATGAGCGACGGCAATGTGCTCAGAGTTGCCGCCAGGTCGCTGGCCTTGGTCCGATCGTAGAAAATCACATTCTGGTTGCCGAACTCCACGCCCGGCTGCACCACAAGCCCGATGACGCGGGAAAATGCGCTTTCAAGCCCGGCGGTTTGGAATGCCTGGGCGTGAATGGCATGTGTCTGGCGAGCCGCCTCCGGACTGGTCGGGGTGATCGCATCCAAAGCGTGATCGGCGCCGCCGGGCGGCGGCACTTCCGTGCCGATGATGTAAACCGGGCTTGCCCCGCCGCTCTGCGCTGCCGCCTGCTCCGCGACGCCTGCCAGCCTGGCCGCGCGCCCGGCCACCGTGTGGTCGTCTAGCGCCGCCGGTTCACCCGCGCAGCCCATCGAGGCATCGAGGTGGATCTTGCGGAAGCCGGCGCGGACATAGGCATCGATCATCGTCCCGGCCTGCGCCATCGCCTCCTCGGCGGGCCGGTCTCTCCAGGGATTGGGGCCGAGATGATCCCCGCCAAGCACGATCAGCTTTTGCGGGCACTGCTCGGCTGCCGCGAGCGCTTCCACCATCGCCGCGAAATCGGCCGGCGTCATGCCCGTATAACCACCCAGATGATTGACCTGATTACACGTCGCCTCGATCAGGACGGTGGTGCCGGTTTCCCGCCCGTGGCGCAGTGCGGCTTTCAGCACCAGCGGGTGCGCCGAGCACACCGAGGTCACCCCGATTTTCTTCCCGTCCCTGTGCAGGTCCGGCAAATCGTCGATCGCCACACGCATCAATTTCTTCTCGCCGTTCTTGCCATGAAATCCTCCAGCTCGGCCGGCGTGCCGGCTCCCTCCATGGGACCGAGGCGTGTGACGTTGCGCGCCCCTGCCGCGTTGGCGAATTCGAGCGCCGTCTGCAGCGCCATCCCCAGCCGCCGGCATGCGACATAGGCTCCCCCGAAACAGTCGCCGGCGCCGGTGGGGTCCGTTTCCTCGACGATGAGGCCGGGGCAATCGGCGCGGGCTCCGGTGCTTTGACGGGCTGACGCGCCATGTTCGCCGCGCTTCACGGCGATCTCCTTGACCCCTCGTCTGAACAGCGCCTCGATCGCGCGTTCCTCCCCGTCCGTGCCGGCGGCCAGGAACAATTCATTGCCCGACGGCAGCAGCAGGTCCGCTTCGTCCACCAGACCGGCGAATTTCTCCTCGGTCTGGCCGTGCGCCAGCAATTCTTTGCGCAGGTTCGGATCGAGCGACATCGTGCCGCCGCGTGCCTTGATCAGCGGGATCGCGCGTTCGGTGATCGCCCAGGCTGCGGGACTTGCGAACACCGTTCCCATGACATGGATATGCCCGCAACGCGCGATCAGCGCCTCGACCTGCGGGCTCCATTCCAGTCGGGCGGCGGCGGATTTGGCGATGTTGTAGACGAAATCGCGGCTTCCGTCCGTGCGGTAGCGAACAAAGGCGCTGCCCGTCGGATAATCCGGGGAAACAGCGATGGCTGAAGTGTCTACGCCGTCCCGCTTCAGGCGCTCCATGTTGACGACGCCGAAATCGTCGTCGCCGACCACGCCCACCATTGCGGCCGCTCCGCCCATACGTGCGCATTGATCGATGAAGATGGCGGGCGCGCCGCTCGGAAAGGGACCAATGAGGTCGATAGGTTGCCGGAAGCCGGTGCCCGTCTGCCTCGCGACGATCTCTACCAGGATTTCTCCGATCGTCACGGTTGGCCCGAGCGAGTCCGCTGCAAGTGTTCGGGGGAGGTCGTTCATCAAGCGTCCAATCCTGGGTGTGGTGTCGTTCGCGGTTTCACGACGCCGAGGCGCAAGAGGATTCCTACCGGATCGATGTGAATCGATCAGCTGCCATCACGCTACAAACCTGCATGCATGGTCAAGCGCACACTTGGAACGACGCGCAAACCCTCAGCCGGGAAACAGGTCCAGGATCGACGACAGGCGGTTGGTGCTGAGATCGACGTCGCCGAGCAGGCCGCCGCTGGGGAGATAGCCGACCACGAACAGACCGGCGGCTCGTGCTGCCTTTGTGCCGGTGCGGCTGTCTTCCACGGCCACCACCGACCCTGGAGCTACGGCGAGCTGCCGGCAGGCCTCGCGATAGGGCGTGGGGTCGGGCTTGCCGGCCGACACGTCGTCGAGGCTGATTGTGAGACTCATATGGTCGAGCACGCCGAGCCCATCGAGATTGGCATTGACGACTTGCCGGCCGGAATTCGAGACGCAGACCTGCGGGACGCCGCGGTCAGCCAGGGTCCGAATCGTCTCGACCGCCTCGGGGATCGGGACGGCGTTCGCCCGGTTCGCGACGTAGTGGGCATTGATAGCGGCGAGCCACTCCGCCTGGTCGAGCCCGACCGGGAGACGCGGACGCAGCATTGTCCAGACGTCGCCCATATGGATGCCGCGAAAGGCTTGGTCGGGCAGGTCGTCAAGATCGACGTTCCAGTTGCGGCAGCCGGCGAGGAGGGATTGATGATGCAACGGCTCGCTGTCGATCAGCGTTCCGTCGATGTCCCAGGCGACGGCGCGATACATCACGATGACGATCCCGCTCTGGTCGCGCCAGGAGCCGACAGGCGCGCATAAAGATCGCGATAGCGGCGATAGCCGTCGCGGTAGATGTCAGCCTTGCGCGGGTCGGGATCGAGCCGGTCGGCGAAGCTGACGAAACCGGAAACGCCCGACCAGTCGTCGGTCAGGCCGACGCCGATCGCCGCCGTCCAGGCAGCGCCGATACAAGAGCCGGGGTGCCCGGTCAGGCGTTGGACCGGCTTTTGCAGGACATCCGCGACAATCTGCATCCAGACCTTGCTGCTTGAGCCGCCGTCGGAGGCGAGATAGCGCTCGGTCCGGTGGCCCATGTCGTTGAGCACCTCGATATGATGCGCGATGGCGAAGGCATAGGCCTCGAGCAAAGCGCGCCAGACATGGCCGATATCGTGCGACAGCGTCAGCCCATCGATCACGCCACGAGCCGCTGGATCATGGATCGGCGTCTTCTCGCCGAGGAAGTAAGGCAGGACGGTGAGGCCGTCGGCACCGGCGGGACGCTCTGCCGCCAGCGCATCGAGCCGCTGGTGTACCGAAATACCATCGGCCTGTGCCGTGGCCATCTCGCCGCCGGCGAAATTGCGTACGAACCAGTTGAGGCCCGAGCCGCCGGTCGACATACAGCCATTGGGCATGAACAGGCCCGGCACCAGGTGGTAATCAAGATACATGCGGGGATCTGGCTTGATCTGATCGGTGGCGATCAGGATATCGACCGAGCCGCCGAATTTCAGGAGGACATCGCCTGCTTTGGCAACTCCGGCGCCGAGCGCGGAAGCGATCATGTCGGCCGCACCCCCGACGACAGGTGTTCCCGCCATCAGGCCGGTCTCATCCGCGGTCTTCGCCGAGACGGAACCGAGGATCTCATGCGAGGCGATCTTTCGTGGCACGGCCGAGCGCGGTATGTGGGCGAGCGCCACCAGGTCGTCGTCGATCCGGTGCGTCGAAACATCGACGAAGCCGGCCTCCAGCGCCCAGTTCTGCTCGACCGCACGTTCACCGGTGAGGCGCCAGTTGATATAGTCATAGGAGCCGAAAACGGTGGCGATGCGGCTGAACACCTCCGGCTCGTGACGCTCTATCCAGCGCAGCTTTGCGGTGACCAGCTGTTGGTTGATGCCGTTGCCGGCCTTGGCGATGAAAGCCGCCTCATCGCATTCGGTCCGCAGTTCGGCAACTTCGGCGCCACAGCGGCCGTCGCTCTGCTGGATGCTCGGTCGCAGCACCTCGCCCTGCTCGTCCAGAAGAACGACCGCCGGCAGCATGCCGGTGGTGCCGATCGCCACGATCTCTTCGGCCTTGATGCCGCTGGTCCTCAGCAGCTCCTGCACGATCTCGCGGACATTGGTCCACCATTGCGCGGGATCTTCCTCGGCCCAGCCCGCATGCTCGGAATGCAGCGTGACGGGGCGCGAGGCGAGGCCCAGCACCTGATCGGGAAGCCGGATCAGAATGCCGATCGTCGAGGTGGTGCCGATATCGAGACCGAGAACGAACGCCATGTCGAATCCATTGAAATGCCGGGAAGGGCAGGCGGGCGAACCTGTCTGCCTCGTCGTGTCCCGCTGCTCGATACCAGTCGATCATTCCGGACGCCGGCCCGCAACGATCGATATGATCACCGCGAGCCGGCGCGATGGCCGGCATCGCCGTGGAAGCCGTTCTCAGCGCAAAGTGGCGACAACGTCCATGAAGCGTTTGACCCGATCGCCGTCGACGGCGTTCCAGGTATTGCCATCGATCTTGAAATGGGTCCCGATCACGACCCCGCTCGCCAGCGAAAGGACATCGCGGACATTGTCGATGTTCACGCCGGTGTTGGCGAAGACCGGCACGTCCTTGATCGTCTCGCAGACGCTGCGCAGGTGGGACTGGTCGGCCGGCTGGCCAGTGATCGGACCGGAAACGAGGATGGCGTCGGCCATCGACGAGAACACCGCGCTCTTGGCGCGCAATTCAATAGGACGCTGGTCGAGCGAGTGTGCGAACTCTGCATTGATGTTGAAGAGAAGCTTCATGTCGTCGCGGCCAAGATTGTGCCGCAGGCGCGAGGCGGCGGCGCAATCGGGCTCCCACAGGCCCATGTCGGAAGCAAACAGGCCGGTGAAGATCTCGCGCACGAAACGGGCTCCGGTGGCAGCCCCGATCGCGACGCTGGCAGTCGGATCCCAGAGATAATTGACGCCAAACGGCACCTTCAGCTCGGGTTTCACCGCCTGGACGATCGCAGTCATGGCGGCAATACCTTCGGGCGGCGCCTTGAAGACATAGGGGCGGTCGTTCTCGTTGCCGAACATGATGGCATCGACGCCGCCGCTCTGCAGCTTGCGGATGTCGGAGAGTACGCCATCGATCAGCTTGTCGAGGCCGCCATCGGCATCATAAAGGGGCGTTCCCGGCAGGGCACCGATATGTGCCATCGAGATGACAGCCTTCTTCTTGTCGCCGAAAAATTCAAATACCATCGAGTCGTCTCCTTGGGGATAAAGTGAAAATGTTGCGCCTCAGTCGCGCGTCAGCGGCGGCGCGATGCGCAGGTCGACCTTGGCCGCGGCGAGCGCCGCGGCGATCTTGGCCGGCGGCTCGGCATCGGTGATGAGGATGTCGATGTCCGACAGTGGCGCTATCCGCACCAGCGACATGCGCAGGAATTTGGCGGAATCGCAGAGCACGATCTTGGTGCCTGAGCGTCTCAGATAGGCGCGCTTCATATCGGTATCATCGAAGGAATAGTCGAAGAGGCCGTCCGCCGTGATGCCGGAGACGCCGATCACGGCGACATCGAACCACAGCGCCTCGAACTGGGCGATGGCCGCGGGCCCGCCGGTCGACATCTCGTCGGCCCGTACACGGCCGCCGGCAACATAGACTTCGGGCACGCCGCCGTTCAGCGCCGCCGCGATCCTGAGGCTGTTGGTGAACACCTTGGCGTGCGGAAGGTCCTTGAGGTGCTCGGCCATCAGATAGGTGGTGGTGCCGACATCCAATGCGATCGTGCGGTATCCCGAAACCAAGGCGGCCGCGGCGGCGGCAATCGCGGCCTTCGGGTCACGGCGCTGGCGCAAGCGCGAATCGAAACTCGGCTCCTCACTGTCCATGGCGACCAGCGGCGGGTTGTCCGCCTCGATCGCACCTCCGTGGATTCGTACAAGCCTGCCCTCGCGCTCCAATTCGACCAGATCGCGGCGGATCGTCATGTCGGAAACGGCGAGTTCGGCCGCTGCCGCAGCGACGGTGAGCGACCCCGTGCGGCGCAGGAAAGCCAGGATGCGTGCCTGTCGATCGTGCGCGAGAAGGCGCTGACGATCGGCATCGCGCGGTGCGCCATGCGTGGACGATAGGGGAGAGGCGGTGTCGTCGGCCATCGATGTATCCGGTGGGTAAGCCGCTGACGAAGCGGTCTGCAACTTCGACTCTACCGCATGATCAAACATTTTCAAACAAAAATATGTTTGCAGTGTTCGAATTTATTGGTATGCATCTCGATATCAACAGAACGCGTTCCGCCACCAAGCAGAGAGAATACGACCATGCCGGCTGCCTCCGTCATTCCTCCAGTGCTTGCCGAACTCGCGGGCAAGCGTGCCTTTGTGACGGGTGGCGGCGCGGGGATCGGTCGCGCGATCGCGGCCGCCCTGACGCGGCAGGGTGTCGCCGTGGCGATCGGCGATCTGGATCCCGACGCCGCGCGCAAGGCGGCCGAGGAGATTGGCGGCGGTGCCGCCGCCGTCACGGTCGATGTTCGCCGTCGCGATTCCGTCGAGGCGGCCTTTGCCACTGTGCTGGAAGCGCTAGGCGGCTGCGATATCCTGATTGCCAATGCCGGCGTGTCCACCATGCAGCACGCGCTCGATCTGACCGACGAGGAGTGGGACTTCAACTTCTCGGTCAATGCGCGCGGGGTATTCCTCGCAAATCAGATCGCTGGACGGCATTTTGTCAAGCAAGGCACGGGCTGCATCGTCAACACCGCCTCGCTTGCCGCGAAGGTCGGTGCGCCGCTCCTGGCGCATTATTCGGCATCCAAGTTCGCCGTGCTCGGCTGGACGCAGGCCTTTGCCCGCGAGCTCGCGCCCAAGGGAATCCGCGTCAATGCCGTCTGCCCGGGGTTCGTCAAGACCGGCATGCAATCGCGCGAAGTCGAATGGGAGGCGCATCTGCGGCAGGTCACGCCCGAACGGGTGGTCGCCGACTATATCGCGCAGACGCCGCTCGGCCGGCTCGAGTTGCCGGAGGATGTCGCCGACGTCGTCGTGTTCCTCTGCTCGGATCAAGCCCGCTTCATGACTGGCCAGGGCGTCAACGTGACCGGCGGCGTCTACATGACCTGACGGCTTTTGGCGGCTGTAACCGGATCCTGATGCTGGCACGCGCCATCCAAAAAAGTGAACACATATGATCAGAAGGCAGGCTTTCAATGTTACATTTTGTTCTCTAAGATGACCGTTCGCTCGACTTCGGCCTTCGGCGTTCAGCCGGGTCAGACGGGTTCATGAGGAAAGTCTATGGCGTCTATCGAGCTCGATCGCGTTTCCAAGCTCTACGGCAATGGCAATTACGGGGTGCATGAGGTCGATCTCACCATTCCCGATGGTGAATTCGTGATCTTTCTCGGCCCGTCGGGATGCGGCAAGTCGACGACGCTGCGGATGATTGCCGGCCTGGAGAGTATCTCCTCCGGCGATCTTCGCATCGGCGGCAAGAGCGTCGCCAATGTCGCGCCGCGCGACCGCAACGTCGCGGTGGTTTTCCAGAGCTACGCGCTCTATCCGCATATGTCGGTGCGGCAGAACATGGCTTTCGGGCTGAAAATGCGCGGCACCGACGCAGCAGTGATCGATGCCAAGATTGCCGACGCCGCGAACCTGCTCGGTTTGCAGAATCTTCTCGGCCGCAAGCCGGCAGCGCTTTCGGGCGGCCAGCGTCAGCGTGTCGCGCTCGGCCGGGCGATCGTTCGCGAACCGGCGGCCTTCCTGCTTGACGAACCGCTGTCCAACCTCGATGCGCAGCTGCGTGCCGAGATGCGGCTCGAACTCGTCAAGCTGCACCGACGCCTCGGCCGCACCATCGTCCATGTCACGCACGACCAGGTCGAGGCCATGACCATGGGCGATCGCATATGCATCATGCGCGATGGTCGCCTGGTCCAGGCCGGCCGGCCGCTTGAAGTCTATGCCGACCCGGTCAACACCTTCGTCGCGCGCTTCCTGGCGACGCCGCCGATGAACCTCATTCCGGCCACGCTTCAGGCCGCACCTGGCGAAGGGCTCTCCGTCCTGACCGATAGTGGCGCCGTGCTTGCCGTCCCCGCCCGCCATCGCAACGCCTATGGCGAGCGTGTCGGGCGCCGCGTCATTCTGGGGGTGCGGGCCGAGGATTTCCACGAAAGCCCCGACAAGCCGGACTGGCAGAAGATTGCCGTACGGGTCGTGGCCGTCGAGGCCCTCGGCGCCGAGAACGTCCTGATCGGCCAGATTGCCGGTCAGGCCACCGGCACGGACGATGCCCATCCCGCCGGAGGCGGCAAGCCGTTGGAGATCGCCGCCCGCCTGAGCCGTTATTTCACGGCGCCCGTCGGCTCGATCGTCGAACTCTACATCGACCCGCTGCCGATGCACCTGTTTGATCCCGAAACCGAACTGGTGATCGCGCGGCCGAGCCTCATGAGGGCCGCTCGATGACCAGCATGGACAGAAACGAGCGGCCGGCCTTTCGTCGCCGCTTCGGCCTGCATTTCGGGCTGATTGTCGTTTGCGCCATCGTGCTGCTGCCGCCGCTCTGGGTGCTGCGGACGAGCTTCGTGCCCGAGCAGCTATCCTACAGCAACGAGCTGATGCCGGCCTTTACGACGGACAATTATTCGGCGCTCCTGTCGAGCCGCTTCGGTCAGTCCTACCTCAACAGCCTGATCGTCGCGCTCGGCTCGGTTCTGCTCGCATTGCCTTTTGCCGCCACCACCGGTTATGCCTTCGCCCGCTTCCGTACGGGCGGTCGGTGGGCGCGTTTTGCCGTTCTGGCGACGCAAATGCTGCCGCCCGTGGCGCTGGTGCTGCCGACCTTCACGCTGTTCCGAAGCCTGGAGCTCAGCAATTCGCTGACCGGGCTGATCATCGTCTATGCCGCGCTCAACCTGCCTTTCCTGACCTGGATCCTGATGGGCTTCTTCGAAGGCATTCCAGTCGATCTGGAGTGGGCGGCGATGACCGACGGCGCGACTGCCTGGGGCGCCTTCTGGCGCATTGTGCTGCCGGTGTCGATGCCCGGTATCGCGGCCGCCGGCGTCCTCGGCTTCATCCTGGCGTGGAATGAGTTTTTGTTTGCCCTGGTTTTGAGCGGGCCGAAGACGGCGACGATACCGGTTGCGCTCGCCGCGTTGCAGACCTCGAACGGCGTCCAGATCGCCAAGGTCTCTGCCGGCGTCGTCCTTGCCATCCTGCCGCTGGTCGTGGCTTCCCGCTTCATCCAGCGTTTCATCGTCCAGGGCTTGACGTTCGGCAGCGTGAAATAGGCCGGCCGCTCCGAGAGCCGACATGGCTCGCTAGCCGGTTATGAAATCGTGACGGGATCACCGCCGCGTCCAGAGGGAAAGAGGAGTAGAGAGTTATGACTTGGAACAAGCAGACCTTGATCAAAATGCTGATGACGGCCGTGAGCGGGGCAGCTGTTGTCAGCGCATCGCTTCCGGCCAGGGCGGCTGAGCCCATCACCTTGCACGCCTTGATGGAGGACGTGCCGGAAACCAAGATCATCGAAGCGCTGTTGCCCGAATTCGAGAAGCAGACCGGCATCAAGGTCGAGTTCGAGAAGATCGGCTATCCCGACATGCACGACAAGCTGGTGTCCCAGCTGACCGCGCCGCAGAGCTACTACAATGTGCTCGAGGTCGACTTCCTGTGGGCCGGCGAATTTCCGGCCGCCGGCTGGCTCGCCGATCTGAAACCCTTCGTCGAGAAATCCAAATACGATCTAGGCCCCTTCATTCCCTCGACGCTTGACCTGCTCGGCCGGACCAAGGATCAGCTGTTCCTGGTGCCCATGTACAACTACTCGATGGGCCTCCTCTACCGCACGGACCTGATCGGCGACGAGAAGCTCAAGGCCGCCTACAAGACGGCAACCGGCAAGGAACTCGCTTTGCCGACGACCCTCGAAGACTATGTGGCGATTTCCAAATTCATGAAGGCCAATGCAGGCGTCGCCGGAGCCGCGATGCAGGGCCAGCGCGGCGATCCCAACAGCATGGAATTCTCCAACTACCTGTTCTCCGCCGGCGGCAGCTATCTTAATGCCGACGGCAAGGCGAGCCTCGACACGGCAGAGGCCAAGAAGGCGCTCGATCTCTATGTCGACAACATCCAGCATGGCGCCCAGCAGGGTGCCATATCGGCGACACTCGATGACACCATGCGCCTGATGTGCAGCGGTTCCGCCTTCAGCATGGTCACCTATTGGTGGATGCTGCCGCAGATGGACGATGCCGTGAAGTGTCCGACGGTCGCCGGCAAGGTCGGCCTGTCGGTGATGCCGGGTGGCCATGGCGAAAGCGGCGGCTGGGGCTGGGGCATTCCCAAGAACACGTCGCCGGAAGAGCAGGAAGCCGCATGGACCTTCATCCAGTGGGTGCAGAGCAAGGATGTTTCGGTGAAGCGCGCGCTCGAGGGCCACGCGCCGGTGCGCAGCGATGTCTATGCCGATGCGGCGGTGCTGGCGAAATATCCCTTCTACAAGACCGCCGAGGATGTGGTGGCGACCGGCAAGTCGTTTCCGATCTTCACCTATTCGGCGCAATACGAGGATCTGCTCGGTACCCAGCTGTCGCTGGCGGCTGGCGGCCAGGCGACTTCGGAGGCAGCACTGAAGGCGGCTTCCGACGGCTTGCAGGGGCTCCTCGACAAATAGCGGTCCGGCTCGGCCAGGAGATCCGGCGCGGCGGTGTCAGCCGCGCCGGATCTTGTCCAGACCCCGGATCTTGACCAGACCAGGAACGCCACACCCCGACCAAGGCTCGGTTACGATGTTCAACGCGATCAAAAAAGGATTGGCTGCCCGTGGCCGCGAATGGCGGACCGGCTGGGCCTTTGCCTTGCCCGGCCTGCTGCTGCTGGCGATCGTGATGGGCTTTCCGCTGGCCTATGCCTGCATCCTCTCAATCTCCTCGATGACCTTGATCAAGCCGCAGCTTCTGCCGCTTGTCGGGTTCAAGAATTTCGCCTCGATGATCGGCGATGAGCTGTTCTGGAACGCGCTCTGGCTCACCGTGCGCTATTCGGCGGTGACGGTGGTCGGCGAATTCGTGATCGGGCTCGGCATCGCCCTGATGCTCAACCGGACGGTCCGGATGAAGCCGGTCTATTTCGCGGTTCTGACCATTCCCATGGCGATGTCGCCGATCAGCGTCGCCCTGATCTGGCGCATGCTGCTCCAGCCCAATCTCGGCATCGCCAATCATCTGATGGAAACGTTTGGCCTGCCGCGCCTCGACTGGCTAGGCACGCCAGGCATGGCGCTCTGGACGATGGCGGCGATCGACATCTGGCAGCAAATGTCCTTCGTCGTGCTGATCCTCGCCGCGGGGCTCGCCGCTTTGCCGCGAGATCCCTATGAGGCGGCTGAAGTGGATGGCGCACGCGGCTGGCAGCAATTCTTCTACATCACCCTGCCGATGCTTCGGCCGGTCGCGGCGATCACCATCATCATCCAGCTGATCAACGAGTTCCGGACCTACGATCTGCCTTATGTCCTGACCAAGGGCGGGCCGGGCAACGCGACCGAAGTGCTGAGCTTCTTTGCCTATCGCCGTGCCTTTCTCGGCCTTTCGCTCAACGAAGGCGCGGCAGCCGCCTTCGTGCTGCTGCTGATCGTCCTTCTGCTCACCGTGATCTTCTTTGCCGTCCTCGAACGCTCGCAAACGGGAGAGGGCCGGAAGTAGGCTGTTAAGCCTTGAGCAATCTATACAGCCTATCCTGGCTTGCAGATTGTCGAGGGAACATGAAACGCCAGCCGCTTCTGCTTTTCGCCTTTCCGTTTCTCATTCTGGCGGTCCTGGCAGGGGAGCGCATGGCGACCTTGTTGCTGGGCGCCTATCCGGCCAGCCCCACCGCATGGTGGCTATGGCTTGAACTGCGCCCTCTGTCGACGGTACTTTGGCAGCAGGTCGATGTCTGGCTGGGCGGCTCCATGGCTATCGACGCCGTCATTCTTGCCGCCGCAGCGATCGTCTGCTGGGTGGCGTGCCACGCCAAAAGATCGGCATCCTCGTTCCTCGCCAACCATGTCGCCCTGATTTTCGCTGGCCTGATGATCGCCGTCGGCAGCCATTCGGAAACGGCCAGCACGATTGCCGAATTCACCTCGCCCAAGGGTCTTCCGTATTCGCTGGCCGTCGATTTCACCTTGAAGAACAGCCTGGTGCTGCTTTTTGGCATCGTGGCCTGTGCCTACTGCCACATCGCCTTCCTCACTGAGGCGCGGGAGCGGTCCGTCCGGGCCATCCGCATCCTGGCGCTGCAGCGCGATCTCTAGAGCAATGGCGTCTAGTTGATCCGGCGGTAATAGACCTTGCCGTCGGGCTGCTGGATGCGCTGGTAGTTGGAGCTTGGGGCAGGGGGCGAGGCCGATGCTATTCTCTTCCTGGGTGCGGGTGCTTCGATGACGCCGGGCTCGCTCGCGCTCTCGCCGTCGAGCGCTTCGGGCGCTTGCGCCAGCGTGCTGGTGGCGAATTCGGACGGTTCTTCCGCACCTGGCATGGCCTCGCCGCCGGCGACCGGCATAGTCTGCCCCAGCCGGGCAATGCCGGCATCGATCTCGTTGAAGCTGCCTTGCAACTGGCTGTCCAGTTTCTCGAACCGGCTCTGAAAACCGTTGTTGACCGTGTCGAGCCGGGCCGCGATCCGCTGCTCGAACGCGCCGAGCTGCTCCAGCCGCGCTTCGACGAAGCGCAGGTCGCTCATGCCCCGATAGAGATAGACCGCGGCCGCCATGTTGACCGCGGTGATAAGAAGCGCGCCACCGGCGACGATGACGCCGATCGTCTTTGCCTTGCTGAATTTCTCGGTGGCAACCGGTTCTCGCTGTTCCTGGTTTCCGATATCGATCGCCGGCATGTCCGGTTCGCTGATCATCGTCATTGGACCACCACCTTTGCGCCGACAGCGACGCGTTTGAAAAGATCGATCACATCCGTGTTGGTGAGACGAAAACAGCCCGATGTCCCATCGAAGCCGACACCCGACGGGTCGTTGGTGCCGTGTATGCGGTAGAGCGTGTCGCGCCCGTCCCGCGACAGGTAGAGCGCCCTTGCGCCGAGCGGATTGTAGGGACCGGCGGGCACCATTTTCGGCAGCTCCGGCTGGCGGGCCCGCATTTCCTGCGGCGGGCGCCACTCCGGCCATTCGGTCTTCGCCCCGACCTTGACGATTCCGGTCCAGCCGAACCCGTCGCGCCCGACGCTGATCTGATAGCGCAGCGCCTGGCCCTGGCGGGTGACGAGGTAAAGCGCCTTCTCGTCCTTGCGGATGACGATCGTGCCCGGCTGCTCGGCGGTTCTAAAGGCAACGGCCTTGCGCAGGCTGGGCCCCATCGCCGGCAGCGGCGGCCGCTCCGAAAGCGCCGATCGCGCCTCGGCGAAGTCGTGGACGGACAGCGCCAGCGCCATGCCGAGCGCGCAGGCGCCGGCGAGCTTCGGGGCGATCCGATATCTATCGGGCAGCGTCATCGAGCCGCTCTTTGAACATCCGCTTCAGATCCTTGTTGAAGCGCGCACGCCCATCCACTTCGGAAGGCGGAATGGCCCTGTTCAGCGCATCGGTCAGAAGCGCGTTGTCGAGCGCGACCGACTTGATGTGCGGCGCCTTGAAGATCTTTTCGAGCTCGCTGCGCGAAAAATGGTTCCCGAACCATTTGCGCTTGTGCTTGTTGGCGACCAGCGTGATGCTGACCGCATTGCCGCGCAGCTCGCGGATCTTCTTGTAGAGCCGCTTGCCTTGCCGCAGCGACGCGACATTGAGTTCGAAGACGATGAAGATCTCGTCGCTCGTTGACAGCACGGAATTGTGCCAGGGCGTTTCGAGATTGGGCAGGTCGATGACGATATCGTCGAAGCGGTAGGCGACGAGGTCGAGCAGCCGGAAGACGAAGTCGCTGCCATGCGGCTCGAACGGCAGTTGCGGCCGCTCGAATGCGTAGAGGGTGAGGCCGGACGGGCGCGACAGCTTGATGACGTCCATCAACTCGACATCGAGCCGTTCCGGCTGGCCGATGATGCCGGCAAGGTCGAACTGGTTGAACAAGTTGAGATAGGCGCCGCAATTGGCGCTCTGGAAATCCAGGTCGACGAGACAGGTGGACGCCGCGCGCTCAGCCGATTTCGACGCCAGGAATTCGGCCGCCGACAGCGCCAGCGTCGTGGCGCCGGCGCCGCCGCTGGCGCCGATGAAGGTGATGATCCGGCTCTTCGTTCCCTGGTTGCCGGTGTCGTGGAAGGTCACGGCATTGAGCAGCTCCTTGCCGTCGAGCGGCTTGTGCAGCCAGTCCGAGGCGTTCATGCGCACCAGCACGCGCGTCTGCTCCGAGCTCAGCTCGTCGGAAACCGCGATCAGCGGCACGCTGGCCCACAGCGCGCGCGCCTCGACGATGCCGGGCCTGCCGAGCAGCTCGCCATTGCCGAGATCGAGGATGACGATGCCCGGGCGCGTATCGGCCGGCGGTCCCTTGAGGAAGTCGCTCGTCTCGGAAACCCTGACGTCATAGATCGCCAGCGCATCGAGCCGCGTCGCCACATCGCGCTTGAAATTCGGGTCCGACGAAAACAGCGCCACCTGCTTGCGCTTGGTCGGCGTAACCTTGGTGTTGATGGCATTCATGACGCGGTGCTCTTCAGATCTTCGCCCGTGACCGTGCTCAGCATGGAGGGCATGGTGATGTTTGCAAAACTCAAAAAGAAGAACTGGAAGTTCACATTTTGGAGGCTGACTGAAATAGTAGGAACGTTTCCTGCGGCTCGCGTCTGATAGCCAAGTCCCGTAGCCGAATAGCGGATGACGACATTGGCTGGCAGCAGCAAGGGGTCGAAGTCGCACATGCCAGGACGACTGCCGGCCACCGGGCCACATATTCCGTCGTCACCTGCAAAAATTCTGCTGAAATTTGTTGCTGACCACACGCCGGCAACACAATGGGCACCTGTGCAACTGCAGGTCGAGGTTGCGCCATTGCAAACATAGGCAAAAGAATTCGCGACAACGGGAGATCCCGGTGTCGTAGTCGGGCCAGCCGTGGAAATCTGCGGCGCGACCGGATCCGAGATTGAGGCTAGCCGTGCACCGGCCTGGACGGCCTTGGTGGCCGAGTTCCACTGATATAATGCATAGCCGAAATCGACGAAGCCGAAGACAAGGGCAAACAGCAGGGTCGAGACAATGGCCATTTCCACTGTCGCCGTGCCGTCCTCTGATTTTGCGAAACGCTTGATCATGATCAGAACCGGATCAACCGCTCCTCGTGAAAGCCATTGAGGGTGATCGGCCCGATACCGAGCAAATACAGTATGCCGACCCCGCTGTAACCGAAGGTGCCCGCCGCCCTGACGATGCAAACCTGTGCGGTGGTGGACCGATATTGAGTGACGCCGGCGACCACGGCATCGTGACAAGAGCCTGAGGCGGCGATGGTCATCGTCACATTCGCCTTCTGCCAGCCGGCGATGCGCGCGGGTGCTGTCCCGGTCGCGTTGCCGAACACCGCGATGTTGGTGGCAATGTCGGCGCAGTCGATCGTCAATCCAGCATTGGTGTACAACTGACTGTTGCAGCGCGCCGCAAAGCGGGCACCGTCCGAAAGCCCGGCTTCCATCAGCAGCTTTTCGTGGATCAGATTGCCGAATTCAAAGACACCCGCCGACAGGATCAGCATCAGTGGCGCGATCAGCGCCATCTCGACAAGCGCCGTCCCACTTGGATCGCGTCTAAATCTATGCAGATGGCGGTAGAGCGTTGCGATCATGGCCGTCACCGGTAGAGCTGGGCTTCGTCGCGAAGAAAATTGTCGAGCGTGCCTTGGCCGCCGCGCCCGGTGATGTCTACAAGCTCGACTCTAATGGTCTGATCTGGGCCGCTCTCCACAGGTTCCGTGATGAAGAAACTGCCGAAGGCCTCGACCGGTAGCGGCTCTGAGGAGTTGCCTCCTGACATCAACCCGGCGGCTACCAGTGCCTGACAGTTTAAGATGGCGCCGTAGAGGAGTCGTCGGTCCGGATCGGAAACGCTGTTTGACGAACAGGCTGGGGCGCCTAGCTCGCCACCATTCGAAGGGTGATTTACGATGCCCTGCGAAATCTCGTAGCGATAGGCGCTGTAGCGGGTCGGCTGATTTGTATTGCTGGCAGGGTTTATACCATCTGCCCCGATTGGCTTTGGAACGGTTACCGGGTTTGTCGTGGTGTTGAAATTGGTATTCCAATATTGGTCGAAATCCCAATTCCCGTCGCCGATGCGTCCGTTGACTACCGGGTCGCGTGGCAAGGCCTGGAAATTTGTCGGCTGCGCCGGGCTGACTTCAGCGGCATTGCACGCGTTACCTTGGGTCCTGTAGCCCTTCCGCACGTTTTCACCTGGCGCAAAATTAGGGTCGTTTCTATTGCCGTTCATCGGTCCATCGTAGACGTCGAAGCGAACATTCAATGCATCGCGAACCGTCGCAAGGAAGCCGGGGCGCAGCAGCACGCCACGTTGATCGTAACATGCCTGCGATTTTGTCATGGCGATCATATCCCTGATGGCGTTTGCGCCAGATCCATTCGGCGGTTGCAGGAAGCCGTAGTTTCCAGGCGAGTTCTGCGCCGAACTGCCGCCCTGCTGGCGCAGCTCAATCATGCGGCGGCGCTTCGCCGGGTCGGCGGCGACGTCAAAGAGGTTGTCAGCCGTATTCTCGTAGGGATTGCAGATGTACACCGGGGTGAAATCGCAGACGCTGGAGGTGAAGCCGGCGACCGACACTGCCCCGATGTTGAACGATCCGTTGGCGTTCGACGACAGAAAAGAGACGGGGAAGATCGCTGCGAACCCTACGGGCGTTACTGTGACCTCGATGAAGCGAGCTTGCACGGCGCCTGCGACCTCGTCGGTGATGACATTGGCTGCGGTGATCGGAAGATTGTCGGTCGCCGGAATAGATCTCAGATAGCGCCTGGTTACGCCGGCTGCCAACAAATCCTGCGGGCCGGTACCACCTGTCGAGAAATTATATCTGTTGAAGACCAAGGTGGACAGCGCGCGGTCTGCCCGCGTGATGCTATCAGGCCGGCCATCAAGTTCGGCAGCAGCGGCAAGCGAGAACGAATCGGCGCCCTTTTGCAGATCATTATGCAGATTGTTCGCCCTGCTCATATCGATGGCGAGCAGCGAAAACCCGATAATCGCCGGCAGGGTAATGCTGACGAGGATCAGCGCTATTCCCCTCTGGTCCTGCCAGAACGCGCGAAAGGTCCGCAGCATGGCCTTACTCTTTGCTCCCCTGACGCCGGTCGTCTTGCCTGGCGCACTGAAACCGCATCCCTGTTCAGTTCACTGGTTCGTCACTCCCGACCCGCCGACATTGACCGTGATGGCCGGCGGCGGCGGCGGTGGTGGTGGAAATCTGTAGTTCTGAGCAACACCGGCGGCGCGCGCACCGTCACCCTCGATCCTGGTGTTGTTGGAGGCCGGATTGAGCGGGTCGACCGTTTGCAGCATCGAATTGAACTTCTGCGTGTCGCCGGCAGCCAGGGTCACCGAATCATAGTGGTTCAGATAGTCCGTGGCACAGCCCGACAGCAGGCCGGTGCCCAGGATGAGGATCAAGGCGCTATTTCTTGACATAGAGCATCTTGTCCTTCGATTTGAAGTCGAGCATGTGGCCATAGGGGCCGGTTACGCCTTCGCCCAGTTCATATTTACGGACCATATCCTTGGTCACTTCAAGCTGTCCGAGCACGAAGAATTCGGGATCGTTGGCGGGCCGTGTCTTGTCGAACGGCGTCGCCAACTGCTCGCCGGGCTTCACCGGCCGCACGATGTGCGGCGTGACGATGACGACCAGCTCGGTCTCTTCCTTCTGGTTGCTCGAATTGCGAAACAGCGTTCCGATGACAGGCACCTGGCCGAGCCACGGCACCTGGTCCTGGAGCTTGGTGGTCTTGCTCGACAGAAGCCCGCCTACGGCGAAACTCTGGCCGTCGCGAAGTTCGACGACGGTTGCCAGCTTGCGGTTGGTGAAGATCGGGTCGCCGGCGGTGGTGAAGCCGGTCAGGTCGCTGACTTCCGGCGCCAGCCTCATATGGATCTTGCCGTCGTCGAGTACGACCGGCGTGAACAGCAGGTTAACGCCGAATTGCTTGTACTCGATGCTTATCTCGCCGTCTTTGTCGAGCGTTCGGATAGGCACTTCGCCGCCGGCGTTGAAGCTGGCCTGCTCGCCGGAAAGAGTGGTGAGGTTGGGGTTCGCGAGCATGCGCACCGCGCCTTTGGACTCGAGCGCCTCGATGATCAGATCGACCTTGATGTTGCTGTCGATGACGCGCGTGATCAGGGCTCCGAAGGGACTGGAGGTCGACAGGAGGCCGCTGAGCAGACCGCCCGGCCCGAGCACCACTCCGTCCTCGTCGACGGCAGCAACACCGGTGCCGGTACGGGTCGTGCCACTGCCGTTCGTGCTCCTGATCGACACGCCGAGATCGCGGCCGGTGTTGCGCTTGGCTTCCAGCACGCGCACTTCTAAATTGACCTGCTGGCTGTCGTCGACGATGACGGAGTTGATGACGGCGTCGGGGCCATATTGCTGCGCAACCGCCAGGATAGCCGCCAGCGTGGCGCCGTCCTTGACATGACCGCCAAGCCTGACCCTGCCGTTGACCGAGCCGACCTCGATGCGCGACTTCGGCGCCACCTGGCGGATCGCCTGCGCCATGTCGCTGACATCAACACCGACCTCGATCTGGAGCGCGCCGAGCGAGCGCTTGTCGGTGGAAAACAGATTGACCGTGGTGGTGCCGGCGCCCTTGCCGATGACATAGAGCGTGCGGTCGGTCATCGGCTGCGCATCGGCGATCTTCTCGTCGCCGACGACGATATCGCCCAGATTGGCACTCACCTGGATCGTTACCGATTGTGACATCGGCAGGAAAATCCGGTGCACGGCAGGGGTTGAGACATCGATGAAGCGGTCGGCCGCACCGGCCGCCAGGCCCGACAGCAACAGCGCCGCCAAACACGACAACGCGGCCGTCGCTATCCCTAACCAAGAACCCCGCATCCCCGTCTCCCCACTCGCTGCTGGTGGCAGCATCCGTTTCGCCGCGCTTTATTGTTGTCGCGGTACGTCATATGTCTCGAGCTTCACACCCCGGAACACGCCGACCGTAGCCCGTGCCGGCGGCTCCGGCTGCACGTATTTGACCACTTCCTTGGTCGCCGGTGCCGCGATAGGAACCGGTTTGGCCCGGCCAAGTTCGTCGAGACGGCTTCCCACTTTTTCCACGGCCTGGGTCAACCCGGCAATCTTGTCCTCGGCGCGCTTGCGCTCGGCTGCTGCTGCCGCTTCCGCTGCTGCCCTCTTGTCGAGCTCCGCCTGCCTGGCGGCGACATCGGCCGGCGTTTCGCCGGTCAGGTCAGAAAGCGTCACCCGTTCTGTCGTCTCGCCCTTGCTGGCTGCGGCCTGACGCAGCGCCAGCGACAATTGGCCGGCGCCTGCCGCCAGCGTCAGCTTTTGCGCGTCCCTGGTGCTGGCCTCCAGCGTCACGGACTTCACCACCGTCGGGCTGTCCTTGCTTTCGTCGGCCACCTGGTCGATGGCCAGCACCTTCATGCTCTGCAGCAGCACGTCGACGAAACTCTTATCCGTGCCATCATCGCCGCGCGCCGTGCGGGTGAGTAGGATATCGACTCGATCGCCCGGGAAAACGAAGCCGGCCACACCGAGCACGTCGTTGACGCGGATGGACACGGCCTTCATGCCTTCGCCGAGCACCGCCGAAAGCGTGGCGCGCTGGCCGGGGCCGGTAATCTTGGTAGCAAGAATCGGCTCATTGATGCCGATCGCTTGCAATGCCTGCTTGGCACCGTCGCCAGCTAGCAGGTCTTTCGTTGACTTGAATGCCCCGGCTGGAACCGCGCCCGCAGGCCAGGCAACTTCGCGCAGTTTATCTGCGCTCAGAGCGTCACCGAACTTCAGCGGCACTGCCGCAACCACGACCGTGCTGCCTTGTACGACACCCGTTTGTGCCATGGCGCTTCGCTGGCCGGCAAGCCAGATATTGACCAGCACCACCGCCAGGACGCCGAACACCCCGGCGAGCACGATCATGATAATTGTGTTGGCGCGCATGTCCCAAGCCCCAGCCCCAATGCGGGATTCGCCCGCTGCGATCGGATTCAGGCCCGGCTCGAACGATCCGGGCCTGAATGTAGTCAGGCGATCAGGAACCGGTGCCCGCAGCCGCGTTGCAGGTGCCAGCCCCCGCGTCGAGGGCGGTGCAGAGACCGAGGAACCTGGCGTTTACCCAGGCGCCGATGGCGATGACAGTCAGGATCGATGCAACGGCAATGATGCCGATAAGAATAGAATATTCGACCATGGCAGCGCCGTTCTCATCGTCGCGGAACTGCCGGGTCATCGTCATGAGCTTGTTCATGTCAATTTCTCCCTTTGGAGGTTGGAACCCGACGAGACAGAGCAAAGGATGAAATCCATACCCAAGCATCCCCCGTCATCTCGATCCTAGGTCCCGAGAAAACGCAGAGTCAAACGAGATTAAGAGTTCCTTAACTTTCATGTACATGATTCGGCAAGAAGATCACAGTTCCGAATTTTCGCAACAGCTTGATTCTTTTCATTTTTCAAGGACTTTAACCATTCGTTCACAATTTGGCCCCCGATGGGGCAAGATTGTGGAAGCATTAGCGCAAATGCATATTCCTTTATATCTAAGGGTTTAGCAGCCTCTTCCGGGCGGTTTGCCCCCAAAAGTCGAAAGAGCCTGGAAAGCAGGGCCGACGCCCTGACCACGAACCGGCAGCCGTATCAAATAAGCGCGTTATTACAGGCTTCTGATCTTAACTATGTAGAAAGTATTGAGGGCACGCCTACCACCTGGGCGCTTGTGCCTCCCGTGGTTAACAGTTAGTTTCCGCTAATGAGGGACTGAGGGGAGTATAAGCGACTATGCTGGGGCGGTTCATCAAGGGGACAAGCGAACAGCAGGTAGCGTCAAAGACCGATCAGCTGGTGGTGCAGCCTGTTGCTCCGGCTCTTTCGCCAGCCGCTGATATTGAATCGCATGGCAATGATTTTCTGACGCTCAAAGTCGAGCTTCATCGCCATTTGATCGATCGGTTCAACCTGACCGCTCTTGAAAGCGCTTCCAAGGACGAGATCCTGAATGAGATCCGTCCGATCGTGCGCGAGTTCGTTCGCGCTCGTGCGGTGCCATTGAACGCACGCGAGCTTGATCAGCTGACCAGCGACACCGCCGACGAGATGCTGGGTCTCGGGCCAATCGAACCGCTGCTCAAGGACGATTCGATTACCGACATCATGATCAACACCCACAAGCGCGTCTTCATTGAGCGGCGTGGCATGATCGAAGAGACGGCAATCCGTTTCCGCGACGAGGCGCATCTGTTGCGCGTCATCAACAAGATCGTTTCGGCTATCGGCAGGCGTGTCGATGAATCGTCGCCCATGGTCGACGCACGCCTGGAAGACGGTTCGCGCGTCAATATCGCGGTGCGACCGATCTCGGTCGACGGCCCCCTGGTGTCGATCCGCAAGTTCTCCAAGAATCCCTATTCGCTCGAACGTTTGATGGCTTTCAACTCCATTCGTCCGCCGATGATCGAACTGCTGCGGATCGCCGTGCAGGCGCGCAAATCGATCCTGGTTTCGGGCGGCACCGGCAGCGGCAAGACCACCTTGCTCAATGCATTGTCGAGTTACATTCCCTCGAAAGAGCGGCTGATCACCATCGAGGATGCGGCCGAACTGCAATTGCAGCAGCCGCATGTGGGCCGCCTCGAAACGCGCCCGCCCAATGTCGAGGGTAGGGGGGAGGTGCGCCAGCGCGAATTGCTGAAGAACGCGTTGCGCATGCGGCCGGACCGCATCATCGTCGGTGAGGTGCGCGGCGAGGAAGCCTTCGACATGCTGCAGGCGATGAACACCGGCCACGAAGGCTCGATGACGACAATCCATGCCAACACGCCGCGCGATGCGATCTCGCGGCTGGAGCAGATGGTCGGCATGGCCGGCATGCCGATGACGCATGAGTCAATCCGGGCGCAGATCGCGTCCGCCATCGACATCATCGTGCAGACACAGCGTCTTTCGGATGGAGGCCGGCGTGTCACCTCCATATCGGAACTGACCGGCATGGAAGGCAATGTCGTGCAGCTCCAGGAAATCTACCATTTCGTCCGCCGTGAGGTCACAGCCGAGGGCAAGGTCATCGGCGACTTTCGCGCGACCGGTGTCCGTCCGCGCTTCGCTCCGGAGGCCGCGACGCTTGGCCATTATTTTGCCAAGGACGCCTTCAACCCGCAGGTTGCCCTCTGATGCTGACGGGTCAAGCTCTGCTCTACTTCATCTACATGCTGGCGGCAGCCTCGGTCATTCTGGCAGGCGAAGCTCTCTATCTTTCCTTTGCCGGCCGCCGCTCCCGGTCTCTAGCAGTCAATCGCCGGCTGAAGCGGCTCGCTGGCGACGTTCCAGCCGAACAAACGTTGCAAGGGTTGCTGCGAGAACGCGGCCTCACGGACTCCGGCGACTTTCTTTTTGGACTGGTCTGGTTGAACAGGCTCTATACCCAGTCCGGTATCACCGGAAATCCGTTGACCTTCGCCGCGACGTTCTTGCTTGTCGGATTGGCGATGGCGTTGCTGCTGGCGGTCCTCTTCAATTTCTCTGCCTTGGCGTCGCTCATCATTTTTTTGGTCATAGGGTTTATCTTGCCGCTTCTCGTCCTCCGGCGCGCTCGTAACAAGCGAATCCGGAAGTTTGCCAAACAGCTGCCGGATGCGCTCGACATGATCGTTCGTTCGCTGCGCGCCGGACATCCCGCTTCGATCGCGATCGGTCTGGTCGCACGCGAAATGCCGGATCCGTTGGGCACTGAATTCGGCATCGTCTCCGATGAGATCACCTTTGGTCTCAGCATCGAGCAGGCCGTGCGGAAGCTTTCGCAGCGCGTCGGCTTCGAGGGGCTTCAGCTGCTGTCGGTATCGCTGTCGATTCAGGCCAAGACGGGCGGCAATTTGACCGAAATTCTGGCCAATCTTTCCTCCGTTCTGCGTGAACGGCAGAAATTGCGAATGAAAATTAGGGCGCTTTCGGCCGAAGGTCGCGTCTCCGCGTGGATCATCTCCTTGTTTCCTATTGTGATGTTCCTCACGCTTCAAATCCTTGCCCCATCCTATTACGGAGCCGTTTGGAGCAACCCGCTCGTCTTCCCGATATTTATGCTTTTTGGGTTGTGGGCGCTGCTTGGCGACTTCATCATGTACCGGATGGTTACTTTCGATTTCTGACTGGGAGCGACGAAAGAATTGTTTTCGAACATTCAGGATCTGGGTTTCTTGGTGTCTATCGTCGTCTTCGCGGCGGCGGTGTCCCTTTTCCTGTTCGGTGCGTTAGTCTTTCTGCCAGCTCTGCAAACCCGTAAGCTTGTCGCGCAGAGCCTGATGGGTGAAGGAATCGCAGACCGTCGATCCATGCTCGGGCAAGACCAGCTTGCCAAGATTTCGGCGCAACGGCCGGTCGATGCCTACTTCAAGTCGATCGAGAAGGAGCGGGAAGAGCCAAACGCCTTGGAAGCGAAGCTGTTTCGCGCCGGCTTTTATCAATCAAGCGCACCGCTGATTTATACGCTGTGCCGCCTTGTCGCGGTCTGCGTCGGCTTTCTGGCAATGTATGCACTCCTGTCGCGGGCTCTGCCGTCGCACCTGCCGGGTTTCATTACCCTTGCAGGTTCTGCCCTGTTCGGCCTGGCCTGCATCGTGCTTCCCGCCATTCTGCTCGACCGTTTCGAGAACGGCCAGAAACAGATCTATCGCCGAGCTTTCCCCGACTTCATGGACATGATGATCACCTGCGCCGATGCCGGCATGAGCCTGGAGGGGGCAGTCGAACGCGTCAGTCATGAGATGGCTGGCACCCACAAATGGCTGGGAATACAGCTGTCGATCATGAATTTGCAGTTGCGTGCCGGCAAGCCGTTGCGGGAGGCATTGCGCGAACTCGCCGATCGTATCGGGCTTGACGAAGCCAGGGCACTGGCTGTCCTGTTTAGGCAATCGGAAGAACTCGGCACCAGTCTCACCGATGCATTGCGTGTCTATAGCGCCGAGATGCGCGGGCAACGAATTCTGAGTGCAGAGGAACGCGCCAACTCTCTGCCGGTGAAGATGATGATTCCGTTGGGGCTGTGTATCTTCCCTGTGGTTATGATGGTTATCATGCTGCCGGTGATCATCCGCATGAGGGGCATTATCTTCTAGTTGCGTGTATGATCTGATTCTAATATGAGGTCCGAGACCCTTGGGGGAATCTATATGAAGAGGGCTAACGCGGCGGCAGCCTGTCTGTTGATAATGCTTGCCGGCTGCCAGACGGCGGACATAACCGACGGGGTCGTGCGCACCAACGAACCATCGAAAGGCGACGTGACGTCTTTTGGCGACGCTTTCGATGGGCTGAAGACGGTCAGCGATGTCGAATATTACGCCTCGGACCAGGCCGTCGCCGAGGCCAAGAACCAGTTCCGTGCCGAGAATTACGGCAATGCCGGCGCGCTGTTCTTCAAGGCGACGCAACTGGCGCCCAATGATGGCAACGCCTGGATGGGACTTGCCGCCTGCACCGACCGGATCCGCCGCTTCGACCTGTCCGACAAGGCCTATGCCAAGGCGTTCAAGCTGGTCGGCGCGACGCCTGAATATTACAACAATGTCGGCTATTCCTACCTGCTGCGCGGCAAGCTGCAGGATGCGCGCTCGAATTTTCTCAAGGCTTACGAATTGGCGCCCAACGACCCGACCGTCGCCAACAATCTGAAGCTTTTGTCGTCAAGCGTGCAGAACGTCGAGCGCTAGCATGCTGCTCGTCGAAGCGCTGCTGCTGAAGGTGCTCGCCATCCCTCTGCTGGCAAGGATTGGCTGGCTCGACTTCAAGACGCAGAAGATTTCCAATCGCGACGTGCTGCTGCTGCTCTGCCTGGGGGCCGGGGGCTTGCTGCTGCTGTCGCTCCAGTCAGGCTCGTGGTGGGACATGGGGCTGAGCGCTCTCGCCGGACTTCTGCTGTTCGTCGCGCTCTTGCCCTTCTGGGTCTTGCGCAAGATCGGCGCCGGCGATGTCAAGCTGCTGGCAGTCGTGCCATTCCTGATCAGCGGCAGCGCTCTCGCAGTGTTTTCAGTGCTGCTTCTGGTTTTCGCTTTGGCAACCGCGGTCATCGTGAAAAACCCGTTCATGCTGCCCGCGGGTGCTTTTCGGCTTGTCGTCCAGCATCTGGACCGCAAGGGCGTGGTGCCGTTCGGCGTGCCGATCTCGCTGGCCGCGATCTGTACGCTGGCGTTCCTGATCTACAGGAGTTTGACGGTCGCGAGCAGCTCTGGAATCCTCAACCAGCTCAACTGACCCTGTCATCTCACGCGGCTGAATTCGTCGCGCGGGAGATTTGACGGAGCATCAAACGAAAAACCCGCCTGTGCGGCGGGTCACTGGCGCAAATCAGCACCATAGGCAAAAATGTACCATAGCTGAGTGCAGGGAGTCAAGAAAAAATTCCTATCTTGAAGCGCTGCCTGCGCCGCGGCGCTCCGTTCAATCCCGCAGCAGGTCGAACATCAGCTTGAAGAAGCGGTCCGCGTCGACCTCATGGGCGATGCGGGCATTGTCCTTTTCACCGCGCTCGCCCCAGTAATCGGCGATGGTCGCGCCGAAGGCGTAGGTGCCGGACAGATCGACGCCGATATGGGCAGGGCGCGTGCGCACCAATGTCGGATCGATGGCCAGCGCCAGCGCCAAGGGATCGTGCATGGCGCCGCCGACGCCCATCGAGTTGCGGTGCAGCTTCTCGTAGAACAGCAGCCAGTCGTTGACGAGCCGTCCGAGCGGCGTGTCGATGGTCGCGAGCTCGGCATATTGCGGCGCCTCGATCAGCACCTGCATGGTGACGTCGAGGCCCACCATCAGGATCGGCACGCCGCTGTCCAGAACGATCTTCAGCGCCTCGGGGTCGCAGAACGCATTGAACTCGGTCGGCGTGATGATCTCGCTCTTGCGGTAGAACACGCCGCCCATCCAGATCAGCTCCTTGATCTTGGGCAGCACGTCGCGATGCTTGAGGATCATCAGGCCGATATTGCTGAGCGGGCCGGTGGCAACGACCAGGATCGGTTCGGGCGCGGCGCGCAGTCTGTCGGCCAGGAAATCGACGGCGTGCTGGTCAACCGGCTTGATCGTCGCCTGCGGCAGGTAGGGCGAGCCCTCGAGGCCGCTTGGGCCATCGGCGGTGCCGAGCACCAGCGGGCGCGCCAGCGGGCGGTGACAGCCCTGCGCGACAGGCACCTCGCCGGCGCCGATATACTCCAGGATGCGCAAGGCATTGGCGGTCGTCTTCTCGACTTCCGCATTGCCGCAGGTCGTGGTGACGCCGAGTAGTTCGATGGCCGGCGAGCGATGCGCCATGACCAGCGCGATGGCGTCGTCGTGGCCGGGGTCGCAGTCGAACAGGATAGGAGTTGGCTTGGTCATCATGTCGTCTTTCACGCCGCCCGCTCGTAGCGCGCTATGGTTTTCTTGAAGCCGTCGAGGAAACGCCGGCCGTCCAGGCCGGTGCAGATGCGGGTGGTCTTGGGCCCGCCGCCGGGCAGCAATTGCCGGCCGCGATAAGCGACGGTCTGGCCGCGCGCCAGCCTGCCGTCGAGCACGACGTCGGCGAACAGCGGCTCGGTCATCGTCGCCAGGCCGGGATCGAAAGCCAGCGCCACGGTGATCACGTCGTCCATCGGGAACCCGACGAGGTCGAAGAATTCGCGCCAGATGTCGATGTAGATCGGGAAGCTGTCGGCGATCATCTCAAGGACGGGATTGTCCCTCGCGACGGCCTGCATGTCGGCGATGTCGTCGCGCGTCAGCATCGAATCGGCGACGCGGTTGTCCTCGCAGATGTCGAGCGGCACGAGGATCTTCTCGACATCGGCGTTGAGCACGATGCGCGAGGCCTCCGGATCGGCCCAGATGTTGTACTCCGACAAGGGTGTGATGTTGCCCGGCGTCTGGAAATTGCCGCCGAGCACGATCAGCCGCTTCAGTGCACCGGTCAATCCCGGCTCCTGCAACAGCGCCATCGCCGCGTTGGTCAGCGGACCGGTCGTCACCAGCGTGATCTCGCCCGGATTGGCCATGACCGTGCCGATGATGAAATCGACCGCATGTCCCGGTGTGGCCTGCCGCACCGGCGTCGGCGCCGGCGGGTTGAACTTCTTCAGGCGATCGCCGAAACGGGCAACAAGCCGCTTTTCGAAATGCACCGGCGCTTCCATATCGGCCTTGGCGTTGCCGACGATCGGCCGCCACGCGCCGGCGTGAACCGGGATATCGTCACGCCCGGCGAGCGTCAGCGTGTTGAGGACGACATTGGTGACCTGCTCGATCGGGCCGGCGGCACCGGTCACGGTGGTCACGCCCTCGAGCCGCAGCTTCGGATTGATCGCCGCAAACAGCACGGCGAGAATATCGTCGCCGGCCGAATCCACGTCGAGGATTATGCGTTCCATAAAGGCTTCCTTCACTGGGGATTTTTGCCGCCGGCTTCAGTGTTCTTGTCGACCGACAGCAGCTTGCGCATCGATTCCAGCGTCTCCGCGATAATCCTCGGACGCGCCCGGTAGGACAGCGCGAACAATGCGATCAGCGCGACGACATAGGGGACGGTGAGAACCAGATAGGAGGGATAGCCGAACGTCTGCAGGCGCAACGAAAAAGCATCGGCGAAGCCGAACAGCAGGCAGCCGGCCAGCACCTTCAGCGGATCGCCATTGGAAAAGATCAGGATCGCCACCGCCATGAAACCGCGGCCCGACGACATGTTTTCGGTGAACATGGTGATGTAGCCGAGCGACAGATGAGCGCCGGCGAGGCCCGCCAGCAATCCGCAAAGCAGCGATGCGATGTAGCGGACGCGGGTGATCGAGATGCCAAGCGCCTCGGCGGCTTCCGGTTTTTCGCCGACGACGCGGATATAGAGGCCGAGCCGCGTCCTGGTATAGCAGACGACCAGCAGCGGCACCGCGATGAAGGCGACATAGACGAGCGGCGTGAAGCCGGAGATCAGCGGCGCCCACGAGCCGAGAAGGTCGCGGGCACCGGGCAGCTGGACTTTCGGCAGGCCGACGATGCCGTGACCGACGATCGAGCCGCGCGTGCCGAAGATCGCTTTCATCAGCGAGATTGTCATGCCGCCGGCCAGGATGTTGAGGGCCAGCCCGACGACCACTTCATTGGCCTTGAAGCTCACCACCAGGACAGCAAAAACCAGGGCGAAGACGAGCGCCGCCGCGACGCCGCAGGCGACCCCCGCCAGCGCGGAACCGGTCCAGATCGACCCGAGGACGGCGAAGAAGGCGCCGACCAGCATCTGCCCCTCGAGGCCGATGTTGAAGATGCCGGCCTTGGTGGTGAACGAGCCGCCAAGCGCGACCAGAAGGATGGGCGCGGTGGTGCGAAGCGTCGCCGCGATCAGCGCGACGTTGATGAGCTTGTCTAGAATTTCCATCGCCGCTCCCCTGCCTGGCTGTCGCCACGCTTTCTCACCAGCACCTGGGCCGACACGCTGAGGATGATCAGCGCCTGGATCACGGTGATGATTTCGCGCGACGCGCTGGTGTCGACCTCGAGCAGCAGCGATCCGTTGCGCAGGGCGCCGAAGAACAGTGCGGTGAAGATGGTGGCGACGGGCGAGCCATTGGCAAGCAGGGCGGCGATCAGCCCGTCGAAGCCGAAACCGGGGGCAAATCCTTCCATGAAGCGGTGATGGACGCCGAGCGTCTCGACGCCGCCGGCCAGCCCGCCGACGGCCCCTGAAAGCAGCAGGACCAGGAAACCCTGCCGTTTCACGTTGACGCCGCCATATTCGGCGAATTTCGGCGCCGAACCGACCATCGTGACGCCGTAACCCCATTTGGTGTAGCGGAAGACAAGGGCTGCGCCGACCGCCAGCACCAAGCCAATGACCAGGCCCCAGTTCAACCGCGAAAAGGTGAAGATCTCCGGCAGATAGGATGTCGCCAGGATCGGCGGCGTCTCCGACCAGCCACCCGGCCGCTTGAACAGGAAGATGGTGAAGTAGGACGTGAGCAGCACCGCCACGTAGTTCGACAGGATCGTCGAGACGACTTCGTTGGTGTTGTAGCGGGCGCGGAAGTAGGCGGGGATGGCGACCCAGGCCGCGCCTGCCACGACCGCCAGCGCCAGCGCGGCCAGCGTGTGAATGCCCGCGGGCAGGGGCATGGCAAAGCCGACCCACGCGGCGGCGAAGCCGCCGAGGAACAGCTGGCCCTCTATGCCGACGTTGAACATGCCGCCGCGCAGGCCGATGCAGGCGGCGACACCGCAGATCAGGATCGGCGTCGTCTGCAGCAAGGTCCCGGCGATCTTCTCCTGATCGCCGAAGGCGCCGCGCAACAGCGTCATGAACACACGCACCGGGCTTTCGCCGACCATGAGGATGATGATCGCGCCCATCAGCAGCGCCACGCCGATGGCGATCACCTGGCCGGAAACGGCACGCAAATGGTCTGTCATGATGCGGTCTCCGCGGCGAATTCCGGCACGGCCACGCCTGCCATCATCATGCCGATGCGCTCCTCGTCGGCCTCGTCGCCGGCGACCTCGCCCATGATCCGCCCGTTGAACATCACCAGGATGCGGTCGGCAAGGGCGGCCAGTTCGTCGAGCTGCACGGAAATCAGCAGGATTGCGCGGCCGGCGGCGCGCTGGCGCATGATCTCGTCATGAATGGCCTCCTGGGCGCCGATGTCGACGCCGCGCGTCGGCTGGTCGATCAGCAGGAAATCGGCGCCGTTGGTGAATTCGCGCGCCAGAACGACCTTCTGGATGTTTCCCCCCGAAAGCCGCTTGACCGCATCACCGGCTCCGCGCGCGCGAATATCGAAGCTCTTGATCAGCGTTTCGGCGTTTTGATTTATGGCATTCCAGTTGAGCATGCCGGCGCGGCTCCATGGGGCGCGGTGCTGGCGGCCCATCAGGGTGTTGGCTGCTATCGAAGCGTTGCGATCGACCCCGCGCACCATGCGGTCGCCTGGAACATGGGCGAGGCCTGCCTGGCGGATCGCGGCGGGGGAGAGCGCGGTGAGATTCCGGCCCTTCAGCCACGCCCCGCCATGGCTTGCCGGTCGCAAGCCCGAAAGCACTTCCGCCAGCTCCGTCTGTCCATTGCCGGCCACACCCGCGATCCCCACCACCTCGCCGGAGCGGACGGTGAAGCTGGCATCGCGAAGAGCCGGCAGCAGGCGATCGTCGCGCGCCCACAGATCCTTGACTTCGAGCACCACGTCGCCGTGCAGCGAAGCGCGCGGCCGGCGGTCGAAGCTCACCTCGCGGCCGACCATCATGTGCACCAACTCGTCCTTGCTGAGCTCGGCCGTCGGCCGGGTCGCCACCTTCCTGCCGTTGCGCAGCACCGTCACCGTGTCGGACACTTCCATCACCTCTTCCAGGTGATGCGAAATGAAGATCACCGTCATGCCTTCGGCCACGAAGCTGCGCAGTGTCTGGAACAGTTCACGGCTTTCCTGCGGCGTCAGCACGGCGGTCGGTTCATCGAGGATGATGGTGCGCGCGCCGCGCACCAGGACCTTAAGGATTTCGATGCGTTGCTCTATGCCGACCGAGAGCAGCCCGACGCGCTCGGTCGGATCGACCTGCAGGCCGAAGCGCTTCGACAGGTCGCGCGTGCGCGCAATTTGTGCGGCGTGGTCGATCAGGCCATGGCGACGGATTTCCATACCGAGAAAGACGTTGTCGGCAACCGAGAGCGAGGGAACCAGCTTGAAATGCTGGTGAACCATGCCGAGGCCGGCCTTTATCGCCACGGACGGATCGGCGATCACGATCTCTTCACCGTTCAGCCGGATCGAGCCTTCGTCCGGCTGCAAGAGGCCGAACAGGATGTTCATCAGCGTCGTCTTGCCAGCACCATTCTCGCCGATGATGGCGTGGATCTCGCCGCGGCGGACCGCAAGGTCGATGCCGTCATTGGCGACGAATGCGCCAAAACGCTTGGTGATGCCAGTCAACTCGACGGCTATCGCGGCATTGCTGTGGAGGGTCGGCGACCCCGGCGTGTTCGACAACGTGGCTCTCGCAGATTGGACACTGATCCGCCGCGGCAAGCCGCGGCGGATCAGTGTAGCGCTTTCTTGGGAGGGAGGCGCTGTTGTTGGCTTACTTTGCCTTGGCGATCACGATCTTGCCGTCGACGATGCCCTTTTTGATCTCGTCCAGCTTGGCGGTCACGTCAGCGGGGATCTTTGGGGCAATATCATCGCAGACCTTGACCTCGACACCGCCCGAGGCGAGGTCGAAAGTGCGGGTGCCGGCGGTGATCTTGCGGCCCTCGACCTCATCCTTGATCAGCGTGTAGACGGCGATGTCGCCGCGCTTCAGCATGCTGGCGAGCACATTTCCGGGAGCCGAGCCGCACATGTCGATGTCGACGCCGATCGAATATTTGTCGACCGCGGCACTTGCCTGCATCACGCCTTCACCCGTCGGGCCGGCGACGTTGTAGACAATGTCGGAGCCTTGGCCGTAAAGCGCCTGGGCAAGTTCGCTTCCCTTGGCCGGGTCGTCGAAGGTTCCGGCGAAGACGGAGTTTACCTTGACGTCGGGCGCGGCATATTTGGCGCCTTGCTCGTAGCCGCCCAGGAAGTTGCGGATCACCGGAATATCGCGGCCGCCGACAAAGCCGATCGCCTTGCCGTCGCCGATCTTGTCGAAGGCGGTGCCCTTGGCTTCGATCATGCCGGCAAGTGCACCGGCCACGAAGGATCCCTGCTCCTCGGCGAAATTGGCGTAGATCATCTTGGGGTTGTCGAGGACGCCATCGATAAACACGAAGCGCTGGTCGGGATATTCGGCGCTGACCTTTTGCAGCGAGTCCACCAGCTCCCAGCCCATCACGAAGATGAGGTCGTACTGCTTGCCCTTGGCAAGATTCTCGAACTGCTGCTGGTAGTCGAGCGCGCGATTGCCGGTGTCGACAAGCTTGAGGTCGATGCCGAAATCGGTCTTGGCCTTGTTGAGGCCGTTGACGATCGAAACGCCAAAACCCTGTGCGAAATACCCCGAGATGGCGGCCACGGAAACCTTGGCCTGTGCGGCGGCCGGTCCGAACGAAATGGCAAGCATCGTGCCGGCCAGAAATAAACTCTTGAGCGCCCTTTTCATGTCATTCCCCTTCAGCTTTTTCCAGCTTTTGAAGCCACGCTTTGACCATCCCCACATATCGCCGTAACAACGGCGAGTTCGTTGATGGTCATATGAGTTTAGGAGCGGCTTAACAGGCTGTCAATCGTCATCCGATGCAGTTTTCTTGGCCCTTCGCCCACGTGCTCGACGTCTGCGCTTGACAAATGTCGACGGGCATAATTGTTGATACTCTAATGAGTTTCCATGAACGACGGGATGAAGGAAGCGAAACAATGCCGGCTGTGGTGGTCAGGAAATTTCTGGTTCAGGTCGAAGAGATATTCCATGAGGGCGGACCCCACGCGGCACGCCCGCTCAAGCGAGGCGCGGTCGTCGCGGTCATTGCCAACCCTTTTGCCGGACGCTACGTCGAGGAGATCACCGGCTTCATGGAAGACCTGAAGCCGCTCGGTCTCGATATGGCCCGGCGCCTGATCGACGCCATTGGTGAAGGCGGCCAGGCCATCGAAGGCTATGGCAAGGGTGCCATAGTCGGCGCCGCCGGCGAGCTTGAACATGGCGCGCTCTGGCACAATCCGGGGGGCTATGCGATGCGCGAACTGCTCGGCAATGCCAAGGCGATCGTGCCTTCGACCAAGAAGGTCGGCGGCCCCGGAACGCGCATCGACATCCCGATCACGCACATAAACGCCTCCTATGTGCGCAGCCATTTCGATGCGATCGAGATAGGCATTGCCGATGCGCCGCGCGGCGACGAAATGGCGGTCATCCTGGCGATGACCACCGGCGCACGCGTCCATGCACGGGTCGGCGGCCTTGCCGCCGCCGACATCAAGGGCGAGGACGGCTTGCGATGAACCCCGAAATCCGCCGCATCATCACCATCGTCGAGGAAACCCGGATCGAAGGCGGGCGGCCCGTCGATCCGCCGACGCGGCGTGCCGCAGCCATTGCGGTGATCCGCAACCCCTATGCGGGCACTTACGTCGAGGACCTGTCGGCACTGAGCGCCATAGGCGAAGCCTTGGGCGATATCTTGCCCAGGCGCGCGGTCGCTGCTCTGGGCATTGCCGGCTACCGGGTCGAGAGCTTCGGCAAGGCCGCCGCCGTCGGCGCCGATGGCGAGCTCGAACATGCCGCCGCCATCCTTCATCCAAAGCTCGGCGCCCCGTTCCGCGATGTGCTTGGCAAGGGCGCCGCGCTCATTCCTTCATCGAAGAAGCGCGGCGGCCTCGGCGTGTCGCTCGATATTCCGCTCGGTCACAAGGATGCGGCGCGGGTGCGCAGCCATTTCGACGGCATGGAGGTTCGTGTTCCCGACGCACCGCGTGCCGACGAGATCGTCGTTGCTATCGCCGTCACCGATTCCGGCAGGCCGCACCCGCGCGTCGGCGGGCTGACCAAGGACAAGATTGTCGGGATTGACGGCGTCGGCTGACCGTCAGGCAGGCAGGACTTCCGGCACGCGCATCGCCGGAGGCGTATTTCTGCTCCGGCCGGTCCGCACCACGCCGTCGATGACGACCATTCCAATGCCTGGAAGATTGCCGAGCGCCACGCTGTCGAGCAGCCCGTCGCCGGCGCCGCCGATCGCCTGATCCATGAAGATCAGGTCGGCGGCGCGACCGACCTCGATCAAACCGCGATCGTCCAGTCTGCGCACGCGCGCCGTGTTGCCGCTGGCAAGACAGAACGCCACTTCCGGCGCGATGCCGCCCAGCGAAGCCAGCATGGTGAGCGTCCGCAGGATGCCGAGCGGCTGCACGCCGGATCCGGCCGGGCTGTCGGTGCCGAGGATGACGCGCGAAAGTTCGCCGCGCTGCCTTGCCAGATCGAGCACGAACAGTCCGGTGCGCAAATTGCCGTTATGGACGATTTCAAGCGCCCTCGAGCCCTTCTCGCAGATCTGCCGTATTTCCGCGTCGGGCAGGGCGGTTGGCCCGCCATTGACGTGGGCGACGATGTCGGCGTCGACCTCCAGCACGACATCCGCGCCGATGCGGCCGGAGCCGGGCAGCGACGGGCCGCCCGTGTGGGTCATCGAGGTCATGCCGTATTTGCGCGCCCAGGCGATCATCTGCCGGCCGGTCGGCCCATCCTTGACGCCGCCAAGCCCGACCTCGCCGACAAGCGTCACGCCGGCCTCGGCGAGACTGCGGAAGTCTTCCTCGGTAAGGCCGGGTTCCAGGATCGGTGCCCCGGCCAGGATCTTCATGCCGTTCGGACGGAAGTTGGAGAAGGTGCGTTGGGCAGCGATCGCCAGCGCCTTCAGCCCGACCAGGTCGCGCGGTCGGCCCGGCGTGTGGACTTCCCCCGCCGAGATCATGGTGGTGACGCCGCCATGCACGGTCGAATCCATCCAGCCGATCTGGTTCTGCCGAGGCGTCCAGTCGCCGGCCACCGGATGGGCGTGGTTGTCGATAAGACCCGGCGCGACCGCGCAGCCCATCGCATCGATGACCGTCGCCGCGCTGCCGCCATCAATGTCGCCTGCCTTGCCAATGCCTGATATGCGTCCATCGGTCACGACGATGGTGTCGGCGTCGATGATCGGTTGTGCTAGATCGCCACTCAGCATGAGACCGATATTGCGGACGACGAGCGTGTTGGCAGACGACTGGAGGTCGGACGACATCGGTTCTCACTTTTGCTGTTATGGAAAAAAGGACTGGACGCAGCTTATTTGCCGCCGTCGCCAGTCGATGGGTCGTCGTCGTTGATGCGCTGGAGCAGGCGAAGCAGCGTCGCCTGCTCGGCCGGTGAGAGCGGCGACAGGAACCGCCGCCCGACCTCGACGCTGCGTTCGAGCCGCTCCAGCGTATAGTCGGTCCCTTTGCTGGTCAGCGCGATCATCGTCAGGCGTTGGTCGGTTTCGGAGGCGCTGCGCGTGATCAGCCCGTGTTTGAGCAGTTTGCGCATGACGATGCTGATGGTCGATGGGTCCATCGCCGTCAGCCGGCCGAGATGGTTCTGCGAAACTTCGCCATGCTTGAGGATCGTGGCGAGCGCCGCGAATTGCGTTGGCGAAAGGTCTTCGCCGGCCATGACCTGCTGGAAGCGCAACGTCGCGCGCTGATGCGCCCGGCGGATGACGTGCGCCGGGTGGCGGTCCAGTTCATAGCCGGTCCCGGCGTACTGCTGCAGCACCTGCTCGCGGCTCAGGGGTGCATCGCCTCCCGGCGTTTCGCCTTTTTTGGATTGCGGTTTCTTTTCAGTCGTCACACCGGACTCCTATCGCCGCTGTCTTGGATGTCGCCGGCCGGAAAAAGCTCAAGCCGCAACCCTCGCTGGTTGAAGCGATGTCCCGTCGCGGAGGGCTGCGACGACATCAGCCGAATCGCTGACCACGCCGAAATGGGTCGCTATGTCATACAGCGAGCTTTCCTGCTCGCGTGGTCCCGTCGCCGCGCAGCAATCGCTTGGCACCACCACCTCATAGCCCTCGAAAAAGGCATCGTGGACGGTCGAGCGCACACAGATATTGGTGACCACGCCGAAGATGATCAACTGATCGATCTGCATGTCTTTCAGCGTCAGGTCGAGGTCGGTTTGGAAGAAGGCCGAGTAGCGCCGCTTGATCACATGGATCTCATCATCGCGGGCGCCGAGATCCTCGATGATCTCCGGCCCCCAGCTTCCGTCCAGGCAATGCGGCGTGCGCTTCAGCCATTCGCGCTCGCGTCGCATGCCCGGCCGGTGGCTGTCATGGACCCAGATCACCGGCACGCCGGCGGCGCGCGCGGCCTCGATCACGGCCAGTTGCGGCCCGACCAGCGTCTCGTACCCAGGCAGGACCATGGCCCCGCCGGGCTTGCAGAATTCATTGATCATATCGATGACGACAACGGCTGCACGGCGTGGATCGAGACGCACCGCGTCATCGTGCCGATGTGAGGAAAAACTGTCCACGGACATGGCGAGCTCCTTTGACCGATCGTTGATGCTCATACAAAAAACCCTAGTGGATGCCAAGTCAATCCCGTTCGACGCAAAGCGTGCTGGTCGGCCTTGCGCACCGCGCTCCGACAAGCGTATGCGCTATTTGTCCATCGCGAAATGGCCTTGACAACGCTTGTCAGGCATGTGCTCGATTTGTACGACCATCAACGATATTCAAGCCGCTGAATTGTGGAGCCGAGGCCGAGATATGAAAACCATCGTCACCGGAGCCAGTGGCCTGCTTGGCTGCCATGTGGCCGAGGCTCTGGTTGCGGCCGGCCACGATGTGCTTGGTGTCGATACCGTGGTGCCGGGTGAGGTCGCATGGCGCCACGCAACCGCCGATTTGACCGATCTGGGATCGACGCTGCAGCTGGTGCGCGACTGCGATGCGGTTGTGCATGTCGCGGCCATTCCGCGGCCGACCGGCCGGGCCGGCGGCGAGGTGTTCAAGACCAACATCGCGACCGCCTACAATGTGGTCGAGGCAGCTGCCATGGCCGGCGCCAGGCGCTTCGTCTATGCCTCGTCCTTCAGCGTTTTCGGCTATCCCTTTTTCGAGAAACCTGTTCGACCGCCCTATCTGCCGGTCGACCTGAACCATCCGGTCGGCGCGCAGGACCCGTACGGCCTGTCGAAATGGCTGGGCGAGGAAATCGTCGACGCGGCGGTGCGCCGCGGCGCCTTTTCGGCGGTCAGTATCCGCATGCCGTGGATCCAGACGCCGGGTTCTTTTTTCGAGGGCGTCGGGCCGCGCCGCGCCACTGCCGACAGTGCCCGCGACCTGTGGGCCTATCTCGATGCGCGCGACGCCGGGCAGGGCTTCCTGCGGGCGCTTGAATGGCAAGGCGACGGCCATCTGCGCGTCGTCCTGAGCGCCGCCGACACATTCATGGAAGAGGAAACCGAAGCGCTCGTGCGCCGGGTCTACCCTGATGTCCCCCTGTCACGGCCGATCGCCGGTTTCGGCGCCGTGCTCGACACGATCCATGCGCGCGAAACGATCGGCTTCGAGCCAAGCCATTCGTGGCGTTCCTATCCGAAGCCGGAGGCCGGACAATGAAACGGTTCGAAAAACAGAATGTTCTCGTCACCGGCGGCGCCGGCGCGATCGGCAGCGCAGCGGTGCGGCGTTTCCTTGACGAAGGCGCGCGGGTCGCCATTGTCGACCGCAATGGCGCGGCGGCGCAGCAACTGGCTCGCTCACTGGGTGAAAACGCCATTGCCATCGAAGCCGACGTCACCGACGAAGCGGATGTGCGGCGCGCCGTCGAGGCGACCGTCGAGACGTTCGGCGGCCTCGACGTGGTGTTCAACAATGCCGGCATTTCCGGCGTCGTCGCTCCCGTTCACGACCTGCCGGTCGAGGACTGGGATACGACCATCCGCATCAATCTGCGCGGCATCTTCCTCGTGCTGCAGGCTTCGCTTCGGGCGATGATCAAGGCCGGGACCGGTGGCTCGATCGTCAACATGGGCTCGTCCATGGCCGGTTGGGACGTCCTTTCGGGGGGAGCTGGCTATGTCGCTTCCAAACACGGCGTGGTCGGCCTGACGCGGGTCGCGGCGCTCGATGCCGCGCCCTATGGCATACGCGTCAATGCCATCTGCCCCGGCGTGATCGAGACGACGCTTGGCGTGCCAGCTTCCGGCAACGGCGAATTCAAGAGCAGCGTTCAGCATTTCGCCGACCGCATTCCGTTGCGCCGCATCGGCCAGCCGGACGATGTCGCGGCCGCCGTGGCTTTCCTGGCCTCCGACGAGGCGAAGCACGTCACAGGCGTGGATTGGCTGATCGACGGCGGCCAGACCTTGCAGAGCTGGGCCAATGCCCCTGATGGCGGCGCGTTTCCGAAATTTCGCTAAAGTCTTTTCGGCGGCATTGCCTGGATAATCCGGATGGCAAGATCGAGATCGGCGAGCCCGCCCGAAAGCGGCGTGCGCGGTTTCGCGCCGGCAAGGATGCAATCGGCGAAATGCAGCCACTCGCGGCGGAACGACGTATCAGGAACGCCAGGCAGAACGCGTTCGGATGCAGCCTCGCCTGTCGTTTCACGTAGCCGGACAGTCGCCGAGGCATTGCGGAAATAGGGGTTCTGGAATTCGATCCGCACCTCGTCGCGCTCGCCATGCACATGGATCCACTCGTCCCACCATTCATACTGGGCAAGTGCCATGTCGAAGAGGCAAGGGACGCCGCCATAGTCGAGCACGGCCAGCAACTGGTTCGGGCCGGTCTGCTGTGCATGGACGACGCGGTCGGGTGTGCCGAAAGCACCGCGCATGACGGCAAGGTCGTGGCTGGCGAGGCTGAGCAGTACAAGATAGAGATCGCGATAGCCGGCATGGTCCACACCGAGCGCCGCCTCGATGCGCCGAGCGACCGTTTCGCGCCCCGCCGCCAACACATCGGCCGGCACGTCGGTGACCCTGGTCTGCGTGTAGAGTTGGCCATAACGGTCGAAGCGGCCGGCGAAATCGTGGACATGGATCGACTTCGGCCGGCCGATGGCGGCGATGCGCTCCAGCCCGGTCTCATAGCCGGGATCATAGAATTTCATGTAGCCGACAAGGGCGACGAGGCCGCTCCGCTCGGCCTGCTCGACCAGCGGGCGCGCCTCCTGCGGCGTGAAGGCAAGCGGCTTCTCGACGATCAGGTGCTTGCCGGCGCGGATTGCATCGGCAACCATCTCGCCATGATCGTAGGTGCAGATCACGACCGCATCGACATTCGGGTCGGCAAGCAGCGCGCGATGGTCGGTATATCTGGCAGTGACGCCATAATGTTCCGCGACCTTGTCGGCCGTGCCGGGAGAGATGTCGCACAAGGCGGCGATGCGAAACGCCGGCAATTCCATCAGATAAGGCAAGTGCATCAGCTGGGCGATCTCGCCGCAGCCGATGACGCCGACGCCAATAACGCGATCCTGCATGTCAACCCTTCACGGCGCCGGCTGTCAGGCCGGCGATGAACTGCCGTTGCATGGCGACAAAGACGACGATCACCGGCAGTGTCGTGATCGTCAACGCGGCGAAATAGAGCGTCCAGAGCGAGTCGTATTGCTGGAAGAAGCTGACCAGTCCAAGCGGGATGGTCTGCACCGAAGGGTCGCGCAACAGCAGGAAGGCCAGGAAGAAATCATTCCAGATCTCGATGAAGCCGAAGATGAGGATCAGCGCAACGCCCGGCCGCACCAGGGGCAGCATGATGTGGATCAGGATCTCGAGCCGGCTGGCGCCATCGATGCGCGCGGCATCTTCGAGGTCGGCCGGCAATGTGATGAAGAAGCTGCGTAGGATGAAGACCGAAAGCGGCAGCGACGTCGCGGCATAGATGAAGGCAATGCCGAGCCGGCTGTTTATCAGGCCGAGATCGCGCGCCACCAGGAACAGCGGAATGGCCATCACCTGCGGCGGCACCAGCATGGCCGCAACCGCGACTGCGACCACAAGACCGCGTCCGGGGAAACGAAGACGCGCCACCGCATAGGCGCACGGCGTCGCGACGGCCACCAGAATGATCAATGCCGAGCCGGTGACGAAGATGCTGTTGACGATGCGCGATCCCATGCCGGCGATCCGCCAGGCATCGGCATAGTTCTGCAGCACCAGGCTCGATGGCGGACCCCAGACATTGCTGAGCATTTCCTGCTTGGTCTTGAGCGAACCGAACAGCACCCAAAGCAGCGGATAAACGGTCTCGAAGAGCACGAGGACGAGCGCGGCATAGATGCCGCCAAGTTCGAGGATGCCGCGCATGCCGAGGCGCTGCATGAGCCCGCGACGGCGAGAGCCGGCGGCGCCATCGTCCAGCGAAATTGGAGGGTTGGCGGCTGCTCTCATCAGACGTCGAGCCTTTGCCTGCGCATCAGGGCCAGCAGGCCGACACTGGCCAGCCCGACGATCATGAACAGCACATAGCCGATCGCCGCGGCGTAGCTCATGGCGCCGTCCTGGAAGGCCTTGCTCATCATGTAGGTGAGCACCACTTCGGTGGCGTGGTTCGGGCCGCCCTTGGTCAGGACATAGACGATGTCGAAATTGCGCACGAAGGCGCCGGAAAGGCCGAGGATGGTGTTGATGAAGATGATCGGCATCATCATCGGAACGGTGACGTGCCGGAAACGCTGCAAGGGGCCGGCGCCGTCCATTTTCGCGGATTCATAAAGTTCCGAGGGGATCGTCTGCAGCCCGGCCAGATAGATGACGGCATGGAAGCCGAGCCATTTCCAGACATCGACGACGATGATCGAGTAGAGCGCGATGTCGGCGTCGCCGAGCCATGATCGTTTCAGCCCGGCGAGGCCAATGAGATCGAGCCCGCTGTTGAGCAGGCCGAAGACGGGATTGTAGATCCAGGACCAGAGCAGGCCGACGGCAACGAAGGACATCGTCACCGGGACGAAAGCGGCGGCGCGGAAGAAGGCGCGGCCAAGCAGCGCCCGGTTCAGAAGCAGCGCCAGCCCGAGGCCGAGCGCGTTCTTCAGGACCACGACGGCAACGACGAAAATCAAATTGTTGCGCAGCGCACCGAGGAAAATGCGATCGTGCACGAGGCGCTTGTAGTTGGAAATACCTGCCCAGGTCGGGTCGGAAAACCCGTCCCAATTGTGCAGGCTGAGCCAGAAGCCGTTGACGAACGGCCAGAGGTAGAAAAGACCGAAGAGGATCGCGGCGGGCAGGATCATGACGAATGCGACCGCCCCGTCCCCGGCATTGAAGCGCCAGGTGCCGGATCGGCTCGAAACAGGAGCCTCCTCTTGCGGTCGCGTGCTCATGTGGCCTTCGCGCCTTGCGGGGTCAGCACCAGCCCGAGCGTGTCCCTGACATAGGCGATGCTCTCGAGCGTGCTTTGCTCTGCCGTTTTCTTGGACGCATCCAGCTCGATGATGGCGAGGCCATCGTAGTTTGCATCCAGCAGGACGTCGACGATGCCAGCGAGATCGACGACCCCGGCGCCGAGCTCGCAGAAAGCGCCATAGCGGTCATAGCCCTTCAACGCCGGATCGACCCTGGTGTCCTTGAAATGCATGTAGCGCACGGCGGAAATGTAGGTCCTGACCGCGTCGACCGGATCGGAATTGGTGTGGGCAAGATGCGCCGGATCGATGCACAGGCCGGCCAGGTCGGTATCCAGTTCATCCATCATGCGGTCGAGCTGGTCGCGGCGCTCGATGAAGGTGTCGAGGTGCGGGTGATAGACCGTCTCGATGCCAAGGTCCTTTGTCCGCCTGCCGATATCCTCGAGCGCCCGGCAAAAGGCGCGGTAGTCGTCGGCCGTGTGCGCCCCGGCAGCGGCTTCCGAGGGACCGCCGCCGAGAACCAGCACCGGTGAGCCGAAGCCCTTCAACATCCTGGCCAGCGCGACGAGCACGTCACGTTCATAAGGCCAGGCGACAGGGTTGGTGAAGATCGCATTGACGTAGAAGGAGGAGAGCTTGATGCCATACTCGCTCTGGCCTTCCGACAGCAGCGCATAGCGCCGCAAGATGTCGGTGTCGGTGGTCACTCCCATCGGCGCCTGGTTGCCGAGCTGCATGTATTTGCGGGCGTACTGGTCCGACAGGCTGGTGAAGGCGAGGATCTCGAACCAGCCGAAGCCCTGGTCGGCGAGAAACTTGATGGCCGGCCTGAGCGGAAGGCCGGTCAGGTCCCAGCTGTTCAGATGATAGCCGATCGAGAAGCGCTGCCGTTCGGCGCGATGTGTCATCATGTGTTTTCTCCGATGGGCGAGGCTGCCCGAAGCAGGCAGCCTCTGTTTTTCTTGCCTGGCACATCAGCCCGGCTGGATGGGCGCTCGCTTGCAGGCGCTACTTCAGGGCCTCATTTGGGCGGCCAGCTGCCCTGGGCCTTGAGGTCATCGAAGATGGTCTGGATCGATGCGGCGGCGTCTTCGGGCGTCGTGGTGCCGCCGACGATGCCGGCGATTGCCGAAGACGTGGCGCTCGCGACCTCCGAGGGCCAGATCCAGTCGAGGAACTTGATCGTGTTCGGGAAGGCTTGCTTGCGCAATTCGACGGCATAGGCATCGTCGACCTGCGGCACGCCCTTGATCGAGGCCGCGATCGGCTGTTCCGGCGCGAGGTAGAGCGTCGCGACTTCAGGCCGTGTCAGATATTCGATGAATTTGACCGCGGCATCGAGCTTCTCGGGCGGGATCGAGGAGGCGACGCACATGCCGTTGTCGGCACCGCCGCCATGGCCGGGCGCTCCCGGCGTTCCGTCCATTTTCGGAAAGGCGAAGACGCCCCATTTGAAGTCCTTGACGCTCGACTGGAGCGACGGGATTTCCCAGGTGCCGCCATAATACATGGCGCTCTTGCCGGCGGCGAACGCCGCACGCATGCCGTCCTGGTCGACGGAAAGCGAATCCTTGGAAAGGATGCCATCATCGACCCATTGCTTGATCAGCTTGAAGCCCTCGACATCGGGCGCGTCGGTGAACTTGGCCGTACCCTCGAGGTTCTTCTGCGTCTTGCCGACCGGGTCGCCCGAGGCCTGCGAGAAGGTCTCGAAGTACCACATCGGCCACATCACGGTGTTCGAGCCCTGATGCAGCAGAGGGATCACGCCCTCGGTCTTGAACTTCGGCACGGCTGCCTTCAGGTCGTCATAGGTTGGCGGGACAGGAATGGCGAGCTTCTGAAAGAGATCGACATTGTAGAAGATCGTCGATGTCGACAGCGTCGAGATCGGCACGCCGTAGACTTGGCCGTTGACCGTGAAGGCGCCAAGTGCAGCGGCGTCGATCCTGTCCTGGAACGGCTTGATCTTGTCGGCAATCGGCATCACCAGTTTGCGCCTGACATAGGCGCCATTGGTGTAGAAGGCCGGGCAGGCGATCAGGTCCATTTCCTGGTTTGCAAGTTTTGCGGTCATCACGCGCTGAATGGAATCGGTTTGCGGCCCCTGGGCATCCCATTCGACGGCGGCGACGTCGGGGTTGGCCTTGAGGAAGCCGTCGATGACCTGTTGCTGGATTTTCTTTTGCTCGTCCGGCGGTTGACGCGGCGCGAGTTCGTCGAGCGCCGAGCCGCCGAAAATCTTGAGCGTGATCCCGTCGGCGTGGCCGATGCCGGGCACTGTGATCAGGCCGAGACCTAGCAGTGCGGTGGCGAGGATGGGAGCGGCGGGACGTTGTTTAGGACGATGGGTCACTCTCTGCTGAAGGGGCATCTGGCTCTCCTTTACGCCAATGCCGAGGGGCAACCTCGGGACCAATATCGTTGATGGTCATATGATCTTGGTCGCCTGTTGATGTTTTTGTCAATCGGCAACAATGCCTATTATTTCATCGATCGCACCGCCCCCTTTCATGTTCGGCGTGGCCCGTGCGGTGTTCAATTTGCTTGGGCATTGATCTGCAAGAAGATCGGCAAACCAATTGTCGGATGCTGGCTGCTCCCGGTGACGGACAAGCCCCAATCTTCGCAATCTACTTCACGCCGATGCCGGCGGTCAGGCCGCCATCGATCTTGTAGTCCGCGCCAGTGCAGAAGCCGGCCTTCGACGAACACAGGAAAGCGATGAGTTCGGCCACTTCCTCCGGCTCGCCGATGCGTCCGATGGGGTGCGCTTCGCCGAAGCGCTTGTAGGCGGCCTCGACATCGGCATCCGTGCCGTTCTGCCCGCGGGCGGCCTTCTCCAGGATTGGGGTGCGGATCGAGCCCGGGCTGACGGAATTGACGCGGATGCCGGAGCGCGCATGGTCGAGGGCCAGGGCACGCGTCAGCGTGTGGATGGCGCCCTTGGTGGTGGCATAGGCGGCGACGTTTTGCTGGCAGGCAAAGCCCTGCACCGAAGCGACGTTGACGATGGCGCCGCCGCCCATGCGGACCATTTCCGGGATGCCGAAATGTGCGGTCAGATAGATGGACCCGACATTGACCGACATCGCCCTGTTCCAGGTCTCGAAATCGGTGCTGGTCGCGGTTCCGTACGGATGCACCGCCGCCGAATTGACGATGATATCGAGGCCGCCGAACCGCTCCACGCCGGCCGCGACCGCGTCGCGAACCTGATCGGGCACGGAGACGTCGGCGTCTATGACCAGCGCCCCGGCTGCGGAGCTTTCCAGTTCCGCTTTCAGCGCAGTATTGGCCGCGCGGTCGATGCCGCAGGCGACGATCGCAGCACCCCCTGCAGCGAGGCGTCTGGCGGTTGCGAGGCCAATCCCGGTCGTGCCCGTCACCAAAGCCACCTTGCCGTCGAAATCCTTCATTGGGAAAACTCCTTCATTCGCTGTCCGAAACCGTTCCTAGTTTGACACCCATTGTGGTCCAACAATAGGTTGCCATCCTCTCGCAGAAGGAAGCGGCTATGGAACAGTGCTGGCGCTGGTATGGACCGAACGACCCGGTAACGCTCGATCATGTCAGGCAGGCCGGTGCGACCGGCGTGGTGAGCGCCTTGCACGATATCTATGACGGGCGCGCCTGGCCGCTCGAGAGCATTCTGGAGCGCAAGCGTGTCATCGAGGCCGCCGGCCTGACATGGTCGGTGGTCGAGAGCATTCCGGTCCACAATTCATTCAAGATCGGCGCGCCGGAACGCGAGCGCTATGCCGGCTACTATCGTGACTCAATTCGCGCGCTCGCCAAGGCCGGCATTGCGACGGTCTGCTACAATTTCATGCCGGTGGTCGACTGGACGCGCACGGATCTCGCCTATCGGCTGCCAACGACAGGTTATGCGTTGCGTTTCGACGCCATCGATTTCGCGGCCTACGATTTGTTTGTGCTGAAGCGCGTCAATGCCGAGGCCGGCTATACCCCCGCCCGCATTGCCGAGGCGGAAGCGCGGCTGAAGGAATTGAGCAGCGAAGCGATCGACAGGATCGAGCGCAACCTGATCACCGGCCTGCCTGCGACCGAGCGCAGCTATGACAGGGACAGTTTTCGCGAGGCCCTGGCGGACTATGATGCGATCGGACCGAAGGAGCTGCGCGACAACCTTGCCTGGTTCCTGCGCGAGATCATTCCGGTGGCCGAAGAGGAGGGGGTGCGCATGTGCATCCATCCCGACGACCCGCCCTTCTCGCTCTATGGCCTGCCGCGCATCGTTTCGACCGCCGAGGATGCGCGTTTCATCCTCAACGCCGTCGACAGCCCCGCCAACGGCCTGACGTTCTGCACCGGCTCCTATGGCACGCGCGCCGACAACGACATCGTCGCCATGGTCAAGGAGTTCGCCGACCGCATCCATTTCGCCCATCTGCGCAACATCACCATCGAGGATGACGGCTCGTTCCACGAGGCCGAGCATCTCGAGGGCGGCACCGACATGGCGCATGTTATCCTGGCTCTGATGCAGGAAGAGGCGCGCCGCCGTCGGGAAGGCCGCGCCGACTGGCGCATTCCTATGCGGCCCGACCATGGCCATCTGCTCGCCGACGATATCGGCAAGACCAGGCTCAATCCTGGCTATTCGCTGATCGGCCGGCTGAAAGGCCTCGCCGAGCTGCGTGGCATCATGCGCGCCATCGAGCGGTTCGAGCTGGCTTGAATGCGCTCCGGCCGGTCGGCTGGCGGATTTACAGGCGATCACGCGCGGTTGCGCTTCCGCTGTGACTTATACGATGTCGCACTGGAAAGTGCGGCCTACGAGAGGCATGGCGGGTAAAGCACGTGTCGGGAAATTATTTGCCGGCAGTTCACAATATGCAGCGCTGACGTTCTTCCATTCGGGCCAGATTGGACTTCCTGTTGCTTTGATCGGCACGCCTTGCGTGTCACTTTGAGATGCATTCATTCTCGAAGCTCTTGCCGGTGGTCGCTTCTATTTCTCCTAAGCCAAGGCAGAGAAAAGAAGGAACCTGAGCATGCCCAGAATTGTGCCGGTGCTCGATCTGAGCCGTCTCGAACAAGGTGCTTCCGAGTATCGTACCTTTCTCCTGGACCTGCGCACGGCGGCTCGGGACGTCGGCTTCTTTTACCTCAGCGGCCACGGAATTTCGGCCTCGGAGATCGACGACGTGATCGACGCCTCGCGCCGGTTCTTCGCGCTGCCGGAGGCCGACAAGCTGGCGATCGAAATGGTCAAATCCCAGCAGTTCCGCGGCTATACCCGCGCCGGTGGCGAACTGACCAAGGGCGCGGCCGACTGGCGTGAGCAACTCGACATCGGCGTCGAGCGCCAGCCCATAGCGCAGGGACCTGGAATTGCACCGTGGACACGGCTGCAGGGGCCGAACCAGTGGCCGCCTGCACTGCCGGAGCTCAAGCCGGCACTGCTTGCATGGCAGGCCAAGGCGACCGCGGTGGCGATTCGGCTGTTGAAAGCCTTCGCGCTATCGCTCGATCAGCCCGAGGACGCCTTCGACGCGATCTACCGGGACTCGCCCAACCATCGTATGAAGATCGTTCGTTATCCCGGCCGTGACGCGACCGAAGGCGACCAGGGCGTCGGCGCGCACAAGGATGGCGGCTTCCTGACCCTGCTGCTGCAGGACGACAACAAGGGGCTGCAGGTCGAATATGACGGAAGCTGGGTGAATGTGGATCCGCTGCCCGGAACGCTGGTCGTCAACATCGGCGAACTGCTCGAACTCGCATCGAATGGATATCTGCGGGCCACCGTGCACCGCGTCGTGACGCCGCCTGCCGGCGTCGAGCGGATTTCCGTTCCCTTCTTCTTCAGCGCGCGGCTCGATGCGACCATCCCGCTTCTCGGCCTTTCCGAGGAACTGGCGGCGCAGGCGCGCGGACCGGCAAGCGATCCCGACAACCCCTTGTTCCGCGATGTCGGCACCAATGTGCTCAAAAGCCGGCTGCGTTCCCATCCCGACGTGGCACGCCGCCACTATGCCGATCTTCTGGAGACTGGAACGGTGGGTTCGTGACGGTCGCCTGGCACGAATTTTTGCCGTTTGGCATGTTTTTTGGAATGCCATTCGTCGCCAAGGCTTGGAAATAAGCTCAAAAAGGTAAAATCGTTCGGCGGTTTCCTCCCATTTCGCCGAACGGTGTTCCCCTCTGAAGGTTTTGACCTTCTTTTTGGCCGGGCCGTATTCGAGCCCGGCCTTTTTTGTCCTGGGGTATCAGGCGCAAAACTGAAATGCTGCAAAAGCCCGGCGCAGCGGAACAGAATACCTTCCCGAGTTGGGCTGACCGTCCGATCCTGAGAAGGATTCGAGCACTGTGCTCGACTGTATCGATCGGCGGAACATCTTTCATGACACGAAAACAACTGCGCCTCGGCGCCTTCATGCGCCCCGTCAGCCTGCACACCGGCGCCTGGCGCTATCCGGGCGCCTATCCCGACGCCAATTTCAATTTCGCGCATCTGAAGCGCTTCGCCCAGACCCTGGAAGCGGCGAAGTTCGACGCCTTCTTCATGGCCGACCATCTGGCCGTTCTGAACATGCCGATCGAGGCTTTGCGGCGCAGCCACACGGTCACCTCGTTCGAGCCGTTCACGCTACTGTCGGCGCTCGCCGCCGTCACTGACCATATCGGGCTGGTCGCCACCGCATCGACGACGTTCGACGCGCCCTATCATGTTGCTCGCCGCTTCGCCTCGCTGGACCATATCAGCGGTGGACGCGCCGGCTGGAACATCGTCACCACGTCCAACCCTGACGCGGCGCTGAACTTCGGCCTCGACGAGCATGTCGAGCATGATGAGCGCTACCGGCGGGCGCGGGAATTCTACGATGTCGTCACCGGCCTGTGGGACAGCTTTGCCGACGATGCCTTCATCCGCGACGCCGAAAGCGGGTTCTATTTCGATCCGGCCAGGCTGCATGTGCTCGACCACAAGGGCGAACATCTCTCGGTGCGTGGGCCGCTCAACATCGCCCGGCCAATCCAGGGTTGGCCGGTCGTCGTCCAGGCCGGCGCGTCGGAGGCTGGACGCCAACTGGCGGCGGAGACAGCGGAGGTCATTTTCGCCGCCCATGCGGATATCGCGGCGGGACAGCGTTTCTTTGCCGACGTCAAAGGCCGTGCGGAGAAACTCGGCCGCTCGCGTGACGACATCAAGATCCTGCCTGGCGCCTTTGTCGTTGTCGGCGACAGCGTCGAGGACGCGCAGGCCAGGCGGGCGAAGCTCGACAGCCTCGTCTACTACGAGAGCGGCATCGCCTCGCTGTCGATCGCGATCGGACACGATGCGTCCGGATTTGACCCGGACGCGCCCTTGCCCGAAATCCCCGAGACCAATGCGAGCAGGAGTGGCCGCGAGCGCGTCATCGAACTGGCACGCGAGGAGAACCTGACCGTCAGGCAGCTTGCGCAAAGGCTGGGCGGCTATTCCGGCCTTGCTTTTGTCGGCACGCCTGAAACAATCGCCGACGAGATGGAGGAATGGCTGGTTGCCGAGGGCTCTGACGGGTTCAACATCATGTTTCCCTACCTGCCGGCAGGGCTGGATGATTTTGCCGAGAAAGTGGTACCGGAATTGCAACGGCGAGGCATCTTCAGGCGGCAATATGAGGGGTCGACACTGCGCGAGAATCTCGGCTTGAAGCGGCCGCCCAACCGGTTTTTCTAGTAGAACATCCTTCGCGGAGAGGTCTCCATGTCAATCCAGTCCAACACCCGCATCGTGCTCGCGGCGCGACCGCAAGGCCGGCCGAAGCCGGATCATTTCCGCATCGAGACGGTTGACCTTGACCAGCCGGGAGAGGGCGAACTGCTGTTGCAGATCCTTTATCTGTCGCTCGATCCCTATATGCGCGGTCGTATGAACGCCACCAAATCCTATGCCAAGCCGGTCGATGTCGACGGTGTGATGGAAGGCGGCACCGTCGCGCGTGTGATGATCTCTCGCCATCCGGAATTTGCTGAAGGCGATATCGTCCTGTCCCACTCCGGATGGCAGAGTTTCGCCCTGTCCGACGGTGTCGGGCTGCGCAAGCTCGATCCCGCGGCTGCACCCATAACAACCGCGCTCGGCGTGCTCGGCATGCCGGGCTTTACGGCCTATGCCGGTCTGCTCACCATCGGGCAGCCGAAGCCTGGCGAGACGGTCGTCGTCGCGGCCGCCAGCGGCGCGGTCGGGTCGGCCGTTGGCCAGATCGCGCGCATCAAGGGTGCGCGTGCCGTCGGCATTGCCGGCGGTGCCGAAAAGTGCGCCTTCGTGCGAGAAGAGCTCGGCTTTGACGCGGTCGTCGATCACCGGGCCGACGATTTTGCAGAGCAGTTGAAGGCAGCTTGCCCCGGCGGCATCGACATCTATTTCGAAAATGTCGGCGGTCCTGTCTGGGACGCGGTGTTTCCGCTGCTGAACGAATTTGCGCGTGTGCCGGTCTGCGGGCTGATCGCGCAGTACAACGTCATCGCGGATGCCGGCACCGACCGGTTGCCGACATTGATGCAGCAAGTGCTGCACCGCAGCCTGACGATAAGGGGTTTTATCCAGCGCGAATTTGTCGACCAGCGCCCGGCCTTCTATCGCGAGATGGCCGAATGGATAGCGTCCGGCCGCGTCCGCTACAGGGAAGATATCGTGGACGGCATCGAAAATGCGCCTCAGGCCTTTCTCGGCCTTCTCGAAGGCAGGAATTTCGGCAAGCTGATCGTGCGTATCGCGGAATAATTGTTGCACAACGATGAGCCGGGGCTGCCGAGACAATCGCTGTCGCAGCCCGGCGCGGCGCCTTTTTTGTTCACCACATCATGAAGGAGGCGACGTCCGCATCCGAGACCTTGCCGGCATTCACGTCAGCGATTGCCTGGTCGACGATCGCGACGCCCTCGGTCATCTCGTCTTCCGTCAGCGTCAGCGGTGGCATGAACTCCAGCACATTGGCCCTCAACCCGACATAGGTGAAGGCTGCACCCAACTCATAGCCGCGATAGATGATCTTGGCCGTGGTCGCCGCCGCAACCGGCTCACGTGTCGTGCGGTCCTTGACCAGGTCGACGCCGATGGCAAGCCCGCGCCCGCGCACGTCGCCGATGATCTCGTGTCTGTCGCCAAGCGCCCGCAATGCGTCGGAAAACAGCATGCCGATCCGCGCCGAGCGCTCGACCAGGCCGTCCGTCTCGATCGTCTTCAGCACCGCGTTGCCGGCCGATGTCGCCACCGGATTGCCTGCGGTTGTCTGCAGCGCGAAGGCCGGCGCATGGTCCATGATCCCCTTAGGGCCGATCACGGCCGACAACGGCAAGCCACCGCCGATGCCTTTGCCGAAGACGACGAGGTCCGGCGTCAGTCCTTCATGCTGGAAGCAGTGCATCATGCCGCTGCGAGCGAGCCCGACCTTGACCTCGTCGACGACAATCTTGATGCCGTGCCTGCGGCAACGCTCCTGCAATGCCTTGAGAAAGCCGGGCGGCGGCACGATCAGCCCGCCATCCGACATCAACGGCTCAATGAACACCGCCGCGACCTGATGCGGCGGGCAGGTGGTCTCGAACTGGTAGTCGAGCAGGGCAAGCACGTCCTCGCTGCTGAAATTCGGGCGGTACGGATCGGGATAGGGCAGCAGAAGCACGCCCGGCCGGGGCAGCGTGTGGGTCATGGCGGTATGGCCGCTGATGCCCATCGAGCCGGAGAGATTGCCGTGATAGGAACCGATGAACGAGATGAAGCGCGAGCGGCCGGTGGCTGCCTGCAGCACGCGCACCGCGCAGTCATTGGCATCCGACCCGGAATGGCCGAACCAGACGCGTCGTTCGCCTTCTCCGGGCGTAATCGCCAGCAGCCGCTCCGCCAGCGATACGGCGGGCTCGTTCGGGTAGAGCAGCAGGCTGGCGCCCGCCATGTCGCGGATCGACGTCTCGACCGCTTCGACTATTGCCGGATGGCCGTAGCCGAGCACCGCCGGACCGGCCGATCCCGACAGGTCGAGCAAGGAGCGGCCGCCTTCCTCGATCAGCCGGTTGCCCCGGCCGCCGATGACGCTGAGCGGGGAGAAACGCAGCTTGCCGATCTGGGCGATGGTCGCGGCATCACGTTCGCGCAGGCTGAGATTGCTCACGACACGGATTCCGTTTCGAGCGCCGGCAGTGCCGCCGCCAGCCGGTCCGCCCATTCCTCGATGCCGGACCGTGTCGACAAAAGGTCCTGCCGGATCTCGACGAGGACGGCGGGGATGCCGCGATCATCGCCATGAATGGGCACGGCGTAATCGGCGTCGCGGCTGATCACATAGGGCACGTTGGCCGCGACATTGAGCCCGGCGTCGGTGCGCAGGCCCGAAAGGATCGTTTCTGCGAGATCTCTTGCTTGGTCGTGCAGCACGCCGGCATGCCAGGGTCTGCTGACACCGAGGAAGACCGGCGTGAAGGAATGGATCGTCACGATCCGGGTCTGCCGGCCTGCTTGCGCCCGGCGGTCAAGATACGCAGTCACCCGGTCATGAAACGGCGAAAAGATGATCTCGGCGCGCCGGATCCGCTCCGCCGAATCGATGCCGACATTGCCGGGAATGTCGGTGTCTTCCGACAGCACCGGAATGCTGCCTGGCGTGCCCAGTGGCCGGTTGAGGTCGATCAGCAGCCGCGAGTAACCGCTGAGGAAGGCCGGTGCATCGAGCTTCGACGACAGCAGGCGGGTCACTTCGGCGGCGCCGATATCCCAGGCGATGTGGCGCTGCAGATGGCTGGCATCGAGGCCGAGCTGCCGATACTCGGCCGGCATGTGGTTGGACGCATGCTCACACAACAGCACGATATCGGAGCGGCCGTGCTCGTTGAGGACCTCGACGGCCTCGGGCCAATCTTTTCTGGCCTGCGCGGTCATCAATAGAGCGTCCGGTAGAGATCGCAGATGGAGGCCGGATCGAGACCGGCAAGACGCTCGGACTCATGTCGCTTGAGGCCGACGAAGGTTTCGATGAAGACAGGCGCGAACCATCCCGTCACGATGCCGTCGGCCAGCAACGCGTCCAGTGCCACGGGCAGGGTTTCGGGCAGGCGCACCAGACCGAGACTCGCCCGCTCAGCCTCGCTCATCAGTGTCGGGTCGCCGGTGACCAAAGGCGGCGACGGCAGGCCCGCCTTCAGCCCTTCCAGCCCGGCGCGGATGATCGCCGCCAGCGACAGATAGGGATTGCCGGTGGCGTCAGCGGCCCGGTATTCGATGTTGTATTGCCGCGCCGGATCGCGTCCGCCGATCGTCACAGTCGGGCAGATGCGCAGCGACGCCTCGCGGTCGCGGTCGGCGAGCCAGGTATAGGACGAACTCCAGCTGTGCGGCTTCAGCCGGTAGAAGGACGACACGCTCGACGCCGTCATCGCGGTCATTCCAGGCAGATGGCGCAGCACGCCGGCACAGAAGGCGCCGGCTTTGGCGGAAAGACCTCCGGGCTGCGTTGGATCGTATGTCACCGGCTTGCCGGCCTCGTCGACAAAGCTGAAATGGATGTGGACGCCGTTGCCGACGGCAGTTGGCGCGGTTTTGGGCGCGAAGCTCGCACGCCAGCCGGCATTGCGCGCCAATTCGCGCGTGATTTCGCGGATGGCGACGGCGCGGTCCGCCGCCGTCAGCGCGTCCGCCGGCTCGTGCGTCACCTCGAACTGCTCGTCGCCGAATTCGGCGATGACCACCTCGGGAGCGACTCCGGCTTCCTCGAGCGCCGCCATCAGGTTGGGCGCGAAGGGGTCCGTGCGGCGCAATGCGGCGAAAGACATCGAATGCGCCGGCGCGAAGCCGCCGTCGGCGACATTGAATTCATGCTCGAAGGCGGCGATGACCGACAGGCCGGTTGCGGCTTTCAAATCGGCCAGCGCCTCTTTGAGCATCGTGCGGGTGCAGCCGAGCCATGGGCTGCCATCGAGCTCGACGATGTCGCCGGCGACCATGTCGAACGGCGTCGCCGATCCGGTACGTGTCGTGCGAAAGCGCGCCTTGAGATCGGGGATAAGCCGCAGGTCGCCCGACGAGCCCCAGGGGTTGGGATCGACGATCGAGTTGAACGGCGTCAGCGACAGATTGGCCTGCAGCCAACCGACGCCGGTCGTGGCGGTCTTCTGCAACTTGCCTTCGGCAACGAAGCGGCCCCGCGTGACGGCGGAGAGATCCGTGGTGACGACGGCAACCAGAGGCTCGACAGTCGATGTCATGCCGGTTTTCCCAAAGCGTTGAAGCGGCCGACGACCGTGTCGGTATCGGCCACCCAGCAGTAGCCGCCGAAGGCCTTGAGCGCGATGTCGTGGCGTTCCTGCGTAATGGTGGCGCAGGCATCCGATACGCAGGTGACAAGATAGCCGCGGTCGGCGCCGTCGCGCACCGTCATGTCGACGCATTGATCGGTCAGCACGCCGACCACGACGAGATAGCGGATGCCGAGGTTCTTGAGGAGATAGTCGACATTGGTCGAGTTGAAGATGCCGGACGACGTCTTCGGCAGCATGATCTCGTCGCCGACCGGCGCCAGCGCCGGCACCGGCAGACCCTCCGGGAGGCTGGGCGCGACATGGATCGGCGTCAGCTTGTGGTCGAGCGAGCGGTCACGGCCGTCTTCGGTCAGGCTCTGGATGATGGTGTGCAGCACCTCGACGCCATTGGCCCGCGCAGCGGCCAGCAGGCGCTCCTGGTTGGGGATCGTCTGTGACGATGTCTGCCGGTAGAAATAGTGATCGGGCCCACGCTCCGGATGCGACGGATCTGCGCCCGGCTCCAGCCAGATGCGCTGCATGTCGACGAGCAGCAGGGCCGTTTCGCCGGCACGGAAGGCTTCGTCTCGTTTGGGTAGGGCCTGGGTCATGCTTTGTCGTCCTGCTTTGCTGATTTGGGTCCCGGCGTCTTGCGGGGTCCGGGTATCTTGCGCGCGCCGTTCTCTTGCGGGTCGCTGTCGAGTGTCACGGCATTGGCATGTCGCACCCTTTCGAGCCGCTCAATGCGGGCGCGCGCGTCGTCGCCCAGCGTCGAAACGATATGGGCGACCAGCGCCTCCATCTGGGCGATTGCCGGCGCCAGCGTGTCATAGGGCGAGGCGACTTCGAGCGGGCTGACGATGGTGACTTCGGCGAGGTCTGATATCGGCGACAGCCATTGGTCGGTGAACAGGACGATGCGCACATCGAGCGCCGCCGCTTGGCTCGCATAGGCCATGACGTCGAGCTGGTAGCGGCGGTAGTCGAACACGACGAGCACGTCGCGCCGGTCGAGGTCGGCGAGCGTGTCGAAAGTCTGTGGAGAAAGCACGCCGAGATCGCGAACCCCGGAGCGAAACTGCACGAGATAGCCGGCCAGCATGCCGGCGATGTGACGGCTGAACCGGCCGCCGACCATCACAATCTCGCCCTTGACCTCCATCAGCAGGCGGGCCGCCCGCTCGTATGTCTGGATGGGTGTCGCGGCGGTGGCTTTCTGCAAGGCCGTGGTGACGCTGTCGAGATAGGCCAGCACGGCGCTGTCGTTGGAGCCGCTCTGCCGCTTGGCCTCCATCATCAGCAGCGGCGAGTGCAGTCTTGCCTCGACTTCGGCCAGAAGCTTCGCCTGGAAATCCGGAAACCCTTCATAGCCGAGCTTGACGACCAGTCTCACCACGGTCGGATCGCTGACGCCAGCGCGCCGGGCGAGCGATGAGGCGGTGCCGAGGCCGGAGGTCGGATAGTCCGTCAACAGCAGTCGGACGATCTTCTCTTCCGACGGCGTCAGCGCAAGATCCCCGCGCATCAGAACATCGCGTATCGCCATGGGCCTCCCCGAAATCCGTGTTCTCTTGTTTTGTCGAGTTTATTACAGAGATTTAAATCTTGGTCAACAATGAAGAGATGTTGACATTGCGTGATCGCTGGCCCTACCTTGTCGGAAAGCAGCCAAGAGACTGTGGGGAACAGCCATGCGAAACGGAAGCGACGTCATCGTCGTCGGTGCCGGCATTGTCGGATCGAGCGCCGCCTATCATCTGGCCAAGGCCGGTGTGAAGGTCACATTGGTCGAGCAGACCCATCCCGCCGGCGGCCCGTCGGGCAAATCGTCGGCGCTGCTGCACGCCTTCTACCTGATGCCGGAATTGTCGCAGCTTTCCATACGTGGCCGCGAGATCCTGGTGTCGCTGCCGGAAATCGCGGGCGAAGGCTCTTTCGTCACCGAAATCGGCATGATGTGGGTCTGCGGCAACGACAACAAGGTGAGTTGGACGGCGGCGGCCGAACGCATCCGCGGCGAGGGCGCGCGCATCGAGACATTGTCGCCGCAGGCCTTTGCCGACGCGGCACCCGGCTTTGCCCTGGACAATGTCGCAATGGCGCTGTGGGAGCCGGAATATGGCTACGCCGATGCCTTCGGCGCCACCAACGCCATCGCCCGTGCCGCCCGCGCCAACGGTGCCAGGATCATGCAGAACACGCTGGTCGAGAGCCTTCAACGGCAGGGCGACCGCATCACCGGCGTCACCTTGACCGATGGAACGGTGCTGGAAGCCGGTACCGTCGTCCTGGCCGCCGGGCCGTGGACGCGCCGCCTGCTGGCGACGGTCGGCCTCGATCTGCCGCTGCATGTCGAGCGCCATCCGATGGCCGTCCTCGACGCAGCCGGCAAGGCAAGGCAGGTCATGCCTTTCGCCTGGTGCGACGACATTTCCTGCAACTATGCACGGCCTGACAATGACGGCGTCATCCTGGCCGGCACCTGGGCTGGTGGCGGCACCGGCCTGCGCCACGAACATGCGGGCCGCCCGCGTTTGGTCCAAAATCCTGATGATTACATGGAAGGTGTCGAGGAGCAGGAATCGGTCGAGATTCTGGAGACCTTCGCTGGCAGAGTCCCTGCCATGGCCGAGCTTGGCATCCGGCCCGGCTATGCCGGACTCTACGACATGAGCCCCGACGATCTGCCGGTCATCGGCGCCATGCCTGACGTCGAAGGGCTGGTCGTTTCGGCGGGATCCTCCGGCCACGGCTTCAAGACCGGGCCGGCAGTCGGCGAGGCGGTGGCCAGGCTGGTCACCGAAGGCGCGCAACCGATCCTGGCGCCGTTTTCACCCGATCGCTTCAGGGCCGCGTAATGGCGTCGGTGACGATGAGCGAGAGCAAGCCCAGTGGCTTCATGCCGGCCGCGTTTCGCAACGCCACTGCCGATGCCCTGTGCATGGTCGCGGTGCTGCTGCTGGTGGCGCTTGCCGCCTTCATCTTTGGCAGCGCCGCCATGCAACGTGTGGTCACCTATGCCGCGATCATGCTGACGGCGGTGCTTGGCCTGCAGATATTCTCTGGCAACAGCGGCATCGTCTCGTTCGGTCAGGCCGCCTTTGTCGGCCTTGGCGCCTACGCCACCGGCATCCTCACCATGCCGACCGCCTTGCAACGAACGGCGCTGCGCGACCTGCCGCAATTCCTCGCCGGGTATCAACTCTCCTTCTTCGCGGCGCTGGCCGTCGTCCTTGCGCTCGCGGTCATCGTCGGCCTGTTGACCGGCACGCCGCTGCTCAGGCTTTCCGGATCGAGCGCTTCGATCGCAACGCTTGCCATGCTGATCATCGTCTACACGCTGCTGGTGGCCGGGCGCGAGATCACGCGCGGCAGTCAGCCATTCTATGGCGTGCCGCGCGAGGTCGGGCTGTGGACGGCTGCCGCTGTCGCTTCGATGGCGCTGGTGGCGGCGAGGCTGTTTCGCGAAACCTCCTTCGGCCTTGCCGCCCGCGCCGCCGCCAATGACGAGCGCGGTGCCGCCGCCGTCGGCGTCGACCAGCGCACGGCGCGTCTGGCCGCCTGGGTGGCGGGTGTCGTCGCCGCCATGGCCGCCGGCGCCATGATGGCGCAGTTTCTGGGTGCGTTCTCGCCACGCGATTTCTATTTCGACCTCGGCTTCACCATGCTCGCCATGCTGATCGTCGGCGGCATGACCTCGTCGCTCGGCGCTTTCGCCGGCGTCATCGTCACCATCGTTTTGGTCGAAGTGGTGCGCCGCTTCGAAGGCGGCGGCGAGGTGCTCGGCCTGCATCTGCCCGTCCTGTTTGGCCTGACCCAGGGCGTGCTTGCCATCGCCATGATCCTGGTTATCTGGCGGCGACCGACCGGTCTGTTCGGCGAGCGTGAACTGAACCTGCTGCGTCGGCCCGGTCGCCAGGCCGTGATGGCTTCAACGGCGCCACCGCGGCATGTCGAGAGTGACCGGCTCGCCGCCGTCCATCTGTCGCGCCGCTATGCCGGCGTCGTCGCCGTCGACGACGTCAGCCTGGATTTCGAGACCGACAGCATCACCGGCATCATCGGCCCCAATGGCGCCGGCAAGACGACGCTGCTCAACATGCTGGCCGGTGATATCAAGCCAAGTGCCGGCACCGTGTCGGTGGGTGGCGTGGTCCGGCAGGCTTCGGCCTTCCGCTTCGCCCGCTCCGGCGTTGCCCGCACGTTCCAGAACATCCGCGTCTTCCCGCACATGACCGTGCTCGAAAATGTCGTCGTCGCCGCCCGCCAGGTGGAGCCGGATCTTGGCCATGCCGAGGCGGCGGCAATGGGTGAACTTGCGCGCATGGGGCTGGAGAGATTCGCCGATCAACCGGCCGCCAGGCTTGCCTATGGCCAGCGCCGTCGGCTCGAAGTGGCACGCGCCCTGGCGTTGAAGCCGCGCTTCCTGCTGCTCGACGAGCCGGCCGCCGGCATGAACGCCGTCGAGACCGCCGAACTGGTTTCGATCCTCTCGACGGTCCGCACCGAGCGCCGCATCGGCATTGTGCTGATCGAACACGACATGCGGCTGGTGATGAACCTGTGCGAGCGCATCGTCGTCATCGATCATGGCCGCGTCATCGCCGACGGCACGCCGGGCGACGTTCAGAAGAACCCTGCCGTGATCGCAGCCTATCTCGGCAGCCGCACGGCGCGCGCCAAGACCGAAACGCCTGAAAACCAGACCGCATGACCCGCAACGACAGCCAACCATAAGAAATCCAGAAGGAGAACCGACATGCCAAGCCTCTATCGCCTCCATCGCGCCGCTTTGTGCGCTGCCGTGTTCAGCATCGCCGCCATTTCGACGGCCAGCGCCGAAGAGATCATCATCGGTGCCGCGACCGCGCAGACCGGCGGCCTTGCCCCTTACGACCAGCCGGCACTTGCCGGCCTGCGCATGTCGCTCGACGAGCTCAACGCCAAGGGTGGCCTCGCTGGCAAATACACCGTCAAGCTTTTGATCAAGGACACGCGCTCCGATACCGCGCAGACTGCCACTGTCGCCCAGGAACTGATCGACGCCGGCGCCAAGATCATGATCACGCCGTGCGATGCCGATCCCTCGATTTCCGCCGGCCAGCTGACCCAGCCGCTTGGCATTCCGACCCTGACGCTGTGCGGCTCCGCCCCGGTGCTCACCGGCGCGGTCGGCGACGTCATGTTCGGCACCTATCCGGCCGACAATGTGCAGGCGACGGCGGTCGCCGACTTCGCCGTCTCGGAAGGCAAGAAGAAGGTGTTCCTGCTGACTTCGCCGGACTCCACCTACACCGCCAATCTGCCGGAATATTTCGGCAAGGTGTTCGAGAAGAAGGGCGGCGCCATTGTCGGCCGCGGCACCTTCAGCATGGGCCAGCCCGATTTTTCCGCCGAGATCACCAATATCAAGGGCCTAGCCGACAAGCCCGACCTGATCATGACGGCGGCCTATGAGCCGGATTTCCCGGCCTTCATCCAGCAATTGCGTGGCGCCGGCGTCACCATCCCGGTCTATGGCGCCGATGCCATCGGCACGCCGACCATCAAGGCGCTCGGCAAATTGGTCGACGGCGTCGTCTACACCGCGGCCGGCTATGCCGAGCCGGGCAGCAAGCTCGAGGCCTTCAATACCGCCTTCACCAAATATGCAGGCCACGCACCGGAATCGACCTATGAAGTCAATGGCTATGAGATCGGCCTGATCCTCGACCAGGCGGTCAAGACGGCCGGCTCCGACGACCCGAAAGCGATCCGCGACGCCATCGCCGGCCTTAAGGATTTCGAAGGCATCACCGGCAAGATCACCTATGCCGGCACCGATCGCATGCCGCTGCGGCCGGTGGCGCTGATGCGCTACGAGGGCGGCGAGGGCAAGCATGTCCAGACCCTGATCCCCGACGCTGCCGACGTTCCGGCGCCGTGATGTCATGCTGAGCGTCGAAGCCCTGAAAATCCGGTACGGCGAGGTCGAGGCGGTGCGCCGCGTTGACCTCACCGTCGGCAGCGGCGAGATCATCGCGCTGGTCGGCGCCAACGGCGCCGGCAAGAGCTCGACGCTCGGCGCCGTCGCCGGGTTGGTGCCGGCGGCATCCGGCAAGGTGGTCTTCGACGGTGTCGACATCACCGGCCTGGCGCCGGAGGCGATTGCCCGCAAGGGCGTCGCGCTGGTTCCAGAAGGCCGCCGTATCTTCGCCAGCCTGACGGTGGCCGACAATCTGCGTCTCGGCGGCGCAGTGCATCAGCCGGCGGCCGAGGCAAGGCTGCGCGAGGAGGAGATGCTGGAGTTGTTCCCGATCCTGCGCCGCTACCACCGCGTCAAGGGCGGCAATCTGTCGGGCGGCGAACAGCAGATGCTGGCCATCGCCCGCGCGCTGATGGGCAAGCCGCGCATGATCCTGCTCGACGAGCCCTCGCTCGGCCTTGCCCCGCAACTGATCGACACCGTCTTCGACCTGATCGCCGAACTGCGCCGCAAGGGCCTGACCATCCTGCTGGTCGAACAGAATGTGGCGCTGGCGCTCGAAATCGCCGACCGCGCCGTTGTGCTCGCCAATGGCGAGGTGGTGCTGTCGGGCACGGCAAAAGAACTCGCTTCATCGGACCTCGTCCGCCAAGCCTATCTGGGAGCTTAAGAAGCATGATCGCGCAGCAGATCATCAATGCGGTGAGCCTCGGCGGCGTCTATGCCCTGCTGGCGCTCGGGCTGGCGATCGTCTTTTCCATCGTCGGCCTCATCAACTTCGCCCATGGCGAGCTGATGACGCTGTCGGGCTATGCGCTTCTGGCCTCGCTGGTGCTCGGCTTCCCGTTCCCGGTGGCGGTGCTTGTCGCCGTCTCCTGCGGCGCGCTCGCCGCCGTCGCCATGGAGCGTATCGCCTTCAGGCCCATGCGCGGCGCCAGCGTCACCAGCCTGCTGTTGACCAGCTTCGCGGTTTCCAGCTTGCTGAAGGTCGTCTTCCAGAACGGCATCTCGGCACGGCCGCAAGCTGTCGCCATGCCTAGCTGGATGACCGGCGCCTTCTCCTTCGGCGACTTCACCATCGGCGTCGGTCCCAGCATCTCCATCGTCGTCTCCGCACTGGCGCTGATTGCGCTGGAAGTCTTCCTGCGCCGCTCGGTGACCGGCACGGCGATGCGCGCCGCGGCGGAAGATTTCGACGTCGTGCGCCTGATGGGCATTCCGGCCAGCCGCATCATCGCCACCGCCTTCCTGCTCTCCGGCCTGCTGGCCGGGCTGGCGGCCATGCTGTGGGTGGCGCAGCGTGCCTCGGTCGATCCGCTGATGGGCTTTACGCCGGTGTTGAAGGCCTTCATCGCCGCCGTCGTCGGCGGGCTCGGCAGCCTGCCCGGTGCGGTCGCCGGCGGCTTCCTGCTCGGCATCATCGAGGTGCTGTTGCAGGCGACACTGCCGGGAGCGATCGCGCCCTATCGCGACGCCATCGTGCTGTCGGGCGTCATCGCCGTGCTGCTGGTTCGCCCGCAAGGCCTGATCCCGGCGGTTCGCGCCCAGCGAAGCTGACCTGATGTATACCAAGCTCGAGTTCGCGCCACTGTCGCGCGACGAGGTGTTCGGCCTGATCGAGGCCGCGGCCTTCGCCGCGGTGGTGACATCGGGACCGCAGGGTCTTGTCGTCTCGCATCTTCCCTTCGTGCTCGATCGCGCGCGGGGTGAAAACGGAACGCTGGTCTCGCATCTCGCCAGGGCCAATCCGCACAGCGCGCTGATCGCCGAGGGCAGGGAGACGGTCGCCATCTTTCACGGTCCGCATGGCTACATCTCGCCGTCCTGGTATCCGCGCAATCCGGTGCGCGACAGCGCGCCGACCTGGAATTTTGCTGTCGTGCATTGTCATGGGCATCCGGTGCCGCTCGACGATCATGCCACCGCCCGGCATCTCCTGCAGCTTGTCGACGTGCTGGAGAAGGAGCGCGACGACCGCTGGTGCATGCGCGAACTGGGACCAGGCGGCATGGAGCGGCGCATACCGCATATCCTTGGGTTTGACCTGCCGATCGAACGGCTCGAAGCCAAGTTCAAGATGGGACAGGATGAGCGCCTCTACGACACGGGCGGAGCTATCGGGGCGCTGGAACAAAACGATCCGGCGCTGGCGGCGATGATGAAGGCGCACAACGCGCATCGCCAGGACTGACCGCCCGCATGCGGCAAGGATAAGAAAAAATGATCCCCAATCTCAACATCGTGCCCTTCGTCAGCGTCGATCATATGATGAAGCTGGTGCTGAAGATCGGCGTCGAGCGCTTCCTCGTCGAACTGGCCGGCTACATCGAGGATGATTTCCGCCGCTGGGAGCTGTTCGACAAGACGCCGCGCGTCGCCTCGCACAGCGCCGAGGGCGTCATCGAGCTGATGCCGACCAGCGACGGCGAGGTCTACGGCTTCAAATACGTCAACGGCCATCCCAAGAACATGCGCGAAGGCCGCCAGACGGTGACCGCTTTCGGCATGCTCGCCGATGTCCACAATGGCTATCCTGTCTTGCTATCCGAAATGACGATCCTGACCGCACTGCGCACGGCGGCGATGTCGGCTCTGGCCGCCAAATACCTGGCGCCGGCCGGCTCCAGCTGCATGGCGCTGATCGGCAACGGCGCCCAGGCCGAATTCCAGGCGGTGGCCTTCAAGGCGCTGCTCGGCGTCGACAGGCTGAGGCTTTACGACATCGACCGCACTGCCACCGAAAAATGCATCCGCAATCTCGCCGGTCTCGGCTTCGACATGGTCGCCTGCGGCACCGCGCAGGAGGCGGTCGAGGGAGCCGACATCATCACCACCGTCACCGCCGACAAGCAGTACGCCACCATCCTCACCGACAATATGGTCGGCTCCGGCGTGCACATCAACGCGGTCGGCGGCGACTGTCCGGGCAAGACCGAACTGCACCGCGATATCCTGCTGCGCTCCGATATCTTCGTCGAATATCCGCCGCAGACGCGCATCGAGGGCGAGATCCAGCAGCTTGCGCCGGATCATGAGGTGATCGAGCTGTGGCAGGTGATGTCGGGCGCCGTACAAGGCCGGCGCGATCCCGGTCAGATCACGCTGTTCGATTCGGTCGGCTTCGCCATCGAGGATTTTTCGGCGCTGCGCTATGTCAGGGATCAGCTGCGCTCGACTGGCCTCTACCAGGAACTCGACATGCTGGCCGACCCCGACGAGCCGCGCGACCTGTTCGGCATGCTGCTGAGAGCGGCCCAGCACGGTTGAGACGAGCGTTGTTCAGCCAGCCGAGCCCCACATGGCATCCGGCACCACCACCAGCTTGCCGACGAAATCCTTGGCGATGAAATCCGCCTGCGCATGGTGGAAATCGGAGAGCTTGTAGACGCCGCCGACCAGCGGCCGGATCTTTCTCGCCTCGATGTAGCCAACGATGCGGCGGAAATCCGCGCGCGTGCCCTGGCTTGAGCCATGCAGCTGCAACTGCTTCAGGTACATGGTCCTGAGATCGAACTGCACGACCGGGCCGGCAATCGCGCCTGCGGTAGTGTAACGGCCCTCGGGCCTGAGAATACGCAACAGGTCGTTGAAGATGGCGCCGCCGACGAGGTCGGCCACCACGTCGATCGGCTGGCCTCCGGTCGCCTCGTTCACGGCTCGCGGCAGGTCGGCAACACCACGGGTGATGACAACCTCGGCCCCGATGTCGCGCACCGCCTGTTCCTTGCCCTTGCCGACGACCGCATAGGGAATGGCGCCGCGCGCCCGTGCCAGTTGCACGATGCCCGAACCGACACCACCCGAGGCGCCTGTGACCAGCACACGCTCGCCGGCCTTGAGCGCGGCGCGCTCCAGCATCTGTTCACCGGTGAGGTAAGCGCAGCAGAAGGTGGCGAGTTCGATATCGCTCATGTCGGTGTCGATGACATGAGCGTTCTCGGCCGGCACGGCCTGGTATTCGGCGTAACCGCCATCGCGGCCATGGCCCATATAATCGATGTCGGCGAGTGAATCGTCGTCGCGGTTGTAGATCGAGAAATCGACCATCACCCGTTCGCCGATACGGTCCGGCGATACGCCTTCGCCGACGGCGGCGACGATACCGACGGTGTCCGTGCCCTGGATGCGCGGGAAAACAAGCGTGTTGCCCTGGCGGCGCCATGTCGACACGGCGGCAGCGTCCTCCTCCGTGCCATAGGCGCCCTGGCGCACCCAGACATCGGTGTTGTTCATCCCGCAAGCGCTGACCTTGACCAGCACTTCACCGGGAGCGGGCCCGGGCACTTTCACATCGCTGCGGTAGACGAGTTTTTCCGGTCCGCCGTGCCCGGTGAGCAGCACGGCGGCCATGGTGGCGGGGAGGGTTCTGATCATGGCATTCATCGGTCGATCTCAGAGATTGGCAAACACGCTCTTCACGGCATCGGCGGTCTTCGACACGACGATGTCGGCTTCCTCGCGGGTCAGGCAGAGCGGCGGCGCGAAGCCGAGAATATCGCCCTGCGGCATGGCGCGGCCGATGACGCCGCTTGCGGCAAGTGCCGTCGCCACCTGCGGGCCGATCTTGAGCGAGGCGTCGAAGAACACCCGGTCGTCCTTGTCGGCAACGAATTCCACCGCCGCCAGCATGCCGTCGCCGCGGACGTCCCCGACATTCGTGTGGCCGCCGACCGCCTTGGCCAGTTCGGCGCGGAAATAGGCGCCGGTCTCGCGGGCATTTGTCAGCAAATCCATCTCGTCGATCAGTTCGAGATTGGCCACACCGGCGGCGACGCAGATCGGATGCGCCGAATAGGTCCAGCCATGACCGAGCGAACCGAGCTTGTCGGAGCCCTCAACCAGCACCTGCCACATCTTGTCGGCGACGATGACGCCCGACAGCGGCGCATAGGCCGAGGTCAGGCCCTTGGCGATGGTGATCAGGTCCGGCTTGATGCCGTAATGGTCGGAGCCGAACATGGTGCCCAGCCGGCCGAAGCCCGTCACCACCTCGTCGGCGACCAGAAGCACGTCGTACTTCTTCAGCACCGCCTGGATCTTTTCCCAATAGCCGGCCGGCGGCGGCACGATGCCGCCGGTGCCGAGGATCGGCTCGCCGATGAAGGCCGCGACGGTTTCCGGACCCTCAGCCAGGATCATCTCCTCGAGCTTGTCGGCGCAATGCTGAGAAAATTGCTCCTCGCTCATCGAGCGGTCGGCGCGGCGGAAATAGTAGGGCGCCTCGGTGTGCAGGATCGGTGCGCGCGGCAGGTCGAAGGCGTTGTGGAACAGGTCGAGCCCGGTCAGCGATCCAGTCATCACGCCCGAGCCGTGATAGCCGCGCCAGCGCGAAATGATCTTCTTCTTCTCCGGCCGGCCGAGCACGTTGTTGTAGTACCAGATCAGCTTGATGTTGGTTTCGTTGGCATCGGAACCGGAGAGGCCGAAATAGACGCGCGACATGCCCTGCGGCGCGCGATCGATGATCATCTTGGCCAGCGTGATCGAGGCCTCGGTGCCGTGGCCGACATAGGCGTGGTAGTAGGCGAGGTTCTTCGCCTGGGCGGCGATGGCATCGGCGATCTTCTGACGGCCGTAGCCGACATTGACACAATAGAGGCCGGCGAAGGCATCGAGGCTCTTCTTGCCATTGTTGTCCCAGACGGTGACGCCTTCACCGCCGGCCATGATGCGCGTCGGGCTTTCGCCCCGCGCATGCGTGCCCATATGGGTCGAGGGATGGAAGAAGTGGTCGCGATCCCAGGCGGCGAGTTCGTTGGACTGGTCGAGCATTCTTTTGACTCCTGACAAAACGGCGATTCCGGCGCAGCTTAAGCTACATCCAGGCAGAGATATTTGAGATCGGTGAAAGCCTCGAGTCCGTGGCGCGAGCCTTCGCGCCCGATGCCCGATTGCTTGACGCCGCCGAACGGAATCGGCGCGCCGGTGATCTTGACGCGGTTGATGGCGACCATGCCGTAGTCGAGCGCGCGGCCCATGCGCTGCTGCCGGCCGCCATTCTCGGTCACGACATAGGCAACGAGGCCATATTCGGTAGCGTTGGCGCGGGCAATCACTTCATCCTCGCTGTCGAACGGCGTCACGGCGGCAACCGGACCAAACGTCTCCTCGCGCATGATCAGTGCTTCATCGGTGACATCGGCCAGCAGCGTCGGCTGATAGAACAGTGGGCCAGCCTGGTGCCGCTTGCCGCCGGTGAGGCAGCGCGCGCCGTGAGCGATGGCATCGGCGACCTGTTCCTCGACCTTCTTGACGGCGCGCTCGTGCATCAGCGGGCCGATGTCGGTGCTATCAGCAAGGCCATTGCCGGTCCGCAACGTCTCGATACGCTTGGCGAAGGCGGCGCAGAACCGATCGTAGATCGGACGCTGGACATAGATACGGTTGGCAGCGAGGCAGTCCTGGCCCGACGTGGCGAATTTGGCGTCGATGGCGATATCAACCGCTTTGTCCAGATCGGCATCGGCAAAGACGATCAGCGGGGCGTGGCCGCCAAGCTCCATCACCAGCCGCTTCATCGTCGCAGCACTTTGCGCGGCGATCAGCCGGCCGATCTCGGTCGAGCCGGTAAAGCTCATGGCACGGACGCGCGGATCTTCGCACATCCGGCCGACGATGGTCGAAGCCTTGCCGGTGATGATGTTGAAGACGCCGGCGGGCAAGCCGGCGCGTTCGCCGAGTTCGGCCAGCGCCAGCGCCGACAGCGGTGTTTCCGAGGACGGATGCGCAACGATCGTGCAGCCGGCGGCAAGGGCTGCCGCAGCCTTGCGGGTCAGCATCGCCGACGGAAAATTCCACGGCGTGACGACGCCGACGACACCGAGCGGCTCGCGTCGCACCATCATCTCGGCGCCCGGCAGATGGCTTGTGACGCTCTCGGCATTCAAGCGTTTTGCTTCTTCGGCATACCATTCGACGAAGGAAGCGGCATAGTCGATTTCGCCCAGCGACTCCTGCAGCGGCTTGCCCTGTTCCAGCGTCATCAGCAGAGCGAGGTCTTGCTTTGCAGCGATGATCAACTCGAACCATTTCCGCAGGATTTTCGAGCGCTCCTGCGGCAACAGCGCCCGCCACGCCGGGAAGGCGCGCGCGGCGGCATCGATCGCCTTCGTCGTCTGCCGGCCGTCGAGCGCGGCGACGAAAGCGACTGTGGTGCCGGTGGCCGGGTCGGTGACTTCGAAGCTTTCGGCAGCCTCGCTCGCCGTCCAGTGGCCATCGACATAGGCGAGTTCACGCAGCAGCCGGCGGTCGGCGAGGCGATCGAGCGCTTCATGGCGATGCGAGCGGGCGAAATGCGCGGACATGGTCGAGACCTCCCGGTTCGGACTGATGCGGGAAGATTATCCGTCCCGATGCAGACAGAAAGGCTGTTTGGACAGCCCCATAGAGAGAGATTGTCTCTATTGGCCCGCGGGCGCAGATGATCTCTCTGCTGACCGGTGGGCGGCACTAAACCTGGAGATTGGCCGAAGCCTCCCCGCCTTCGTCATCCACGGGCGGAGCAGGAGCGAAGCGACGCGGCGCAGACCCGAGGATCCATGCCGTGATCTTGGTCGAGGAATGCAGCGGAGCAGAATTCTGCACCGCAGCAGCGCTTTGAAGTCGCGGCATGGATCCTGGGGTCTGCGCCGCGTCGCTGCGCTCCTTGCTTCGCCCCAGGATGACGACGTGACGGGGGTTTCGATCAGTCTCCTGGGTGTACGGTAGGGGAGATTGACCTCATGCTTGCGCCGGCAGCAGGTCGGCTATGGGCAGCGCGATCTCGTCCTTCACTGTCTTGATGACGATGTAGGTGAAGTAGCGATCGATGCCGATTTCGCGGTCGAGCAAGCCGTCGACCAGCCGCTGATAGGCGTCGATGTCGCGCGCCATCACCTTCAGCACATAGTCGACGCCGCCGCCCACCGACCAGCAGGCGACGATCTCTGGGATGTCTCGGATGACGCGCTCGAAGCGGTCGAAATCGGCCTGGCGGTGGTTGGCCAGGGTCACCTCCATCAGCACGGTGGCGACGGGTGCCACGACGCGCATGGCGATCCTGGCGTGATAGCCCGAGACGATGCCGGCCTTTTCCAGCTTGCGCAGCCGCATCCAGCACGGCGTCGGCGACAGGCCGACCTGCTCGGCCAGCGCCAGCTTGGTAATGCGTCCGTCGCGCTGGATGGCGTCGAGGATTTTCAGGTCGATCGGGTCGAGTTTCGCTGATGTCATCAGAGCTCACTTTTCGTCCGAGTACCATGACGGCGCATTATTTCGATTGTCAATTGCACTGATTTCGATCTCTAATAAGTCATGACATTGTGGCAACCCGATCCCGCACTCATCAGGCGGCCGGCATATCAATCGCTGGCCGACCAGTTCGCGCGTGCCATCCATGACGGGCGCCTGGCCAATGGTGCGCGGCTGCCGACCCATCGCAGGCTGGCCGACGATCTGAAACTTTCGGTGCAGACGGTCAGCCGCGCCTATGAGGAACTGATCCGTCGCGGCCTGATTTCGGGCGAGATCGGCCGCGGCAGCTTCGTCCAGACGCAGCGCCGCGAGCCGGAGCCGCCATATCTGCCCGAGCGGCTCGGCGAAGTCATCGACCTGTCGATCCTGAAACCGGTTTGTGAGCCGATGCATCTGGAGCGGCTGAAACAAGCACTGGGCTGGCTGGCTGAGAACCTGCCGTCGAGTTCAGCACTTTCGTTCCGGCCCAACATGGTGTTTCCGCGCCACCGCGCGGTGGCGGTCGAATGGCTGAGGCTTTGTGGCCTCGATGCATCGCCGCAGAACGTCAGCCTGACCAACGGCGCCACCGCCGGCATGACCGTGGCGCTGATGAGCGTCGCGCCGCCGGGTTCGACGGTTGCCACCGAGGCGATCGGCCACCATACGCTGGTGCCGTTGGCACGCTATCTCGGCTTCAATCTGGAAGGCCTGCCGATCGACGACAACGGCCTGATCCCGGAAGCGCTGGACGAGGCCTGCCGGCTTTCCGACATCCGCGCGGTCTTCGTGCAGCCCTCGGTGATCAACCCGACGGCGACCCTGATGGATGCGCGGCGGCGAGAAGAGATCGCCGCGGTCGCGCGCAAGCACGACATCGCCATCATCGAGAACGATGTGCTCGGTCCGCTGGTCGAAGACCGGCCGCCGCCGGTTGCCGCGTTCGCGCCGGAGCGCACGCTCTACGTCACCTCCTTCACCAAGATCACCGTGCCCGGTCTGCGCATCGGCTATCTGGCCGCGCCCGACCGCTACGTCGCCGCCGTCGCCAACCGGCATCTGGTCTCGAACTGGATGGCGACGCCGCTGGTGGCCGAGATCGCCACCAAATGGGTGACCGACGGCACGGCGATGGAGCTTGTCCACTGGCAGCGCGCGGCTTTGCGGCGCCGGCAGGATATTGCAGCGCAAGTGCTGGCGGGGGTGGACTATCGCGCCCGGCGCGACGGGTTGCATGTCTGGCTGCAACTGCCGGCCGACCGGGCTGAGGAAAGCTTTGTCGCCCAGGCTCGCCTGCAGGGCGTGGCGATTGCACCCGGCACGTCCTTCCGTATTTCGGCTGCGCCGTGGCATCCGGCGGTTCGTATCTCGCTGGGTTCGACCACCGAGGGGGAACTGCGCGCCGGCCTCGGCGTTGTCACCAAGCTTTTGCTCGGCGATCCCGAGCACCTGCTGCTCGCTATCTAGCGAGTGCGCCGCTATCCGGGTGATGCCGGCCTGCGAAAGGCAGCCTCCTGCGCTTCCGGTACTCACGTACGAAAAGTACGCTCCGTTCCGGTTCTCGGAGGCTCCCATTCTCGGCTCGGCCTGACCCGAATCCCGGCGCACTCTTCGGCACTGGTTGCTCAAGAATTGTGCGGAATGGGAAATATTGTCATGATATTATTTTTCCGATTGACATGATTTGGCGCGTTCCGCATCGTTAAGGGGCACAGGCTTCTCCAGCACGGGGAATTTATTTGTCCGCATCAGCGCCCATCATCAAGATCGACGGCATCTCGAAGAGCTTCGGCAGCTTCAAGGTGCTGGACGGCCTGTCGATGCAGGTCATGCCCGGCGAGAAGCTGGCGCTGATCGGCCCGTCGGGCTCGGGCAAGACGACGATCCTGCGCATCCTGATGACACTTGAGCGCATCGATGGCGGTCATATCCAGATCGACGGCGAGCAGCTCTACCACATGGAACGCAATGGCCAGCTGCTGCCCGCCGATGAGCGGCATCTGACAAGGATGCGGCGGAAGATCGGCATGGTGTTCCAGCTGTTCAACCTGTTTCCGCACAAATGCGTCATGGACAATGTCACGCTGGCGCCGATGCTGACCAAGGGCACGCCACGCGCCGCCGCCGAAAAGCGGGCGATGGAACTGCTCGAAATGGTCGGCATGGCCGACAAGGCCAAGTCCATGCCGGCGCAGCTATCCGGCGGGCAGAAGCAACGCGTCGCGATCGCCCGGGCACTCGCGCTGTCGCCGAAGATCATGCTGTTCGACGAGGTGACGTCGGCGCTCGATCCGGAGCTCGTCGAGGAGGTGATGAACGTCATGCGCAAACTCGCCGCCGAGACCGACATGACCATGCTGCTGGTCACCCACGAGATGGGTTTCGCCCATGATTTCGCCGACCGGGTGCTGTTCTTCGATCGTGGCAGAATCGTCGAGGAAGGCAAGCCGGACGAGATTTTCCGCAATCCCAAGCAGGAGCGCACGCAAGGCTTCCTGAAGAAGATCATCGCGGCCGGACATCGCGTCTGACCGTAATGCCGAGGCGGCAACGCCGCCATCAAAGGCGGCGAGGCCGCCCGTAACAAAAGCAAGACAAGAAACAAGGAGTTGGGAACAATGAACAAACTTGGCATTCTGGCCGGCGTTGCCGGTCTTGCACTGACGGCGGTGCTGGCCGCCTCTATCCCCGGTTCGGCCGACGACAGCAAGCTCGAACAGCTTAAGGCGCAAGGTTTCGCTCGCCTCGCCATCGCCAACGAGCCGCCCTACACGGCGGTCGCCGCCGATGGCAAGGTTTCGGGTGCCGCGCCCGATGTGGCCCGCGAGATATTCAAGCGGCTCGGCGTCGCCGACGTCGCCGCTTCGATCTCTGAATATGGCGCCATGATCCCCGGCCTGCAGGCAGGTCGCTTCGATGTCGTCACCGCCGGCCTGTTCATGAAGCCGGAACGCTGCGCCGCCGTCGTCTATTCCGAGCCGGTGCTTTGCGATGCCGAGGCGATGTTGGTGAAGAAGGGCAATCCGAAGGGCTTCAAGAGCTATGAGGATGTCGCCAAGGATACGACTGCGACCATCGGCGCGCCAGGCGGCGGCACCGAGGAGAAGCTCGCGCTCAATGCCGGCGTGCCACGCGATCGCGTCATCGTCGTGCCGGATGGCCAGAGCGGCGTGAAGATGCTCCAAGATGGTCGCATCGACGCTTATTCGCTGCCCGTCCTGTCGATCAATGATCTGGTCAAGAAGGCCAACGATCCGAACCTCGAAGTCATCGCTCCGGTGCAGGGCGCACCGGTCTATTGCGACGGCGCCGCCTTCAAGAAGGGCGATGAGGCACTGCGCGACGCCTTCGACGTAGAACTGGCCAAGATGAAGAAATCAGGCGAGTTCGCCAAGATTATCGAACCCTACGGCTTCTCGGCGGCGGCGGCGATGTCGACCAGCCGCGACAAGCTCTGCGCGGCGAAGTGATTTTTCCTTCTCCCCGTTCAACGGGGAGAAGGTGTCACGAAGTGATGGATGAGGGGCGGCGCCAAGTTCTGAGACTCTAGTGCCGCCCCTCATCTGCCTGCCGGCATCTTCTCCCCGTACGGGGAGAAGGAGCTAAACCCAACGTTGGAACGTAAATGACCCAGTGGTCCGGCTATTTCGGCCTGATATTGCAGGGAGCGCTTGTCACCATCGAGCTGACGCTGATGGGGTCGGTGCTGGCGTTGATCATGGCCTTCCTCGCCGGCATGGGGCGCGTATCGCGCTTCTTTGCGCTGCGTTGGTTGGCCACCGCCTATATCGAATTCTTCCGCGGCACCTCGATCTTCGTGCAGTTGTTCTGGGCCTATTTCGTGCTGCCCTTCATCGGCATTTCGTTGACCCCGTTGCAGGCCGGCGTGCTGGCGCTCGGCCTCAATGTCGGCGCCTACGCCGCCGAAGTCGTGCGCGGCGCCATCCAGTCGATCGGCCGCGAACAGTATGAGGCCTGCACCGCGCTCAATCTCGGGCGGTGGCAAGGCATGCGCCACATCATCCTGCCGCAGGCGCTGCTGGTGATGCTGCCGACTTTCGGCAACAACGCCATCGAATTGCTCAAGGCGACCGCCGTGGTGTCGCTGATCTCGCTCACCGACCTGACCTTCCAGGCGCAGGTGGTGCGCGCCCAGACCGGCAACACCCTGGTGCCATTCACCACCATCCTGATCATCTATTTCATCCTCGCCCTGCTCATCTCGTGGGGCGTGCGCTCGCTGGAACGACGCATGGCGCGCGGCCTCGATGGGGTGCGTGCCTGATGGCCAATTTCCTTCTGATAAATTGGGCCTGCTGATGGAATGGGATTGGAATTTCGTCTGGGAAATCATGCCGACGCTGATCCAGGGGGTGAAGATCACCATCCTGGCGACGCTGCTCGGCTCGGTGCTGGCGGCGGTCGTCGGGCTGGGCATTGCGCTGGCGCGCCGCTCGCCCAACAAAGCGCTGTCGCGCACGGTCGGCTGGGCGGCTGAATTCATCCGTGGCACGCCGCTGCTGGTGCAGCTCTATTTCATTTTCTACGTGCTGCCCGACATCGGCATCCTGTTGCCGCCGCTGGTCGCCGGTGTCATCGGGCTCGGGCTGCATTACGGCACCTACACGGCCGAGGTTTATCGTGCCGGCATCGACAATGTGCCGCGCGGCCAATGGGAGGCCGCCAAGGCATGCAATTTGAGCGCCAGTCAGACCTGGACCCACATCATCATTCCGCAGGCCATCCCGCCGATGATTCCGGCGCTCGCCAATTATTTCATCGCCATGTTCAAGGAAACGCCGCTGCTGTCGGCAATCACCGTGCTGGAACTGATGAACCAGGCCAAAAGCGTCGCCAACACCTACTATCGCTATATCGAGCCGATCACCTTGGTCGGTGCTTTCTTCCTGGTCATCAGTCTGTTTTCGGTCGTGCTGCTGCGCTGGCTGGAACGCCGCTACGGCAAGATCGAGAGGTAACCGATGAAACCCTTGCCCGAGATCAAGATCTACCCGAAACGGCCGGCGCTGGATGCACGCCCGCTCGACATGCGCATCGGCCTGATCATCCTGGCCACTGACCACACCAGCGAACCGGATTTCCGCCGCATGGTGGCGAGCGAGCGGGTCGGCGTCTATGTCGCGCGCATTCCCTATGCCAACCCGACGACGCCTGAAAACCTGCGCAAGATGCAGCCGGCGCTGACGGCGGGCGCCGCCCTGATCCTGCCGGACGAGAAGCTCGATGCCATCTGCTATTCCTGCACTTCGGCCTCGGTGGTAATCGGCGATGCCGAGATCGAGGCGGCGATCCAGGTCGCAAAGCCCGGCGTGCCGGTGGTCACACCGCCGATGGCGGGCGTGCGCGGGCTGCGTGCGCTGGGCGCAAACAAGCTCAGCATCCTCACTCCCTACACGGTCGAGACATCCAGGCCGATGGCCGCCTATTTCGCGGCGCGCGGCTTCGAGATCGTCAGCTTCACCTGCCTCGGTTTCGAGGACGACCGCGAGATGGCGCGCATCGCACCGGCAACCCTTGTCGATCTTGCGCGGGAAGCGACCGACGCCAGCGCCGATGCGCTGTTCGTGTCCTGCACGGCGCTGCGTAGCGCCCTCGCGCTCACCGGCATGGAAAAGGCGATCGGACGTCCCGTGGTGACCAGCAACCAGGCGACCGCCTGGAACTGCCTGAGATTGTGCGGGGATGAGGCGCCGCATCCTGAGTTCGGGCGGCTGATGACGTTGCCGTTGGTTCAGTAAGACGATGTCCCACATTCACGAGCGACCCCCTCTGGCCTGCCGGCCATCTCCCCCTCGAGGGGGGAGATTAGCTGCTGCCCGGCTTTCGCCAATCACCGACGTGACAGGAAGAACGGCAGCGTCGAAGCTGCCAATCTCCCCCCTCGAGGGGGAGATGGCCGGCAGGCCAGAGGGGGTCGCCCCATGACGCGCGCCGTCGCCCTAGCGGACATCCGTATCGCCCGTGACCGTATCGCTGGCAAAGTCGAGCGCACGCCGACCGTGCTGTCCCCGAGCCTATCCGAACAACTGGGCGTCCCCGTTCACCTCAAGCTCGAACACCGGCAGACCACCGGCAGCTTCAAGCTGCGTGGCGCCTCGAACGCCGTCGCCTCGTTGAACGCCGAACAGAAGGCGCGGGGCGTGGTCGCGGCCTCGACCGGCAATCATGGCCGCGCGCTGGCGCATGCGGCGAAGCTTGAGGGCATGCGCGCCGTAATCTGCATGTCGCGCCTGGTGCCCGGCAACAAGCTCGACGAGATCCGCCGGCTTGGCGCGGAGGTCCGCATTATCGGCGACAGCCAGGACGATGCCCAGCAGGAGGTCGATCGGCTGGTGGCGCAAGAGGGGCTGGTGATGCTGCCGCCCTTCGACCATCCCGACATTATCGCCGGGCAAGGCACGGTCGGGCTTGAGATAATCGGGCAGGTCCCGGATGCCGCCCTCGTTCTGGTCCAACTCTCCGGCGGTGGGCTCGCCTCAGGGGTTGCTACGGCCATCAAAGGCGTCAGCCCCCGGACAAAAGTCATCGGTGTCTCGATGGCGCGTGGCGCGGCGATGAAGGCCAGCCTCGATGCGGGCCAACCGGTATTGGTGGAAGAATTGCCGACGCTGGCGGATTCGCTCGGCGGCGGCATCGGCCTCGACAATCGGCTGACCTTCGCCATGTGCCGCGACCTGCTCGATGATGTCATCCTGCTCAGCGAAGACGAGATCGCCGCCGGAATCCGTCACGCCTATGCGCAGGAGCGCGAAATCGTCGAGGGCGCGGGCGCTGTCGGCATCGCCGCACTGCTGGCCGGCAAGGTCAGGTCGGACGGGCCGGTGGTTGTTCTGCTGTCCGGTCGCAACATCGATATGGACGCGCACCGCACAATCGTTTGCGGCGTAGCGCCATCGCTCAAGGAGCGCGCCGCATGAGCCGGATGACCATCCTTACCGAGAAAGAGTTGCGGGCGATCGTGACACTCGATCTCGATGCCGTCGCCTGCGTCGAAAACGCCTTCCGTGCGCTTGCCACTCTGCCGGTGGCGATGCCGCCGATCCTGCGGCTAGACATTCCCGAGCATCGCGGCGAGGTCGACGTGAAGACCGCCTATGTGCCCGGCATTGACGGTTTCGCCATCAAGATCAGCCCCGGCTTCTTCGACAATCCGAAGCTCGGCCTGCCCAGCGTCAACGGCATGATGGTGCTGCTGTCAGCCAAGACCGGCCTGGTCGAAGCGCTGCTGCTCGACAACGGCTATCTCACGGATATCCGAACCGCTGCTGCCGGCGCCGTCGCCGCCAAACATCTGTCGCGGCAGGACTCGTCCGTTGCCGCGATCTTCGGCGCTGGCGTCCAGGCCGGGCTGCAATTGGAAGCACTCATGCTGGTGCGGCCGATTGCCGAGGCGCGCATCTGGGCACGCGATGCGGCAAAGGCCGAGGCAACCGCCGGAGCCCTGCGCGAAAAGCTCGGCATTCTCGTGCATGCCGAGCCCGACGCGGCAAACGCGGTCGCCGGCGCCGACATCATCGTCACCACGACGCCTTCGACCGAGCCGCTGATCAAGGCCGGCTTCGTTTCCGCAGGGCAGCACATCACCGCGATGGGATCGGACGCCGAGCACAAGAACGAGATCGCGCCGGCAATCCTGCGCATGGCCGATCTCTATGCCGCTGACAGTGGCCGCCAGACAAAGCGGCTGGGTGAGCTGCATCATGCAATCGCGGCGGGCGTGATGGCCGCCGAGGAAGAGGTGACCGAACTCGGCCAGATCATCGCCGGCGCGAAACACGGACGGCGCTCGGCCAGCGACATCACCATCGCCGATCTCACCGGCACTGGCGTCCAGGACACGGCGATCGCCACGCTCGCTCGAGACCGTGCGCGGGTGGCCGGTTCCGGGGCCATCTTCGAAAGCTGATGCTGGCCGCAGGAGCATGATCCGGAAAAGTGGGAACCGGTTTTCTCGGACAAACGGTTTTCCGTTTGTCCAGAGATCACGCTCAAACAAGAACGACGAGTTGGATTCAAAGCTGATACCGGCCGCAAGGCCCAACAAACGAGGACCAAGAACAATGCAACCGAACCTGAGATTCTCGCGCGGCGAATATGCGGATCGCCTCGCCAAGACACGCAAGGCCATGGAGGCCAAGGGCGTCGATCTTCTTGTTGTCAGCGATCCTTCCAACATGGCCTGGTTGACCGGCTATGACGGCTGGTCGTTCTATGTGCACCAGGCGGTTATCGTGCCGCCTTCGGGCGAGCCGGTCTGGTACGGCCGCGGCCAGGACGCCAACGGCGCCAAGCGCACCGCTTATCTCGCGCACGACAATATCGTCGGCTATGCCGATCACTATGTGCAGTCGACCGAGCGCCACCCGATGGATTTTTTGGCCAGCGTGCTTGCGGATCGCGGCTGGGGCAAGCTGACAGTCGGCGTCGAAATGGACAATTACTGGTTCTCGGCGGCCGCCTTTGCGTCGCTGCAGAAGCATCTGCCCAATGCCCGCTTTGTCGATGCCACCGCGCTTGTCAACTGGCAGCGTGCGGTGAAGAGCCCGACCGAGATCGATTATATGCGCAAGGCGGCCCGCATCGTCGAGGCCATGCATCAGCGCATCTTCGACAAGATCGAGGTCGGCATGCGCAAATGCGATCTCGTCGCCGAAATCTATGATGCCGGCACGCGCGGCGTCGACGGTATTGGCGGCGACTATCCGGCGATCGTGCCGCTGCTGCCGTCGGGTGCCGATGCCTCGGCGCCGCATCTGACCTGGGATGACAGAGCGATGAAGCGGGGCGAGGGCACCTTCTTCGAGATTGCCGGCTGCTACAACCGCTATCACTGCCCGCTGTCGCGCACCGTCTTCCTAGGCAAGCCGACGCAGGAATTCCTCGATGCCGAGAAGGCGACGCTGGAAGGTATGGAAGCCGGGCTGGCTGCCGCGAAACCCGGCAACGCCTGCGAGGACATCGCCAACGCCTTCTTCGGTGTCCTCAAGCGATACGGTATCGTCAAGGACAACCGCACCGGCTACTCGATCGGCCTGTCCTATCCGCCGGACTGGGGCGAGCGCACGATGAGCCTGCGTCCCGGCGACCGCACCGAGCTCAAGCCCGGCATGACCTTCCATTTCATGACCGGCCTGTGGCTGGAAACGATGGGACTGGAGATCACCGAGTCCATCCTGATCACCGAAACCGGTGTGGAGTGCCTGGCCAATGTGCCGCGCAAGCTGGTGGTGAAGGATTGAGCCCGATGTCCAGCACCCGCCCGTCGCCGATCGCGCCGACCGTCGATTTCGACCGCGACGGCATTCAGCACGGTTTCCTGCGCTTGCCCTACAGCCGCGACGATTCCGCGTGGGGCTCGGTTATGATCCCGATCTGCGTCATCCGCAACGGCAACGGGCCGGCAGCGCTGCTGACCGGCGGCAACCATGGCGACGAGTATGAGGGGCCGCTGGCCCTCTACGATCTCGCCAGGACCCTCGATCCCAAGCAAGTCAGCGGCACGGTGATCATCGTGCCGGCCATGAACTATCCGGCCTTCCGTGCTGGCACGCGCACCTCGCCGATCGACAGGGGCAACATGAACCGCAGCTTTCCCGGCCGGCCGGACGGGACGGTGACCGAGAAGATCGCCGACTATTTCCAGCGTGAGCTGCTCCCCCGCGCCGACATCGTGTTCGACTTCCATTCCGGCGGCAAGACGCTGGACTTCGTGCCGTTCTGCGCCGCGCATACTTTGCCCGACAAGGCGCTGGAACAGAAAGCCTTCGACGCGGTCGCGGCCTTCGCCGCCCCGTTCTCGATGCGCATGATCGAGATCGACGCCGTCGGCATGTATGACACGGCAGCCGAGGAGATGGGCAAGGTCTTCGTCAGCACCGAGCTGGGCGGCGGCGGCACGTCGCGTGCGCAGACGGTGCGGATCGCGCGGCGCGGCATTCTCAACGTACTGCGCCATGCTGGCATTGTAGATGGTGCGGTCGAGAAGACTCGAACCCAGTGGCTCGACATGCCGTCGGGCGATTGTTTCTCCTTCGCCGAAGATGACGGCATGATCGAAACCATGGTCGATCTCGGTGAGCCCGTCGAAGAAGGCTCGGTGCTGGCGCGCATCCATTCCACCGGCCGCACCGGCATCGCCCCGCAGGAGATCCGGGCAAAAATGTCGGGCATGCTGGCGGCGCGGCATTTCCCCGGGCTGGTCAAGGCCGGCGACTGCGCGGCGGTGGTGGCTGTGCACGTCTGAGCGATTCCGCCGAGGCTTGCTCCACCCGGTTCGCGTCCATCGTCACTTGCTCTTGATCCGTTGCGGAGCCTTCGGCGCGGCGGAAAGAAGCAGCATGGCGAGCGGAGTCGACATTGCAGGAGGATGTCACTATATAGCGGCGGCTTCGACCTGCGCGCCCGAGGGCAGCACCTCGAAGCAACTGTGAATGTGTAGTGTGTTGCGCCATCTATTGTGACGGAAATCGGCTCGGAAACCGGAAAAAAGCAAATAGAAACAGTGGCGCAGCGCTGGGCGTGACCCAGCCAACGGTACCGACCCCTCCAGAATCAGAAAATGCTCTTGACCCCTCGATTTCCTATGGCTCTGTGGACCTTGGACGGCATTGGCTTGCCGGACGACCGCGACTCGGCTGGAATGGGGACATGCATCCTTTGCGGGATGTCGACGTTTGTGATTACCAACCGGCTTTGCCGCCAGGGAACAGCAGTATGAGTGAACACGCCATCGAATTCTTGCGGGGATGGATCGGCGAAAAGGTCCATTGCCAGTCCTCCCAGGCAAGGATCGACAAGCAGGCCGAAACCCTGGCCAAGGAGTGCGCCGCCGAGGCGGCCGAGGTCGGCATCCCGCTGGAGGACATCCAGGAAGAAGTCGGCGATATCCAGGAACTTATCGCATCCCGGCTTGAGGAAGCGGCCGAGGCCGAGGAAAGCCAGCAGGCCCCCGGAAAAGCCGCGGAATGATCAAAGCCGCGGAATGATCGCATAGCGGCGACGTGTTCCAGCGCGGGCTTGTGGCCCGCGTTTTTGTCTTCAGCCAAACTTCTCCTTCAGCCACGTCTTCGGCAGCGCCGGCACGAAATTCCCGTCGCGTCCGGTCATATCGTCATTGGCAACCAGCGCGTTGAGGATTGCTTCCTCCACGGTCTGGATCACTGCATCGAAAAACGGATCGATATCGGTGTCCGGAATAAAATCGGCGCTGGCGATGCGGCCGGATGGCGCCAGCGCCGCGCTCGCATTGGCGGTCGAGAAGGCGATAAAAATGTCGCCTGAACTGTGATAGCCGAAGCCGCCGGTCAAGGCGACGCCAAGCGGCACCCGTCGGGCCAGCCGCTTCATCTGATGCGGCAGGAACGGTGCGTCGGTGGCGGCGACGGCAATGATCGAGCCCTTTTCAGCACGCGGTGTGCCTTCGCGGACCGCCGGTTCGAGAAGCTCCGGCCCGGCGCGCAGGCCGCGAATGGTGATATTGCGCCGTTTTCCAAAATTAGACTGCACGAAGGCGCCGACGGTGTAGGCACGGCCTTGCCATTCGACGATGCGCGACGCCGTGCCGGAGCCGGCCTTGAAGCCGAAGGTGATCATGCCGGTGCCGCCGCCGACGCTGCCTTCCTCGATAGGCCCGCCGGCGGCACCGTCGAGAGCCTGCGCAACATGCTCTGACGTCAAATGGTGGCCGTTGATGTCGTTGAGGAAGCCGTCATAGGTCTCCGCCGCCACCGGCAGCCCCCAGCCGCTGTCGAGCGCTGCCGGCAGCACGCTTTGCATCCAGCGCAGCGTGCCGTCGCGGGAAACACCGCAGGAATGCGTGTTGGTGATGGTGATCGGGAAGTTGAAAGCGCCGGTTTCCTCGACGATGTGCGAGCCGGTCAGTTCGCCGTTTCCGTTCTGGCTGAAAATGCCGGCGAAGACCGGCGTGGCGAGGTCGGCGAGCGGCCTGGGCAGGATCGCGGTCACGCCGGTGCGCACCGGTCCCTCGCCGACGACAAGCGCGCCATCGCCCGAAATCAGCGTCGCATAGCCGACCGTCACGCCGGGCACATCGGTGATCGCGTTAAACGGTCCGGGCCGCCCATCGAAGCCGATGCCGAAATTTCGCGCGCGCGGTTTGCCCGAGGGTGTTGTCAGATGATGCGGATTGTCGGTCATGGTCTCAGAACAGGGATCCCTGATTGCCCGGCTCCTTGGCCTTGGCCGCCGGCTTGGCCACGGCTTTCGGTTTTGCCGTGCCGGTGATCGCCACCGCATCGGCGATGCCGTCGGCGAACTCGAGCGAAAGCGCCATTCCCGACGCCACCTCGGCAGCCTGCTTGATCACCGCGCCATCCGCATCCCTCACCAGCGCAAAGCCGCGCGCCAGGACGGCCTTGTGCGACAGCGACGCCATCAACCTGTCGGCCTGGACGACGCGGCCGCGCAGGCGCTCCAGCCTGAGCACCACTGCTTGCGTGCCGCGTCTCGTCAAAGCTGTCAGCAAATCCCTCTGCACGCGTTGCCGCCGTGCCGTCGGCTCGATCGTGATGCGGCCTTGCAGCATGCCCAGTTGCTGCTTGTGCCGCTGCAGCGATGCCCTGGCACATTTTGGCAATTGATCGGCCGCTCGGTTAAGCTCCGCACGCCGGGCTCTTGCCAACGCGCGCAGTGCCCCTTGTGCTCGCAAAAGATTGCGTTCGTTGGTGCGCCGCGCCTCGGCAATGCGCTGCGACAGCATTGCCGGTGTCAGCTTTACGGCAAAAAACCTTGCACGCTTGCGTTCGGTGGAGACCAACAGGCCCCGGCCGAGCCTGGATGTCGCCTCATCGAGGCGCCGGCGCGGCAGCGCCAGCAATTGATCGGGCGAGGGCAGAGCCCGGGCGGCGGCACGGACGGCCTGCCGCTTGCGTTCGAAATTGCGCAGGACCGCCGCTTTCAGCCGCGCTCCGAGGCTGGCAAGCGTCGCTTCGAGGTCCGCCTTCACCGGCACGGCGATTTCGGCCGCACCCGTCGGCGTCGGCGCCCGCACATCGGCAACGAGGTCGATCAGCGTCCAGTCGGTCTCGTGGCCGACAGCCGAGATCACCGGAATGCCGGAAGCGGCAACGGCGCGGGCGAGCGCCTCGTCGTTGAAGCCCCAGAGGTCTTCGAGGCTGCCGCCGCCGCGCGCCACGATCAGCAGATCGGGGCGCTGAATGGCGCCGTCCCAGGCCAGCGCGTTGAAGCCGTTGACCGCGGCAGTCACTTCCGCGCCTGACGTCTCGCCTTGAACACGCACCGGCCAGACCAGGATGTGCAGCGGAAAGCGGTCCTTGATGCGGTGGATGATGTCGCGGATGACGGACCCTGTCGGCGAGGTGACGACGCCGATGACGCGCGGCATGAATGGCAGCAACCGCTTGCGACCGGCATCGAACAGCCCCTCGGCCTGTAGCCGCCGCTTGCGCTCCTCCAGCAGAGCCATCAGGGCGCCGGCGCCGGCAGGCTCCAGATTGTCGATGACGATCTGGTAGTTGGACTTGCCGGGATAAGTGGTGAGCTTGCCGGTGGCGATCACCTCCATCCCCTCCTCGGGGCGGAATTTCAGCCGGCTCATCGTGCCTTTCCAGACCACGGCGTCGAGACGGGCACGGTCGTCCTTCAGCGCGAAATAAGCATGACCGGACGAATGCGGCCCGCGATAGCCTGATATTTCGCCGCGCACCCGCACATTGCCGAAAACGTCCTCGACCGTGCGCTTCAGCGCGCCGGAAATCTCGCTCACCGTATATTCGGCGGCGTTGGTGCGTGATTCGGATGCTGCTTCGCTCATCGGTCGATTGGGGAACGGTTGGGCGCCCGCGTCAAGGCGGTTGCGTCGGGCCAGCCGTTCATAACCCGCATACCTGACCCCGCCTACCAGCCGGGCAGAATCTGGTTCGGCTTGGTTCGCCGCAGCTTGGTGAAGGCGAGTGCCGCGAAATCGAATGTCCCGGGATCTTCACCGACCGGCACGGAGATGTTGTCCAGGCTTTCCGAAATATGGCGGGCGAGCGCATCGACGATCTCCGGCCGCGACGTCTGGCCGCGCATGATGCCGATGCGGCAATCGGGCAGGGCGCCGAAGCCGTCGGCTTCGCCCAGCACCCGCATGCCGGGCCGTAGCGCACATTCCGGCAGCACCGAGATCGCGAGGCCCGAAAGCACCGCGGCGGTGATGACGGTGGCCGAGAAACTGGTGAACAGGATGCGATAGTCGCGGTTCTGCTGGTCGAGCACATCGACGGCGGCGCGCCGCCAGATGCAGTTCGGCCGGCCGAAGGCCATCGGCAGCGTTTCCTGCTCATGCGTCGCATGGTTGGCCGAGGTGACCCACAGCAGCGGTTCGCGCCGCACCACCTCCGACTGGCCGCGTACGTCGTTGTGAGTCACCAGCGCGAGGTCGAGATTGCCGCGCTTGATATGCTCGACCAGCCCCGGTGTCGGCTCGCAGATGACGGTCAGTTCGACGCGCGGATTGGAGCGCGTGAACCGCGCCATGATCTCGGGCAGGAAACGGTCGGCATAGTCGTCGGGCGTGCCGATGCGGATCGTGCCTTCGAGCCGCCGGTCGTCGAAGGCAGCCAGCGTCTCACGGTTGAGATAGAGCAGCCGCCGCGCATAGGAAAGCAGCTTGTCGCCTTCCTCGGTCAGCCTGTTGGTGCGCCCGTCCTTTTCGAACAGCGGCTTGCCGAGCCGCTCCTCCAGCCGGCGCATCTGCATCGACACCGCCGACTGGGTCCGGTGCACCTCTTCGGCCGCTCTGGTGAAGCTGCCGGTGTCGGCAATCGAGATGAAAGTTTGCAACTGATCGAGATCGAGCGGCGATTTCATCGACATGATCCATCACTGGTGTTGATGGTAAAGATTAGAAACATTCGTTGGATTAATCAATCGGCCGATGGCAAATTGGCATTGTCCACATGAAGGCATGTGAATCGAAGCCGGAACGGCCGCTGTCGCCAGCGCCGATCGCCTGGTTTTGTCAGTTCGAGTCTGAAGGAGACCGACAATGACCACGTTTGATTTCGCCACCGAGACCTCGCGCATCACCTCGCGTCCGGCCGTTGCGACTCGCGTGGCCAACACTGTCTCCAACATCTACCGCGCCTGGAAAAATCGCCGCGCCTTCTATCGTCTTGGCGAGATGTCGGACGCCGAACTCGCCGATATCGGCCTGACGCGCGGCGACCTGCACGTCGCCATCGACGTGCCGTTTGGCCGCGACCCGACGGCGATGCTGCGCGAAATCGCCAGCGATCGCATCGAAACGATCGAGGACATCGCCCGCAAGGTGGCCTGATCTGATGCTTGTTGTTTAGGTTGCCGCGAACCTTTTCGGGGTTCGACGCGACTGACGAGTATGCAGGCTCCCACTCCCTGCCGGATCCCCCCGGCCCGCCTGCACTCTGCCCGGTCCTCCCAGGACCGGGCTTTTCCTTTGGCTGTCAGGCGAATGCCAGCTTTCGCGATGGCCTTGGTATCGATCTGCCGAGCTCATGCGCGGCCTCTATCCAGGCTGCTATGGCGTCCTGGACATTGGCGATGGCCTCTTCAGGAGTGTCGCCATCACTCACGCAGCCTGGCAGATCAGGCTCCATCCTCTGCAGAAAGTGGCGCAATGACGACCGGATATTCAAGTCTGTCCATCATGTCTTACCGCCGATCCATATCGCGCTTGAACTGGTCGAAGATCGTCTCCACGCCCTTCTGGTAGTCGTCACGCTGCTGGGCGCCGGTCTCGAACATCTTGCCGAACAGGTCGTCGAACGGGTTTTTCGGCCTGCCGCTCGGATTGGCCTGTGGCTGCGGTGCCTGACGCTGCTGTGGGGGCGCTTGAGGCTGTTGCGGCGCCGGCTGTCCGCCAGGGATGCCGCCTAAGCCACCGCCACCTTGCCGCAGCATCTCCTCGAAGATTTTCCCCAGCGGATTGTCTCCGTAGGGGCTTTGTGTCTGCTGAGGCTGCGGCTGCGCCCGCCCTTGCGGCTGCGGCTGAGGCGCGCCACCGCCGAACATGTCCTGCAGCACCTTGCCGAGTGGATTGTCGCCGTAGGGATTGGGCTGCGGCTGCGGCTGGCTTTGCGGCTGTGGCTGAGCCGCACCGCCGCCGAACATGTCCTGCAACACCTTGCCGAGCGGGTTGTCCATCGGGTTCTGGGGTGGCGGCGCTTGGCGCGGCTGCGGCGCCGGGGCCTGCATGCCGCCGCCTTGCCGCATCATCTGCTCGATGATCTCGCCGAGCGGATTGTTGCCGCCGCCAAAACCGCCGGCGGCCTGCATCTGATTTGTCGTCTGCTTGAACAGCCCGCCCATGACCATCGAGGCGATCGCCGGCAGCATCTGCTGCAGGATCTGCTGATTGACGCCGCTGGCTTGCGCCGCCTGGCTGGCCACGGCGCGCGACAGGTCTTTCGAGCCGAACAGGTGCCCGAGAATGCCGTTGCCCTCATCGACGCCTTGCGGTGAGAAGGCCCGGGTTGCGTCCTCGAAATACTTGGCGTGCTGGCCGCTGGCCATCGCCGTCATGAAGGCGCCGAGCCCGTAAGGGTCGGCTGTGTTGCGCTGCAGCCCCTGCGAAAAGGCCGGCAGCAATGCGGCGACCGCGGCTTGCGTCTGCTGCATCGAAAGCCCGTATTGCTGGGCAAGGGCCTGCATGCCGTTGCCGTTCTGGGCCTGTGTCAGCATGTCGAACAAGGAAGGCATTGGTCTCTCCTCCGGAAATCCTCGCCGAAGAACCCTAGTTTGTTTCCACTTCCGATTGAAGCGACTTTTGCCGGCCGGTCAGCTTTGCCAGATCCGAGGGTTAATAGGCGTATTCCATGAAAACCGGCTCGATCGAGCCGCCCCAGCGCGTGTGGTAGGCCGACAGCATCTCCTCGGCGCTGGTTGTGCCGCGCGCCACGACCTCGTCGAGCGTGTTGAGGAACGAGGTCTCGTCATAACCGTCGCGGTTCTTCTTGCCACGGTTCTTCAGGCCCATGCGGGAAATGACCATCACGTCACGCGCGATCTCGCGCAGCGTGGTGTTGCGGAACGGTGCGGAAATGCCTTGTTCCGGCACGGCGTTGCGCATCGCCAGCGTTTCTTCATACGTCCAGCTCGACGTCAACGCCTCGGCGGCATCGAGTGCGGCTTCATCATAGAGCAGCCCGACCCAGAACGCAGGCAGCGCGCAGATGCGCCGCCATGGCCCGCCATCGGCGCCGCGCATCTCAAGGAAGCGCTTCAGCCGCACGTCCGGGAACAGCGTCGACAGATGGTTCGCCCAGTCGCCCATTGTCGGCAGCCCGTCCGGCACCTGATTGCGCGCGGCACCGGCCATGAACTGACGGAAGGTGACGTGCGTCATGTCGTGATAGCGGCCGTCGCGGATGACGAAATACATCGGCACGTCGAGCGCCCATTCGACATAGTCGGCGAAACCGAAATCGGGCGAGAAGCAGAATTCGAGCAGGCCCGAGCGCTGGTTGTCGGTGTCGCGCCAGATATCGCCGCGCCAGCTCTGCAAGCCGTTCGGGTGGCTTTCGGTGAAAGGCGAATTGGCGAACAATGCCGTCGACAGCGGCTGCAGCTTCAACGACACCTGCATCTTGCGGCGCATGTCGGCCTCGCTCTCGAAGTCGAGATTCACCTGGATCGTGCAGGTGCGGTACATCATGTCGAGGCCCTTGGTGCCGACCTTGGGCATGTAGCGCGTCATGATCTCATAGCGCGATTTCGGCATTTTCGGCGTCTCGGCCAGCGACCATTTCGGGCTGCCGCCGAGGCCGAGGAAACGGATGCCCATCGGCTCGGCGATCTCGCGCACCTGCGCCAGATGGGCGTTGCCCTCGCGGCAGGTCTGGTGGATCGTTTCCAGCGGTGCGCCGGAAAGCTCGAACTGGCCGCCGGGTTCCAGCGAAATCGCACCCTGACCGGTCGGCTCGACCAGGCCGATGATGCGGCCGTCATCGACGATCGGATCCCAGCCGAGCTTTGACTGCATGCCTTCGAGAATGGCGCGGATGCCGCGCTCGCCGCCATAGGGGACCGGTGCATTGCCGTCGACATAGAAGGGGAATTTCTCGTGCTCGGTGCCGATGCGCCATTTGTCGCGCGGCTTGTTGCCTTCGGCCAGATGCTCGACGAGTTCGTCGACACCTTCGATCGGGCGGAAATCGGTCGTATCGCGCGCCATGATGGTACCCTCAGAGGCGGCCGGATGACCGCCGGCGGTAAATGGACGAAATGTCAGCAGACGATCAAGCGAAAAATCCTGAGCCACAGGTCAACAGGAATTGAACGTTGCTGGAACTCTGCGTCCCTTGCAAGGGATGACGTCTCACCAGTCTCCGACAGTTGCCTGCATCACCGCGAGCGCGGCCACCGCCGCCGTGTCGGCGCGCAGGATGCGCGGGCCGAGCGGAATGGCGGTGACGAAGGGCAGGGCGCGCAGCATCTTGCGCTCGTCGTCGGAAAAGCCGCCCTCCGGCCCGACCAGCAGCGCAAGCTTCTTTTCCTTGACCGCCTGCAGCGCGGCCAGCGGATTGTTGGTCGAAGCATCCTCATCGCAGAAGATCAGCCGTCGCTCAGTGTCCCAGCCGGTCAGCAAACGGTCGAATTTTTCGGCTTCGTGCACCTGAGGCACGGCCAGGATGCCGCATTGTTCGGCGGCTTCGACGACATTGGCGCGCAGGCGATCGATCGACGGCTTGGCCACTTGCGTGTGCTGGGTGATGACCGGCTGCAGGATGCCGGCGCCCATCTCGACCGCCTTCTGCACGAGATAGTCGAGCCGGCCCTGCTTCAACGGCGCAAAGCAGTAGACGAGATCGGGCAGCGGCGGCTGCGGCCGCTGCAGCGCTGACACCTTCAGCCGCACCGCCCTTTTCGTCTTCGCTGATATGGCCGCTGACCACTCCCCGTCGCGGCCATTGAACACCAGGATTTCGGCGCCTTCGCCAAGCCGCAGCACATGCAGGAGATAGTGGCTCTGCTGTTGGCCAGCGTCGAACTCGACATCCGGCGCGAGATCGTCGGGCACGAACAGACGTTGCATCTTGTAATTGGCGCGCATCGCCGAGGAATGAGCGAGCCGGCCGCCGGCGTCAAGCCTCGGCGGTAGGATGCCACACCGGCCGAAAGCCACGCCGCAGCACGGCGAGCGTCGTGGCCGGCGTCAGCAGCGACAGCGTCCTGCCTTTGAGCAGGCCGAAATCTGCGGGTGGGCCATATCCCGCAAACGACCAGCGCAGCGTCTTGCCCCTACGCAGGGCATAAACAGTGCGACCATCCGCAACCATGGCGCCGTCCGGCAGGCCGGCAAGGTCTTCAACAGCAATCCCTGGCGGCCTGCCGCCCGAGGCCAGCCGCTCCTTGTGCAGCCGCTTGTCGACCATCGGCGCGCGCGGTTCGGCAATGCCGAACGCGTCGCCGAAGCGGCCGACGAAATCCCTGGCCCGTTCGCGCTGGCAAAAGAAGCAGGGGCGATGCCCGGCCGCCAATGCCGTCACCTCGTCGAGGAAGAACAGTTCTGTCCAGCCCGCTTTGCCGCCCTTCCGGTTGCGGCCCATCGGTTCGCGCCGCACATCGCGGAATTGGCGGACGCAGATGATCCAGGCCGGAAGCGCCCAGCGCTTCTTCTTGAGCGTCTTGGTCTCGGGATCGTGGATGATGCCGCGATTGCCGGTGAACATGCCGCGATCGGGCACAGCGTGGATGGTACCGAACGGATCGACCCGGTTCTGCAGTGGCATAGTTTTCTCTCCGGACACGCATCTTGGCTGCAATGCGAGCGGCATGATATCGCTCCTCGCATCTTTTCATGTCAGCAGGGTTTTGTGATGCGGGTGCTGGTGGTGCAGAACTACGACAATACCGGCCTCGGCCAGGTCGGCGCAGCACTTGCGGAAGCGGGTGCCGATCTCGACCTGCGTCTCCCTTACAAAGGCGATCCCCTGCCGGATGACGCGGCCGGGCATGATGCCATGATCGTGCTCGGCGGCGGCCAGAACGCGCTGGCCGACGATGAGTACCCCTATTTCCCGGCACTGCTCGAACTGACCCGCGACTTTGCCGACAAGGATCGCGCCGTGCTCGGCATCTGCCTGGGCAGCCAACTCGTCGCCCGTGCCTTCGGCGGCGAAAACCGCATCGGCGGCGCCAATGAGTTCGGCTGGCACGGCGTATCGCTGACGGCGGACGCCAAGGGCGATCCGGTGCTGGGCGCGCTGCCGGAGAAATTCCCGATCTTCCAGTGGCATGACGACACCTTCGTGCTGCCTGAGGCCGCCGTGCGGCTTGCCGGCAACGATGTCGCCGAGAACCAGGCATTTCGCGTCGGCCGCGCCGTCTACGGCTTCCAGTTCCATTTCGAGGCCGACCGGCCGATGGTCGAGGACTGGAGCACGTCGTTTGCCCCGACCATCGCCGCTCGCCATCCCGACTGGGCCGGCAAGCTCGATGGCGAAATGGCCCGCAACGGGCCCGATGCGGATGCCGCTGGCCTCGCCATTGCCCGTGCCTGGGTAGCGACCATCTGAGTGTTGGCCTCTCCGTACCCTCCAGCGTGACATAATTGGCACGCGGCGGTGAAACCGCCTGGGGAAAACCGTTTCATTCTTGGCTTGTGTCCGCCCGCCATCCTAGAAGGCGCGCGCTCTGCATCTTCTGTGCAACGGCTATGAACCTTTTGTGTGACCCGCGCGACACACCGTTGATACAGAACATGCCTAGAAGCGCAAAATCGTCGAAACTTTGAAGCGAATTCTCCGTTTCAACGCATTGGTAACCGCCTGGTGCACAGATGCAGAAAGCTCAACAAGAGATGACCTCCGTGAAAGCAGCGCTTCTGTCCTTTGCCATGTTGTCCGCCATCGTGCTGTGCGGTCTCGGCATCTATGCCGCCGACGCAGCCAACAACCACAACGCCGTCGACGGTTACGGCGTCACCGCCTCGCTGCGCTAAAGGCGGAAAGCGCCTTTCGCGTCCTCCGACGCGCGACGCTCAAGCTTCCTTGATCGTCATTGTCAGGATGCGTTTGTCCGCGCCGTCGACGACGAGCGCGCTCAGCATGCCTGATTGCCAGGCAAGCGTGTCGACATTGACGCGGTTGGCCATCACTTCCGCCTCCGGCACCGGCGTGTGGCCGTGCACCACGATCTTCGGATAGAGGTCGGGGTGGTTGTGGAAGACGTCGCGGATCCAGATCAGGTCCTGCGGGCTTTGCTTCTCCAGAGGATTGCCCGGCCTGATGCCGGCATGACAGAAGAAGAAGTCCCCGAAAGTCGCGGAGAACGGCAGCGATCGCAGGAAGTCGATGTGGCTTTGCGGCACGGCCTCGACCAGGGCCTGATGTCCTTTGCGCACGGCCGATTCGGCCTTGCCGAACCACATGCTTGTGCCTTCACTGATCGCCACGCCGTAAGAGTGTGCCGTCTGGATGCCGCCGAACCGGATGAAAAGCCCTTCCGGGTCAGGGGTCTTGAGAAAGTCGAGAAAACCGATGTCGTGGTTGCCGGCCAGCATCAGGTGACGAGGGTCGCGCTCTTGCGCTTCGATCAGGAAATCGATGACGCCCTTCGAGTCCGGCCCGCGGTCGACATAGTCGCCAAGATGGATGACGCGCCAGTCGGCAGGCGCCTCCTGCTCGATCTCGGTCCTGATGCGCCGATGCATGGCGGCCAGCAGGTCGAGCCGGCCGTGGACATCGCCGATCGCGTAAAGACGCACACCTTCCGGCCCATGCGCGTCGAGAAAATGGATGCCGGGTTCTGCCAATTTTTCGGTGTCTCCGTGGTCGCGCGGTCACGGGCTTAGCGCCGGAGCTGGTCCTTGCCCATGTCGGTGACAAGACGCTTTCCGCACAGCGCCAGCGTGATGTCCATCTCCTTGCGGATGATTTCCAACGCCTTGGTAACCCCTTCCTTGCCAAGCGCCCCCAGGCCATAAAGAAATGGCCGGCCGATATAGGTTCCCTTGGCACCTAGGCAAAGCGCCTTCAGGACATCCTGCCCGGAGCGGATGCCGCCATCCATATGCACTTCGATCGTGTCGCCAACCGCGTCGGCAATCTCTTCCAGCACGCCGATCGACGACGACGCACCATCGAGCTGGCGCCCGCCATGGTTGGAAACGATGATCGCGTCGGCGCCGGTCTTGGCCGCCATCAGCGCGTCCTCCTTGTCGAGAATGCCCTTGAGGATCAGCTTGCCGCCCCAGCGCTCCTTGATCCAGGCGACGTCCTTCCACGACAGATGCGGGTCGAACTGCTCCGTCGTCCACGATGCCAGCGAGGCCATGTTGCCGACACCCTTGGCGTGGCCGACAATGTTGCGGAAGGTCCGCCGCTTCGTGCCGGCCATGGCGGCGCACCAGTGCGGGCGGATGGCCATGTCGACGATGTTCGTCAGCGTCAGCTTGGGTGGCGCCGAAAGCCCATTGCGGATGTCCTTGTGGCGCTGACCGAGAATCTGCAGGTCGAGCGTCAGCACGAGCGCCGAGCATTTCGCCGCCTTTGCCCTGTCGATCAGGTTGAGCACGAACTCCTTGTCACGCAGCACATAGAGCTGAAACCAGAACGGCTTCGTGGTTACCGAGGCGACATCCTCGATGGAGCAGATGCTCATCGTCGACAAGGTGAACGGCACGCCGAATTCCTCCGCCGCCTGAGCCGCCAGCATCTCGCCATTAGCGTGCTGCATGCCGGTCATGCCGGTTGGCGCCAATGCCACCGGCATCGACACTTTTTCGCCGATCATCGTCGATGCCAGCGAACGGTTGTCCATATCGACGAGCACGCGCTGGCGGAACTTGATCTTCTGGAAATCCTCTTCGTTGGCCCGATACGTGCTTTCGGTCCACGAACCGGAATCGGCATAGTCGAAGAACATCTTCGGCACGCGCCGGCGGGCGAGGTCCTTGAGGTCGGCGATGGTCAGGATCTGGCTCATGGGCTTCCCGTTTCGATAGCTAGGAGCGTTTGCGTGCAGGTTCGGTATCGGTGGCTTCGACCCGCTGCTTCAGCCTCAGTCGCGAAACGCGCTGCCAGTCGCCGCTGCGCTCGGCTTCCGCCATCGACCGTTCGACATAGGTGATGTGGTCCATCGCCGCTTGCCGGGCAGCATCCGGATCGCCGGCCTTCACCGCCGCATGGATCGCGCGGTGCTGCGCCAGCAGGGCGTCGCGCGCGCCTGGCACGGTGAACACCAGCAGCCGGTTCTGGAACACGCCTTCCGACAACAGCCGGTAACAGGAGCGCAACGTGTGCAAAAGGATGATGTTGTGCGCGCATTCGCAGATCGCGTGGTGGAACTCGACATCAATCTCGGCCTCGTCGTCGAAGTCGCCGGTCCGGTGCGCATCGTCCATGCGTGCCATGATCTTGTCGAGCAGCGCCATGTCGTCGGCAGTGGCGCGCCGTGCCGCGTATTCAGCCGCGACCCCTTCGATCTCGCGGCGATATTCCAGATAATCGGTCACTGCCTTGCGGTGCATCGAGATCAGGTCTGTCACCGGTTTGGTGAAGAGCTGGCCGATGACATCGGCGACATGCGTGCCGCCGCCGGGCCTTGTCGTCAAAAGGCCGCGTCCTTCCAGTGACTTCAGCGCATCACGCAGGATCGGCCGGGATACGTCGAACTGGCGTGCAAGCTCGCGCTCGCCCGGCAGCCGGTCGCCGGTGCGCAGCACGCCTTCGAGGATGAGGCTCTCGATTTGCTGCACCACCTCGTCGGCGGTGCGCGAATGCTCGATCCTGGAAAAAATGTCGCTCAACAGAATGCCTGGAAGGTGAACCGGTGTCGTAGAATAGAGCTTGCCTCGCCAACTGGTCAAATTATTTATCCAATTGACAAAAGCGGGCCGATTTCCCGCCCGATGCCATCATCTTCGGCTAACTTGCTGTTTGCGTCATCAGGCCATTGGCACTAGAGGGACGCGCGTGCAAGAGGGTTCAAGGAAACCCAGGGAACAAGCCGTGTCAGACGACCCGTCCGATCTCGAATTCCAGCCGCGCGCCAAGGGCAGCGTCATGGGCTTTCCTGCGCATGAGGGCCGGCCTGGCGCACTCGGCGAGGTTCATGCCCGGCCGCACCCGCTGATCGAAAAGCCACGCGTCCTGATGCAACTCGCCTTCATGACCGAGGGGGGCTCGGGCGTCGACCACGCGGTGCTTTCCGAACTGTCGCGGCGCCTCGGCGTCGCCGCGCCCGACCGCCAGGCCCGCCATCATGCCATGAAATGGGGCAAGGGCTCGCTGCGCTGGGAGCGGCACACCGAATTCTCGACCTATTTGTGGGAAGGGCCGCTTTCCGAGAGCGGCAGGGCGCAGGAGGACTCCCCCTTCGGCAACGGGTTTTCGCCGCCGGGAACCTGCATCTCCGGCATCAGGCTCGAAATCCGCAAATGGACGCAAGCGAGCGAGCAGCTGATAGCCGGTTTCGATCCGACCAGCCTGTGCTACTCGCTGGTCGAGCGCGGAAACGCCGCCATCGTCACCGATTTTCGCCAGGATGGCGATGGCCTGACGCGCATGCTGCTGCTCGATCGCGGCTTGACCCCGGCGCGTACCGGCGCGTTGTCGCAGCGGCTTATCGACATCGAAACCTATCGGACGCTGGCCATGCTCGGCCTGCCGCTGGCGTTGACCTTGTCCGGCCGTGCCCGCCGCATCGAAGACCGGCTGGCGCAGACCACGCTGGAGATGAAGGTCGCCGGGACTCGCGACAGCCAGACCTTGCTGGCCGATCTGACCGAACTTGCGGCGGAGTTGGAGGCGGACGCGGCGTCGAGCCTTTACCGTTTCGGCGCCAGCCGTGCCTATGACGGCATCGTCGGCGAACGGCTGGAGGCGCTCGAGGAAGAGGCTGTGCCCGGCTATGACACATGGCGCGGGTTCCTGCAGCGCCGGGTGGCGCCCGCAATGCGCACCTGCCGCTCGGTCGAGGAGCGGCAGGAAAATCTGTCGCGAAAACTGACCCGCGCCACGACGCTGCTGCGCACCTGGGTTGATGTCGAGGTCGAGAAACAGAACCGCGACCTGCTTGCCTCGATGAACAATCGCGCCCGCCTGCAACTGCGCCTGCAGCAGACCGTCGAGGGGCTCTCGGTCGCCGCCGTCTCCTATTATGTGGTCGGCCTTGTCGGCTATGTCGCCAAGGGTGCCTCGATCTTCGGCCATGCCTTCGCACCGGAGATCATTACCGCGGCTTCGGTGCCTGTCGCCATCCTGCTGGTCTGGTGGGGCGTACGCCGCGTGCGCCGGATGCACTCCGAGCCCGGCAAGCCGCCCGGCGAATAGATCTGCTCACCCTCCCCCTTGTGGGGAGGGTCGGCTCATGATCGCAGCGAAGCGAAGATCGTGAGACGGGGTGGGGGTCCTCGTAGAGCGCCGCGCGGGGGAGGGTGAGACAGCGGCAGATTGCCGCTGCGGAAGCTTGCCTCAGCCTTGATGCCGGATTCCCAACCACCACAGGATTTGCACCCAACGCGCTTCACTGGTAAAAGATTTTGACCAGTCAAGCGAAATGAGGCTGCTGATGTCCGGCCTGGCCATGCCGAAACCAGACGACGCCACGATGCGCCGGCGCGACGAGATCGTCGCCGACATGCGCATCATCGTGCCGGGTGAGGGCGTCGTCGACGCCGCCAATTCCATGCGCGCCTTCGAGAGCGACGGCCTGACCGCCTATCGGCAGCTGCCGCTGGTCGTCGTGCTGCCGCAAACGGTGGCGCAGGTTTCGCGCGTGCTGAAATACTGCAACGATCGCAACGTCCGCGTCGTGCCGCGCGGCTCCGGGACCTCGCTGTCGGGCGGCGCGCTGCCGCTCGAGGACGCGGTGCTTTTGGTGATGAGCCGCTTCAACCGTATCCTCGAGATCGATTTCCCCAATCGCGTTGTCGTTGCCCAGCCGGGCGTCACCAATCTCGGCATCACCACCGCCGTCGAGCAGCAGGGCTTTTACTACGCCCCCGATCCATCCTCCCAGATCGCCTGCTCGATCGGCGGCAATGTCGCGGAGAATTCCGGCGGCGTGCACTGCCTGAAATACGGCCTTACCGCCAACAATGTGCTCGGCATCGAGATGGTGCTGATGAATGGCGAAGTGGTACGGCTCGGCGGCAGTCACCTCGATGCGGAAGGTTATGACTTGCTCGGCGTCATGACGGGTTCGGAAGGGCTGCTTGGCGTCGTCACCGAGGTCACCGTGCGCATCCTGAAGAAACCGGAGACGGCTCGCGCACTGCTGATCGGCTTCCCGACCAGTGAGCAGGGCGGCCAGTGCGTCGCCGACATCATCGGCGCCGGCATCATTCCGGGCGGCATGGAGATGATGGACCGGCCGGCGATCCACGCCGCCGAGGATTTCGTCCATGCCGGCTATCCCCTGGATGTCGAAGCGCTGCTGATCGTCGAGCTCGACGGGCCGGGCGTCGAGGTCGATCATCTGATCGGTCTGGTCGAGGCGATCGCCTACAAGAACGGCTCGACCACCTGCCGCATTTCGCAGTCCGAACATGAACGGCTGAGCTTCTGGGCCGGCCGCAAGGCGGCGTTTCCGGCCGTCGGCCGCATCTCGCCCGACTACTACTGCATGGACGGCACCATCCCGCGCAAGGAGCTGCCGCGCGTGCTCGCCGGCATGCGCGAGCTGTCGGAAAAATACGGTCTCGGCGTCGCCAATGTCTTTCACGCCGGCGACGGCAATCTGCATCCGCTGATCCTCTACGATGCCAACGTACCGGGCGAACTCGACAAGGCCGAAAGCTTCGGCGCCGACATATTGCGGCTCTGCGTCAAGGTCGGCGGCGTGTTGACCGGCGAACACGGTGTGGGCGTGGAAAAACGCGACCTGATGCCGGAAATGTTCACCCAGATCGATCTCGACCAGCAGATGCGCGTCAAATGCGCCTTCGATCCCAACCATCTGCTCAACCCGGGAAAAGTGTTCCCGCAGCTGCGGCGATGCGCCGAACTCGGCCGCATGCACATTTCCGGCGGCAAGCTGCCGTTTCCGGACATTCCGAGGTTTTGAGGGATATGTCGGCGCTTGAACACCCCCCTCTGTCCTGCCGGACATCTCCCCCTCAAGGGGGGAGATTGGCAGCTCGCGCGCCTCGCCCTTTTGTCACCATTGGAGATTGGCGAAGCCATATGCGACATCCGATCTCTCCCCTTGAGGGGGAGATGTCCGGCAGGACAGAGGGGGGCGCCAAGGAACTCAGCATATCCGAACTCGCGTCTGGCATAGAATTCGCCCCCCTCTCCGTCTCGGGCTTTGCCCGAGCCACCTCTCCCCCGCTTTGCGGGGGCGAGGAACCCATGCCCGAGTGAGGTTTGAGTTGCTGTTCAAACAATCCTTGCTGGACAAGATCGCGCGCAATGAAGTGACGCTCGCTTTTCGGCGCTGGAAGCGGCCGACCGTCAAGGCCGGCGGGCGGGTCAGAACGGCGTCAGGTGCGGTTAGGATCGGGGACATCTCGATCGCGAGCGGCTCCGAATTGACGGAGAAAGACGCGACCGCAGCCGGCTTTCCGTCCCGAGGAGCCCTTCAGGAGATGCTTGGCCCCGATGACGGTACCCCGGTCTATCGCATCGAGCTCAAAGGCATCGAGCCCGACGAACGCGTTGGCCTGCGCGGCGACGCCGTGCTTTCCGATGAGGACTGGCATGCCTTGACCCAGCGTTTTGCGCGCTGGGACAAAACGGCACCCGGCTACTTCCCGTCGATCCTGCAGGCGATCGGCGCCCATCCGGAATTGCCGGCTGCTGTCCTGGCCGACAAGGCCGGCGTCGAAAAGCTGAAGTTCAAGCAGGATGTCCGCAAGCTCGGGGAGTTCGGTCTCACCGAGAGCCTCAAGGTCGGTTATCGGCTGTCGCCACGGGGCGAAGCCGTGCTCGAAAGGCTTCGGGAGCACAGGCTTTGACTACTTTCACCCCAACCACACCATCCGAAGTCCTCTCCACCGTCGCCTGGGCAGCGGCGGAAGGCTCGCCGCTCGAAATCCTCGGCCACGGTTCCAAGCGCGGCATCGGCCGGCCGCTGCAAACCGAACACACGCTCGACCTGTCGAAACTCTCTGGCGTCACGCTCTATGAACCGGCTGAACTGGTGCTGTCGGCCAAGGCAGGCACACCGCTGGCCGAGATCGAAAAGCTGCTGGCGGAAAACGGTCAGCAACTCGCTTTCGAGCCGATGGATTACGGTCCGCTGTTTGGTGGCGAACCGGGCAAGGGCACGATCGGCGGCGTGCTCGCCGCGAACCTCTCCGGTCCGCGCCGGCTCAAGGCGGGCGCGGCGCGCGATCATGTCCTGGGCATCAATGTGGTGTCCGGTCGTGGCGAAGCCTTCAAGTCGGGCGGCCGCGTGGTCAAGAACGTCACCGGCTATGACATGTCCAAGCTGATGGCCAACAGCTGGGGCACGCTGGCTGTGTTCACCGACGTCACCTTCAAGGTGCTGCCGGCAGCCGAGGCCGAAGTCACGCTCGCCATTCGTGGCCTGCTCGACGATGCGGCAGCAAGCGCCATGGCCCTGGCGCTTGGCTCGAGTGCTGAAGTGTCGAGTGCCGCCCATCTGCCCGAGCGGATCGCCGCGCGTGTCGCCGGCGGCAGTCTCGGCGGTGAGGCCGCGACGCTGCTGCGTGTCGAAGGCTTCGGCCCGTCCGTCGCCTACCGCATCGCCGCGCTGAAAACGCTGCTCGGCAAGGCTGGGCCGCTGCAGGAGATTGCCGGTGACGCTTCACGGCTGATCTGGCGCGATGTACGCGATTGCAGGCCCTTCGCCGACAACAGCGAGAAACCGGTCTGGCGTGTCTCGATGACGCCGGGACAGTGCCACCAGATGGTCCTGACGCTGCGCATGCAGGCCGCCGTCAGCGCCTACTATGACTGGCAGGGCGGGCTGGTGTGGCTGCGCATGGAACAGGGCGATCCGGAAGCCGCCCTGCTGCGCGGACTGTTGAGAAAACATGGCGGCGGCCATGCGACGCTGGTGCGTGCCGCACCTTCGCATCGCGCCGCTCTGCCGGTGTTCGAGCCGCAGCCGCCCGCACTTGCCGCACTCAGCCAGCGGCTGAAGCAAGAATTCGACCCGAAGCACATCCTCAATCCCGGCCGAATGGCCTAGGACATTAGCGATGCAGACCAATTTTTCGCTTGCCCAGCTTGCCGATCCGCATGTCGCGGAATCGGAAAAGATCCTGCGCAAATGCGTGCATTGCGGCTTCTGCACCGCCACCTGCCCGACCTATGTGACGCTTGGCAACGAGCTCGATTCACCGCGCGGGCGCATCTACCTGATCAAGGACATGCTGGAAAATGGCCATCCCGCCGACAAGCAGATCGTCACCCATATCGATCGGTGCCTGTCGTGCCTCGCCTGCATGACCACCTGCCCGTCGGGCGTGAACTACATGCATCTGGTCGACCATGCCCGCGCCCATATCCAGGAGACCTACAAGCGGCCGCTGCTCGATCGACTGACCCGCGCCATGCTGGCCTTCGTGCTGCCTTATCCCCAGCGGTTTCGCGCCGCGCTCAAGCTGGCGAAGCTGGGCAAGCCGTTTATAGGCTTGTTCGACAAGGTTCCGGCGCTGAAGCCGCTCAGTGCGATGCTCAAGCTCGCGCCGGCCTCGATCCCGGCAGCTTCGCCGATGGGCTCGCCAGGCATCCATGCCGGGCAGGGGAGCAAAAGAGGCCGCGTCGCCATCCTCACTGGCTGCGCGCAATCGGTGCTCGATCCCGCCATCAACGACACCACGATTTCGCTGCTGACGCGGCTCGGCGTCGAGGTCGTGGTGCCGCCGGGCGAGGGCTGCTGCGGCGCGCTGGTGCATCATATGGGGCGCGAGCAGGCCGCGCTTGCCTCGGCGAGGCAGAATGTCGATGCCTGGACGCGCGCCATCGAACAAGGCGGGCTCGATGCCATCGTCATCACTGCATCCGGCTGCGGCACGACGATCAAGGACTACGGTTTCATGCTGCGGCTGGATCCGGCCTATGCCGACAAGGCCGCGCGCGTTTCGGCGCTGGCCAAGGACATCACCGAATATCTCTCGACCTTCGATCTGCCTGAACCGGTGCGCAAGCCGGGCACGGTTGTCGCCTATCACTCGGCCTGTTCGATGCAGCACGGCCAGAAGATCACCCGCCAGCCGAAGGAACTGCTGGCCAAGGCCGGCTTCATCGTGCGCGAGCCGCGTGAAGGACATCTCTGCTGCGGCTCCGCCGGCACCTACAACATCCTGCAGCCCGAGATCTCGGCCAAACTGCGCGACCGCAAGGTGAAAAACATCGAGGCGACGGGGGCTTCGATCGTCGCCACCGGCAACATCGGCTGCATCACCCAGATCGCTTCCGCCGCGAAGCTGCCGGTGGTGCACACGATCAAGCTGCTCGACTGGGCCTATGGCGGACCAAAGCCGGAAGGCGTTCGGGAAGAGAGCCTGATCGCCGCGGAGTAGGGCGCCAGCCCCAGCGCTACTCTGCCGCGAGCCTGTCCGCCGTACCGTAGGTCGCCTCATAAAGCGCACGCTGGCGGCTGAGCGCCACCATGGTGTTGCGCAGCAGGATGGCGACCGTGATCGGGCCGACACCGCCCGGCACCGGTGTGATCCAGGAGGCGACCTCGCGCACGCTTTCGGTGTCGACGTCGCCGACGATGCGGCTGGAGCCGTCGGGGCCGATTTCGGAATTGATGCCGATGTCGATGACGGCAGCACCCGGCTTGACCATGTCGGCCTTGATCAGCCGCGGCTTGCCGACGGCGACGAACAGCGCATCGGCACGTCGCGCATGGGCGGCGACCGACCGCGTCATGTGATGGCACACGGTCACCGTCGCGCCTTCGCTCATCAGCAGGAAGGCGATCGGCTTGCCGACGATTTCCGAATGGCCGACGATGACGACTTCCAGTCCCTTGAGGTCGAGGCCGGTTTCCTTGAGCAGTTCGACCGAGGCGGCCGCCGTGCAAGGCGCGAGATCGAGCTGATTGTAGACGATGTTGCCGATCGAGGCCGGATGCATGCCTTCGACATCCTTGAGCGGATGCACCGCCGCCTGCAATGTCCTGATCGGGATATGCACCGGGACCGGCCGCTGGATGATGATGCCGGTGACGCGCGGATCGGCATTCAGGCCGTGAATGGCCGCTTCCAACTCGCCTGCCGTGATGGTGGCGGGAAAGCGCCGCTCCTCGAAATCGATGCCGGCGAGCTCAGCCTTGGCGCGCTGGTTGCGCACATAAACATCCACCGCATCGGTGTCTCCGACGGTGATCGAGACCAGCTTGGGGGGAAAACCCTCGGCTTTGGCGATCGCTGCGTCCTCGGCAACGGCGGCGATGATGCGCTGGGCGACCGGGCCGCCCTTGAGATAACGGCTGTCTTCGGACAGGGGCATGGGTGAACTCTTTTGTGGAACTAGCCACCGAGATAGCAAAAGAATGCGGTAAAGGGCAGCATGAAAGCGAACCGCTATGCCCGTTGCGCGACGCGTGGGTGACCTTTGCCCTCGATTTCTGCTCAAAAACGGAAAGGGCAGCGCGGTTTCCCGTGCTGCCCTTCCTGACCGGCCGCATCCCCATACGGCCCGTCCCCCGTTATCCCTAAACTGGCCTCGAAAAGCGGACTGCTTTGCTGGCCAGGTGATTCGCAAGGATTATTATATCACCTCGACCGTGGTTCCGACATTGACCCGCTCATAAAGGTCGACGACGTCCTCGTTGCGCATGCGGATGCAGCCTGACGACACCGCGCCGCCGATCGTCCACGGCTGGTTGGTGCCGTGGATGCGGTATTCGGTCGTGCCGAGGTAGAGCGCGCGGGCGCCAAGCGGGTTCTCCGCGCCGCCGGCAAGATAGGTCGGCAAATAGCGGCCCTTGGCGGCTTCGCGCTTGATCATCTGCGCCGGCGGGCGCCAGTCCGGCCACTCGCGCTTGCTGGTGATCTTGTGCGTACCCGACCATTCGAAGCCCGGCTTGCCGGTGCCGACGCCATAGCGCCTTGCCTTGCCGTTCTTCTCGACGAGGTAGAGGAAGTTCTGGGTGGTGTCGATGACGATCGTGCCCGGCTTCTGGCCTCCGTCATAGTCGACTTCCTGCGGCAGGTAGATCGGGTTGATCTGAGGACGCGCGAGCATGCGCTTGGCCGGCGGCTGCACCGCCGCCGTCTGCACCCGGTCGGGCTGCGCCAGGCGCAGGCGCCGCTGTTGCTGCACCACCTGGCGGTTCTGGCGCACGATGCCGGGTGCCTGGCCAAGCTGCAGCACCCAGGGTGCGGAAAGGTCGGGGCTCACCATTACCGGCGGCCTGTCGGCATAGCGGTCGCCGGCGGTGGAGGGTGTGACGCCGGCGGCAAACACAGCCACGGCGCCGAGCACGGGAAACAGAACTGTCTTCATCGTAACGCACCTTGATCGTCTGATACAAAACGGGTGGAAACGTCCTCCCGGTTCGGCGATCATTGGCGCGCAAGCAGCAACCGAAACATGAATCGGAATGCGTAAAATGCGGAACTGTCGGTAAACCTTTTGGTGTGGTTACCGCAGGGTTCAGGAATCTGGTAAAGCCGCAGTAAATGCCGCGCAAAAGCGCGTTAACGAACGGATTTTGGCTTATGGACAAGGAAAACACCGGCCTGCTCGCCGGTCCCGACGGTGTCGCGCGCTGCTTCTGGCACGGCAATCTGCCCGACTATCTGCACTACCACGATCATGAATGGGGCCGGCCTGTGGCCGACGACCGCAGGCTGTTCGAAAAGATCTGCCTCGAAGGCTTTCAGTCGGGCCTGTCGTGGCTGACCATCCTGCGCAAGCGGGAGAATTTTCGCGAAGCCTTCGCTAATTTCGAGTTCGACAAGGTCGCCGCCTTCACCGACAAGGATGTCGAACGCCTGCTCGGCAATGCCGGCATCATCCGCCATCGCGGCAAGATCGTCTCGACCATCAACAACGCCAAGCGCGCCCGCGAAATGGCCGACGAATTCGGCTCGCTGGCCGCCTGGTTCTGGAAGTTCGAACCCGGTAAGGACGAGCGGCCGCAAATCGTCGACCTCGCCCATCTGCGCGCCAACCCGACAACGGCCGTCTCGGTGCGGATTTCGAAGGAGCTGAAGAAACGCGGCTGGAGCTTTGTCGGCCCGACCACGGTCTACGCCTTCATGCAGGCCATGGGCCTGGTCAACGACCACCTCGAGGGCTGCGTCTGCCGCAAAGAGGTCGAGAAGCAGCGGAAGGCTTTCAGGCGGCCGAAATAGGCTCAGGTGCCGTTGGCGCTGGCCAGCACCAGGCCGGCGACGATCGCCACCACCGTGGCCACGGTCGGATAGATCACCAGCAGGCCGGTCATCAACGCGTCGCGCATGGATGGTCCCTTGCCGGTCTCGCCGGGCACTTCGAACGGGCCGGCAGCCTGGCTGATCATTTTCGGGGCGTTGATGTCGGCCGGGCGCAGGCGTGCGGGCAATTCGGCATCGCTGTCGATGGCGTGGAATCTTGCTGTGCTGGTCATGGCCGCGAACCCCTCATTTCCCGCGCTTTATCGGCGACGATTGTGTCGGCACAATGCCGTACCCGTGGCGGGATTGTTTCATTTTCGCTGCGTTTTGTTTCAGAGCTTGGCTCGGTGGTAGGCCCAAATCTTGGTCGTTCTGCGCCGCCCCTCATCGCCCTGCCGGGCACTTCTCCCCGTATAGCGACGGGGAGAAGGACGCCCTCGTCGATGGTTTCGCCAGTCGTCCAGGTTGCAAGAGAATGCCCGAGTCCGCGTTCAGCTCTCTTCTCCCCGTCACTATACGGGGAGAAGGTGCCGGCAGGCGGATGAGGGGCGGCGCTGTACTTGCAAAGCTATCGAACTGTTCCTAGCCACCTCGTAGAGAGGGTGCAAACCCTTGCTGGTCCTCGCCGCTTCGGTTAGGACACGCCCACTCGCAATATGTCATCGATTACTTAGCAAAAAAGACCCCAGCTCATGGCCGACAAATCGGAAAAGACGAAAGCGCGACTGCCGCGCGGTTTTGCCGACCGCAGCGCCGAGGACATCCGCGCCGTCGAGAAGATGATGGCGACGATCCGCTCGGTCTATGAGCTTTACGGTTTCGAACCGGCAGACCAGCCGCTGATCGAATACACCGATGCGCTCGGAAAATTCCTGCCCGACCAGGACCGGCCGAACGAAGGCGTGTTCTCCTTCCAGGACGATGACGACCAGTGGCTGTCGCTGCGCTACGACCTGACCGCGCCGACGGCCCGTTTCGTCGCCGAGAATTACGAGCGCCTGCCCAAGCCTTACCGCAGCTATCGCTCCGGCTGGGTGTTCCGCAACGAGAAGCCAGGCCCCGGCCGCTTCCGCCAGTTCATGCAGTTCGACGCCGACACGATCGGTACGCCGGGCGTGGCCGCCGACGCCGAGATGGCGATGATGATGGCCGACGTCATGGAAGCGCTCGGCATCAAGCGCGGCGACTACGTCATCCGCGTCAACAACCGCAAGGTGCTGGATGGCGTGCTGGAGGCGATCGGCCTCGGCGGTGAGGAGAATGGCGGCCGCCGGCTGACGGTCCTGCGCGCGATCGACAAGCTGGACAAGCTCGGGCCGGAAGGCGTGAAGCTTTTGCTTGGCCCGGGCCGCTGGGACGGCGGCAAGGAGGGCGAAGGCGACTTCGCCAAGGGCGCCGGGTTGAACAACGGGCAAGCCGAGGCGGTTCTTCTCGCGACTGCGAGGACCATACAAGCCGGCCAGGATTCCACGGTCAGTTCGAACGCCATCTACCAGGAAGGCGTCGGCGAACTCGCCACGATTAAAGCGCTGGTCAGGGCGGCGGGATATGGCGAGGACCGTATCGCCATGGACCGCTCGGTCGTGCGCGGCCTCGAATACTACACCGGCCCCGTCCTCGAAGCCGAGCTTCTGGCCGAAATCCCCAACGAGGACGGCCAGATCGTACGCTTCGGCTCGGTTGGTGGCGGCGGCCGCTACGATGGCCTTGTTTCCCGCTTCCGCGGCGAGCCTGTGCCGGCGACCGGCTTTTCCATCGGCGTCTCCAGGTTGATGACCGCGCTGAAGAACCTCGGCAAGCTCGACGCCTCGGACGTGATTGCTCCTGTCGTCGTGCTGGTGATGGACAAGGACACCGACAGCCTCGGCCGCTACCAGAAGATGGTGGCGGAGCTGCGCGCCGCCGGCATCCGTTCCGAAATGTATCTCGGCGGCGCCGGCATGAAGGCGCAGCTCAAATATGCCGACCGGCGCGGCTGCCCGGTCGCCATCATCCAGGGCGGCGACGAGCGCGCCAAGGGCGAGCTGCAGATCAAGGACCTGATCGAAGGCGCGCGCATGTCTGCCGAAATCACCGATAACGCCGAATGGCGCGCCGCGCGCCCGGCGCAGGTGACGGTGGCGGAGGGCGAGCTGGTCGCCGAGGTGAAGAAGATTTTGGCGGCGCAGGCCGAGGAGAGGGCGCGTGGCAAGTAGAGGCCGCGTTCTACGGCGCCCCCCTCTGTCCTGCCGGACATCTCCCCCTCTAGGGGGGAGATTGGCAGCTTGGCCGAAGGCATTCTCCTTGCAACCTTTGAGATTGGCGAAAGCCGAGCCGACATCTGATCTACCCCCTAGAGGGGGAGATGCCCGGCAGGGCAGAGGGGGGCGCCGTAGAGCGCCGGCCTTCGCCTGGATCGTTGGCGCCTCTGGTTTGGGACCAGAGGGTCGTGCAGCACTGAGGTCAGCAAGTTGACCTCCCGCACCCCCGCCATCTCCACCGACATCACCAACCTCTTCGCCACGCGCAACACGCACGCCGTCGAGGTCGCCATATTGCAGCCGGCGGACCCCTTCCTCGACATGGCCGGCGAGGATTTGCGCCGCCGCATCTTCCTGACCGAAAGCGAGACCGGCCAGACGCTGTGCCTGCGGCCGGAATTCACCATCCCCGTCTGCCTCGACCACATAAGCTCGCAGGCCGGCACACCCCGCCGATATTCCTATCTCGGCGAGGTGTTTCGACAGCGCCGCGAAGGCGGCAACGAGTTCTTCCAGGCCGGCATTGAGGATCTCGGTGACCGCGATACCGCTGGAGCCGATGCCCGCTCGGTAGCCGACGCGCATGCGCTGCTGTCGCTGGTGCTGCCTGGTCAGGCGCTGGCGATCACGCTAGGCGACCAGACCATTTTCGAGGCGGTTCTGGCTGCCCTCGGCCTGCCGCGCGGCTGGCGCATGCGCCTTGCCCGTGCGTTCGGCTCGGCGCCGATGCTTGAGACGGCTCTCGCCGATCTCGCCAACCCGCCGCGCAACGGCCAGCTTTCCGGGCCGGTCGCCGCCCTCGTCCTCGATGGTGATCTGGACGGTCTTTCCGCCCATATCGCCAGCGGCATGGAAGAGGCGCGCCTGTCGGCGTCCGCCGGACGCGCGCCGTCCGACATTGCCCGGCGGCTGATCGAGAAAGCCGAGTTGCGCAGCGTTCGGTTGTCGAGCGGGGCCTTTTCCGCGCTGAAGGATTTTCTGGCGATCGACGTTCCGCTTGATGGCGCGGCCCAGGCACTGGAGACCTTCGCCACCGGCGCCGGGCTGTCGCTCGATGTCGCGCTGGAAAAGTTCGCTGCCCGCGCCAAGGCGATCGAGGCGCACGGCTTGCCGGCCGATAAAATCCGCTACGACGCCGCCTTCGGCCGCCCGCTCGATTACTACACCGGCCTGGTTTTCGAAATCGCGGCCGACAATGGCGACCGGCCGCTGGTCGGCGGCGGCCGCTATGACCGGCTGCTGACCCTGCTTGGCGCGAAGACGCCTATCCCCGGCGTCGGCTTTTCCGTCTGGCTCGATCGCATCGAGGCATTGCGGGAGACGGCGCCATGATCACGCTGGCGATCCCGTCGAAAGGCCGACTGAAAGAACAGGCGCTGGAAGTACTGGCCAAAGCCGGCCTCGCCGTCAGCCTGCCCGGCGACGAGCGCAAATACCACGCCCGCGTCGAGGGCCTGGACGATGTCGAAGTGGTGTTCCTGTCGGCTTCCGAAATATCAGGGGAGATCGGCCAGGGCGCCGTCGATCTCGGCATCACCGGCGAGGACCTGGTGCGTGAAAACCTCGCCGACTGGGAGAGCCGCGCCGAAATCGTCGCCCGTCTCGGCTTCGGCAATGCCGATGTGGTGGTTGCCGTGCCGGACATCTGGCTCGACGTCGACACCATGGCCGATCTCGACGACGTCGCCGCCGATTTTCGCCAGCGCCATGGCCGGCGGCTGCGCATCGCCACCAAATACTGGCGGCTGACGCAGCAATTCTTCTCGCAGAAGCACGGCATCCAGGTCTATCGCATCGTCGAAAGCCTCGGCGCTACCGAAGGCGCGCCGGCGGCCGGTCTGGCCGATGTCATCGTCGACATCACAACCACCGGCTCGACGCTGCGCGCCAATCATCTCAAGGTGCTGGGCGATGGCCTCGTCCTGCGCTCGCAGGCCTGTCTGGTGGCGTCGAAGAAGACACGGGCGGCGGCCGATGAAGCGGTCCTGCGCGACATCGCGGCGAAGATGGCGGCTGCGGTCGGATAGGAATTATTTCCTTGACCGGTGAGGGCAGCTATGCTACATTTTTGCCCATGGTGCTGATTTGCGCCGGTGACCCGCCGCCCAGGCGGGTTTTTTCGTTTTGGCGCGCTTCGTCAGCCAACGCGAAGCTCCGAAGCATCGTTGACCGGATCGTTGCCCTTTCACGACCATCGGCGGGATTTCCTCCACTCCGGCAGGCTGATAGGCTCGGCTAATGCATGTCGCCCAAAGTGATCTCGGTTTTGGGAGAACGACATGCATAAAAACAAGGACCTAGAACGCGTCGCATGATTCTGTTTCAGCGCGACGCACTTAGTCCCGGGAGGAGAGAGCGATGCCGGTCAATCTCGACGAGCTGAAGAACGCCAGCAATCTGCGCGGACCCGGCGCGCGTGCTGGCGGTGTCTTCGTCGCACCCGTCGACAACAGGGCGCATGTCTCTGGCGAACGCAGCGTGCCGCTGCTCGACAAGACCATCCCCGCGCTGTTTTCCGACACCGTCAGCAAATACGGCACGCTCGACGCCGCTGTCTTCGTCGATCAGGACAAGCGCTTCACCTGGAGCGAACTGTCGGACACGGTGGACGCGCTGGCTGCCGGCTTCCTGGCACTGGGGTTGGCAAAGGGCGATCGCGTCGGCATCTGGTCGCCCAACCGCTGGGAATGGCTGGTGACGCAGTTCGCCACCGCCCGCATCGGCCTGATCCTGGTCAACATCAACCCCGCCTATCGGTTGACCGAGCTCGACTATGCGCTGAACAAGGTCGGCTGCAAGGCGCTGGTCACCGCTGCCAAGTTCAAGACGTCAGACTATCTCGGCATGATCGAGACGCTGGCGCCCGAGATCGCCAAGGCCACACCGGGCAAGCTCAAGGCGCAGAAACTGCCGGCGCTGAAGATCGTCATCCGCATGGGCGACGAGAATTCGCCCGGCATGTTCAATTTCGGCGACGTGCTGGCCATGGCCGGGCGTGACGAGCATGACAGCCTCGACCGCATCTCGGAGAAGCTGAAGCCGGGCGAGGCCATCAACATCCAGTTCACCTCAGGCACCACAGGAGCCCCCAAGGGCGCGACGCTGACCCACAACAACATCGTCAACAACGGCAATTTCGTCACTTCGGCGATCAAGCTGACCGTCGACGACCGGCTGTGCATACCGGTGCCGCTCTATCACTGCTTCGGCATGTCGATGGGCACGATGGGCTGCGTCACGAAGGGCGCCACGATGGTTTTCCCGGGCGAGGGCTTCGATGCCGGCGCGACGTTGAAGGCGGTGGCTCAGGAACGTTGCACCGGGCTCTACGGCGTGCCGACCATGTTCGTCGCCCTGCTGGATCATCCGGATTTTTCCGCCTTCGATCTCTCCAGCCTGCGCACCGGCATCATGGCCGGCTCGCCATGCCCGATCGAGGTGATGAAGAAGGTGGTGTCGCTGATGCATATGGAACAGGTGACCATCGCCTACGGCATGACCGAGACCAGCCCGGTGTCGTTCCAGAGCGGCGTCGACGACCCCTTGGAAAAGCGCGTCTCGACCGTCGGGCGCATTCACCCCCATGTCGAGGTCAAGGCGGTCGATGCCGATGGCGCTACCGTTGCGGTCGGCGTACCGGGCGAGCTTTGCACGCGCGGCTATTCGGTGATGAAGGGTTACTGGGACGACGACGACAAGACCCGCGAGGCGATCGACAGCGACGGCTGGATGCACACCGGCGACCTCGCCACCATAGACGCCGAGGGCTATTGCAACATCGTCGGCCGGGTCAAGGATATGGTTATCCGCGGCGGCGAGAACGTCTATCCCAGGGAGGTCGAGGAATTCCTCTACCGCCATCCAAAGGTCAAGGAGGTGCAGGTGTTCGGCATTCCCGACGCCAAATATGGCGAGGAGCTGTGCGCCTGGATCGTGCTCAAGCCCGGCCAGATCTCCACCGAGCAGGAGGTCAAGAACTTCTGCGCCGGCCAGATCGCCCATTACAAGATCCCCCGCCACATACGCTTCCGCACCGAATTGCCGATGACGGTGACCGGCAAGCCGCAGAAGTTCTTGATGCGCGAGGCGATGGTGGAGGAACTGGGGCTGGTGGCGCAGAAGACGGCGTGAACGGGTGAACGCTTCGATCTGTCGGTGCGCGAATGCAGCCACGGTTCGCAGCAGCGCGCAGGGGCTTGCATGAGCGGTTTCGGACGTTCGGTGACTTCGTATGCGATGCCCTTGGCCGCCTTGGTGATGGCTGTCGCCGTCAGAGCCGGCGGACTGTCGGCGGACGAAGGTTCGCTGAGCGCCAGGATACTCGTCGGAGCGCTTTCGAGTGCGATTATGTTCACCACCATTTTCGTGGTCCTCGACCACGCCGAGGCGGTGGCTCGGCGTGTAGGAGAGCCCTACGGCACATTGGTGCTGACTTTTGCCGTGACGGCAATCGAGGTGTCGATCATCGTTTCCATGATGCTGCATGGAGAGAACAACCCTACGCTTGCACGTGAGTCTGTCTTTTCAACAGTGATGATTGCATCCACCGGCGTCGTCGGCACCTGTCTCGCGCTTGGCGGCTGGCGTCATCGCAAGCAGGCAATTGTTCGACAAGGGACCAGCGCATATCTCGCGGTTCTGATCGCGCTGACCATCATGACGCTTATTCTGCCAACCTACACACAAGCTACGGGGCCGGGCACATTTTCGGCAGCTCAACTTGGCTTTGTGAGCGTGCTTTCGGTGCTGCTTTATGCAAGTTTTGTGTTCGCGCAGACTGTCCGCCACCGAGAAGACTTTGTCGAAGGGCAGGCCCACGGTGTTTCGCTGCGGACTGCCCCTCACGAAAGCGTCTTTGCCGGCGCATTGCTGCTTTTGATCGGGCTGATTGGCATTGTCATGCTCGCCGAGCAGGTCGCCGCAAGCGTCGAGGATACGCTCGTTGCCTATCAGGTGACCCAGGCTGACAGCATTGTGGGGGCATTGATCGCCGGGCTGGTTTTGATGCCAGAGGCCATTTCGGCGGTTCGCGCTTCACTCAACAATGAGCTGCAACGCGGTTTGAATGTCGCGATGGGTTCCGCTTGCGCCACAATCGGTTTGACAATACCGGCGGTCGCGGCCGCCAGCCTGCTGACGGGAAGAGGGTTAACCCTGGGGCTTCCAGCGACTGACACAGTGCTTTTGATTTTAGCGCTCTTCATATGCAATGTGAGTTTTAGCACTGAAAGAACAACATTCTTGACGGGCGCTGTCCATATCGTGGTATTTCTTACATATATATTTCTTATATTTGTACCATGAAAACTTGGCCCAGGCTGGCAATTAGATACAGTGGCGCGACTGGTCGTCAACGGACTGCTTGGGTTCTTCAGTCTGGAAGCCGACAGCGAACTGCAGCCCGTTGCCTGAGATGGCGTTTCCGCTTCCGCACCGAATTGCCGATGACCGTGACCGGCAAGCCACAGAAGTTCCTGATGCGCGAGGCGATGGTGGAGCAACTGGGGCTGGTGGCGCAGAAGACGGCTTGAGGGCTGGCTTCGCGGTGCGGCTGGGTTGCTTTGAGCCAACTGTCGACGACGGCGACGAGGTAATGACGTCTCAATCGGGCCGAGAGCGGACTGGCGGCTTTGGGCGGCTTCCGCACAAAGCTGCCGGCCGTGAGCCGTGACGCAGAAAGGCTCATTTGTCATCCGAGCGTCATTCCACGGCTTCCCGGAGTGGCTACTCGTATCGATCGTGGCGACGTACCCAGTCCATTCCCTCCTTCTCGTTGCGGCCTTTCGGCATGAGGTCGAGCATGGCGTAGGTGCCCATCATCACCTCAACGCCGCGCCCGTAGGTGGAGTAGGTGCGAAAGACCTCGCCCGCGTGCTTGAAGAAGGCGCTAACGCCGGGCCATTCCTCGCCGGTCTCCCGCCATGGGCGTTCCCCGTTGCTGCAAACATCGTCATTTCCGGTCCTCGGTCGAATTCGGCGTTTCCAACGGTTGCGATCCGGAAACGCTATTTCGGACGGAGGCCAGATGGGAGTTACAAGTGTGACGTGATTTCAATGGGGGCCGTCTGCAGAATGGCGGTTCACCGCGCGGCAAGCGAGATAGCTGTCATAAGCTGATCTATAGGCGGGCAGCGGCCCTATCATCCCGCGAAGTTGGCACAGTTGCCAAGAGGTGCCCGCGATCCGCTTTCCCACCGGCGAGAAGGGCCAGGTGTGCGGCTTCGACGGTGTGCTCGACAGCTCCGTGGACGCCCTGAACGTCCCACAGGGTCAAACTATCTGATCAAACTGACGCTTAACGAGGTCGCCGCAGCATCGGGATGAGCGTCGGCGACGAACCGACCTGGATCGCGCCGAGCGATTCGAAGCCGTGCCGCTGGTAGAATGATATGTTGCGCGGGTTCGAGGATTCCAAATAGGCCGGCGCGTGATCGCGGTCGCACTGCGCGAGTGCGTACGCCATCAAGGCATCGCCGTGACCTTCGCCTTGATGCGCCGGGTCGACGCCGATCAGGGGCAAGTACCAATGCGGTTCGGTCGGGTGGTACGTGGCCATCTGCTCGAATATGGCCGCGGTTTCAGGGGCGAGAGAGGATTCAACCGTGCTCTCGATCACGGCGCCAAGCTCTTCCTCGTCGGAATGCACGCCGGGCGGCAGCCACAGCGCCGTCCCGGCGTAGCCGTCGGTGCAAAAGGCGCTTCCGTTAGAGAATGCCCTGCGCCCGAACGCGCGGGCCATTCGCGGCATGGCTGCAAGGTACGGGTGTGCATGCGGCCAGGTCCACCGCGCCATAGGGTCCGCTGCAAACGCCAGCACGATTATCTCGACCGCTGAATCTTCATCGGCTGCGTCCATAACTCTCACTGTCGGCGACTTCACGCTGCCCTCCTGACGTAGGTGGTTCGACGAGGCGCCCGCGCCCGTTCTCAGCAACGCATCGTAACCCGGATGGAGTGGGAGCGATACCGGTTGCTGTCGGCTCAGCGGTTCTGGAAAAGCTGAAGCTGCCCGGATCGTGCTCAAGCCCGGCCAGATCGCCCGCGACAAGATCCAGCGCCACATCCGCTTCCGCACCGAATTGCCGATGACGGTCACCCGGCAAGCCGCAGAAGTTTTTGATGCGAGGCGATGGTCGAGGAACTGGGGCTCGTGACGCAGAAGAAGGCTTGAGGGCTGGCCTCGCGCCGACGTCGAGCCGTGAACTCGATTGGCGTCTAATATCGCTGGGTCGTCCAGGCTGACATTGCACTGCATTGGTTGGGCATCCGAGCATCGCACTGAACCCGGCCGCCAGCGGTGCTCGAATCCACCGGCAGCAGAAACTGCCGGTGGCACGGGTCATACGGCATCTGCCTCGTTTTGCGGGAACATGGCGCGACGTGATTCCGCATCGAGATCAGCCTTGAAGGTATGCCTTGCCTTCATGTCCAGGGCTCGCTGGACCGCAGGGCGCTTGGTCGCCTCGTCCATGAAGCGCACGACATTGGGATAGTCGCCAAGACCCTTCTCGCCGAATGCATATCCGGCGGAGGCGGCCCAGCCCCAAAGCGCCATGTCGGCGATCGTGTACTCGTCGCCGGCCAGATAGCGGGCCTTTCCAAGCCGACGGTCCAGAACCGCGTAGTGGCGCTCGAGCTCCTTCACGTAACGATTTTTCGCATAGGCGATATCTTCCGGCGCGTAATGCAGAAAGTGGATTGCCTGGCCGGAAAACGGCGATAGGCCCGTTGCCACGAACTGAAGCCATGACAGCATCAAAGCCTTGGCCTTCAGTTCGCCCGGAATGAATTTTCCGTGCTTCTCGGCGAGGTAGAGGAGGATGGCGTGGGAGTCGAATATCGTCACCTCCCCGTCAACCATCGCCGGCACCTTGCCATTTGGATTGATCTCCCTGAATTCCGGCGTGTGCTGCTCGCCTTTGAAGATATCGACCGGCGAGACGTCGAAGGGCAATTCCAGCTCTTGCAGCAGCACCGCCACCTTCATCGAATTCGGCGTGGCGTGAAAATACAGATTGAGCATCTTTTTCTGTTCCATCGTTGAACATCCACCCAGTCCGCCCGATCGGCGTCTGCTGATGTTGAGCGCCTGAAACATGCTGGCCTGCCCGCCACCACGCCAATCGATCTTGCGGATTGGTGGCATCGAGCCCGTTCATGGCAGGTCGGGCGATCGGACGGGTTTGGATTTTGACAAGTCCCAAACCCATGAACGCGATCGATTCGTCTCATCGTGAAACGCGATTTCTCGAGGCGCGCTCAGAGTTCTAGAGCGGTGACATCAACCGACCGAAAGGAACCAATCATGATCTCTCGTTCTCTAATGTCTGGCGTCGCAGCCATGATTCTCTTCAACATTGTATCGCCATCGATGGCCGGCAGCACGGCTCAGGGGATTTCGTTCGCCTCCGACCAGAGTTATCCGGAGAGCATGACATGGTCGGCCAGGCAGGACACCTTTATGGTCGGCTCGGTGCGTCATGGCCTGGTGGCCAAGGTCGACAAAACCGGGAAGTACACGGTGTTCGTGCACGATGCGAGGCTGGTTTCCACGGCGGGTCTGCTCGTCGACGACAAGCGCAACACGCTTTGGGTGACGAACTCCGACCCGGGCGTCGGCGATCGCACCGGTGCGGCGAGCAAGGGCAAGCTTGCGGCGGTGGCCACCTACGATGCCACGACCGGCCAGCCTCGGGCCTATTACGATCTCGGCAGCCTCAGCGAAGGTACGCATTTTGCCAATGACATCGCGCTCGATGCCGACGGAAACGCTTATGTGACCGACAGTTTTGCTCCGATCGTCTATCGGATCGACACAGCGGGCAAGGCGGCGATCTTTGCGCAGGATCCACGGTTCACGAATGGCGACGGCTTCAAGCTGAACGGCATCGCCTGGCACAAGGATGGCTATCTGCTCGTGGGCAAATACAATACGGGTGAGCTGTTTCGCGTCAGTATCGCCGACCCCCGCACGGTCGAACCGGTTAAACTGCCCGAGGCCCTCACGGGTGCCGACGGCATTCAGTTGATCGATGACCAGCACCTCATCGTGGTGCAGAACCTGGGCGCAGATCGCACCGTCGAACTGGTATCCGCCGACGGGTGGGCATCGGCGACGATTGTCCGGCAGGAGCGCAGCATCATGTCGATGCCGACGGCCGCGGCGATCTTGGGCGACGATGTCTACGTACTGAATTCGCGGCTCGACACGCTGTTCGATCCGGCTGCCGACAAGGTTGGCGACTACCTGCTTCAGAAGCTCTGATTGCACGGCATGTGGTAGCCGGAACGATTGCGTGGTGTTCGGCCACTACCCCTCGTGACCGCTGCGAGCGCTCTGTATCACCAGTTTGCGCAGCCATATGTGGGCGGGGTCGCTGCGCATTCGTGGGTGCCAGAACAGGTTCATGGCGAACGGCGAGAGCTCCAAGGGGGCTTCGAACAGATCGAGAACTTGAGCGAAGCGCCTCAGGAAACGCCGGGGCAGGGTGCAGATCAGATCGCTGTTTTCCAGAACGAGCGGGGCCAGTGCGTAGCTCTGGATGGAGACCGTCACATTGCGCGAGCGGCTGATCTCGGCAAGCGCGTCGTCGATCATCCCTGCAAAATGCCCGCCGCTCGTCGAAATGAGCAGATGGTCGAGGGCACAGAATTCGTCCAGGGTGATTGACCCCTTGCCACGCGGATGGCCGTGCCGCTGGGCGGTAACGAATTCTTCTTCGAACAGCTTCTGCCCGATCAGACCACTCGAACCGTCTTCCGCGGCTCCGATGAAGAGATCGATGTCGCCCTGCTCCAGATGCTCGACGATCCTCGGCTTGTTGGGCACCGTAAAGGCGACCTTTGCGTTGGGAGCTTGGGATTTGAACCGCGGAATGAGGTCCGGCGCCAGGATCGCTGCCGGATTGTCCGTGGCGGCAATGCGATAGACACGTTTGCTTGTCGCGGGGTCGAACAGATGAGCAGTATTCACGAAATCGCTCAACCGTTCGAGCAGCCGGGTGAGTTCGGGCTCAAGTGCCAGAGCGTGAGGCGTCGGGATCATTCCCCGTCCGGACGCCGCCGTTGTGAAGAGGGGGTCGTTCAGCAATTGACGCAGACGCGTCAGGCGGGCCGACAAAGCCGATTGGGTAATGTTCAATCTCGCCGCCGCATGGGTGACGTTCTGGTGCTTCAACAGCGCGTCGAGTGTCAGCAGCAAGCCAATGTCGAAATCCGATAGCCGTTTTGTCAATGGGACCTCGAACCAGCAGGCGCTATTCAATCGGTAGCTCTAGACTAGCACGGTTCCGGGTTTGAAGGGCATGCGGTTCCAGTCAACAGTCAGCCGGCGTGGCCGGATTTGACCACCCATACTGAGGTCTGTTCGGCCTCTTGCACCAACCATCTAAGGCGCGGGCCATGGCCCGCGCCTTTTCATATTCAGCCTTCCAAAGAGCTCAGTCCTTCTCGAAGATGCGCGCCTTGGCGACCACACCGGCAATGGCGCCGCCGATCAGCGGTGCAACGATGAACAGCCAGAGCTGACCGATCGCGGCAGTTCCCGAAAACAGTGCCGGACCGATCGAGCGGGCCGGGTTGAGCGACGTGCCGGTCACCGGGATGATGGCGAAGTGCAATCCTGCCAGCGTCAGGCCGATGACCAGTCCGGCGAACGCCGTCGAGTGCTTTTCAGCCGTGACGCCAAGGATCACGGTGACGAAGGTGAAGGTGCCGATCACTTCCCACAGGAATGCCGAGCTGACACCCCATTTCGTCACATCCCAGCCATTGGCGCCGAAGCCGGTGGTGTGTCCGCCAACCTGGCCGGAAACGATGATCCACAACGCCAGCGAAGCAAGGACGCCGCCGATGACCTGCGCGATCCAGTAGGGGATCACGTCCTTGGCCGGCAGCCGGCCGGCAAGGAAGACGCCGAGCGTCACCGCCGGGTTGAGATGCGCGCCCGAAATCGGGCCGATCGCATAGGCCGCCGCGATGAGGCCGATGCCGAACGCCAGACCGATGCCTTCCTGGCCGAGCGGCAGCGCGCCGCCGAAGCCGCCCGTCACCACAGAAGCCGTACCGATGAACACCAATAGAAATGTGCCTAGAACTTCCGCCAGATAAGTCTTCATTGCCCTCTCCTCGTGTCGATCCGCCGGTCCACCTTTGCGCGCCGCGAATCACAACCGGAAGAGTATTCGCAACCAGAAAAGTTGGAAAGCAGAGCGGTTGTGCAGGCCGACCTGCTTGTGCGCGCCGGTTGCGCGCTCTAGAGCAGGGCCGGAATAATTTTCTGCGTGACGGAACAAGACCATGCGACTGGGCGGACGGCTGGCTGCGGCCATCGAAGTGCTGGAAGACATCGGCCGGCGCCACCGGCCGGTGGCGGACGCGCTGAAGGATTGGGGCCTGTCGCATCGCTTCGCCGGCGGCGGCGACCGTGCGGCGATCGGCAACATCGTCTATGACGCCTTGCGCCACAAGCGTTCCGCCGGCTGGCTGCTGGGGCAGGACACGCCGCGCGCCATCGGCTTCGGCGCGCTGCTGCTCGAATGGCGCCAGACGGCACAATCGCTCAACGAGGCGCTCGATGGCGACAAGTTCGCACCGCCGCTGCTGACCGCCGCCGAGCTTCAGGCCATCGCCGAACGCCGGCTTGACGATGCGCCGGCCGCGGTGCGGGCGGATGTTCCGGACTGGTGCGCGCCGCTTTTCGAGCGAGCCTTTGGCTCGACCTGGGCCGACGAGGGCGCCGCGCTGGCAACGCGCCCGCCGCTCGACCTCAGGGTCAACACCTTGCAGGCCAACCGCGACAAGGTACTGGCCGAACTGACGGGAACCGGCGCGAAACCCTCGGCAATCGCGCCACACGGCATCCGCATCCCGCCGATCGACGGCGACGGCCGGCACCCGAACGTGCAGGCCGAGCCGGCTTTCCAGAAGGGCTGGTTCGAGGTCCAGGACGAAGGCTCGCAGATCGCGGCCGCCCTTGCCGGGGCCGAAGCCGGCATGCAGGTGCTGGATTTTTGCGCCGGCGCCGGCGGCAAGACGCTGGCACTGTCGGCTTCGATGGAAAATCGCGGCCAGATCTTTGCCCATGATGCCGAAAAAGCACGGCTGGCGCCCATCTTCGACCGCATCCGCCGCTCTGAAAACCGCAATGTCCAGATCGTCACCAAGCCGGCCGAACTCGCGCCGCTCGGCAACCACATGGACATCGTGCTGGTCGACGCGCCTTGCACCGGCAGCGGCACCTGGCGGCGCCGTCCCGATGCCAAATGGCGGCTGACGCAAAGGCAGCTCGATGCACGCAAGGGCGAGCAGTCGGCGATCCTCGATGCGGCCAAAGTCTATGTCAAACCAGGCGGCCTGCTGGTCTACATCACCTGCTCGGTGTTTGATGAGGAAAACGGTGAGCAGATCGCGGCCTTTCGGGACCGTAACAGCGGCTTTGTTCCCGTCGACCACCGCCAGCTCTGGGACAGCCGTTTTCCCGGCCATGAGGCAGCCGCACGCATCGGCGCCAGAGGCGACATCTCGCTGTCGCCGGCGCTCAGCGGCACCGATGGGTTTTATCTCTGTGCGTTACGCAGATCGGCCTGAATCCTATTCCTGACGGACGCGTGGCGCCGGCCGGCAGGCCAGGTCGATTGTGCAGTGCAGCAAAAGCATTTGCCTGCCGTCCATGCCTCTGCAATAAGCTTATCCGCGTAAAGGAAGGCAGCGGCAATGGCAGCAAAGATCGTACCCGCCCCGGACTATGAGGATCGCGTCAGGACCTCCTTCGCGCGTCAGAAGGCGATGGCCACGATCGGCGCCGAACTGACGCTGGTGACGCCCGGTATTATCGAGATCGAGATGCCCTATTCGGCGGCATTGACCCAGCAGCACGGCTTCCTCCATGCCGGTGTCATTTCGACGGCGCTGGACTCGGCCTGCGGCTATGCCGCCTTTTCGCTGATGCCGGAAAACTCCGGCGTGCTGACCATCGAGTTCAAGGTCAACCTCCTGGCGCCGGGCAGGGGCGAGCGCTTCCTGTTCCGCGGCTCGGTGACGAAGCCCGGCCGCACCATCATCGTCGCCGACGGCCAGGCCTACGCCTTTGCCGCCGACGGCGAGGCCAAGCTGATCGCCACCATGACTGGCACCATGATGACGGTGGTCGGGCGTGATGGGATTGAAGGGTGAGTGGCCGGTTCGCCGCAGGCGAATTCATCGTGCCGGTGGCACGATGAAAGGCCACGAACGCCGGGAGCTGCCGGAGGCAGCGGGTCCCGGCGAGCGGCGGTGCAGATAAGCAGATGATCGGGCGGAGAGGAATAAATCATCATGGCCGATAAAATCTCGCGCCTGTCGGGCAAGGACGTCCTCTTCGTTATGGCGGCGCAGGCCGAATACGGCCCGCACCTCAAGCAGCTGTTCACGCCGCTGATGACCGGTGTCGGTCCGGTCGAGGCCGGCGTCAGGCTGGGTGCTGAACTCTCCTGGCTGAAATCGCAAAAAGCACTGCCGGATCTCGTTGTTTCGCTCGGTTCAGCCGGCAGTCGGACGCTGCAGCAGACGGAAATCTACCAGGCGGTTTCGGTCAGCTACCGTGACATCGACGCTTCGCCGCTCGGCTTCGAGAAGGGCGCCACCCCCTTCCTCGACCTGCCGGTAACCGTGCCATTGCCCTTCAAGATACCGGACATCAAGCAGGCGACCCTGTCGACCGGCGGCGCGATCATCACTGGCGCGGCGTATGATGCTGTTAGCGCCGACATGGTCGACATGGAGACCTTCGCCTGCCTGCGCGCCTGCCAGCTGTTCGACATTCCGCTGATCGGTCTGCGCGGCATTTCCGACGGGGCGGCGGATCTCAGGCATGTCGGCGACTGGACCGAATATCTTGAAGTCATCGACGAGAAGCTGGCGGACGCCGTCATGCGGCTCGAACGGGCGATCGGCGACGGCGCCCTTCGGACGGAACCACCCCATGAAGATGCCGGACCAGCCTGAAAGTCGGGCTACGCAACCCATTGCGTCGACTCGTTTCTTTCTCTAAACGCTCGCCATGAAAACAGCCAATCATCCCGACACCGTCCTGATTGTCGATTTCGGCAGCCAGTTCACCCAGCTCATCGCTCGCCGCATCCGCGAGGCCGGTGTGTTTTCCGAGATCGTGCCGTTCCAGTCGGCCGAAGCGGCATTCAAGCGCATCAATCCGAAAGCCGTGATCCTGTCCGGCGGTCCGGCTTCGACCGGCGATATCGGCAGCCCGCGCGCGCCGCAGATCGTCTTCGACGCCGGCGTGCCGGTGCTCGGCATCTGCTATGGCCAGATGGCCATGTGCGTGCAGATGGGCGGCGTCGCCGAAAGCTCCGACCATCGCGAGTTCGGCCGCGCCTTCGTCGAGATTCAAAAAGACAGCCCGCTGTTCGAAGGCCTGTGGGCGCCCGGCCAGCGCCATCAGGTGTGGATGAGCCATGGCGACCGCGTCATCTCCTTGCCCAAGGGCTTCGAAGTGTTCGGCAAGTCAGAGGGCTCGCCCTTCGCCATCTTCGGCAACATCGAGCGCAAGATGTACGGCATCATGTTCCACCCCGAGGTGGTGCATACGCCCGACGGCGCCCGGCTGCTCAGGAATTTCGTCCACAACATCGCCGGCATCGAGGGCGACTGGACCATGCGCGCCTACCGCGAGCACGCGGTCGAGACGATCCGCAAGCAGGTTGGCAAGGGCAAGGTCATCTGCGCGCTGTCGGGCGGCGTCGATTCTTCCGTTGCGGCGCTGTTGATCCACGAAGCGGTTGGCGACCAGCTGACCTGCATCCTTGTCGACCACGGCCTGATGCGCAAGGACGAGGCCGCGGGCGTGGTGGCGATGTTCCGCGAGCATTACAATTTGCCGCTCATTCTGGTGAACGCGTCGGACCGTTTCATTGACGCCCTCGAGGGCGAGTCGGACCCGGAGAAAAAACGCAAGACCATCGGCCGGCTGTTCATCGAGGTGTTCGAGGAAGAGGCCAAGAAACTCGGCGGCGCCGAATTCCTGGCACAAGGCACGCTCTATCCCGACGTCATTGAAAGCGTCTCCTTCTCCGGCGGCCCGTCGGTGACGATCAAGTCGCACCACAATGTCGGCGGCCTGCCCGCGCGCATGAACATGCAGCTGGTCGAGCCGCTGCGCGAACTGTTCAAGGACGAGGTGAGGGCGCTCGGCAAGGAGCTCGGCCTGCCCGAAAGCTTTATCGGCCGCCATCCATTCCCCGGCCCAGGCCTCGCCATCCGCTGCCCAGGCGGGATCACCCGCGAAAAGCTGGAGATCCTGCGCGAGGCCGATGCCATCTATCTCGACGAGATCCGCAAGGCCGGCCTCTACGACGCCATCTGGCAGGCCTTTGCCGTGCTGCTGCCGGTGCAGACGGTCGGCGTGATGGGCGACGGCCGCACCTACGAGTTCGTCTGCGCGCTGCGTGCCGTCACCTCGGTCGACGGCATGACGGCGGATTTCTACCACTACGACATGGCCTTCCTCGGCGCCGCCGCCACCCGCATCATCAACGAAGTCCGCGGCATCAACCGTGTCGTCTACGACGTGACGTCGAAGCCGCCGGGAACAATCGAGTGGGAATGATTCAGGCCTACTCAAACGCCGCCGAGAATACGCCAATCTGCGATGTAACATACTGAAAACGAAAATAAATCCTTTCAGAGACAATCAGCGACAATCGGCACGCAGAGATTGGCTTTGACGGGCCGCCTGACGGACCTTCCGCATATTGCCCCCCCGAGTTTTTCTAAGTACCGTCAGAGCCAATGAGGCTTGTGACGGTACTTTTTTGTGCCTTAAGGCATTGAAGAAAAAAGGAACTTTCTGTCACGAAGCTTCGAAATTGTACTGACGGTACTTTTTAGGAGGCAATGGGTATGCTGACGGACGCCGCCCTTAAGGCACTGAAACCAAAAGAAAAAGCCTACAAGATTGCTGACCGTGACGGCATGTACATTCGCGTCATGCCCAGTGGCACGATCTCGTTTCGGCTGGATTACAGGCTGAATGGACGCCGTGAGACGGTCTATCTAGGCAGATATGGCAGAGATGGAATCTCGCTCGCGTTGGCACGAGAGAAGTGCCTTGATGCCAAGCGCGCCGTCAGCGAGGGACGTTCGCCGGCGATCGAGAAACAGCGCGACAAGCGCCGCCTGAAAGAGGCAAAGAGTTTCGGCGAATTCGGCGAGAAGTGGCTCGCGGCCGCGCCGATGGCCGACAGCACGCGCGCCATGCGACGCGCCATCTTCGAACGGGAGCTTCTTCCGGTCTGGCGCAATCGCTTGCTGACGGAGATCACGCCCGATGACCTGCGGGCCCATTGTGGCGCGATCGTTGAACGCGGTGCTCCGGCGACCGCCATCCACGTTCGAGACATACTGAAGCAAATCTACGGCTTCGCGATCTTGCATGGTGAGAAGGTCGCCAATCCGGCCGAAGAGGTTGGACCGGCATCGATCGCCACCTTTGTTCCAAAGGATCGCTCGCTTTCGCCCGCGGAAATTCGAGTGATGCTGAAGCAGCTGGAGCATATCGCTACACTCCCCACGATCCGTTTGGGAATGCGGCTTTACCTGCTCACTATGGTGCGCAAGAGCGAGCTGCAGGACGCGGTATGGGACGAGGTCGATTTCGAAAATGCGGTCTGGACGATCCCGAAGGAACGCATGAAGCGCTCGAAGGCGCACAATGTATACCTGTCACGCCAGGCGCTCGACATTATGATCGCCCTAAAGACCTGCGCGGGAAATTCCAGATACTTGCTGCCGTCGCGGTACGACGCAGATGCTCCTATGTCGCGCGCCACCTTTAACCGGGTCACGTACGCCGTCATCGAACGCGCGAAGTCCGAGGGGCTGCCTCTGGAGCCGTTTACGGTTCATGACCTGCGGCGCACGGGCTCGACGCTGTTGAATGAACTTGGTTTCAACAGTGATTGGATTGAAAAGTGCCTGGCGCATGAGGACGGGCGCTCGTCGCGCGGTGTCTACAACAAGGCCGAGTATGAGGTGCAGCGTCGGCATATGATGCAGGAGTGGTCGGACATTTTGGACGCCTGGGTCCAAGGCAAGAAGTATGTGCCAACGCTCATCCCGCCGTCGATGCCGATCTTGCAGGCCGACCCGGCGTTTTGACTGGAGCCCCGGTGTTGCCTTCACGCGACGCGTCTTGACAATTGATCAACGTTTCCGCTGCCAGAGTTGGTGCAATCGCCACATCGCCTTGCTTGTCCGAGCGCCGTCCGGACCACCAGCTACGGGCTTGGGCAGATTTTCTCGACCTTGCCCGAACAGACGGACTTCAGTTTCACCAGACTTGGAAAGTAGTCTGCCAACGGGGCAAATTCTTTTGCAAAGCAGCCGTTGGCGTCGGGCCAAAACCATGGTCCCCCCTTCGGTTCGGGAGGCCAGTGCCCGGGAGGCATGGTCCTGTTAGCGGCCATCTCGATGATGCTGCTGCAGAACTTGTGGTTCGTCGTCACTTGGGGCAGGCCGTGGCACCTGAAACACCCACCTGCGTCTGGGGGAACGATCGGGCCAAAATTAGACCAAGGCTCGGGTTCGTCCCCAAGACCGACAAACTCAAACGTTTGCGACTTCGGCACGTCCTCCGCGTACATTGACTTGATGGTCTGACTAAGCATCGTCTTCGGGTGCACAATGAACGGGTTATTGCCGAGGCGGCAGACGTTGCAACGATCTTCACCGTCTTTGGGATGCACCAGTTCACCGAAATCCCGCGTCTTGAAATCATCCCAGGTGATGCGGCTCGTGCCGGAACCTTCGTAGACAATGTTGTCGAATAAACACGCCTTCTTTTGCAGCTTGTCTGCACAGATCGTGCCGACATATTGCACAGGCCAACCGGGTTTGCGCCTGACGAGCGCTACGCAGAAACCGCCGGAGATATCATCCCTATAGGTCCACACCTCGGCGTCAGTCCAATCTGAAGGGAAGAAATACCTATGTGTTTCGGAACCGAGGTCCTCCCTATGGACCCAGCGCTTGTCCGCCGCGAATGAGCCGGGCACGGGTACTCCCGCATCGCGACACGCCTTCAGGTATGCTGGAACGTCGTCGCGGAATTTCGCCTCGCCCACTGCGGGCCAGCCACTCTCCGTGAGCGCGGGGCCGGCACCTTGTCGCTCGATGATGTCTTTGGCCTTTTGCCATTTGCTGACGAGCCGGCGAGCAACATCTCGCTGCTGTATGGCAGCATCGGTGTTCGCCAGAGCCGCTGCAAGTTCGATCTGCACAAAGCTTCTTTCTGCCTGCTGCGCCCGCGAAACGACTGGTCCCTTGAGCGTATCGATCATCTGCCTGTATCGGTCAGACGCTTCTTCAACGAGCAGCCCTTCGACGCAACCGCGAGCGCGTTCCAGCAGCTCCCCGCGATTCTTGTCGGTGACGTTGACCTCTACTCCTGAGGGCACTTCGAAAATGCCGCCATACGCGGCGACGAGATCACATGACATGGCCAACGAAGAGAGGCTTCCTGATCCTTCATCGGCCGCCATCAATAGGGTCGAGACGTAAGCGACGATCAGCAACGCCCCAGAGGCTGCGACGGTTCTCCAACGCATCAGCATTCAGTTCCTGACAAGCTTGAGCAACCGGGCCGAAACGGTGTGTGAAGGAAAGTCCCTGTAGCGATATTGCATGAAGATGTTTCGCCGAGCCTGTCGATCAGCAAAAGGGCATCGCGGGTTTTCACTGCGGGTCCGCTTGCGGCGATCCAGCGAAGCGCGGCCTCCTGAAGCCCTTTATGCATGCCTGCTTCGTCCAATACCTGTTTCCAGGTCCGCGACTTGAAATGGGTCTTGCCGGCTACAGCCATGACGGCGGGCGAGCGAGCCGTCCAGAATGTCCGCCGCAACCATTCGCTGCAGAACGTCGGCCACATCGACGAGCGGAACCGTCAGCGGCAGATAGCCAATCTCTGCCGGACCATGAATCATGGCGACATCGGCATCGGCACTGCGGCGTCCTGTGAGATAATCCTCGAAGACTTTCCGATGCCGATCATCCCGAACTGCCAGCATTCAGCTGCTCTGAGGGCACCCATGCTCGCCGCACCGAGTAGGCGGCAGCCGGCGTCAAGCGCGAACAGAATTTCCTTGTGCCATACTGCAGGTCCCGATTCGAATAGGCCGTCGATCAACCCGATGACCTTGCGCCCCTCGAGCACCGCGCGCATGACATCGCCGCACCGGGCCGGTGGCGCAATGTCAAACGCCTGCCCACCTTGCACACCAGCGAGCGCGATACAGGCTTGGACCGACGAAGATCAGAGGCCTTATGCGAGGCTCCATTGCCGCAGTAGCTTGCGGGCAGCTCGTCCGGACTGTGCATAGGATTCGGGTTGGTGCGTGCTGACCAGGTCGTCGGCAAGCACGCGTACCGCTTCGATCCCGAATCTGCCGCCGCCGAGCGGGAAAACATAGATGTCGCGGACGCCCTCCGTCACGCTGCCGACGGTATCTTGCAAACTCAGATCCTGGCGTTGGTTCAGGAGGCCACCTTGCGGCAGAAGCCGGTAGCTGCCGAACAAGCACGATCCAAGGTCGGGATTGTAGGTGAGATAATAGGAGCAATGGACATTGTCGAGTGGACGCGATGGATCCCATATATCCTTCGTTCCTAGGACATAATCATTCCTCGTGCGCAGGACGGTGGCGGATTGTCCGGCCTCGAGATCGTCCAGTTGAACAAGCCTCCTGTTTCAGTCTTAGTATCGGCGCTAACCATCCAGATCGCGCTATGCCGTTCTTGCCGCGTGATCCAGGCCTTTGACAGGACGGGCTCGGCGTTGTTTCACGTCGGGATTTGGTGCGCGGAGGATAGGTTTCGAGCGGCGGGCCGAAAGCCATGCCTGAACCTCGCCGAGGTCCCAAACCACGCATCGGGCGGTCAACGCGAAGCGTCGCGGAAATTCGCCCCGCTGTTCCATTTCGTAGATCGTGCTGTCTGCAAGGGGCACCATTTCACGCAATTGGTGTCTCCGGATTGTACGCTTCAGTACCTCTTCATTCGATCGACCCATTTCGCACTCCTCAGCATGGGCCCAAATTCAAGGCGAAGGTGTTCGATAATGAAAGAGCGTCCTGTCCCGCGTCGCATCATCGGCGGTTTTGACCTGCAAAAGGGACAAGTCACGCGTTGTGGTGGTCAACTTTTCGCAAATGGCTTCTGCCGCCACGACACTCGCGCCAACCCGCATCTGCAATCTCGGATCGATCTCCAGCGTGCGCAGGAAGGCGATTCGTTCTGTCAGCCCGGACTAGGTTCGACGCACCAGGTGCTTCCGGCGCCGAGCGCAGCCAATGAAAGCGGGTTTGGCCGATTCGACGGATCAACCTCCAACAGCCTGTCCATTGAGGCAAGCCGATCCAGCGAGATACCCGCAATGATCGCGTTCTCTGCCCGTCGGCGGGCAATCCGTATGCAGACCTGGTTTCTGATCGGCAATGATGTCGCCGAACTCATGACCGTTCTTTGGCAAGCGGCCTCGGCCGCACGATGCTCAAATCAAATTTGGTTGGCAGGTCAGGTCCCGTATTGTTGACGGCGGAGGTGGGCATTCGATGGGCGGGCGGGATGATTACCATCCGGACGTGTCGTTCAGGCCAGAGCGGCTTCCCGAAGAGTAGGAAAACGCCTGCTACGAGAACGATGATCAACCCCGCTGCGAACGCATTCGCGATGATATGACCAAGCCGCATGCACCCTCCACAGAAGAGTACCCGCCACGCCAAGCGAGCCGTGGCGGGTAATCAACCAACCGACGATGAAGGGACGATGATCGACGGTCACATTCCAAATGTCGAAAAGGCTGTGTTGTTTCACGGGTCAGACCTTTGCGCTTCTGCATTGGAGGTTCGTCGGTGCTACACGCGTGCCTGCCCGAACAACCATCTGCGCACGGCAAAGGACCGCCACCGATCAGCAATGACGGGCCCTGCCTCGAGACTGCTCGGCTGTAAACCAAGCTATGGACTGAACTTCGATTTCAGAAGCAGGTTCCCTTGATCTCCGAACTTGAACTTCAGTGGGTCGGCCCCTACTGGGGCGCCGAGGCGGACCCGGCCGAGGCTTGGGGGCCTCGACAGGCAGCGGGGGGACGCTGCCGCTTTCGAACCTGCCTCGTCATATCAGGACTAGCGCACAAAAAAGCCCGCCACCTTTCGGCAGCGGGCTCCTGGAGAGGCAGGCCATTTGGGGGACGGGTGCTGCCCCAACGAGTTTCCTTTTTGTCACGGCCCGATCTTTGTCAATAATGAAACGTTGCTTGGCTCGATGCGGACTGCGCCAAGGATGCTACAAGATTTTTGGATGCGGTGCGGACGAGAGATGGGGGCATCACTCGGACGCGACTGGCTCAGGCGGGCTACCGCATCCACTCCACCATCGCGTAATCTGAAAGTCCGCGCCCCAATGCCTCCACGGATGGAATGCTGATGGCATCCAACTTGCGCCATTCGGTTCCTGGCTATCAAAAAAGCCCGCCGCCTCTCGGCAGCGGGCAGTGTAGGTCCCTAGGATCACCCCGCGGTAACTAAAGTACACCCCGCCTCGCCAAAAGGGAAATGTTAGATTTCTCTAATGGATGATTCGGACCCTTGGGGCTCGCCGTGGCGTATCAAATACGGGAGCTTCTTGCGGGGCGGGTGATAGCCGAGTATCGCGCAGAAGCGCCGACCTCTTTCCGTGCAGCCGAAGGCGCAACTGGTCGACCTTTGACACTTCACCGGACGGGGGACTACTTCCTTGAGGTGACCGATGAGACCAGCGGGACAGTGTTCGCGTTTCAGTACGCCGACTTGCTCTACTGAGAGGGCTCGCCTCCGTTCGGCGCACTGTTGGGTGTTGCTGATTGAGCAGTGTGCACAGCGCCGTAATGATCTGCGGGGGGGAAGAACGGCTTGACAATCATCACGCTGTCTGGGACGCCTTCAGACCCCCAGGAAAACGCACCATCGCCGCTGATGTAGACCACAGGTAGGGTTGGGTTGGCTCGCCTGACGTGCCCGGCTACTTCCCACCCAGATTCTCGAGAGCCGAGACGGATGTCCGTAAGGAGGCCGGCGAACTTGTTTGGACCCTCATCAAACGCCTTTACGGCGGCTTCGGCACTCGGCACTCCTACGACGAGAAAGCCAGCGTCCTGCAAAGCAGATTCAAGGTCGAGCAGGAGCCTGTGGAATTCCAAACCCGTCGCCACCATCTCCCGTGAGGGTCTTCTGCGCCGCTTGCCTTGATGCAGTGTATGAATTCTTGGTGACCTAGTTGCTGGTCTCGGCAAAGAGCCGCTCCCGGTCCAGAAGGTCAATAACTTGTTCCGTTTTTCCTTACCCCAGAGCGTGGAGAGGCGCGCGCGGTTCCAGTCGCCTTCACCCTTGATGATCTCCTGAAGTGCCCCGCGGTCAATCACGATCTGCGACGGTCTACCCCTTGGTAGTCCCATTTCCGCGCAAGGGAGCAAACAATTTGGATTCGTCTGCGCATTTCGGATCAAAATGCAGTTCCGACCGTTAGACGCGCAGCCAGGTTGGAGGCAGCGATGAACGTCAGTGACGAAGCCACGAAATCTCTTTGGATGAAGGACACGGAGTTGCCCTCGGCCCCGCAACTGGAACAGGATGTGCTATGCGACGTGGCGGTGGTGGGGGCTGGCATGGCCGGCGTTTCTATTGCCTACGAACTTGCGCTGGCGGGACAGTCAGTGGTGCTGGTCGACAGGGGGCGGCTGCTCGGTGGGATGACTTGCCGCACGACCGCCCACTTGGCCCCGATCTGCGACGACGGCCTAAGCGAACTCGTCAAAATCCGCGGCGAGGATCTCGCTCGAGGTTTTCAAGAGAGCCAGCAAGCCGCTGTCGACCGGATCGAGGAACACGTCAGCGATCTTGAAATAGACTGCGACTTTCGTCGGCTCGACGGATTTCTTTTTCCCGCAGCCTGGATGGACGAAAAAGAAGCCACCAAGCAATGTGATGAAGAGTATGAAGCGGCCGGCAAGGTCGGCGCAGTCGCGGAACACGGCCGCGGCGTTCCGCTGAAAGGCCATGAAGCGGCGCCGGTGCTACGCTATCCCGATCAGGCCACGTTTCACCCACTGAAATATCTTCGTGCCCTGCTTGACGATTTCGGGGAGCGCGGAGGCAAGGCTTTTGCCGAAAGTGCCGTGACCGAGATCGAGGAGGGTGAACAGATCCGCCTTCGCGTGGAAGGGGGCGCAACCATCACCGCCGACAACGCCGTGTTTGCCACAAACTCGCCGGTCAATACGGTGGTGGCGATCCACAGCAAGATGGCGCCCTATCGGACCTATGCGATGGCATTCGAGCTGCCCAAAGCAACTCTTCCGGACGCGCTCTATTGGGATATGGACGATCCCTATTACTACGTTCGTCTCCAACCTGGGGAGGGTGACATCGACTATCTAATTGCGGGCGGTCGTGATCATAAATCTGGTGAAGCCGATGACGGCTCGGCGCGTTTCGATGCATTGGACGCCTGGATCCGGGCCCTTGTTCCGGAACTGGGCCAGGAAGCAGCGCGTTGGTCTGGCCAGGTTCTCGACACGATCGATTATTGCGGCTTCATCGGCCGTAATCCTGGCAGCAAGAACGTCTTTATCGCTACCGGGGATTCAGGACAAGGAATCACCCACGGAGCGTTGGCTGGCCTGCTCATCCGGGACCTTGTCGTCGGTGGATCCAGTGTGTGGGAGGAGGTTTATGCCCCCGATCGCAAGCCTCCCTTGGCATTGGTGAACTACGTTAGCGAGAACCTGACGGCGTTGAAGAATTTCGCGGAGTATCTGTTGCCCGGCGAGATCAAATCAGCCGCCGATCTGGAACCCGGTCAGGGCGGTATTCTCCGCGACGGTTTGAGCAAACTCGCCGTGTGCCGTGACCAAAACGGTGGAACGCACATGCATTCCGCCAGTTGCACGCATCTCGGCTGCATCGTCCATTGGAATTCGACCGAGCAGTGCTGGGACTGCCCCTGCCATGGCTCCCAGTTCGCGCCGGATGGAGCCGTTCTCAATGGTCCCGCTATCCGTCCTTTGTCGGCCCGGACCGGAACCGCCTCAGATTGGTCCAAGAGATCACACGCACAATCCCACAGCGGCGCAGACTGAAACTCCCGGTCCGGTCATGAACACCAACATTTCAACCGGGCGGGGCGCTTTTCCCACCTGGACACTCTTCATCGTTCAAAATATCTCGCTGAACACGAGGATCGCGAACGCGACGACGGTGTCGCGCTAGACCAATGCCATCGGCATGTAACGGATGATTACCCTGTCTTGCCGGAAACGGCGCTCCAGTTCGGAGCGGCGGGCGCACCAATCGGACAAGTCGACTTCTTCCGCCATGACCTCGAAGATGACAATTTCGTCGATGGCGGAGTCGGCACCCTTTTGCCACAACCCCTCCGCTGGCGCCTGAAGGTAGGCAGTCACGCCATCGAACCGGGCAGCCAGCTCTTCCTTGACCCGATCGAAAGCTTCCCGCTCAAATGGCCGGCCGTCATTGTCCGCGCGCGGAAGCAGGATTTGGAAGAGGTGCATGACGACTTCTCGCTGAAAAGCATCCAACGGCTTTCATGGCGCCCCGTTCCTTCGGGAATAGCTCGGCCGGAGTGAAACTGGCGAAGCTGACGCTTGAGCGGGGGGCTGAATTCTCTGCCGAAACACACGCCCATCATTCAACGCTACGACCTCGTGCTGCCGTAAACGTGCCTGAGGTCCGCTCGACGGAGAGCCCGATTAGCGACCTTCGTGCCAGCCGCACGGCCGGATGCGAGCGTCACATCTGCCGGCTGCGACTTCGCCCAATACGCTCTCGACTGCGGGCTTTTCGACGGGCAACTCTAAGCTCGGCAAGTGTTGGCCACCACCAACCCCTCAGGCGTTCGGTCGGGCCAGCGGCCACCCTTGCGGGCCATGTCCTTACAAGTTCGCCCAGTGTAGCGGAGCGCCATCTGCCCCAAACGAATTCGCCGTTCGAAGCCATTGCGTGAGGATAAAGGGAAGTTGCGTCTGATGGCGCGACCACTTCACCGGAAATGTCGGTGAAGACGACGACCCCGTAGAGCTCGGTTGCGACAGCGCGACCCAGGTGAGGTTGATCGTGAGTTGGCAACGGGTAGCGGTGACGCCGGCGTTCAGCAGCCAGTTGGCGCGAGGCTCTGTAGCCTTCAGTATTTCTGGCGTCCACACGTCGCCGTTTTCTTTCCTCCGGCTCGGCATGGCGAGCAGCTTTTTCGATGCTTGGCCACCGGCGCCGGAGCTCGTCATATGAGCGAAATGGAACTCTCCAGGCCCGCAATTCGTCGTCCCAACTCGACCACGGGACGGCACGCAACTCTTCAAGCACTGTCCTCGAGTAGGGCGTACGAATGCGCAGGTCGTCCGCGATGTCCAGATATTGGCTCGATATTGGATCGAAGGCGAAGGCATCTCGTCCCTTGCTGTCGTCGTCGGGCGTCGTAGCGCTGCCTCTTGCGCTAGCCACCGGTCAATCCGCCGGGCTGCCGTTGTGCCGGGCACGAACCAGCTCTTGCGCTCGTCACTCCATCTCGCGCGCGGAAAAGCCTGCTGAAACCGCTCGACCGCCATTCGATCGAAGGAAAAGCGGGCTTCGGCGCCACTTGCCTCCTGCTTCTGCGGCCCGGGACGTGGGTTGTAATCCATCACAATGCATCGTTCGCGTTTTGTCGCAGGCAACGCAGTGACGGCCCTAAAAGTTCATCTGCCTAGCAAGCCTCCGGACCCCTGAACCCACGCGAAATGCCAAAGCTGTAGTGAAACTTTCCCCCCGTACCGCGGTTAAGGAGCTGAGAGGACAACACCGTCTAAATCGAACGAGAGAGCGGCTGCGGGCGAGCCTCCCCAAAGGATCGGTCGCGTGCCAGAAGAGGGGAGGGCGCAGGAGGTAAAACATGGCATCGAGACACATCGGTCGCCAGCCCAGGCGCGAGATTTGCGCCGGTATAGAAAAGGAGCGGCGGTTATTGGCGAGGCTGCCTGCAAGACTGACAACCCCGCCGCCGGCATAATGCAATGACACGCATCGCGACCTTCAATTTGAATGGCGTGAACGGTCGCCTGCCGGTGCTCATCAGATGGCTAGGTCAGACCAACTATGACATCGTCTGCCTTCAGGAGTTGAAGACCTCGGATGAGAAATTTCCCGCCGAAGCCATCAGGAACGCCGGTTACGGTGCCGTCTGGCATGGGCAGAAGTCTTATAACGGTGTAGCTGTACTCGCCCGAGGGAAAGAGCCGCTGGAGCGTCGGCGTGGCCTCCCGGGTGATCCTGACGATACTCACAGCCGGTATATCGAGGCGGAGGTGGATGGGATCGTGATCGGCTGTCTGTACCTGCCCAACGGCAATCCAGCGCCTGGCCCGAAATTCGACTACAAGCTCCGATGGTTCGATCGTCTGATCAGCTACAGCCAGGTACTGCTCAGGGAAGGCTCCCCGAGCGTTCTGTGCGGCGACTATAATGTCGTGCCAACGCCGATCGATGCCGCGGTGCCAGGACGTTGGCTAGGCGATGCGGTCTACTTTCCGGAGAGCCGGCAAGCTTACGCCGAAATGCTTGGTTATGGCTGGATCGATGCTGTCCGCCGTATCCATCCGGAGAAGGGCATCTATACGTATTGGAACTTTTCGTATCGTGGCGGTTTCGACAGGAGCTCCGGCCTGCGCATGGACCATCTCCTCGTCAGCCCGTCACTTTCGTCCAGATTACGTGATGCCGGCGTGGACGCTGATTTGCGCGGCTGGGAAAAACCGAGTGATCATGCGCCAGCCTGGATAGAGCTCAACCTACCCGGCCGTGATTGAAGGGTGCCGTTGTTCGCCAGGATGCCGGGCTTTCGCTATTGCAAAGCTGGTCTCTGCACTTGAGCATGGGATCTACCAATCTCGTGGTGGCAAAAGCTTCGCATTCACTGCTGAACTGGCCGACAAGCGCAGGCAGTTTGCGGGCGCCGAGAAGTCGCTTGCGGCCGAAAGCGATGGCAGGGGGGATGTCCTTCGGCCGCCCGATCCAATTACTTCTCAGGCCGAGCCGCGCCATCACGCGCGACCGGCCATCTCTTTGTCGCTCCCCACTAACTATTCCTGTCGGCAAGCTAAAGGATGATGCAGGAGTGAAGGCAGCCAGCGCCGAGGGTACCCGCTGGAGCTCATGGGCTTGGCTTCGGGTGGCACCAGTACGGCAGCGGCCGCGTGGGATCGCTGGTCACGGCCTGTCAGTCAGGCATCTGGCGCATGCCGCGCGGCGGGTGAACTCGCGCGGAGCTAGGTGATCTCATAGTAAAAATCGCAAATCAGATCCGCGACCTTAGTCGCTTCAAAATCAGTCATATGCGCGGCGGTCTCAAGAGCGACAGTCTCCATATCGTCCTGATCGACGGCCAGAAGGTCTAACAATTTCGCAAACTTGAATTTGAGCTCTCGGTCGCCGTCGAATTCATCGATCGTGACGTTCAAAATATTTACGTTGGCGTCTATCAGCCGCGTTTGAATGCTGTCGGAAGAGGCCGCTAACGCGCGAACGGCCGCAAAAAAGTGCTCACGCGCTTTGGTGTATTTTTCGCCCATTTAGAAACCTCGGTGGGTTAAAATGCCTTGGACGTGAGGGCGGAGCCGGGACTTAGGCTTTCGATAGCGCCGAAGTCAACGCATGATTGCCGCCGCAGGGCGTTTAACGGTCACTTTCTATAAGTTCGTCTGCACCGCCAATCTTCGGCCCTGTCATCCAAGGCGGCGCCACGGGAATGTCTTCGATCACACCCACCCTGCGTGCCCAGGTCACAAACGTCTTGTGCGCGGCCTCGACAGACTTGCGACCATCATATGCCGAGTAGCATGTATCACACGCCGCCCCGTGGAGAAGGCCGCGCCTTTCGACCGGCCATTCTTCCAGAAATTCTATGGCATCCATGACGCAACCGATTTTTCTGAGGACGAGACTGTCATCTCGTACAAAAATCGGCTGTTTGAACGTAGCGCTTTCCATCGTGACCTCCCTTCCAGCCTAAAGCGACGCTTGTGCCTCTTCGGGTGACGCAGGATTTTCCTCGGCAAAAGCATGCCGGTCCGCGTGACGCCTTCTCGGCACAGAGAGGATATTGGAAATGCCTCTTTTCAGTTCAAGAGAGAAGTGGCCGGCCGAGCCCAGCAGCCTCTTGGCAATCGTGTCGCCGTGCACCCCATCCCGCTGCCGCGCGTCGGTTCAGTCCGCGAGGGCTTCGAGCCACCAACCTGCACGTCGGCGATCTTGCCCTCGCGTAGCAGGGCGGCCTCGAACCGGCTATGGGAATTCGCGTCAAGATGTACTGGAGTGCAGCAGCCCCGCGAAGGGCCGATCCAGTACCAGAGGTTGAACTGTGTTTCCTGTTACTCATGTCCATGGCGGCCACTTCACACAAACGCGGGATAGATCGCCGAACCGGAACGGCATCAGCATCGATTGTGGTCTCGCGCGTAAAAAAAGAGCGGGCCCGGAAGATCCGGACCCGCCAGCGGCTATGATCAGGCTGCAGAAAGCGGTCGGTTGTTCGCGAGCCAAAGGCTGGCTGCTGCCAGGGCCGCAACCACAACGCCAGCGATGACGTGCGACCACATTGCTGCCGCCAGGCCGGCAAAGCCAAGCACCCAAGGTGCGGCCACAATCCACAGGCCGACGACAAGGTTCGCCCATTCTTCAAATTTGTGGAACGCCACCAACGCGCGCGCCGCGATCAGAACGGTGATTACGCCCGCGATGAAGGCGTGCCAGACGGCAACAGCATCGGCAGCATAGCCAAGGAGCCAGGGCGAGAGCGCCAGCGCGATGCCGGCAAGGATATTTACGACATCGAGCGCCGGCCTGCTGCTGTCGGAAGTGAGATTCTTCAACATCGATCATTCTCCTTTCCTGCGTTTCAGTACGTCAATGTACCGCCCTTGAGTCGAGGGCGGGTGCGGCAGCGGGCCTGTTCGGCCCGATGCCGCAAAGCTTCTTGGGTCCCGATTTGAAACGGACGCAGCCCTTCGGCGAGATCGGCTCAGTCAGGAGGAAGGATTCGATCTCCCGAGGTTCGAACGCATTGCCGGCGATCTCACTCAATGCGAGATGCGGCCGGCTCTTCGGGCTGGCCGCCAACCGGGGCGCTGCGCCGCGCGCCCGGCCCGCTGCCGCGACCGCAAGCGCGAAGGGGTTCGGGATCGTACGTTGGGCGTCGAAGTCGATCAGTGGGTCCATTCTTGCCTCCAGTCATGCGGCTATCCGGGAGCATACCGGGCTGAGCCGAGTCTGGAATCTCTGGGTGCGGCCCTCCAAGGCCAGCAGAGCGAGTTCAACCTCGTCCCGTCGCGTCGGACGTGCATTTTCCGGCATGCCTTCTGCGGTGGCCAGGTCGATCAGGTACTCGTTCCAGGCCCAGTTCTTGAGCACGGCAAGTTTCTCGTCGAGTGCGAGTACCGGGTCATCCACGACCTCCATCGGAGAGGCGTAGAATGTCTCGGGCTCGGAAAGCGCCGTCTGTATGTGCGCTGCCTTTGCACCAGCGCCATAGTTGTGGCTTGCCTGAAGCCATGCCAATTGCAGCCGTTGCCAAACCACGTCGGAAAAGACGTGCCTCTGCTCCGATGCTTGCCTGTTGCTGACCTTGGCCTGGCAGCCAGAAGATGGAGCCTGCACCACGTGGTTGAGGCCTTGGCGCTCCGCATAACGGATCGCCGCCTCAAGCGTCGGAAAATCCAGTTGAACCTGGGTCAGGGTGTCCCGGCCGCCCGTATAGCCCATCAGCGGCTCGATGAACGGGGCTGTGCGAGGTTCGAAAATCAATCGCCAGTCCTTGCGGGGCTTTGCTGAGGTCGTGGCCGAGCGGCATGGCTGGTAGATCCGTGCCGTCACGCCATCCGGAAACACTGACCGCCCCATTGACAAAGCCGGCTCGTCGAGACGAGGCCGATTGTCATTGTCCGGCCGGCCGGAGGTCTTGGTTGGGTTTCTGATGTCGCTGCTTTGAACTGTCTCCATTGTCTGTCCCTCCCATAATGAAGGGTGGTATGAGCAGCGGCCGTTACGGCCGCTGCTCATACTGCCGTGCGTCAGTTCTTGCCGTTGATTGCGATCCGCTTGGCCTTCGCCTGCGCCCGCTCGGTCTTGGGCAAGGTCACGGTCAGCACCCCGTTCTTGAAGGCGGCGTTGACCTTGTCTTCCTCGACCTCGTAGCCGAGCGGAATGAGGCGCTCGAAGCGACCGTAGAAGCGCTCGGAGAACTGCCGGTCTTTGTCCTCGGTCTCGGAACGCTTCTCGCCTTTAAGCTTGAGCGCCCCGTTGTCCAGCAGGACTTCTATGTCGCTCTCGTCCAGGCCAGGTATTTCCGCCGTGACGCGGACTTCCTTGTCCGTGTCAGAAATCTCCACGCTGGGCCAAGTGGCGGCAAAAGAGGGACTGAAGGCCGGCAGTCTGGCGCCAAAGCTGCGGAAGGCGTCATCGAACAGCCTGTTTACCTCCCGGTGGAGGGAGACGAAGGGGTCTCGATCTCCATCAGGGAAGAGACTGGGCGCCGAGTTTCCGTTGCCCCGGCCCCATGGGATCAAGTCACGTACGCTCATTGTCTTTCTCCTTTCGTAGGTCTCTGAGCCGGGCCGGACGCCCGGCTCAAGCGATGCCTTCATAGTGGATTGCTCAGGCCGCCAGCTTCTCGGTCTCGACCTTGGGCGCTTCGATCTTCGGCATGCGAGCCCCGCTGGAGATCTCGACCTTGCGCGGTTTCATCTCCTCGGGAACCTCGCGCTTGAGATTGATGCTCAGCAGCCCGTTCTCGAGGCTGGCGCCAGCAACTTTGACATGATCGGCCAGTTCGAACCGACGCTCGAAAGCGCGCCCGTTAATGCCGCGGTAGAGATACTGGCCGTTCTCATCGCCCGATTGCGACCCGCTCACGACCAGCATGTTGGGCTGGTAAGTGATGGTGAGCTGGTCCTGCGAGAAACCGGCGACCGCCATGGTGATGCGATAGTCATCATCATCAACCTTGGCGATATCGTAGGGCGGCCAGTTGTCGAACGAGGCCACACGGCTCGCATTCTCAAGCATGTCGACCATGCGGTCGAAGCCGATGCTGGACCGGTACAGGGGGGTAAAATCGAGGTTCATAACCACATCCTCCTTTGAGCAACATGGATCATAGGAGGCGCCAAGAGCCTTGCCGCCTCCTGGTCTGCCGGCCCCATCGGGCGACCGGCGACTATCAAATTTAGAATCGCGACTTGCACCTTCAAGAGGAAGAATAGGAAAATTTTCAGCGGCAGTCCGGGCGACGCACCCATGCCGCCCTCCCGCCGGCGGGGTCACTCGCCGACGGATCCATGGTGCAGGAACAATTATGTGGCGCTTAAATCCGATCGATGAATGGCACGAACCCGGCCACCACCGCGCTGTCACTGCCATCAGGACCGGCAAGCTCTTCCGATTGATCCAATTGTTGCAACGCATCCATGATCGCATCGAAGCTGACCGGTTCACCCGCCCCCGGCAGCATGCGAAGCGCTGGCACGGATTCTACCGCGCAGGCATCCGACGCCCATGACGAAAGGATGGCGCGCTTCTCCTGAACGTCCAGGGCAACGTCGGCCAAAACGTCGTGGGGGTGTTTGAAATGCCGTGCCGGATGCAGCAAGCGGTCCAGAAAAACGTCAGGGGCCACGGGTTCAATCGAGGCAAAATGGGTCGAAATGGCTGCTTCCATTGATGGTCCTCCGCTTCAGACAATCTCCTGCGTGGTTGAGTTTGGCGGCTCTCGCGATTCCCGCCAGACGAAATTTTGGAACGTCTCAAGCAGGTTTCAATGGCTCGGCACGGGTCACATCCCCGTCGTCAACGCCTTAGAACCATTTTATCGGGCCGGTGAAACAATCGGCGAGAATCTCAGTTCTGGCGTCGGACGAAAATCAAGGACCCGAATCCGGCAGGAGAACCAGTCATGTCTTACCTCTCCAGGAACTTGTGCATTGGCTTGATCACAGGAGCCCTGATGCTCTCGACTGGCGGCCTTGCTCCGGCCACCGCACAGGAAATTCCGAACGACTTCAGCGCAATTGTGCGTCAGAAGCTGCCAGCCGTTGTCGCCATCACGACCAAGCAGATCATCCAGGATCAAACGACGCTCAACGGCTTTCTCAATCCCTTCGACGGGGCAGGGCGTATCCAGCCCCAGGTGCGGGAAGCACTCGGCTCCGGCTTTGTGATCAGTCCCGAAGGCTACATCGTCACCAATAACCATGTCGTCGCCGACGCAACTGAGATTCATGTCGTGTTCTCCGACAAGGAGACGGCGCCCGCCAGGGTGGTGGGCCGCGATCCGGCAACTGACATCGCGGTATTGAAAGTCGATCCTCGGCCCAACATGACGGCGACGGCCTGGGGGGATTCGGACGCGATGCAACCAGGGGCCTGGACCATCGCCATCGGCAGTCCCTTCGGCCTCGGGGGCACGGTCACTGTCGGCGTCCTTTCTGCCCGCTCTCGCGATATCCAGGCCGGTCCTTACGACGATTTCCTGCAGACTGACGCCTCGATCAACAGAGGTAACTCGGGAGGTCCTTTGTTCAACGCGCGCGGCGAAGTCATCGGCGTCAACACGGCAATCGTGTCGCCGTCAGGCGGCAGCATAGGCATTGGGTTCGCGGTGCCCTCGCGTACCGCTCGGACTATCGTCGACCAGCTGATCAGCACTGGCCGCATCGAGCGCGGCTTCATCGGCGTGCGTCTTCAGGAGATCACGCCCTCCATCGCCGAGGCGCTCGGAATGCCGGGCGCCAAGGGAGCGCTGGTTGCCTCTGTCGAGGCTGGCAGCCCGGCGCAGAAAGCGGGAATCCAGGCCGGCGACGTGATCACCCGGTTCAACGGCAAGGACATCCAAGGCGTCCATGACCTGACGCTGGCGGCAGCAAGCCAAAAGCCGGGATCGAAAGTGACCGTAACAATGAACCGGGGCGGCACACACCAGGAATTGTCACTGACTGTCGATCAGCGCAGGGATCAGGAGGAACCGACCGGTACCATTCCAAGCCTGGGGACAGAAGACCAGCGCCTTGGTCTATCACTGAGCCCCATTCCGGACGATGCGCGCCAGCAACTCGGCCTGCAGGCCGACAGGACGGGCGTGTTCGTCCAGGATGTCGCTCCCAACAGTCTTGCAGCCGAAAGCGGCATCCGGCCAGGCGACGTTATCGTGTCGGCCAACAACCGAAACATGACCCAGCCGTCCGACGTCCGTGAGGAATGGGCGAAATCCCGTCAGCAGAAAAGACCAATGCTGTTCCGTATCGACCGGCAGGGACAATCGCTTTTCGTTGCTGTGGCAAACTCCTGACTGACAGGCCAGAGGGCGTCGCGATCTGTGCTGCTGGCCTGGCCCCCTACCGGGCGCACCAGAGTTGTGAAGCTGATGAGCGGTGTGTTTTAGGTGGCGGTCCGTTTCAACATGCGGCTGCCGGAGCTGTTCTGCAGCTTTGCACACGCGACCTGCGACGCATCGGTCGGCGAGACCAAAGTCGACCTTAGGTTCGGCGCATCGGTGAGCACATCCTGGACAAGAACAAGGTGCGATCCGCTCCTGAGCGCGTGCGCGGCCTTGTGATGCTACTCGTACGATGGTGGGAAGTCTGAAGGCCACGCGCAAGCCCTTTGACTGAACTGAACCGGGCCCAAAGGTCGGCTTCATTGAGAAAGTGCCTGCAACGCTGCCGTGGATGACAGGGCCGAATTGCACATTCCATTGCTGATCTATTCCAGACGGGTGCCCGGTTCAGCCGGGTCGTCCTCGTCGGGCTTAAGCAAGTCAATAAGCGCGGCCCCTCGTGTTCCCGGAAGTGGGCGCCCCTGTCCCATTAACGCGTCGTCAGCAAAAGCCCACGCCCACGCCTCGCTCAATTCCTCGATCGACGCACCCGTTGCGATGATCTCCGCAACTGTAATATCGTCGGCTAATCCAATGACGGAGAGAACTTCTTGCCGTGTCATCGTTTGACCGCGTTCTGACTACAACCCAACTAGATGGAGATTTCATGGAGCACTTGCAACCGATCTAATGAGGGCTGTTGCAAGATTCCCTTGCGCAAGATCAGAGGCTGCGTAATGGCGCCATTCACCTGGCCAAACGCGCGCAACATAGGGCGCAGGGCGCAGAAATCGACGGAGCCCATGCGCTCGGCATTTGCGAAGACTCGGCAAATCATCCAGATGATCGCCCATCACTGAGGCCACTTGGTGGAACTCCTACTGGACCATCCACGCAGCGGGAATCGGCTATGGGTGTTCGCAACAACCCGGAAACTCGTTTCAGGGGATTATTCTCGAAAATCGTGGTCTGCCGGGCGCGATGTGGAGATACAGGGGAACCCTTGGGTCGTCTCGGTGGACCAAAGTCCCTGAACTAACCTGTTATCATCGACGCACGGGAACCCCGCGATTCAGAAGAGCAGATCTCGGGCCACGCCTATGCCCCAAGGCTGCCCGGCCGAATATGTTTGCGCGCGGATAACTCCGGTCTGTGAAGCAGCACCCTGTTGCGGCCGGTCTGCTTGGCCAGGTAAAGTGCGGCATCCGCCCGTTGCTGTAACTGCTCCGGCGAGATCGCCTCAGCGGTCTGAACGGCAACTCCAATGCTCAGAGTGACCCAGCGCGACACGCGGGATCCAGGGTTGGGCAAAGCGGCAGCCTCGACGCTCTTACGCATTCGTTCAGCCACAGCGGCGGCCTCTTCCTCGTTCACCCCGGGCAGGAGCACGAGGAATTCTTCGCCGCCATAACGGGCAACGTGATCGCGATCACGCCTGACGTTTTCCTTCAAGATAGTTGCGACCTTTACCAAACACCGATCTCCCTCCGCATGGCCGAGGTGGTCGTTTAGCTTCTTGAAGTTATCAATGTCGCACATCAGCATCGCGGCACCGGCAAGGCAACGTTTATCACTTCCCCATAGGTGCTCGAGTGTTTCCGTCATCCAGCGACGGTTGGAGATGCCGGTGAGTGGATCGGTCCTCGCCAGGAGTACCAGTCGATCATTGGCTTTCGCCAGTTCGGCGACCCTGCGTCGGTCGCGAAGCTCAAACAGGAAAGTCTTTTGAGCGAGAATTGTCATGATGCGCCGCGCGGCCACCGTTGCAAAGATACCGCTGGCGAAGAACAGCGTCCCAGCCACTGCACTCCCATGCGCGATGGCCGGGTTCTGCAGTTGAAGCATGAGATAAAGTCCGAGCGCCAGCGCAGCGATAGTCATCGTCCAGGCCAGGGGGATCCCGAAGATTATGATGGCTGTAATGGCCACGAACAACATGACGTTCAATTGCCGTTCGTAGAACTCGCCACCAGCGCTTGCTCCGACCAATGCGACTGACAACAAGATAAGGAACATGCCTGCGATCAGCGAGGTTCCTTGGAGCCAAGGCGCCTGCGGTTTACGCCAAACAAGGACGACGGCCAACGCCACGGGCGGGATGATGGCGCCGGGCAGGAGCATGGACTGCGCTACGACCCATGGAAGCAACGCCGCGTTCAGTGCCAACGTCAGCACATCCAAAAATGCCACCCAGATCATCCACGCGCGGATGATTTTGGCCGTTTGCGACCAGACACGTACTCGAAATAGGCGTTCGATCTCGCCACGCAGGCTGATTTCGCGCGTACGGCGCGCCAGAAGCCGGTCGACCTCAGCGGCTAGGGCAGGATCATCCTGCACATCGGGGGGCATCAGATCTGACAAGTCGATAGGCCTTACGCTGCTTTCTCCTGAACATCTATCCAAGCCATAGGCGGTCGGCGGTGGGCAATCATGTCAACTTACCCTGAAGATTTGATTTATAGCTGTGATTTGCGAACACTCGGTCCCAAACCATCTGATCCTCGATGCGCGTAGCCGAATTAACCTTTGTAATTGCGGTGGCGCTGCACCGCGGTTATCCACGCCGCCGCCGGGCTCGGCGAGATGTCCCGGGAGCTTCTGAAGTCGAGCACGTGAAGGAATGGGGGTGATGCCGATTCTCGTCATCATTGACCTTTCGAGTATTGCCTGCAGACCAACAGGATGGATTTGGCCATGAAAGGAAGCCGACCGGGTATTTCGTTGTTGGATTTCGACATACTCTCCCGGGCTCTTACGTCAGCCATCAGGGAGAGCCCGGAATCCGATTCGACGGTCCAGGCCCGCGAGCTTGTGTGCCTATACACCGGCAAAAAGTCAGCCGACCAAAATTTGATCGCGGCCTTGCTTCACGCCAGTCGCGCCCAGCTGGACTTGGAAGCATCCAAGGAAAATCGGCCCGGCAAGAATTGACTGAGTGCCTGCATCTGCTCGACGTGATCTCTCACCGGTTGTCTCCTCAACGGAGCTACGTTCCGAGACGAAGCCCAAAGGCCCGACCGACTGAGACGCAGCGCATAATTCCCGCGGGCGACAGGACGAATATCCTGACCGCGACACGATAGCCAGAAGGTCACCGAATGGACCTTTAAAGTCATGGCAGCGGGTTGGACTTCGATCGAGATAGCCGAGGCCATCGAGCATCCGGCCGTGGCCGACCGTCGTGGGCGCGAGGAAAACGCCGCTCTAGATGCCTGCTGCTCGCACGAGCATTTTGACCCCAGGGCGATAAATTTGAACTGACCTGAGGAACATGCATCTGCAGTCGAAGTTCGGGATGTGCTTGGTGAGGACGACTCCCTCCTTGAAACGACCAAGCTCTGGTGCGAGGGCCCGCCTCTGGTTCCGAGACCCGGTGGCGGGCCTATGCAATGCCAGCAAGCGTTAAGTTTTTTCTGCAGGCCTGGAACCTGTTTCTGAAATCGAAGTTGGGTTTGCAGCTTGGCTCCCCGGGCCAGGTCTCAAAGCAAGGCCCGCCGCTGTTTGTGTCCTCAGTGGCGGGCCTACTTCGTTTCCGCTCAACGCTACATTGCGCTAGATTAAAGCAACGATCATCCACGCAATCTCACATGGCCTCGGTCCATGGCCAGGTCGGCACGATCATTTTTTGGGTGACGGTGACCACGCCGACCAGTTGGTCACAAGGAGTGACCAAACGACGAGACCTATAGCTACGGGCACAACGGCAATCCGGCAACAAAGCCCGATGTGTCTAGGCTGCCCGTAACCTCCGGGATTTGGCCATCGCGTCGCGCAGGACGCCAAAGGCCTCCAGCGAGGCGCCGTCAGCCGGGATCAAGTAGTATGGCTTTTCGAGATAGCGCGTGTCGATCTCGGCAACCGGAACAAAGGAATCGACATCGAGTGTGTGCTGCGACGTCAGTTTCAGTTTCTTGATCTCGTCCGGCTCGACGTGGATGAACTCGCCCTTGTCCGCCTCGTAGCCTTTGATCTGATCCGCGACTTCGACAACATCGCCAGTCCCTTCGTCGACATAGGCACTCTTGACGGGTAAACCGTCGCTGCGGTTCAAAATCTTGAAGTGGATTTTCGATGCCTCGCTTGTGGCACCCACTATCTTGACCCCGCACGACACGGAACCGACCCTCAGAAAGCCCTTCCACACCGCGCGGGGCGCAACCATGCCGTTTCTCCTAGACCTTGATCTCGGCACAACGTCAGTCAGGCACACGGTTCTGTTCCGCGTCATGGGCAGCACCTTGTCGCCAGCTTATTCCTCACGGTAGTCCAGCAGCTTGGCGTGGCGGAGCCTTTCCTCGCCCTTTAGGAACCGCACGCGACCGACCAGACCAGGCTTAAGCCATTCGGCCTTTTCTTTCTTTAGACCGATGGGCACTGGTCCGCCGACCTTCCCTTGCACGCGATCCCATAGTCGCTGACGCTTGTCGGCTTTAAAGGCAACGAAAGCGCCGCCAGCATAGCGACCCTTGTCGGCCATGAGCACCATCGCGGGCTTTCCGGCCTCGCGCTGCACGCCAATGATGTCCATTTCCTTTTCGGCATAGCACTTGATCTTGCGCCAGTTCATCGTCGGCCCGCTGCGGTAGACGCTGTCCTTGCGCTTTGAGATCATGCCCTCCAGCCCTGCCTTGTCGACCAGGTGATAAACCGCATCGCCAGTGCCGGGCATGGCTTTGCTGACCTGAATGCGCCCGACGGCTGGTATCAATGCCTGCAGGATCTCGCGGCGGTCTTCCACCGGCATGTTGCGCAGATCATGCCCGTTCAGGTGCAGGAGATCGAACGCCACCAAATACAGGTCCCGCGACGGCTCACGGCGGGTAACGGCTGATTGCAGGGCGTGGAAGTCGGACAGGCCGGCCTCGTTGACCGTGATTGTCTCGCCATCGATGATGAAACTTTCCGCCTCGATCGCCTCCGCCTCTCCGGCAAGTTCGATGTAGCGGCCGGTCCAGTCGTAACCATTCTTGGTGAACAGCCGGATCCCGTTTTCATCCTTGATAATTTGGGTGCGATACCCGTCGAATTTGATCTCGTGGAGCCATTCGTCGCCTTGCGGTGGCGTGTCGACCAGCTCGGGCTCCATGGGCTTGATGAACTTCAGAGGCATGCGCCGACTCGCATAGTGCGATTCAATTAGCGCGCGCTAAAATGGTTCCGGAACATTTTAGACGAATTGAATGTTTGACAGTTATGACGAAGCTATCCGACCTTGGACCGCCGATTCCCGGCAAGCAGCACGGCGGCGAGCCTGCCGACGAGCTCAACAATTTTATGACCTGTCCGGTGTGCGGCCAGCAGTTCGACATGCGCGACTTCCGCCAGGTCGCTTGGCACAATCTGCCTCAGCATGAGCCGCTGGAGCCGGAGCTTGCCACAGGCCGGAACGCGAAATGGTTGCGGATGCGATCGTTGAAATAGCGGCCCTTGGCAAAGGCAGTTTTAAAATCGGCGTAGGTATCAGGCGGCACGTCCAGAAAGTCGTACTGCCTGCCGCTCGCTACAAACCACACCGATAGAACCCTGGTGCCCGGATTGTATTCGAACCTGCGTATCGAGGTTGACGGCATGGTGCACCAGATGCTGCTAGCGAGCGGCCCGCGAGATGGCCCGCCCACTGAGGAAGCGGGAGCGGGCCGACCACGGCTGTACGTCCATGGCCATCATCGCCTCCACGGAAGGGGCGGTGACAGAATTTCAACTCCCATTGGATTGCGGCGTTCCACAGATAAACAAAAAGGCCCGCCACCTCTCGGCAGCGGGCAGTGTAGGTCGCTAGGATCACCCAGCGGTAACTAAAGTACACCCCGTCTCGCCAAAAGGGAAATGTTAGATATCTCTAATGTATGATTCGGACCCCGGGGGCTGACCGTAGCGTATCAAATCCGAGAATGTCTTGCGGGCCAGGTGATAGCGGAATACCGGGCTGGGGCCCCGACATCCTATTGCGCCGCCGCACAGGCAACGAAAAGGTCCCTGACGCTCCACCGATCCGGAAACTACTTTCTTAAGGTGACCGACGAGAGCAACGGCAGAGTGTTCGCCTACCAATACGCCGACTTGCTCTGCTGAGTGGGTCTGAGTAGCGGCTGCTGCTCACCTCCGGGTCAAAAACCCGCCGCCCCATTCATAGCAGCGGCGGGCCGTGCCTAGGGATAGTTGGACTAGACGGTGTGTTGATTCACCGCTGATGGATGGCTGAGGTGCAAAACCATGCAACCACAAACCCCGATACGCGACAGAAAGCCGTCGCAACGTCAACTTTACTCAAGCCGGAATTCAACCGCATGCTTGTCGGCCTCACTAATAAGGCCGCTGTCCATGGCGGCTTCGAACGCCTTGGTGAAATACTGATCATCGGAAGCCTCGTGATTCTGCTGCGCAAGATCGATCGGCAGAGCTCCGATCACGCGGCCCGTTGTCTTCTCGATGACCGTGACGGTCCTCTGCATCAGGGTTTATTGACCGTGTCGTCGACTGCGTTGGCCGTCGATTTGACGTCCCTGCCGACGCCTCGGACGGTGTTGGCGCAGGCCGCAAGGGCCAAGGCACAGGCAAGAATGACAACCGGTGTGATGCGTAGCAGTCTCATGGACGGGTTCTCCTATTTGTGGTTATCAAGTCCGCTTTGCCGTATCGCACCTGTAACCGCCATCACCTTGTTGTGGGCGGCCGCTTCATCTGCGGTGTCAAAGGGCGTTGCGATGGTCGTCCCATCCAGAGCCAGTAGCACAGCCAGGAACGGAAGGCCGATCAGCGGTGGTGCGTAGACGTACGCTGGGCGGGCATTCTTCATCGCCCATGTAGCACCCTTTGTCGGTCAGGACCTAATCCACGCCCTGAAGACCAAAAAGCCCGCCAGCCGGAGCCACCGGGCTTCCAGTGGTCAAAGACCTGCTCAGGTCGCAGAAAGACCCGACTCGATGACTTGCGCCGTGATTGAGGAAAGAATTCCCCGCTTGGTCAGGACTGGCTTTTCATAGGCTTTTTTCATAGCTGTTCCTCCCTTTTCACCCACCGAAACTGCTTTGGGGCAATTAACTTGTCAAGCTGATGCTAAAATGGCCGCCAGTGACGCACGCCACGCGTCGCGATCGTCGCAGAGAAGACGGAGAATGATCCGGTGCGAACCAGCGGGCGAAGAACTTCGGTCGCGTTGGACGGCAAACGGGCAATCCAGATCGACGGCTGTCCTGTCGAAATTGGTCGACCAAGACTTAGCCGGCCCCCCCAAATCCGGGGAACGATGCTAACGGGAGAGCGCTACATGGCCGGGCCCACCTACCGCCGGCATGCAGCGTGAGCAAGTCGTGATCGATCGCAGCGGCAGTCCGTCAACCCGGCGCCGCGAGTCGTGCGCGAGAGCACTGGCTTCCGAGCGTTTCCTCCAGCCGAGCCAGTCGGCGACTGACAACGGATTTGCGACGCCCAGCCGCCCCTCCGCACGATGCCTGGTCCCTGCGTGATCTCCCGAAGGTCCTGGCTTCGGCTTTTCTGATCTGGCACATCGTCGGACACTCAGCGCGTCTTGCCGGAGCGAAGATGCATCTCGATCTTGTTGATGGCCTTGGTGAGGATATCGACCGCCTGCAGATTGACTGCGAAGTCGAAGTTCCCTTGCGCCGTTTCGAATATCAGAACGCCGACCTTGGTCTCGTCGTCGCTCATCATGCCTGTTCCAATGCCGGTCGGCATATAGGGTGGTTTTTCTGACATGGTTCTCTCCTCGGGTGCGGTGTGGGCTGGTCAGGTTTTTAGCTATCCAGCGTGCGACCTGGAGTGGCCAAGCACGATCGATCGACGATGGCCGTGTAACCCGTTCACCGCTAATCGAAATGCATCGACTGGCCGCGCATCCGCCAGGGTCAGTGCGATTGCAGGATTTGCAGGTGGCTTCTCCATAAGCAGGGAGCCGTCGAAATCGCGCCATGCCGCCATCCGCAATTCTTCACCGTCTTCGCTGGCTGCAGGATCGAAAACGTGGGCATCGTAGGGGTCCTGGTCAATCTCGATCGTCCAGTCCTTGAGCGCCTTGCGAGCCATTTCTTCCACCTGGGCGAGGTTGCTGGTGAAGAAGGGGATACGGTCGCCATTTTCCGAAAGCGGCTCGACCTGATCCAGCGTCGGCCGCTCGGGCACCCAACCAAGAACGAAGGCAATATCGAAATCGATCTGGCGGTCCGGCCCGGTCGTGGTCTCCAACCGGGTGACAACATCGGGATAGAGCTGTTTGCGCGCCGGCCACGTGTCCGGGAGCGCCTCGGCCTGCAATCTCGTTCGGGGCACGTCGATCAACTCCATGATCTGATGGCCCGGAACTTTATCCTCCGGCCAGCCCGCACAACATGCAGTCGTCGCAGCCTCGTCGGCTTCCATCCAGACCGAAGCAGCCTGGTCCTCGTCCTCGGTTGGCTGGTCGTCTTCCGGAAAGCCTTTGATATCCCAGCCTTCCAACGCGAACAAACCTTCCGCGCCTTGCAAAGCCGTAATCCCGGCGCGCGCGAAGACTGCTTCGGCTGCCGTGACCCCGCGTGCCAGTTCCTCGGGCGTTGCACCTTCAATGTTCAAGCGAAGTTCCATGGTTCGCCTCCATTATCAAACTCCCACAGTGAACAAAATAAGAACAAAGGTGTCAATAGACTCCTGATGGCTTGGAAATAGGGTAGTTTTTTCAATAGGATAGCGTACATCAGGCAATCGGTTGAGGCTTCGTGCTCAATCCCAACGCAACTGCATTCATGGCCGCTGCTACACGGACCACTGCGGACGGGGACAGTCGGTCCCGCGTCCCGTCCTGCGGCCGGCGCTATGCTGACGCTCCTACGGCTGTCCTGTTAACCGCCCGCGGCGGGGGCGAATTTCCTCCGTCCCGCGCGCGACAATGTCCGCCATTGCGGGCGCGCGCGGGACTGCGGTTTATACGCCGTTTTTCCTTGTGCGCCGCCAACCGCCGGCGCGAACATCCCAACAGGACAGGTGGCCTCGACGCCTCGTCCTGCTGGCAAACGGTTCTTTCGGTGCCACCGGGCGGTCGCGACAAAATTTCTTCCGCGGCACCACCTCGCCATGCCATTGACTCTTTATTAGGAAGGGAACAAATGAGGAACATTCCGCCAGCATGTCGCGTTCAGGGGACAGATGAGTGCATCGACGCCAAACGCTGCTATTTCCGATCTGCGAGGTCGCATTGCGCGTCTCGAAGGCGGTAATGCGCGCAAAAGAGCGGTGCTCCCATTCGGAATCTCCTCGATCGACAGTCATCTGCCAGGCGGGGGTGTGGCGCTTGGCGCACTTCATGAAGTTGCCGGCGGCGGCAATGGAGCGATCGATGGCGCTGCAGCGTCGCTTTTTGCAGCCGGGATTGCAGCGAGGACGCAAGGCAAGGTGCTGTGGTGCGTGACGCGCCAGGATCTGTTTGCGCCGGCAATCGCACAGGTCGGACTGCATCCCGACCGGGTGATCTATGTTGAAGCCGGTGACGACAAATCCTTGCTCGCCTGCTTCGAGGAAGGTCTGCGGCATGTCGGTCTTGGAGCGGTGGTCGCGGAAGTGGCGCGCCTGTCCATGACTTCCTCGCGCCGGTTGCAACTGGCATCGGAAGGCTCCGGCGCGATGGGCATCGCCATCCGCCGCTGGCGCCGCCAGACCGAAGCCGCCGATTTCGGGCAGCCGACGGCGTCTGTCACCCGCTGGCGGGTTTCCGTGCTGCCGTCGCGACCGCTGCCTGTGCCCGGCGTTGGTCGGGCGCGATGGCAACTTGAACTGATCCGGTCTCGTGGAGGGGAAACACTCGATATCGAAGTGGAGGCTTGTGATGCCAAGGGTCGTCTCGCTATTCCTTCCAAGCTGGTCGACCGACCGGCTCAAAAGGAAATTGGGCGACGTCTCGCCGCCACCGGATAAGCCTTTGGTGCTGGTCGGGCGGCACGGTAATCGTCGCCTGGTGACTGCGGTGGATCGCGCGGCACTGGAAGCGGGCCTGCGCGTCGGAATGCCCGCGACCAAGGCACAGGCCCTCGTCCAGGGGCTGGCGGTCATGGATGCCGAACCTGAAGCAGACGCGCAGGCATTGGATCGGTTGGCCCTGTGGGCTTTGCGGCGGTACGCGCCGATTGTCGCAGCAGAACCTCCCGACGGATTGGTGATGGATACCACGGGCGCCGATCATCTTCATGGCGGTGAACGCTTGATGCTGGCCGATATGGTCGAACATCTCGGCAAGGTCGGCTTCTCGGCGCGCGCAGCCATAGCGGATAGCTGGGGTGCTGCTCATGCGGTGGCGCGATACGTGAAGCAGACCGTCAGCGTGGTCGCCGTCAACGCAACGCAGGATGCGATTCTTCCACTGCCCATCGCGGCACTGCGGTTGCCCGACGCAATCGTCAGGGGTTTGCGGGTTCTCGGCTTCGACAGGGTAGGCGAGCTTCTGCAGCAGCCGCGCGCGCCACTGACGTTGCGCTTCGGGCCGGAACTCGGCCGCCGGCTTGACCAGGCTGCTGGACGCCTCGCCGAGCCGATTGAGCCGGTGCGATCAGCGGATGTGGTCGAAGTCCAACGTGCCTTTGGCGAGCCCATCGGTGCGGCCGAGACAATCGCGCGCTATGTCGGCAAGCTTGTTCAAGCGCTGTGTGTCGATCTCGAGACCAAGGGCCTCGGGGCCCGGCGGCTCGACCTGCTGCTCTACCGCGTCGACAACCGCATCGAAGCCGTTCGCGTCGGCATGGCCTTGCCTGTCCGCGATGTGAAGCGGCTGACACGGTTGCTCTGCGACAAGATCGAGATGGTCGATCCGGGTTTCGGCATCGAGTTGATGCGCCTGTCCGCGCCCTTGGCGGAATCACTCGCCCCCAGGCAGACCGTTTCGTCGCTGATCGAGCAACGGGATGCAGACATCTCGGATTTGATCGACACACTCGGCAACCGTGTCGGTGAGGAAAAGCTCTATCGGTTTACCCCGGTTGCCAGCGATGTGCCCGAGCGTTCTTTCCGGCGTGTAGCCGCTGCATCCGCTGAGACCGGCGACGCATGGCCAGACCATTGGCCGCGTCCGGCTCGCTTGTTTGCCGTGCCGGAGCCGATCGAGGCCATTGCGCTGCTACCGGACCATCCTCCGGCGAGCTTCACCTGGAAAGGCATCCGTCGACGGATCAAGCGCGCCGATGGTCCCGAGCGGGTTTTCGGCGAATGGTGGAAGCGCGACGCCGAGCTAACTGCCGTGCGCGACTATTTCCAGGTCGAGGACGAAGCCGGCGAGCGGTTCTGGATTTATCGCGCAGGCGACGGCGAGGATACCGCGACCGGCTCGCATCGCTGGTTCCTGCACGGCATCTTCGGATGAACGCGTGCTATGTCGAGCTGCAATGCACCTCGCATTTTTCCTTTCTGCGGGGCGCGAGTTCCTGTGAGGAACTGTTCGCGCAAGCAGCCAGCATGGGAATGCCCGCCCTTGCCATCTGTGATCGCAACAGTCTGGCCGGCATTGTCCGCGCGCACGAGGCTGCAAAGGCAACCGGCGTCAGGCTGATCGTCGGCTGCCGGCTGGATCTGGTGGAAGAGATTTCCATCCTGGTCTACCCGACCGGTCGCGCGGCCTACTCGCGGCTGTGCCGCTTGCTGTCGCTGGGCAAGAAGCGTGGCGGCAAGGCGAAATGCGTGCTGCATTGGGCTGACGTTGTCGCCTATGGCGAGGGGCTCCTTGCAGTGCTCGTGCCCGACCAGGCCGACGACGAATGCGCGCTCTGGCTCAGGCGGTTGCGCGAGGCATTTGGCGATCGCGCCTATATGGCGCTGACGTTGCGGCGCCGTCCCAACGAGGCGCTGCGGCTGCACGATCTGGCCAATCTTGCCGGACAGGCGCACGTGCCAACGGTTGTCACCAATGATGTCCTGTTCCACGAACCGTCACGGCGCATCCTGCAGGACGTCGTCACCTGCATCCGGCACAATGTGATGATCGATGATGCCGGGTTTCGGCGCGAGCGGCACGCCGACCGATATCTGAAGCGGCCCGATGAAATGGCACGGCTGTTCAGCCGCTCCCCCGAAGCGCTCACGCGGACGATCGAGATCGCCGAGCGCTGCCGGTTCTCATTGGACGAGCTTGCCTATCAATATCCCGAGGAGCGGATGCTGCCGGGTCTGACACCGCAGCAAGCCTTGGAGAAACTCACCTGGGAGGGCGCGACGGAGCGCTTTCCCGAGGGCGTGCCGGACAAGGTCGTTGGCACGCTCAGGCACGAGTTGCAGCTCATCGAGAAGCTGCAATACGCGCCGTATTTTCTGACGGTCAACTCGATCGTTCGCTTTGCCCGCAGCCAGGGCATTCTCTGCCAGGGCAGGGGATCAGCAGCCAACAGCGCCGTCTGCTATGTGCTCGGCATCACCTCGATCGATCCCGACCGCAATGACCTGCTGTTCGAACGCTTCGTCTCGGAGGAGCGGCGTGAGCCGCCTGACATCGATGTCGATTTCGAGCATGAGCGTCGGGAAATCGTCATGCAATGGGTGTTCGAAACCTATGGCCGCGAACACGCCGCGCTCTGCTCGACGGTCATCCGCTATCGCTCGAAGGGCGCCTTGCGCGATGTCGGCAAGGCGCTTGGACTGCCCGAAGACCTCATCAAGATGCTGTCCTCGCAAGTGTGGGGCTGGTCGGACGAAGGCGTCCAGCCGAAACATGCCGAGGAGCTGAACCTCAACCTCGGCGACCGTCGCCTGCGTCTGGCGCTGGACTTGGCCAGGCAGCTGATCGGCGCGCCGCGGCATTTGTCGCAACATCCGGGCGGCTTCGTCCTGACCCGCGACAGGCTCGACGATCTGGTGCCGATCGAGCCAGCCGCGATGAAGGATCGTCAGGTTATCGAATGGGACAAGGACGACATCGACGCGTTGAAGTTCATGAAGGTGGACGTGCTGGCGCTCGGCATGCTGTCCTGCATGAAGCGCGGTTTCGATCTGCTGGCCGAGCACAAGGGCATCACTCTTGATCTCGCGACGATCCCTGCCGAGGATCCACGCACCTATGCGATGATCCGCAAGGCCGATACGCTCGGCACCTTCCAGATCGAATCCCGCGCCCAGATGTCGATGCTGCCGCGCATCAAGCCGCGTACTTTCTACGATCTCGTCATCGAAGTGGCGATTGTCCGGCCGGGTCCCATCCAGGGCGACATGGTGCACCCCTATCTGCGCCGCCGTGAAGGCAAGGAAGACGTCGTCTATCGCAAGCCAGAGCTGGAAAAGGTGCTCGGAAAAACACTGGGCGTGCCGCTGTTCCAGGAGCAGGCGATGCGGGTGGCGATTGAATGCGCCGGCTTCACGCCAGGCGAAGCGGACCAGTTGCGCCGCGCCATGGCGACCTTCAAACACACCGGTGGCGTTTCCAGCTTCGGCGCCAAGCTGATCGGCGGCATGGTGAAGAACGGCTACGAGCGCGAGTTCGCCGAAAAGACCTTCAAGCAGCTCGAAGGCTTCGGCAGCTATGGCTTTCCCGAAAGCCATGCCGCCAGCTTCGCCCTGATCGCCTACGCCTCGTCCTGGATGAAATGCCATCACCCCGATGTCTTCTGCGCCGCTCTTCTCAACGCTCAGCCGATGGGCTTCTACGCGCCGGCGCAGATCGTTCGCGATGCACGTGACCATGGCGTCGAAGCGCGCCCTGTCTGCATCAACGCCTCGCGTTGGGATTGCACGCTCGAGCCCACCGCCGATGACGGTCGGTTCGCTGTCCGGCTTGGTCTGCGCATGGTCCGGGGTCTTGCCAACGCCGATGCTGCGACCATTGTCATCGCACGCGCAGACCAGCCCTTTGCGTCGGTGGATGACCTCTGGCACCGCGCCGGTGTTCCTGCTGCCTCTCTGGTTGAACTCGCCCAGGCTGACGCTTTCCAACCATCCCTATTGCTGGCGAGGCGTGAGGCCCTGTGGGCGATCAAGGCACTGCGCGACGAACCGCTGCCACTGTTTGCGGCGGCCTCCGGCCGCGAGCAGCGGACGGTATCGGAGATCCAGGAGCCCCTTGTCGCGCTGCGTGCGATGACCGCCGGCGGCGAAGTGGTCGAGGACTATGGACATGTTGGACTGACCCTGCGCGACCATCCTGTTTCCTTCCTGCGCGCCGACCTGGGGCGCAAGCGCATCGTCTCGTGTCGCGAGGCCATGCAGGCGCGCGACGGGCACTGGCTGGAGGCGGCTGGCCTCGTGCTGGTCCGCCAACGACCTGGCTCGGCCAAGGGCGTCATGTTCATCACAATCGAGGATGAGACGGGCATTGCCAATCTGGTCGTGTGGGTCAAGGTCTTCGAAAAATATCGCAGGGTCGTGCTCGGCGCCGGCATGATTGGCGTTTATGGTCGCATCCAAAGGGAAGGCGAGGTGGTCCATCTTGTCGCTCATCGTTTGAGCGATCTTTCCGCCGATCTGGCCAGCGTTGGCGATCGTGAGTCTGCCTTTCCCCTGCCGCATGGCCGCGGCGACGAATTCCATCATGGCAGCCCGACGCCCGATCCGCGCGGCATGCCGAAGGGGCCGAGGCCGCGGAATATTATCGATCCCTATCTGCACATCGACCAGATCAAGGTGAAGACACGGGATTTCAAATAGGGCGGTGCAAGAACGGGTCTGCCGAACAATGGCTGGGTTCGTCGACACGCATGGGCGATCGCTCAATCGGTGCTTCTGTCATTTTTCAGAGAAAGGCCTTGAACGCTGCTGCGAGAGCGGCGGGATTTTCTTCGGCGACATGGTGCCCGCTCCTGATTCCGTAGCCCCCCACGTCGTCGGCCCAGTGCTTCCAGATGGCAACCGGATCGCCATAAATCTGCTCCAAATCGTCGTCGAGTGACCAAAGACAGAGCATCGGACAGCGCACCTCCTGCCGGCATCTCGATCTTCGCGGTCGTGGCGATGGTCGATCCTTATGCCAGCGCGGTAGTCTTCGACCATGCCATGGACGATGGCTGGATCGTGGATGAATGAAACCAATTCGTCATAGGCATCGTGTCCCATCTCATCTGGCCGCAAGTCACTATACCATGCCATCGGGTCTGCCAGGATGGCCCGTTCCGGCTTCTCGGGTTGAGCAAAGAAGAACCAGTGGTACCAATCGCGGGCAAAGTTCCAGTCGGCCCGTTCCAGATGCTCGATAACTGGCAACCCATCCACGGCAATCAGCTTTCGCACCAGGTCGGGATGGTCCATCGCCATTCTGAAAGCGACCAGACTTCCACGATCATGCCCGGCGACGAAGAAAGCGTGGTGGCCCAACCTTTCCATCACCTCCACCAGCGCCGAAGCCTTTGCCCGCTTGGACGAGAACCTGCTCTCGGGGTCATCGGCCGGTACGTAGGAGCGACCGAAGCCCGGAAGGTCGGGGCACACGATCCTGAAATCTGCTGACAGCAAGTCCGCGACCTGGCCCCACGTCATATGCGCGAGAGGATGGCCATGGATCAGAAGCAGAGGCGGCCCAGATCCGCCATGCCGAAGCCTTGTCGGCCCGCCCTCGGTTTCCATCATTTCAAGCACGAAGTTGTCGAACATTGGCCATCCTCAAAAACGGGCTGTTGTCGGCTTGAAGAACTCCTTCAGCATGGAATGGTTCGGGACCGGCCAATCGCGACTGCAGATCGTTTCGGCTCCCGGTTAGCTTTCGCTCAGGGTCCATTCTGGACGCGCGAGTGGCTACAAGGCGGATCTAACGGAGCAGGCCCTCGTCGTCGAACGCGTCCCAGCCCTTCAACTTGGGCCGGGGAGCGTCATCTCTGGGGTTATTCCCGGCGCCGCGAACCTTCTCGCTACCCTTTCCCGCCCGCGTCAGGGCAGCCTTGCCGGCGCCACGTCGCCTGTTCTCTGTAACTTGCTGCGCGTCTTCTTCGCGCCAAAGGCTTGGCAGATCACGATCAAGGATGTCCTCGATGTGCTTGGGATCGAACACGTGGAAGGTGACGGCCTTGGATCGACCGCGCATCTTCACGGTGCGGGTGCCAATGCTTTGCAGCCGTCCGTCTTTCAGCCACTTGTGACGCTCACGCGAAGAAATTGCGAGGATGTCCTCCGCCTCGCGCGGCAGGACCGGGAGTACTTCGATGGTTTCCAGGGTCTTGGCGATCTTGTTCGAGGCGGCCTCGAACTCTTCGGCATCGTCTTCGCGCATCCGCAATGTGATGCGACCCGTCTCGGCTTTGATGTACTTCCTCACCGCCCATGGCAGGCGGGCACGTATTTCACGCTCGATACCTTTCGTGCGCACCGACGAGCCAAGCGTGGCTGATGGCGGAAGTGGCCACTCGGCAATCAATGACAACGAGGTGCTGACGCTTTGGCCCGAGCCGCGATCTCGAGGGGCCGCAATTGCCGCAGCGATGCCGCTAAGAATCTTCCGTGTTTGCGCAAAACGCACCGGCATCTGAGCTAGTCGCTTCCTTGTCGCACGGTTTCTACCGCCAGCGACCCGGCCGGCAGGGCCTTCAACAGCTCCACCTCGGGTTTCGTGAGGTAGATCCATGCCGCCCAATCGTCCGGGCGCAGAACCACAATCTGGCGATTGTGGATGGGCGCCACGTCCGGGCCGGGTTCCGTCGTCAGCATAGCGAACGTCGGGGGCTTGTTGCCTTCGCCATCGCGCCACAGGCCGGCGATCGCCATGAACGAGGCGCCGTTGAGCGTGAAGCGATGCTTAGCCTTTGGAGACTTCTTTCCGGTGAATTCGAAGAAAGCCGACGCCGGAATAAGGCAGCGCTTGCTGTTGGAGAAGTTCCGTCCTTCCGAGCGGAAGTTGAAGATCGGCCCGCCTTTGGGCCCGGAGGGCGGAAAGGCAAAGGTCATGCGCGTGAGTTCGATCGTGTCGCCGGCGGCGCGCATGATCGGGGCGGGATCACTGATGCGGATGTCATCCGCCTGCGGCAAATCCAGTTCGGTTTGATGGGTGGGAATGTCGAGCGCCAGCAATTGCATCATCCTGCAATATTCGGCCCAGGCGATATGCTGCTCATAGTCGTTGCACATGGCTGCCCACGCTTTCAGTCAGTTGATGACTTATAACAAATAACGCGGCTTGGCTGCGGCGCCACCATCGCGAGATTTTCCGCTATGCCCGAAATCTCGCGATCTGCTTGAGCATCGCGCGGTTTGTCGGTGATGACATCGCCGTGGCTCGCTCAAGGTCAGGCTCATCAGACCATCTTCGGAAAGCCGCGCCCAGCGCCTGGCCGTCCTTGACAAAGAACCACTTGCCAACAAGCGGCATGCTGGGCCGGTCGACGCCAAAGCCAAGCACACGCGCTATAATGTGGGGCACCAATTTGCGACGGCCTTCACCCATACGGGCTTCCATGCCTGACGTGAGATCGGCCACGCCGATGCTACTTCCTGCCGCCGTTGGGTACCGAGACGGGTCGATGAGAGTGAGAGTGCAGACCGGGTTTGCCGTGACGGGTTGAAGGTCGGGAGAGAGGCTCCTGGCGCCCGTCGCGGAGAACCGCGATGCCCAGAAACACCGCTAGCGCCCGTTCCGGCAACGACCGGCCAGGCCTCTATACGGCAATCACCGACAAGATCATCGCCGAGTTGGAAGCCGGACGCATTCCATGGGTGCAGCCCTGGGGCACGGCGGCGGCAAAGGCGCCGCTCGCCATGCCGGAAAACGCGTCGACCCACCGTCGCTACTCCGGCATCAACATTCTGATCCTGTGGGGCGCGGTCATCGAGCACGGTTTTACCGGCCAGAGCTGGCTGACATTCCGCCAGGCGCTTGGGCTCGGCGGCAACGTCAGGAACGGAGAACATGGGACGACCATCTTCTACGCCGACCGCTTCGTGCCCGACGATGAGCGTAACCGAGCCCGCGAGAGCGGGCACGAAGCACAGCCGGTCCCATTCCTCAAACGCTTCACAGTCTTCAACGCCGATCAATGCGAGAACCTTCCGGAGGACGTCGCCGCCGTCGCACCACCGCCTCCGCCGGGCATGATCGAACCGCAAGCAGAGGCGCTGATCCGGGCCACCGGCGCGGATTTTCGGATCGGAGGCAGCCGCGCCTTCTACAGCCCTGCGAGCGACTTCGTGCAGGTCCCGCCGCCAGCCGCCTATTTCGAACCCATCAACTGGCACCGTACCGCGTTCCATGAACTGGGGCATTGGTCGGGTCATTCCTCCCGCCTCGGGCGTGATATGGCCGGTTCCTTCGGCTCGAAATCCTACGCGCGGGAGGAACTGGTGGCTGAGATGGCCGGGGCCTTTGTCTGCGCTTCTCTCGCCATCGTGCCGACGGTGCGCCATGCCGACTACATCGGCTCGTGGCTGGCGGTCCTGCGCGAGGACAATCGCGCCATTGTCCGTGCCGCCAGCGCCGCCTCGAAGGCCGCCGAATTCATCCTCGGCTTCCAGCCTGGCGTGGATCAGCAAGCCACCGCGGCAGCGGCGAACGACAAACGGGAAGCGGCGTGGTGAGCCACGCAGAACCGGAGTCGGACCGCGCTTCGCCGGCTTCCCGGTTCGGTGGCCAGGAGAGTGAGAGGGGTGCCGGTATTTCATGACGGGTTTGGGTCGAGAGAGAGGCTCTCGGCCACCGTCGCGGAGAAAACACCATGGCTACTGCCGTTCAAAAGATCACCTTGTCGTCCTCGCGCGACATCCCTTTCAACAAGTTGGTGCTCGCCCAGAGCAACGTCCGGCGCATCAAGGCCGGCGTCTCGATCGAGGATCTGGCGGCTTCGATCGCCCGCCGGGGCCTGATCCAGAGCCTCCATGTTCGTCCCCTGCTCGATGCCGGCGGCGACGAGACAGGCATATTCGAGGTGCCGGCCGGCGGTCGCCGCTACCGCGCTCTCGAAATGCTCGTGAGCCAGAAGCGGCTTGCCAGGACCGCACCCGTTCCTTGTGTCATGGGCAACAACGCTGTCCTGGCGGAGGAAGTTTCGCTGGCCGAGAACATCGATCGCGTCCCACTTCATCCATTGGATGCCTATCGCGCGTTCAAGGACATGCGCGACAAGGGCATGTCGGAGGAGGAGATTGCCGCCGCTTTCTTCATCTCCGTCACCATCGTCAAGCAGCGCCTGAAGCTCACCGCCGTGTCGCCGGCGCTGCTCGATGTCTATGCCGACGCCGGAATGACGATCGCTCAACTCGAAGCGTTCTCGGTCAGTGACGACCACGCAAAACAGGAGCAAGTGTGGGAGGCGATCAACAACAGCTGGTCGAAAGAGCCATACCAGATTCGCCGCATGTTGACGGAGAACACTGTCCGCGCTTCCGACAAGCGTTCCGTGTTCGTTGGGCTCGATGCCTATGAGGCAGCTGGCGGCCAGGTGCTGCGTGACCTCTTCCAGTCGGATGACGGCGGATGGCTCCAAGACGCGCTGCTGCTCGACCGTCTTGTCGCCGAAAAGCTCCAGCTCACGGCTGATGAAATTGCCAATGAGGGCTGGAAGTGGATCGAGGTCGCGGTGAGCTTTCCCTACGGCGCCGCGAACGGCTTGCGTGAACTCCACGGCACGCCCGTTGACTTGACCGACGAGGAGCAGGCAACGCTCGGGGCGCTGCGTGACGAGTTCGACAAGCTGCAGGCGGAATACGAAGAGGCGGACGAGTTGCCCGATGAGATCGACCAGCGGTTTGGCGAGCTTGAAGCCGCCATTTGTGCGCTGGAGGCGCGCCCCGTCCACTTCGATCCGGTCGACATTGCAAAAGCGGGTGTCTTTCTCAGCGTTGACGCCGATGGATCGCTTCTCGTCGAGCGTGGCTATGTGAAGCCGGAGGACGAAGCTTCCGTTGCGCCCGATGGCGAGAGTGACTTCGGGGCCGGGGGAACCGACGATGGGGCGACGTCGGTCCAGCGGGCGGTAATTACCATCGGCGGCCAGCCAGCTCAGCCGCAGGATGATGAGGAGGATGGCATCAAGCCCTTGCCGGATCGCCTGATCATGGAACTGACCGCCGAGCGCACGCTGGCGCTACGCGACAAGCTCGCGAACGATCCGGCGATCGCCTACCTTGCCGTGCTCCACAAGTTCGTGCGCGACGTGTTTTCCCGCTACAGATCACAGGGTGTCGCGATGGAAGTCTCTGTCCGCGGCACGGTTTTCTCGGCCCAATCTGCCGAGCTTCGCGACACGCCTTACGCGCACGCGGTCGAAGTCCGCCACGCGGCCTGGGAAACCCGTTTGCCTGGGGGGGTCGACGACCTCTGGGATGCGCTTGCGGCGCTTACTGACGACGAGCGAGCCGCGCTTTTTGCCCATTGTGCATCCTTCGGCGTGAACGCCCTTTATGAAAAGGCCGATCGCTATGGGAACGGCGCTATCTCGGCACATGGCGTGCAGGAGCGTCTCACTGAGGCCGATCACCTGGCCCGGGTAGTCGGCCTCGACATGGTCGATGCCGGTTGGCGGCCGACGGTCGGCAACTATCTCGGGCGCGTCACCAAGGCACGTATTATCGAGGCCGTTCGCGAGGGTGAAGGCGAGAGCGCCGCCCAGCTTATCGACCACCTCAAGAAGGACGACATGGCCAAAGAGGCGGAGCGGCTGCTGGCCGACAGTGGCTGGCTGCCCGAACCGCTGCGGCTCATCGACCTCGATGCCGAGGGCGCGTCAAACGCGGACGAGGCAGACAAAGCGCTGCCCGATTTTCTCGCCGGTGACGACGAAGACAGTCGGGGCGACGAGAAGAGTGAGCAGCAACTCGACGCCGCGGAATAGCCTCGGCTTCGCGGATGATCTGGCTGCCCGGCACTTGCAAGAGCGCCGGGCCTTTTTGTGTGCGGTGGTCAGAGTGAGAGGGCGGGCGCGACGGGTTTGAGCCCGTCCGGTCAGAGAGAGCGCCGGAGGGCTTTCCCGTGTCGCTCTCCGAACGTCCGGTCAATTTCTGGAAGCTACGACCAGATCGGCGAGTACATCTTGGCCGGTCGCGCGGATCTGGGGATCTCGAGATTGCCGCTGGACCCACGCCTGTTTGAATGGGCGCCGCTCGGGTCGGCGCGCAACGTGTGCATCTTTCATCCCGACCACCGCTTTTCACAACAGACCTGTATCCAGGCGCACGACCTGGCTGGCGAAACGATCGTCGATATCGATCCCCAGTTCGCCGCCCACCAGATGAACTTCAATGCGTTGCGCTTCGCCGGCGTTGAGCCGAACATACTGGTGGAATTCGACTGCAACGGTCACGAGGCCGGATACGTTTCGGCTGGCCTGGGCATTTCCATAACCAATGAAATCATTGCGCGTGAATACGAAGCGTTTAACCTCGAAGCAAAACCGGTGGAACCGTCAGCTCTTTATCATTACGTCGCGATTTGGCAGAAGGGCAGGACCTTTTCGAATGCTCTGAGCGTGTCGCTCGAGGCGATTATCGCGGCCTTTTCCACCGCTCCTGCGAAAGGATGAGATTTCTCAGAGGGCGGCTAGAGAACGACGCTAGGCAGCCGGCGCGGCGCCTGCGGCCGCACTGGGAACTCAAGCCGTTTCCAAAACGCCTTGGAATTGAGCGAGTTGCTTTGGAAAATGATGAGCGAGGTAGCGTACCAGTTTGGGGCTATCCATCAGCCGGTTGAGGTGTCCTCGTACCGCTACAAGTTCGAGGCCCCACGAACCAATGTGCTCAGCGGAGTTTCGAAATTCCTGGCTCAACTCGGCCTGGCAGGGGCTGCGTGAAAAATGAGCTGCCCGCATTCGTAAACCGGCTAAGCCACTTGCTGCTGACTAACGGCTTGGAAGTGCGGCAGCGTCGCCTTTTGAAAAGCATGAGCTCGAGGCAGCCATTTCATACGGTTCCTGGCCGCATCAACCAGTTCCTCCTCGCGGGTAAGGCCGTTCACAAAGAGCTTTAGCAGGTGAGAAGCCGCTTTTTCGGCATCGGGCGAAGTAAGCGGCAATTTGCTCTCGTCGCACACAGTCGGGCAAATGCGAGACAACATTTCAATCTCGCACGGACCAAGGCAGTGACCAGGGTACAACATAATTTTCCTCCATACGGCTGTGGTTGCAAGACTAGCCTACGGACTGGGCCTGCCGGTGGTTCAACCTGGCGCGCATCAAGACCATCAGCACAGTCTCGTCTTTGATGCCTGTTTGAAACAGTCGGACCAACTCTGAGGCGAGTTCCCCGGCCTCAACAGAAGTGGTTAGAATCTCGTGTTCCTCACAAAGCTGCGAGAATACAATCCTCAGCGTGCCCAGTTCCTCAGGGAAAATAGGTTGCGCGCCGCCGATGGGGAAATTCATATGAACGTCCTTTGAATAATACTGATCTTGAGTGCTGAAGAATGGCTCCAAAGCCAGCAACGGTCATTATCATTTGCGTACAAGGCGGCGCTTGGTAAAAATCGTACAAAATTTCTTTGGAGGCGCCGGCGTGTGTTCCGAGACGCCAGCGCATGCAAGGATGGGCCGGAAACTGCGCTACCTTAAGCGGCCTCTATCTCTACCGACTAACGATGCTGTTCGTCATGATCTTTGGCGATGGATGATCCCTTCGATGACTCTCGCGTCGGCATCGTATTCCGCCGCCCGCGCGGCCATGTGCCAAGCTGTGTCTTTCCCGAGCGGCTTGACTTTTGCCGTCCGCATCGCGAACTCAGCTCTGGCGCGCCCTGAGAAGACTGCAAGGGGCCCCTCCGTGGGCAGTTGCTTGCCATCAAATGTAAGGACACCTCGTTGAAACACCCGAGCAGAGGCCCGTCACTGATTTCCCTGAAGTCCAGTGACGGGCGGCCTACTTCGTCAGACGTCGGCTAGCGCTAAATCTTTCTCGTAGGGCTGGAACAAGCTTTCGCAACCGAAGTTGGAAATGTGCTTGGTTGAGACAAGTCCAAGCTCTGGTGCAAGGCCCGTCGCTGTCAGTGTCCTTCAGCGGCGGGCTTCCTTCGTCAGACCCTCGACGGTCTCAATAATCGCCTGGGCAGAGCTTCGCCTTCGTGGATCGGTTCGGGGCCGTAGAGACCAAGGAGGGCTTCCTCAGATGGCAGCACGCCGGGCGGGCATACCTGCTCGTAGCCATTCGGACGAGCTTCAATGCGGCGCGTTCGCCAGTTTCTTCGGTTGCCACAGGGGCATCGGTTCCATGTGTCAAAGGTGAGGTCGGCACGATCAAGTTACCACGCACCGGTAACGGTGAGCGTGCCGACCCATCTGGGCACAAAGGTGGGCTAAATGACCAGGCCTGCAAGCTACTGGCAGAATGAAAGCGCAGCAATTAATCCTGTTGGCCTAGACTGCCCGTCAGGCCATTCCGCGATAGCACCATAGGCATAAGAGTCGGGGATATATTAGCTTGTGCTTGCGGCGGCCCACCCCGCCCGCCCGGCCGGCGCCTAACGTCCCAACAAACCCGCCACAGGCGCCGGCCACCCCCGCACCGGTCGATCCCGAGATGTGCATCGTGGGCGATGCGTCATGCCTTTGCCTCCCGGATCGCCCGCAGCGTGGCGTGGCGTAGTTTATTTTCGCGCTTGAGGGTCTTCACGCGTCCGACAAGGCCAGGTTTGATCCATTCGGCATCGGGCTTGTCGGCGCCCCTCGGTGGCGCGCCTTTCCCCTCTTGCACCTTGGCATAGAGGCGTTCGCGCATGGCTTTGGTCAGGGCGATGTTTGCCGAGCCGACGTAGCGGCGTTCCGCATCGCGGGTTGCCATCAAGGCGAGTGGAGCCGAACTGGGCGTTCGCTGCACGCCTGCAACTTCAAAGTCGACTTCCTCATAGCATTTCGTTTTCAGCCACGCTTCGGTGTCGCCTGACCGATAGACGCTGTCAGGCCGCTTCGACACCATGCCCTCTAGGCCCATGCGGTCAACCGCGGCGTAGAAGTCATCCCCGCCGCCATGCACATGGTGGCTGTACTGGATCACGCCCTTGGCAGGCCTGACGAGTTCGAGCAGCTTTTCCCGGCGTGCCAGCAATGGTTCGGGGCGCAGGTCGATGCCGTCATGGTGCAGCAGATCGAAGGCAACGAAGATGATCCGATCCGGCGCCCATCGCATCGCCGACCGCAGCGAATGGAAATCCGACACGCCTTTCTCGTTAAGGACGATTGCCTCGCTGTCGATGATTGCCGACTTCGGAATGGTTGCCGCCGCCTCGACAATCGTCTTGTACGTCGATGACCAGTCGTAGCCCCTTCGCGTGATCGCTCTGGCCTTGCCGTCCTCAACAATCACCTGGGTACGATAGCCGTCATATTTGATTTCGTGAATCCAGTTGTCCCCTGTCGGCGGCACCTCGACAAGCGTGGGGAACATCGGCCGGATGAACTTCAACATACGCTAACTCGGACTGACCGACTTTAAATTAGAAGAGGCTAAAATAGTTGCAAAGGAACGCACCAGACGCTTGGGCAGCTCCGGAGCACCTTGAGGAGCGTTATCTTGATCCAGCGGCTGAAATCGCTGGAGCGCCGCTTGGCCGGCTCAAGGAACGATTCCGCCCTCCCGGTGTTTCAATCCCATGACAAACATCACGAAAGGCCGGGGAATCGCGATGGCGGCCGAAGTCGCCAGTGCCAAGCAGCGCCTCGAACGGGCCGAGCTCGCGATTGAGCGCTCGGAAAAGATGGTGGCCCAAAACATCGAGCGGTCGGGCAGGATTCGGCGTCTGATCGAGGCCACACAAGATCAATAGCCTCCACAAAGGATCCCGTGCGGGCAGAACCAAGCCGGCGCAGGGCCAACTCTGCGACAAGCGCTGGCCACCCTTACGTGGAACCGGCGCCACTTGCGCTGCTCCGCTCAGGAGGACAACCATGCCAGATGACAAAAGCAGGCGTGATTTTCGTGATCGAGACCGCGTTTCGGGCGACGAGGAATACGAGGTCGGCGATCTCGCCAGCAAATTCCAGCTTACTGGTGGAGCATATTCGGCCCTTCGCGAACCACAGGGACGCCAAACACAACCGGGTGAAGTCGGTGCGCACAGTTCACCATTCATTTACAATATTAGCGGAGGTTGAAACTCGGACATGCTAGGTAGCTCGTACATGCCCTTAGCCTCGGTGCAGATCCAGCGCCGGGGCTTTTCTGTTTCGCGGCTGGGTAGGCCTGTCCGCACTCCTGCTTGACTGCGCGGACTGCGAGAACAACGCCTCGCGGGTTCCCAATCCTTGCAAACAGTTAGATCCGGGAGCTAAGTGCGGCATAGGCTGGTAGGGCAGGAGACCAGAGCGATCTTTCGAAGAACGAAGCCGTCCTCTCTCACGAATCGGCTGCTTGAACGTACACTTTCCATAGAAACCTCCCTTCTGACCGCTGAGCAGGTTGCCGCTTCGCAAGTACTCTCGGCACAGAGAAAAATATTGGAGGGTTTTATCCGAGCTTGACGCATCAAGGAACTCAAAGGGGTTGTCTCTCAGGCCACCCTACGCAACATTAGCGGTTGCTATTGCGTTCGCCAATTCTTCTTCTGTAAACGGCTTGCTGAGAATCTTGATGTCGCGAGTCCCCGGGAGTTCGGCGTAGCCCGTTGCTATAATGACGGGTACGTGCGGCCACTGGACTTTGATCGTATTCGATAGCTGCAGGCCCGTCATTTTCGGCATAGCATGATCCGTTATAACGAGGTCGAACGGGTGCTCCTCCAAAAGCCTGAGGGCTGCCGCCGCAGAATGCGCCTCCGCGACAGTATGGCCGAGATCCTCGAGCATTGCCGCGGTATTCAAAAGGACCAGGGCATCGTCATCCACTGCCAGGATCCGCAGCGACGCCGTCTCAATGGCTTCCTCGGCAAGAACATCCGGCCCGCGCGCGACTTCCGAGCTCGCGGTGGCGACCGGCAGCCACAGTTCCGCCGTCGTCCCTGCTCCCTTGCGGCTCCTAAGCGTCAGGCGCCCGCCCATTTGTTCTGTCATCCCATGTACCATAGACAGACCGAGACCCGTGCCTTTGCCAACGCCTTTTGTGGTGAAGAACGGTTCTGTCGCCCGAGCTAGTGTTTCTTCGTCCATTCCTTCGCCAGCGTCTGCTACCGAGAGGCAGACGTATGGGCCTGGGGCCAAGCCTGCCTCTTTGCTTTCGCCGACCTGTTCCATCCGAGTGGAGATGACGATCGTTCCGCCGTCAGGCATCGCATCCCTGGCATTGACGCACAGATTGAGCAATGCGAGTTCGATTTGACTTTCATCCACCATCACATGATCGAGCGAGAGCGGAAATTTGGTCTCGATAGTCGCTCTTGAGCCCAGCGATCGCTCCAAGAGCTCCTTCATTCCATGTATGAGCTCAATCAAATCGACAGGCTTCGGATCGAGTTGCTGCCGCCGCGCGAAAGCCAGCATGCGCTGCGTCAACGACGCTCCCCGTCGCGCCCCGAGCACGGCATTATCCAGAAGACGCAGCAATTGTGGATCGTCAGGTAGCCGTTTGCGCAGCAGCTCAAGACTACCCAGAACCGCCATCAGCAGATTGTTGAAGTCGTGAGCGACACCGCCCGTCAGCTTACCGATCGCATCCATTTTTTGTGACTGGAAAAGGGCTTCGCGTGCCTGATCCAATGACTCCTGCGCCTTCTTCCGTTCCGTTATGTCCCGCGTAACCTTCGCGAAACCCAGGAGTTCGCCATCCTCGTGCCGAATGGCGTCGATGACCACATGGGACCAGAACGCAGTACCGTCTTTGCGTATCCGCCAGCCCTCGCGCTCAACTCGCCCCTCGCGAGCAGCGATTTCCAAGGCGCTTTGCGGAGTGCCTCGCTCGCGATCCTCGGGCGTGTAGAACTGCGAGAAGTGCTTGCCGACTATTTCGTCGGCCGAGTAACCTTTGATGCGTTCTGCACCCGAGTTCCAGCTCGTGATTACGCCTTCAGGATCAAGCATATAGATCGCGTAGTCCGTCACGCCCTGAACCAGGCGCTGGAACTGCTCCTGACCTCTCCGGATTTCATCCTCCGCTTTCTTGCGCTCGGTAAGATCACGGGTGACTTTTGCGAAGCCGGTTAATTTGCCGCTTGGATCGAATATAGGATCAACCACAACATGAGCCCAGAAACGGCTCCCGTCGCGACGCACTCTCCAGCCCTCGGTTTCAAATTTGCCATTGCGGGCTGCTGTCTCCAGAGTCCGCGATGGAAGACCAGCTTCGCGATCTTCCTGCGTGTAGAAGCACGAGAAATGCTGACCGATGATCTCGCTCGCGGAATAGCCTTTGAACCGCTCTGCCCCCGCGTTCCAACTCGTCACGGTTCCCGAACGGTTCAACATATAGATCGCATAATCGGTAACGGCCTCGACGAGAACGCGGTAGCGATCCTCATCGGCTTTATCGACGGTCCCTTGAATCATACCCCATCCGTTCATCTGTCAACTTCATGAAACTGCTGGCGTCTCGGATGGTTCCACAGACGAGGGGAAGGCGTGCGTCCTTATGTGGCACAGGCCGTGATTGCCGTGGCCTGCAACGAGCTACTTGCCTGACGGCGGCGCGGCCATTACAGAAACTGGAATTCCAGATACTGGGGTCGGGCCGCCGGTCGGTCTACCCAGGTTCTACTTCGAACCTATGATTATGGCGGCTTACGATTCCTGTTTGGAGACGAGGGCGGAATGACCGAGCGAAAGAAGCAGCCCGTTGTAAGTTCCGGCATTGCCGGCTTGGACGAAATTCTTCGCGGTGGATTGCCCGCTTCCAACTTCTACATCGTGCAAGGCGATCCAGGCGCAGGCAAGACGACCGCGGCCTTGCAGTTCCTGCGCGCCGGTGTGGCAGCCGGTGAACGCTGCATCTATGTCAGCCTTTCGCAAACCGCCGCCGAACTGCAGGCGATTGCGTCTTCACACGGCTGGACGCTTGATGGGATTCGTGTTGAGGAATTGTCCGCTTCGGAGACCCTGAGTGGCGCGGCCGATCAGACGATTTTCCAGACTGCCGACCTTCGATTGGATGAAACGCGCAAGGCGATTGAACGCGCGATCGAAGAACACAAACCCCACAGGCTTGTTTATGACTCGCTGCTCGAGATCCGGCTGATTACCGGTGACACACCGAGGTTCCGGCGCGAACTGATTGGCTTCAAGGCCTTCCTTGCCAAACGGGGCATTGTGGCGGTGTTGCTCGACACCCAGACCAGCGGAGGCGATCACAACGGCGAGGAAATCGAGGGCATTGCCCACGGCGTGATCCGGCTTGATAAATCTCTCGAGGACTACGGCGGCGTGCGCCGGCGCATTGAAGTCAGCAAGATGCGCGGCGTGCCGTTTGCTGACGGTTATCACGATATGGCCATTCGCGAGGGCGAGGGCGTTGTGGTGTTTCCGAGGATTGTGCCAGGGTCGCCTCCCGAAGTGACCAAGCCGCAACTGATCAAGTCAGGGGTAGACGCTCTCGACGAGATGTTCGGCGGCGGCCAGGAATCGGGAACCATAACGCTCGTGATTGGTCAGTCGGGAACAGGCAAGTCGACGATGTCTTCGCTTTACGCCACTGCCGCGCTTCAGCGCCGCGAAAGCGTGGCCCTGTTCCTGTTTGAGGAGCGACTGGAGACTTTCTTTCGCCGGTCCGAGGGCCTTGGGATGGATCTTCGGCAGTTCCACAAGGATGGCCAACTTGTCATCTACGATTTTAGTCCCAACGAAATCTCGCCTGGGGAGTTCGGCCAGATTGTGCAGCAAGTCGTCAGTCGCAACAATACCCGGGTTGTCGTGATTGACAGCTTCACCGGCTATCTGAATTCTCTTCCCCACCGGGAAAAGGCGGTTCTGGACATCCAGTCTCTCCTGAAACATCTCGCGCGCGCTGACGTGCTGACCATGCTCATTGTCGCCCAGCATGGTTTGCTCGGGCAGAACGTTGGGATCGACGTGGACGTTAGTTTTCTCGGCGACACCGTGCTTCTGCTGCGCATGTCCGAGCATGAGGGCCGTTTGAGGCGCAACATCACGGTCGTCAAGAAGCGCCACGGCCCGCACGATCTCGATGTCCGGGAACTGTTCATCGCGAGTTCCGGCGTTTCCGTCGTTTCCTACAATCCTCTGCCCGAGACGTGAACGACGTCGAGCGAAACGGGCTGGGAACACTGGATTGGGTGCTGATCTTGGCGCCTTACCGCAAGGATGCTGGTTACACCGCTTCCCTGCTGCAAGAACGTGGTCTACGGGCTCTAGCGGCGAGTCCCGAGGACTTAGAGGGTTTGCTTGCGCTATCCCCTGGAGTGCTGGTTGTTACTCACGAAGCCTTGAATCCTCAGGCTATCGCAACGGTTGAAAGTTTCCTTCAGGCGCAGCCGAATTGGTCGGAAATTCCAATCGTTGTTTTGTTGGACCGCGCGGCACAGCAGTCACGCATCCAAGCGGCGCTGAGTGCTGCTTGGCCACGTTCGCGTCAGATATACTATCAGCGTCCCGTGGCTGCGCTCGAACTGATAAGCGGAATCCAGTCGGCACTCCTCACCAGAATTCGCCAGCGCGACGTGCGTGACTATCTTGAGCGGGAGACGGAACTACGCCTTGAACTAAATCATCGAGTGAAAAACATCCTGGCGACCGTCATATCCATCTTCGATATGACCAGGCGCGGCGCGATCTCGGCAGAGGGACTTGCAGAAGACTTCAAAGGGAGATTGAGAGCCTTGTCGGATGTTCATTCTGCAGTTTTTGCTGCCGGTGGCGAGACAGTGGCCTTAACGAATGTAGCAAAATCGGTCCTCGCGCCATACCTTTCCAAGGATCAAACTGCCATCACGATCGAAGGACCCGAGGTGCTGCTTTCGCGCGATGCCGGTACAACTCTCGCCCTCTCGCTTCATGAACTGGCAACAAACGCCATCAAATATGGCGGCTTGTCCCGCCCCGAAGGCAGAATACGCCTGGAATGGAATATTGAGTCGAACTCGGAACCATTGCTGTCGTTGAGATGGACCGAAACAGGAGGACCAACCGTAGTCGAACCCTCGCGAGTGGGATATGGGACGCGCTACATGCGCGCTGCATTGACGAGTCTGTTCGGACAGGCTCCCGATCTCGACTTTGCGCCGGAGGGACTGCGTTTCTCGATCCGCGGCCTGCTCTCCCGCCTTGCATCCGATGGTCGGCTCGGCTGATTGCGGCAGCGCCTGCCATTGGGCAGCGGAAGTTCCAAACAGTATCGTGATTGCCAAGCCCTTTCTTCTACCGCAGATCATCAGCAGGAGCCCGCCACCGGGCGCCGCTCGCGAAGGAGCGACGCACCTTGCCAAGGAACTGGCAAGGGCGCTGCTTGCATCTGTGTCCGCCGAAAATCGGGGCCGCCTGCTTGGAGTTTTGCTGTTGGCGCGTTTCTCAGGAAACGGCCTATAGGTGCCCCTCTGGGCCGCCGGGAAATCACATAAGCGCATTGTCAGGCGTTCGCCCGCCTTGATCTGCCGTCGAAGCGATCCTGAAGTTCCTCTTTCGGCACGGGTCGAATTGACTCACGAGGAACCTTTGCTTTGGCTCACTTCGCCGGCACGCAAGGGCGGAGCACATTGGCGAACCGGCGCTCTGACGGAGCGGGCATGACCTTACCCCGCTGCCAACCATTTGCGCGATTGCACAAACGCCGTGAAAGCCTTGGCCTCCATTGGGCGTCCAAAAACATAGCCCTGCAGGATATCGCAGCCTAGTTCCTTCAGGATGCGGGCGTGGTCGTTCGTCTCGACACCCTCGGCAATGACTTCGATGCCCAGCGATTTGCCGATCTCAATGATGGACGAGACCAGTTGACGCTGCGGGATCGACTGGGTGACGGGCGTGATCAGTTGACGGTCGATCTTGAGCCGGCGCGGCTGCAGCTTGAGCAGGGACACTATCGAAGCATGGCCGGTGCCGAAGTCATCGATCTCGATGTCGATGCCGAGTTCCTTTATGTGCTCCAGGTTCCACGTGACCAGGTCGTCATTATCATCGAGGAAGATGGACTCGACCAACTCAAACGAAAGGGTTCCTTTCTTGATGGCAAGCTTGCGCAAGCCATGGATCAGATCCTTGTCCTCCAAGCGCTTGGCGGAGACATTGACCGAGACGTGCGGGATGTTGAGACCGCTGCTCGACCAGTGCTCGAAGTTCTCTAGCGCCTGTTCCAGGACAGCGCGATCGATGACTGCCACGACGTTGAGTTCTTCGGCCACTTTAAGATAACTTTGGGGGGCCAGGATGCCGCGTGTTGGATGCTTCCAGCGCGACAACGCCTCTACTCCGACGATCTCAAGCGTGCGGGCGTCGAACTGCGGCTGATAGTATGTTGTGAATTCGGCGCGCTCCAGCCCGCCCAGGATTTCGTCGGCAATTTGCTTGGTCCGCACGATCTCGCTTTGCAGCTCTTCGTCAAAGAACTCGTGGCGATTGCGACCACGGCGTTTGGCCCGGTAAAGGGCGAGATCGGCGTTGACCAGCAGTTGCCTGGGTTCGGTTCCGGCGGCGATTCCGATGCTCACTCCGAACCGGCACGGATTGCCCAGAAAATCGACCGGCCGGCGCATCTGCGTGATGATGCGGTCGGCGAGCGCGGAAAGTTGTTTGTCATCACGCCCATGGCTCACCACAACGAACTCGTCACCGCCGATGCGTGCAACAAAATCACCGGGAGTCGTGTTGACCTTGATGACCTTGGAGGCGTGCACCAGCATAGCGTCACCTGCTGCGTGGCCCAGCGTATCATTGATCTGCTTGAAGCGGTCGAGGTCCAGATGCAGCAGTGCCGTACGGGTATCCTTTTCCCCGTTTTCGGCAAGCAACTCATCGAGATAGCGACGGTTGGGCAGACCCGTCAGCGGGTCATGCAGAGCCACATGCTCGACACGCGCTTTGGCGACCTCAAGTTCGGCATTTTTCGATTCTGACAGCTGGCGCTCTCGCATGAGCGTCTCGTTGAGCAGCACGTCGCTGGTCACGTCCCACTCGGCGCCAATCATCTTTGGCGTGCCGCCGATGTCCTGGAAGAAGGCTGCGCGCGTGCGCACGTGGCGCGTGCCGCCCTCCGCAAGCAGGACTCGGTATTGCGAGGAATAGGGTCCTTTCCTCTCTGCGGCCGACTCGAACTCCTGGCGCGCCCGGTTGAAATCGTCGGGATGAATGGCCGAAGCCCAGTCGTCATAGCCGCGCGGTTTGCCATCGGCTGGCTTGCCGTAGATTTGGTTGACGCGGTGATCCCATAGCAGCTCTTTTGTGGCCAGGTCGTGCTCCCACACGCCGATCCCAGAAGCTTCCAAAGCCAGCTCAAGACGGCCGGACAAGCGTCTGAGCTCGGCATAGTTTTTCTGTCTCTCGCCAAACAGCCGCCCGGCCACCAGGATCGGCAGCACCACCAGCGCGCCGGCAAAGCCTATGAGCCCCCGCAAAATCCAGGCATTCTTTGGAGTGGCTGGCCAGCCCCCCTTCGGTATGGCTGAAATCACCCAGGAGCCCGAAGGCAGTTGCACATCTGCCGACACTGGCTTGCCGGCGAGGACAGTGTCTCCCCCGAAGAAACGTTTGCCGCCCCCGCCCAGCCCGTCGGTCCCCGTCAGCGCGACGTCGATGTCTAGCCCGGGGTCATTCAGGCCACTTGCCGCGTAGAGCTGGTGGACATCGATGACGGCCGAGATGATGCCCCAGAAGCGGCTGCCGCCGCCCGCCGTCGGCACAAAGACGGGAATGCGGCCGACAAAGCCCCGCCCTCCCTGGGCCAGATCGACGGGACCTGCCAGCACAAGAATGCCAAGGTCGCGCGCGCGAAGCGCGGCCGTTCGTTGCGCCTCGCTCTTTCGGTAATCGAGCCCGATCGCCTTCTGGTTGCCTTCCATGGGATACATCAGTGAGATGACGAGATCGGGAGCACCGGCGATGTTGCGCAGCTGCGATTTCTGTTGGAACAGGTTGCTGGCAAGGGAGGCAAATCTCTGCTGCCCCATATACGGCTCCGTAACCACAGTCGAGACCAGGCCCTGAACGAGTTGGAGGTTACCGTTTACATTGCCTTCGAGCTTGGCCCGGATGATATTGACCTTGGCTTGGACTTCGGCGCGCGCGAGCTGATCGGAGACTTTCGTGTTCTGCAAGTCGGCAAGAATCGCGCAAATCACAAGCACGGCGACCGCAATTGCCGCCGGCAAGTTGGCCGTTGAAAAAACTGCCTTTCTTGCGCCTTCGAAATTGAAAATTGCTCTGCCCGATCCACCCAATTGCGTTTCCTTGACAACAAGCCCACCGGTCAACCTAGAACGAACTGCTTAAATTTAGACTTCGAAGCTACATAAAAGCTTCCGGTCTCTGCCACCAAGTTCCGAAAGGCTGCACTTTGGCGCTCGCCTTCGTCCTTGTTGACGATGCGAAAGCAAGGCTCCAGCAAAACTCTTGGTGAAATCTTCGACCAGCGGCCGCTTCTGCCGCTCGTGCGGAGGGCGGTTGGGTCCTCCTCACTGGGAGTGCCACCCCGGGGGCCGGCCGGTGCAACGCCCGCGAATGGCTTGGCGTATCGACCGATCGCGCCCAGCTATCCGAGATAGTTCATCGGGTGCGGCACGGAAAATCAGGGACGAACATCGGCATAGTCACGGCCCTCGACGATGCCGTTGCAACCTTCAACTCAAGGAGCGACGTTCGGGAGACACGAACTCGGGTGAGGACATGCCCTGTGTCAAATCCGATTGCCCTCCCAACTTAGGTTTCCTGTGTGAAATGGCGACGGCAGGATTGCCGGCTGCTCCCGCGCGCTCATAGTCGCTTCATGAATGCGCAGTACGTGGAACTCGTCTTGTTTGAACAGTCGCTGTCAAATCTAGGCAGTATGAATCGCCCGTTTTCCGATCGCGTGGAAGACGCGGCGGAAAAGACCGCCGGCTCGGTGCTGTTCGACGTCCGTGTCGACGGCGACCGGCGATTTCAAAGAATTGCGGCGATCGGATATGGCGCGGACGGCACTGTTGCAATTGCCATGGGCAACGACGGACACCTTGTTTCGGCGTCCATTGACGGAGGCGAGGCCTTGGTTGCCGAAATAGCGGCCTGGTGCTCGCTGAGCATGGCCGAGCAGTCTTCTATCAGCTGCAATGATGCCCCTGCCAGACTCCTCGCGAATTTGCGAACGGCCGGCATCCTCGATTGAAATGGCCGCACGGGTAGCAAGTAGGTGCCGTCGAACGGCGTGCCCGGTTATCAGGGCGCGCGCCCCAGAGTTGAGGCACTTGCCAAGACCCTTCTGGAGAACCAGCGGCAAGCAGGCATCATCCTCATGTCGGGGGGATTGCTGACGGTGTCAGTGGGAATGCCTCTTAAGATCGTTCGTAGCTTCGCTTGCGACCCCGGGCCAAGTGTCCCGACGGGGCAGGTCCCGTCATTGCTGGTCAGTGACGGGCCTTCGCGCTGGCACTGCTACCACCTTCTTGCTCGGATCCGACTAAAGCCCAACATGGAAGCGCAAAGGTCTGACCCATGAAACAACGGAGCCTTTTCCACATTTGGAAATGTGACCGTCGATCATTGTCTTCATCGTCGGTTGGTTGATTACCCGCCACGGCTCGCTTGGCGTGGCGGGTACTCATTCATGGAGAGCGCATGCATCCTGGTGAGATCATCGCGAACGCGTTTGCAGCGGGATTGGTCATCATCCTGATAGCTGTCTTTTTTCTGATTTTCGGGAAGCCGCTCTGGCCTGAACGACACGTCCGGATGGTCATCATCCCGCCTGCTCACCGAATGACCACCGCTATCAAGAGTGCAGGGCCAGACCTGCCAAACAAGATTGATTTGGAAGTTGTGCGCCCGAGGCCGACCACCAACAAGAGGACCTGAAGCGCCTTCGAAGCGATGCTCGCAGAGGCTTCGACGCGGCGGTTCACCAGTTGGCCAGCGCGAAGAATAGGCGCGAACTCCTATTATTTCTGGCGAAAGGCGGAGTGGAACGACACAACCAACGGACCTAGCACATAGTCGAGCGCGGTGCGTTCCTCGGTGACGATCATGACTGACGCCGGCATGCCCGGATAAAGCGCAATCTGTGGGGCTG